>JANNEQ010000173.1:0-63361 GCA_031378885.1 Flavobacteriales bacterium
TTACCGGAAAGGCGATCTCCCAACCGGATACCACACGGAGAAACAGAGGAACGATAATTAGTTTCAAGGTTTAAGAAACAACAGGCCTGTTCTGCAAAAGTGTCGAACGTATCATTCATGGGGAAGTCAGCAGCATTCCCCGGTATGCCTGCCCAGAATATCTGCGGTGCACCCGATAGCTCTTGCTTCGGTACCGCATCCATCTGGGACAGGGCTGATGATACCAGGTTTCTAACGTCCTTCAATCCTTCTCTACTATCCGTCCACACCAATACGTTGAAATGGCTTTTCACAGGTAAACGCTGTTGCGAAATGGCTTCATTTAAAAATTCGTTGGTGGCATCCCTCGAAATGGTATTCTCTCTGGAGTAAGCAGACAAACTATGCAACCGTAATCGTTTACTTTCTAATTTTTGAATAGTCTTCTGCTGGTCTTCAACAAAAATGTATTGGTTATAAATATGATTGCAAGGTAATAGCTGACCTAGTGGCGAAGCAAACCCAACACTAAACTTTGTTTTGTCGGTAGAGTATTTATCGTAATTAATTCTTGAACCACAGTAGGCAGGTAAATCAGCAGCATCGGCCAGTGTAAATAATTGGCAATGATTCGGACCTACCTGTATGCCATCATTGAAACTAATATCATGCAGGATAAAACTTTGTTCATTGGGTTGAAGGTTCAGGTAGCGTTCTACCAAACCACAATATTTCTTATTCCCACTTAGCTCCGAATCAGTCAACCGCCGAAGTTGAAGAAAGCCACTATCATTTAATATTCTTTCAAACTGTCCGGCACTATCTAAAAAATCTTGCAGCAATTGAGGCTTTAAGGTGAGTTCCGGTACAATTGACCGGCGCAACAGGTTTGAAAATAAAGAACTACCCAACTTCCTGCCAGCAGGCTTTTTAGTTAGCATGATATAACATTGGTGATCGAGGTAGGGCCGCTCATTAAAGAATCGCTCACTGGCTCTCGATAAAAAGCTGACTCCGATAGCTGAGAAATCAGCAGCAACTTTACTTTCTGTAAACCAGTCTTGTTTATGAAAGACCGTATTCGCAGGAAGAATTTTAATCGCCCTGATTAAAGATTGATGCAAGGCTTCATATTCCTGGTCAGACAACGTAAACAGTTCCGGCAACTGCACTTCATACACAATCGTTACATCTCCTTGTTTGGATAAGATGCAATCATGTTCTACACCGAAGATGGGCAATATGTCTTTTAGTTCTTTTTGCATAGATCAATGAAAACGCTTCTTGAATAACTTTTCACAACACCAGGCACACTTCGTTTAGCTAAACTTTTCATCATTCCATGTTCTCCATACCGCCGGCTCATTCTATATACTTGCATAAACAACACGGTAGCACTACTAACAATAATCAACAGGCAAATGAATGTATTCACACCACAGATATATAGAATAGCAAAGAGTATAAGCAGTACCAGCAGCCCTCCGCCGAGATACCAGATGTACTGTGCCTTCAGCCCTTTAAATTCTATGGGCTTGTTGATTCCTTTATTGATAGTGTAAACACTAGTTGACATAAAAAACTTTTTGGGTGTACTTCCTGGAAGAAGAACGGAGTACCAATTGATAAATACCAGCCGGTAACCCGCTCATATCCACCTGCCGGGTCAGGTCGCCCCCATTATGTTCGATCACCTTTTGTTTTATTTGCTGACCGGAAGGAGTTACAATGCAAGAGATATACCTTCCAGCAGGAGCATTCGATAAGCGAAATGTAAATTCATTTCCGGTTAAAGGGTTGGGATAAATGGAAAACGATTCATTGTTTATGGTGGAAGTAATGTTGCGGCTTAAAAAAAGTATATTACTATAAAAATGAGCCCCGTTATTTTCAACAGCTTTTATCCGGTAATAGGCCTTTGTAGGCAATTGAGTAGTAAAAAAATTGTAATCAGCCCTGTTGCCATTATTCATTGTTGGTAAAATAGTGCCTGCAGATTGAAATGTAATTCCATCAACAGAACTTTCAATGATATAATGCAGGATATCAGATTCGGTCATATTAGACCAGGAAATAGTAACCCTGTCAACAGCATCAATATCGCCCCGCACATTGGCAAATCGTACAGGCAAAGTAATTACAACGACACCGGTGTCAGCTCCAAGCACACCCCTTACTACTAATTGTAGTGAACCTCCGCAGGAAAAATTATACATATTATAAGGAGCAGTGGGGAACAAGGCACTCCAGTCAAAATTGACATTGCCGGGACTAAAGTAATAAGGGTCGCCAAATGAGTAAAATGGCAAACAAATATTGGGTGCAGGAAATGCTTCGAATGGATTACCTGTACCATAATCAATATCCCAGTACGACACCGTAATAAAACCACAATCCAGTTCATGTCCATTGACTACATAGTGGGTCGCAGCATTCGGATCGCAGTCAATATAATTAAGGCCAAGAGAATTATAATAGGCAACTGCTTTGGGGGCTGGCCATGCATAACCGTCATAGTTATTCCCGGTTGAATCAAGCACTCCCCCCATCAGGCTGCCATACTGTAATCCCACTTTATACACCCAGAGATCATAATTGGATAGAACGGCAGGAGTATAAATACCAACAGGGCTTACTTCAAAAAAGGAAAGTATCAAATGATTCTCTCGTTTCGGTGGGTTGGGGGAATCATCAACAAGCCTTGTTTCCGTATATCTCGCTTTTACACCGATATACTGTGAAAAACAAAAAGAATAAATAAACTGTAATAGCACAATAAGAATAAATTTCGTTTTCATGAGTAGTAATTTTATTTTTAAATAGATTATCGTAAGCGTCTTTTAATTTTTTGTGTCAGTTTTTTCTTTTGTTCAACATCTTTCACCGTTCGTTCGCCCAGTTCATCAAATGTTATCTTGCTATGCGGGCTCATTGTTTGCCGGTATTCTTTCAACCGTTCGTCCACGAAAAAATGTTTGCCATCAATCTTTACTATTGCGAGTTGTTGAACCATGCCTTTAAAAATCTTTTTATTAAGCCCTCTCCTTTAGGAGAGGGTTGGCTGAGGTTAAACTCCAAAGAATGACCTTATCACCGTCGCCACAACGACAAGGAACACGCAGGACCCGAACCAGGCAGCAGCAACTTTTCCGGTATCAGGGTCACCGCTGTTCCATTTACTATATACTTTCACGGCACCGATTAAACCAAGCACTGCACCTACGGCATACATAAGATTCGTACCGGCAGCGAAATAGCTTCTTACTTTAGTATTGGCTTCATTGATACCGGCATTCCCATCCTGTGCATGGGCGGCGATCACAAGAATTAATAAACAGGCTAATACACTACACTTCTTCATACACACAATAGTTTTCATTTATAATAAGGGGATTAAAGTTGGCGCTCCATCCTGTCTATTGCCATAGCACACGCTGATCTTCCTCACTAAGAAGGATGGAGCATTTAGCTTCGCTTTGCGAAGAGATAAACTCATTAATGGTTTCCCGGAAACCGGGTTCGTTCCACTGGTTATATCGTTTGAGCTTTAACTGTAAAGCCAGTATGAGTTCGTTTTTATTATTGCGGCCATCGAAGAGAGGCCGTATTTCATCCAAGATATGCTGGGCAGTGGTCATTACTTCGTCCGGTTCATCTCCGGTTTGAAGTGATACCTGCCGGAAGTTGGCGATGCCCGGCAACAAAGAAAACTTTGCTTTAAAGAAAACGATCCAGACAAACAGGTAATAAAGAATGGTAGCAATCAGGAGAGTAACAATATATTGCTGCCAGGAGATTGAGTTAAGCATAATGAATAATTTCAGCGGTAATAAAAAATTAACAGGACAAAGATGATAACCAGTAAAGGGAGTACATTGTCCAAGAGATATTCAAAATTGTCTTATTCCTATTATTATGAAAACACCGAACAGACACTTAGCTATTACTCATTAAACTAAAGTCTAAAAGGCTAATTTTGCAAAAGAAGCAGAGTGGTAAAAGGAATTAAAAAGGCTGTTGAGGTAGCAGGTCGCTGATAGAGCATTTCAAAATCTTGGCAATGTCATTAACATGCCGAAGGTTATAATGGGTCTTGTATTTATCACTTTCTGCCTGCCCGATGAAACCCGAAGACATACCAAGGTCATGAGACAAGCTGGCTTGAGAAATTCCCAACACCTGCCTTCTTTCTCTGACTTTCTTAATAACGTATCGATCTATTTTGGAAACAGATTTCATTAGCGATCACTGAGTGATAGCTAAGTTGACCTAATTGCGGGTCTTTGTCAATGAGTAATAGCTCATTACGTCTGAAAATCAGCAGGGGCAAGGCTTTCAAAGAAATAAAATGCAGGAATTTCGCTTAAATAGCAATAAGGCCAGGCAAGAATTCTGGGCTAGGCTGAAGGACAATGTTCCGGACACGACACTACATGCAGCGCTGACAAATCTTCATCCCGTCACCGCACAGGTAATCAAACTTCATTATATAGAAGGATACTCTTTAACTGAGATTGTACTGATTCACCGAAGATCTATTTCAGTAATCCGTAACCACCGGAACAGAGGGATCTTTAAACTTTACCAGGCATTTATTACCAAAGTGCCTGGCATTTAATACACATTACTTTTCTTATACTTGCCCGGTGTATCGACAAACATCTTCTTGAATTCCTTGATAAATGCCGATGATCCATCATAGCCCAGCAGGAATGCTACCCCCTCAACACTGTGCTGTGGCTTCTTTAATAATTGTTTTCCGAGCTTCATTTTACATTGCATGTAATAGTCATAAGGCGTCATCTTAAAGAGAAACTTAAAACCGATTGTCAGTTTAAATTCATTCAAAAATGTTTCCTTGCAAAGAACATCATTACCGGGATAAACCGGAATCGCTTCATCTATTAATTCTTTCACCCGCTCAAGCTTTTCAATATCACCATGTTTGAGTGCAATAGGCAACATACCTTCATCTTTACTAATTGCTTCTAATGCCAGCAGCAGGATCTCCCTCACTTTACATTCGAGCATAATGGCCTTCCCTTTTATACTGCATTCATTAGTAAGAATGTCATTTACTGCATCAATCATTGCATCAGGGCAGCGAAACGGTTCAGGGTTAAGATCAGCCGCTTGCTTATGATAGACTTTTGTGATAAAAGTATCCAGCGAGGCATAATCAAACCCCAGCGACTCAAGAAAAGAAAGATCAAAATGAATATCAAATGTCTGGTACTCTCTCGTATTATCAAATATGGCACGGGTAATAATATGAGGGGTGAAACTTAAATTAAAGTAATGTTTCAGTAATTCAGGTTGTACAATCCTATCCCATGTCCCCTTAATAGAATTCAATAGAGCAATGCGGAGTTCAAGTGTTGGAAACTCGGCTCTCGCTTTTATTACTGTAGGGATTTTTGTCCAGAAGGTATTATACCAGGCACTAAATCCTTTGCCTTTAAATTCCTGTAGCAAGCAGGTAAAGGTTTCATTCCCGATTACAAGTGGTATGGTAGTGGGTAATACTAATTGTTCCAAATGTTTGGGCAGGTTTTGAAATATCTCAATCTTTCCTTTGCCCTCTTCTTTCATTTCGAGATCCATATAATTATCGGTTTAGGCAGATTATAAATAGGTTCTGGACAATGCTTTTGAATTCATCCCTGATAGTTTGCACACGAAATACATTGCCAAACCAAAACCAACTATCATGTCTCAACCATCATTATTTTGTAAACCCCTTCCCGGAATGAAGGAAGACGAATTACTCTTTCTCATCACAGACAAAGAACTAAATGGTACAATCGCTTTCCGGTCTCTCAGCTTATCCAATGATCTAGACTTACTCCACGACTGGGTTAATCAACCCTATACCCGGCGGTATTGGCAATTGAATGAGAACAAAGAATCACTCACCAGCACTTACAGGACAGTATTAGATAACCCGCTGGCACATTCTTTCATAGGTCTCTTCAACAACAACATCGTTTGTCAAATTGATTGTTACAATGTGGCAGCGGATGAATTAAAAGATCATGTCGAAGTTTCATCTGGCAACTGCGGCCTGCATATACTCATGCTTCCACCTCGACAATCACAAAAAGGGTTAACCGAATCCATGCTCAAAGCGTTCGTCAAATTTTATTTTTCTTTTTCAGCCGCTAACTGTCTCTACGGTGAACCTGATTGCCGGAACAGCGGAGCCAATATCGCCGCGAAAAGAGCAGGCTTTGAATTTGTAAAAACAATTATCCTCTCTTACAAAACCGCCAATCTCTATTCTATCACTAAACAACAATTCCATGAAACGAATCCAATCATTTGACCTTGCAAGAGGGTTTACTGTTCTGATCATGCCTTCCATTCATGTCGTGATGTTATACAGCCAACCCGCAGTACAACAATCCCTGTTAGGTGATATACTCGGTTTTATTGCCGAAGGACCCGGCGCACAGCTATTCATGCTCCTGATGGGTGTATCCTTTACGTTTTCAAAAAAAATCAATCCTAAGTATGTATTACAAAGAGCTTTTTATTTATTGATAGCAGCATATCTGCTGAACTTTTTTAAATTCCTTGTTCCATTGGGTCTGGGCTTAATGCCTGCCAATCTTTTGCAGGAACTGCAATTAAAAAATGATTTTACATCTGCTGGTTTTTTCCTGTTGATAGGGGACATCCTTCACTTCGCTGCCATTGCATACCTCGTTTTATATTTTATTTATCGCCTGAAAAATTATCATTTTTGGTCCTTTGTAATTGCCGTTGCGATAATGATAGGGTCACCATTTGTATGGGATCTGCACACAGGAATAGTTTCCCTGGATTATATATTGCACCTGTTGGGCGGCCACCCGCCAAATGTTTTCTTTCCTGTCTTTCCCTGGTTGGTCTATCCGCTCATGGGTCTGACATTAGGTTATCTCCTGAAGGAGTGTAATCAAAGCAGATTGATGAAGAAAGTTGGGTTATCAGGGGCAGGAATCATCATCATTGCCTGTTTATTTCCCACAACTGAACAAACAAATGAATGGTTACCCTTTTATCGGACTGAAGCCGCAGATACTTTATTTCATCTGGGATTTGTTTTAACATGGTTGTCTGTCTTTCATTGGCTTTCAAAGAAGTTACCAGCGAATTTCTTTTATCGCTTGCTGACATTTTGCAGTAAGAATATCACTGCTATTTATATCATTCAATGGGTGCTCATCTGTTGGTGCCTGGCTTTTAACGGCTACATGCAATTAGATATGACAAGCACATTGCTATGGATGACAGGGATTACAACAGTAACACTATTATTAACACATGCTCTGAACAATGCCTACCGAAAAAGTATATGATATTATAGGAATTGGCATCGGCCCTTTTAATTTAGGGTTAGCGGCCCTTTGTCATTCAATTCCTGATTTGAATTGCCTCTTCATTGATCAGAATGATTCTTTCAACTGGCATCCCGGTTTAATGCTGCCGAATGCCCGCTTGCAAGTGCCTTATTATGCTGACCTGGTATCTCTGGCCAGCCCCTGCAATAATTTCATCTATATGAATTACCTGCACGAGAGGAAACTACAATTTCGTTTTGCAATAACGGAGAACCTTTACATTAAACGAACAGACTATAATGACTACTGCCGTTGGGTCGCAAACCAATTAACTAACTTGCAGTTTGGAACAACCTGTATCAGTATAGAAAAGGAGAATCAATTTTACCGGGTTAAAACCAGTAACGGCAGCTTCCTTACACAAAAAATCGTGTTTGGAACTGGCACCGTTCCTTTTGTTCCGGAACTAGGTCAAAAAAATAAATCAACTATTTTTCATTCTGCTGAATACATGTACAAAAAAGAGAATATAATTGAACTTGACAGTATTACTGTCGTAGGCAGCGGGCAAAGTGCCGCAGAAATTTTCTATGATTTACTGAACTGTTATAATGGGGAACTAAATTGGTTCACCAGATCCAACCGTTTTTTCCCGATGGATTATTCCAAACTAACCCTAGAAATGAGTACACCGGATTACATTGATTACTACTTTTCATTGCCGGAAAGGAAAAAGCAAACTCTACTCGCTGGACAGGATAGTTTATATAAAGGCATCAATCATTCACTCATCAGTGAAATCTATGATTTGCTGCTGGAAAAAAATCTACCCTATGAACCGCTGCATCCCAACTGTGAGCTGAAAAAAATAAACGATGATGGCTCGTTAACATTTCTTCATACAGAACTGGAAAAAACATTTGTTCATAATACAAGTGCCCTTATACTCGCCACCGGTTATCTGCCAATCGTCCCTGATTGCATCAAGCCACTCCGTCCTTACATTCAGTTAAATAACCAGGGTATATATAAAGCCAACCTGGATTATTCCATAGATGAGAACAAGAGCATCTTTATTCAAAATGCGGAACAATCAACGCATGGCTTTAATACATCCGACTTAAGTTTAGGGCCATACCGCAATGCAGTAATCTTAAATACAATCCTCGGATACGAACATTATAAAATTGAAAAAAATATAACATTTCAATCATTCGGTTTGCCAATAAGTCAAAGAGCTTCAAAAAAGGTTTAAAGGTTCTTATTTTCCTTCCATACGTTCCAACTTCATAATTCCACGCAGTTGTTCCAGCAACTGCACGGTTCGGTATATCCTGTCCTTTTCGATCTGGCAATGAATGATCAGTTTGGCATCACCATTACGGTAACGATGCATTTGCAAGCTATCTATGATAATATGCCGGTCCTGAAAAAACATAGCCAGCTTTTTAAGCGTTTCAACCGGATTTTCTATTTCCAGGACAAATGCACATGGCTTATTTACCATCTCAACAGTTAAATGAGTCATTATTTTCTGTTTGTTATCAAAACCAAACCCGCATTACTTCCCGCCTCCTTTTAGCATACTCATTATACATCTTATGCGCCACCAGCCCCCTCACTAACCAGTCATGTGTTGAACAAAACTTCTTATCCGAGTCATAGGTCATCATAGCACTTACTGGTTGCCAGTTTTTCGGTGCCTTAGTAAAGTAGCTTGCGTCCACATCATCCTTACCACTTTCAACATAGTTCACAAAGTCGCTATGCTTATCACAAAAGAATGCATACCGTTTCATTTCTTCCTGCCAGTAAGAAAATTCGTCCTCTCTTTTTTCCGGGACGAACAATAATGCTTCTGATATGATAGTGAAATATTGGATATACCCAGTAAACTGTGGCTTCACGATTTTAAAAAACTCAATTTCATTCAGGTCATCCGTAAACTCCGATGATGAAACCATTTGTTTTAATTTATCCCAATATTTATTTACTATCCAGAATCCAACCGCCGCCCTTTCTGCTTCTGGCAAATCAGTATCCTTGCTTTCTTTTATTTCTTCCAACATTTCATTATGCAAACTTTCAAAGGCCGGGTTCATATAGGCTTAAAGTATTTTTCCATGAAAACATATTCTCTATCTAATATTTCCTTTAACCGGACTAACAACTGCACTTTGTAATTTTTGGACATTGGCACATAATATTCACCAACTACTAATCTTCCTTTTCTTACACCGTCCATATGTCTCAGGGAAACAATATGGGGTTGATGGATCAGGAAAAAATCATTCACCGGCAAATAAGTAAGTATCCCCTTCAGGCTGTGATAGGTTCTGTAACTATTGCTTACTGTATATATCACACTTTCATTTCCAAATTTGCTCACATGAGTTATCTCAGCAAATGGAATACTCACAAACCGTCCACCGCTTATTGCAGTAATCAAAGTTTTCGGCTGATATTTCCTTATTTTTCTCGTTGTATTAATTCTTGTCCCCTTCTTTTGTTTTAAAAAAAAGGGAAGCTGCTTACACTTCCCTCCAAACTAACTGCATGTTTGCTTTATGAGAAAACTCTTTTATTGCAAACTCTCGCAAAAGGGGAATATCCTAATATAGCCTGACCTCTCGTACTTTTTATATTGTATGAAAAGCAAGTTAAAATCCACTCCATGGATATTGGACTTTAAACCCTATCTACATGAGAATATATAATTCTTTATTTAAAAATAATTCACCGCAAACACTCCAAACGCATTCGTTCCGGTTGCCGTTCCCTGTAATCCTTTTATCACCAGCGCCACACTCTTAAACCGGTTAGTTGCGTTGGTAGTGAACGTATAGGTTGTAATTAGTGCATCGGTGGCCGCATCTCTTATTTGAAAACTATAAGTAGTTGTAGTAAGCTTTGCTGTATATATTTTGAAATCACTTATTCCTTTATAAGGAAGGTTATCAATCTCATTTGTGGCAGCACTGGCAACCTTAATTTTAACAGGTACACTGTTAGGAGATAAGTTAACAAACCTTACATTCACTACACTATCAGATGATGGAGGTGTTATATCTTGTCGAATAAAAGGAAAATTTGTTTCTTCTTTTATGATAGTTTCTATGGTTGGCAATTGCCCCACCAGGTACACACTATAAACCCCGGATTTAAAATCGATTGAAGAATTCACCAACGGATTTACTGTATCTGCTGTAGACAATATTTTTACAAGAGTAGAAGCCCTTGGTGCATAGTACATCGCTGCAGTACCGTAGGCTATCTGAGGTGCTGACGCATAGTTCATTGCCACTCCTCCCACATTCACTTTAATGGCGGGCATATCTACAGCGGCATTAACTACAGAAAAAGTGGTGATTTGCAGCTTATCACTTTTATCCTTTTTGCAAGCAGTTATGGATAGTACTGAAATTATAAGTATGAAAAAAACCTTATTCATTTTCTCTATTTTTAGTTAACTATTAATTGTCTTCCTTAAATATCTAATTAAGATTGTGGAGGTACCCTCTCTTCAAGAGTGCAGAGGACAGTGACTTCGAATTTCCAGCTCTCCTGTCCTTTATCACCAATACTTCTACTTCCCTGTTTGCCTCAATTATGTCCAATCCATATCGGTTTAATTGAGTCTTGACATTTTTTAAACTACTTAAATTTCCTACTAATTGCATATCCACATTTCCAGTAAAACCTGTTTCATCCAAAAAAGGGCGACCTGCTGACATATCTTCTAATTCATACAAACTACTTACAACGTTCCTGAATGGGTAGTTAATCCAGGAAAGCAAACTATCCTTATGATTAAAAGCCTTTTTGCCGCCAGAAATTTTAATCTTCCCTCCTTCAATCATTACTAATACAAGGCTTTTATACTCTCTTTTCTCGACTCTTGCCTCAATAGAAAAAAGATTCCCAAAAAAACGGTTCACATCTTGCCTCATGGTTTCCTTCCAACGTCCTTTTTCTTTTAATTGTACTTGAATTTCATATGTAAAGCAGTATTTATTCTTCCATTCATCTATTAAATTATCGTCTTTAGGCCATTTATATTTTTCGCTTTCCGATATCTCAAAAATTACTCTTTCCCTTTTATATGGCACTCTAAAGGCATAAGTAAAAAGATCAAAGACATCCCGGTTATACAATGACATCCGATAAATATCCTTTACTGAGTCAATATACTCATGCAAAGCATACCTGATACTGAAATATTTCATAAAACCAGAGTAATATACAACAGGAGCTAATCCTATAGTTGGCTGAAGTATCCCATTATTAATAATTTCCTGTCCACTATTATCATCCTTTATTGAGAAATCTAATTTCTTACCATTCAAGAAAGATGTCACAGCTTCTGGTGTAGCATTGTATCCTTCGCTTATTGCTAAAACGGAACCCTCATTATCAATCCATACATGATGGGGAAGGGAAGCATGTGGAAATAATTTACTCCATATCGTATCTCCGTTAATAGCTGGCAAATTGGGCATTAAAATGAATTTACTTTTAACTCTATTCCTGTTAATTTTTTCAAGTTTTATTTTAATAGCTTCTTCAGTTTCATATTTATTTACGAGAACAATTTGAAGACTGTTTTCAAATTGTCTTTGCAATTTCTCCATTTTGGGGAAAGCGGCTATACAAGTACCACATGTAGTAGCCCAAAAATCAAGAATCACCAGTTTTGTTTCACTTTTTTTGGGAATAGTAGCCCAGATATCATTAGGCACTTTATCGCCAATTGATAATGGCTCAAGAATCAAATTTTGTGTGTAGGATTTTGAGGCGGCAATCAAACATAGCAGTAATAATCTTGCTTTCATATCTAAATTCAATCAGTTTTAATTAAATAATTATCTAGGATTTTGTTGCATTCCCGAAAGTTCTATAACGGCTTCAGGTATAGGCAATGCAAAACGTAAATCATTTGGCGGCAGTGTGTATAAATTGTTATTCACAAAGCGTTTTAATGTAATATTTGCACCTTCCTTATTGAATCTTTTTATGTCCATCCATCTTACGCAACGCAGCACCAATTCTTTTCTTCTTTCAATAATTATCTTTGCAAGTGCATCATTTGCATCATTCGCTGATATGGGAGTGAATGTTCCCGTTTTGTATCTTTTTTGTAATAAGATGTTCAAATAATTAAGTGCTCCTGTTTTATTACCAATCCTTGCAAGGCATTCGGCACGAACAAGATAAAGCTCGTCTGTAGCAATGCCCGAGAAATAGCCATCGAAATTGCTATAACTTCCTTTGAAGCCTACAGTTCCATCTGGATAAGACTTAAAGAAGAGTGTTTTACGACAGTCATTGGGATCATATGAATTATACAATGTTGAATCAATACGATATCTGCCATCAACGAGTTGGGAAGGGCCAGTGAGACGGTACAAAATCGATTCTGCATTAAACTGTGTAAATGGAAAAGCTGCGTTAATATTCAAAGTATTGTAATCAATTAAACTACTATTAATCTGCATGCAGGAATCGGCATATACATCTGCATTATTGTAAAGTCGCATTGCCATATAGACGCGGGCAAGAATGCCATATGTTCCGGCACGGGAAGCTCTTGTTGGATGCACGGCTATCATGGGCAATGATGGTATTGCCTCTTTAAGATCAGCAATAATACGATCATATGTTTGCTGAAGACTTGACCTGAATGAAGTTTGTGTAAAATCGGTTGTAAGGCGCAAAGGTATGCCCAGATTTGTATTTGAAGTTGCGGAGTCATAAGCCAAACACCATATATCTGCAATCTGAAAAAAGGACATGCCTCTTAACATTAGTGCCTGCGCTTTAATATGATTCCATTGAAATGAGTTCTCAGCCGTAATAACAACTTTCTGAAGACCATCAAGTACAGTATTAGCATAATAAACTGTTTGATAGGCAACTGACCAGTCATTTGTCCATTGTTCGAAAATATTATCGGCCTGCCAGGTGTACATACGCCGGTCTCCATTTATGTCTAAAGCCAGCCAGTTTGCCGTAGGCATATAATAATTGTCAGCACTTGCTTCCCCGGCGCCCGGATCTATAATAATATTCGGATAATAGTCAAGTATTGCCTGGAAGTCATTTAGTGTAGTTGGTGCTACTAATTTTTTATCGGGCTTTTCATCCAGATATTTTTTGCAACTGATACAGGTGGTTATTGCTAACAATAAGCAGCTGTATTTTACAAATCCCATTGATTTATTTTTTATAGTAATCATTTTTTCTCTTTAAACGATTCTTAAAATTCGATTTTACAGCCAGCTGTAATATTTACAGCTGGTGGAATAAATCCATTGTATTCTGGATCAATGCCATTTTTGTTTGCTTTCCAGATAAGTCCCAGATTATTTGCATTAATATACAACTGAAGAGATCTAAAGGGGAGTTTCCGGTGTAAAGAAGATTTGAGATCGTATGCAATAGTTATATACTGCAAACGTATGTGATCCCCTTTTTCTACAAGTACCTCGGAATTAGTATAAAAATTATCCCTTGAGGTAATATTTGGATAAATCATAGAAGGTATATTGGTTACAGTCTCATCGCCGGGTTTTTGCCAGCGAAGTGAATAGTCGGCATGGCCCTGACGGCTGGAGAAAAGGTTTCCATAATTGACAGAAGATCGTCGAAAATAATAACCAAATTTATAGAGAACCCTTACGGCGACTGAAATTTTTTTATAAGAGATAGTATTACCCACAGAACCAAAAGCCGTTGGTAAAGCTCGTCCATGATATTTCAGATCAGAAATCTGGGTAGCAATTCCTGTAAGGGAAGTATAATCTTTACTGATCTGCCCGTTTATGTAACCCATTGGATCGCCAGTTTGAGAATTGAGACCTGCGAAAGGATAAGAATATAGGGCATAAACTGGGTAACCGGGTTGAGCAGAAATATTTGTGCCTGGACCAACATATTGCCGCCCGTCCTTTGTGATAAGATAGTTTTCAACTGCCTCATCTTTATTAAAACTAATATCCATATCCGAAGTCCATTGCAACAAGCCTTTTAGATTAATACTATTAATTGAAATGTCGACACCAGTGCCTTTTATAGAAGCAACATTGGTTTCAATCGTGGGTACAGGTACAGATGTGTAATCTACCGGAGTATTACCAAAAAGATCTTTTGCTTTTTTACGGTAGTACTCAACTGATCCCTGTATCCGGTCATTCTTTGATATAAAATCCAGACCTAGGTTAAACATATATACTTTTTCCCAGCGAAGTCCAGGATTGTTATATTGTACTATTCTTGCGATTGGATTGAAAGTGTAAGGTGAGTTACTGCCATAAGAAATTGTTGTCACCGCAGATCGCAAAGGATCTGCATTGCCACTAACACCATAAGTAGCCCTCAGCTTTAGTGCAGGAAGAATATCAGAGTGGTAAAAAATTTCTTTTGAAATATCCCATCCTAGACCAGTAGACCAAAGTGGAGTCCATTTGTTATTGGTATTAGCGCCGAAAAGATTGGAGGCATCTCTTCGACCACTTAATGAAAGAGTGTACTTACCATTATATGTATAGGCTGCATTACAGTAAAAAGAGACAAACCGGTTAGTTTTTTCATTAAACCCGATATTGGAAGGAATGAAAGAGTTACTATTAGTGATAAAATTGGGGTAGGATGTGGTAAAATCTACATTGCCTGTTGTGAGTATATCGTTGTTATACCCATAAGCACGAAAACTATTACCTGTATTTTTTACTTGCCTGATCTCACCACCTGCAATCATGGTAAAGTTGTGGTTATTGATCTGCTGTGAATAGTTAAGCTGTCCACGAATGTTGTGAGCTTGTAACTTATTATCATTGATATCTACAATATCACCTTTGGGTACTCTATATGTAACGACGCCTGTACTTCTATTGAGTAGACTAAAACTATTGATAAGATTTCTTGTAAAATAGCTGCCTGCATTGTAATGGATGCGAGCATTGTTTATTTGTGACTGGTATTGATATTTTATTTCAGCACTTAAGAATCTTGTGACTTTATAAGAGATGCCTAAATTAGCGACCAACTCGTTTAGGGAATTTGTATTCTTCTCATTCTTATAGTCGGTTAAGGGGTAATAATTCCAACTGAGCAGTTTGCCTGCACCTGCGGTATCCAGATATGCCTGCCTGTATGTTCTTATTACCGGCAAAGCACCCCCGCTACTATCAACCAATTGTGTATAAACGGGAATGTTCCCATTGGAAGTGGAAACTTGGCCGTATGCTGGCCGGCCGGCGATACTTTTACTTTGAGTGTAAGCAATACCGAGAGTTAGCGTTAATTTAGTTGTTAGTTTTACTGTATTATTGTTACGCAAAGTTATACGATCATATTTGGCCTGTAGATTCGAAATATTTTGATCAAGTCCTGCTCCAAAACTCCATGTAACATTATTTGTTCCTGCTTGCAATCCAACGGAATGCTGTCTATTGACAGCCTGCTGATAGATATATTCATTAAAATCGTTTCGCACATCAAGAGAACGAAGAGCATTTATACCGGCATCTGCGAATGCAGCGTTAATTATGCCTGCATTTTTTTTGGCCAAAAATTCAACAACAGGAGAAATTGCTGGCCGGGAACTGGAAGACAACTGGCTATTGTAGAAACCTTTGTTGAAAAGAAACTGTTCCACATTAATAAAATCAGAAGCAGTAATGTTTTGAAAAGCGAACAGATCTGGTTTTGCAGCAATATTGATATTATTATTAAGAGTTATGCGCAGAGGTTGGCCATAATTTGCTTTTTTGGAAGTGATGACAATGACACCATTGCCTGCTTTTGTTCCCCAGATGGAAGCGGCAGCGGCATCTTTTAAAATAGTTATGCTTTCAATATCGTTTGGATTTATATTACTTAGGTCACCTTCATAGGGAAAATTATCAAGAACTATTAACGGCGACCTGGGTCCCCGAATTGTACTGAGTCCTCTAATCACAATATTACTGAAATTTGCACTGGAACGTCTGTCAATATACAACCCATTAGCAATTGATTCAAGCCGGGAAATAACAGTTGTTCCCGTTTGCTGGTTAAACATATCATTACTTATTTTTTCGAATGACCCAGTAACCCTCTCCTTAGGAATTTCCTCGTAACCAGTATTAACCTTAACTATAACATCTTCCCCGGTAGCTACTTTTGTTTTTGTCCTAATAGCCAAATCAATTTTGCCTGCTACTTTTACCTCGATAGTTTCAACATTCACGCCGGTAATTATAAGTATTCCGTTTTCATCAACACCCTTTAGTATAAAATAGCCATTAGCATCCGTACTTGTAGCATTCTTTGACCCTTTTACAGTTACAGTAGCACCTTCTACTGGTTCTCCATTTTCATTTACTACCCTACCTTTTACATCAATTGACTGTGGTAAAAACTCCTGCACAATAATCGTTGGCGAAGTGGCAGAATTTTTTCTTGTAATTGCTATTGTCTTCCCAACAATAGAATAAGCAAGAGATTGATCTTGCAGTACCTGGGTAAGTGTTTGCTGTAGGCTGGCATTCTTTAGCACTACACTCACATTTCTAAATTCAGATACCAGTGCTACCTTGTAAAAAAACTGGTAGCCACTTTGTTTTTCAATTTCAGAAAACACTTTTTCCAATGGGGTATTCCTCGCAGATAAAGTTATCTGCTGGGAGTAACCATTGGCATTGGCAGCAAGACAAGCTGCAAGAAAGATGATAGCTGTAAATTTCATGATCAACAGCGTTTTTTTACCCGCCGCAGTTTTAACGAAGGCGGGGGTTGTTTTGGTTAAAAGCTTTCCCCATAAGGAGCTTTTACAAAGAGCCTTTAATAGCATAACTTTGTTTTTAGTTTGGGTTTTACAATAAGCAGTCCGTCAGAACGATTGTTATAATTAGGTTAACTCAAGCATCTGCCAGGAGTGTCCAACCACTTCTGGCTTTTTCTTAAGCCAACCATAAGAACTCCTGCGACAGCGACGAAGGAAGCTAGAAGCAGTCTCTTGCTGCTTTGATACCCTTGTCATCATGAGTTTCACGAAGGACACCATCCACTACTTCATAACCACCAACCTGTTTCCTTCAATCTTAAACTTTACCTTATTCAATTCAAGAATCTTCAACAACTCACTCAGTTTTGAATCTCTGTCTATCTTTCCTTTATACCTGTCATCGGTAACATTTCCGTCATACACCACTTCAAGGTTATACCACCTTGCAGCTTGTCGCAGAATTTCTTTTATATCCGCATTAACGAAATTGAAATAACCATTCTTCCAGGCCATCACAGCATCCACATTAACACTGGTTATAACTTTTATTCCACTGCTAACCTGTGCCTGTTGTCCGGGCTTCAATAAACCTGATGAAGCACCTTTTGTAACTTTCACCGAGCCTTCAAGCAACGTCACTTTAATACTGCTTTCATCCGTATAAGTATTTACATTAAAATGTGTACCCAATACTTCCGTTGTTACCCCGTTGCCAGATACAATAAATTTTTTTGTTACATCTTTTGTTACTTCAAAATAGGCTTCGCCTGTTATCTCCACATTTCTTTCATTACCGGCAAATGCAGTTGGGAAACGTATAGAACTTTCGCTGTTCAGCCAAACCTTCGTGCCGTCACTTAAGGTAAGTGGTTGCACCTTACTTCCTCTTGGATTAAATAATGTATTATACAAAATGGCAGTTGCAGAACCGTTATATACAATTTGTCCATCAGTAGTCTTTACCACATTTACATTACCCTGTGTTGCCAATGTTCCACTCGTTAAACTATCCAATAAAATTTTTTTTCCATTCGCCAAAGTAATCATGGCTTTCGTTGCCGTTGGCGCAATTACATCATTGGGTACAGGATCGGTAGTGGTTTTTACAATCTCGTTTTGTTTGCCTTTATTGAAGAAAATGAAATAAGAACCAATACCCAGTGCTAAAATGATTGAGGCCGCAACCGATACTTTAAAAAAAGAACGGCGTTGCAAGGGAATAACAGGTGCCTGTTTAGACATAGTAGCCTGGTCTTTTATTTTCGACCAGATTCTTTCCTTTGCTTCGATCCAACTACCCGGATGGTACTCCGAAATAGCAGCACTCAGTGAATCTTCATTGTTTAATTCGTTAAAGAGTTCCCGGTTAGCCGGGTTAGCAGCTACCCAGTTTTCAAGCTGTAGCTTTTCTTCTCCTGTAATAATTCCCTCCAGTTGTTTGAACAGCAGTTGGGAAATTTGTTTTTCGTTCATGTTGGGTGATTAATAAGACTACAACTGAGAGAAGAAAACGTACTATAAAAAATAATAAAAAGTTTATAGAAAATTTAAATTGCGGTAATACAGGTGGTCAAGCCTGCCATCCCGCCGGTCCCGTCGGAAACATTTCAAGATATAACAGGAAAGCAAGTATGAGTGGATTATGCCCTAAAGCGAGGCGAAGTAATTTAATGGAATTGGCCTTTTGATTTTTGACAGTCTGTACATGCAGTTCCAGCTTTTCGGCAATTTCGGCGGGTTTTAAACCATCCCGGTAAGAGAGTAAGAAAATAGATTTCATCTTCGAAGGCATCTTTTCTACTTCGGCATAGACCAACTTCAGAAATTCTGCCCTGACTTCCATATTCGCAAAATCCATTTCATTGGATTCTTCTAGCTGCCGCCGGATGTCATTCTGTTTGTCAATCTTTATTTGTGCATGTTTTAAGAAATTGAAACATCCGTTCCGTACCGTGATATATAGGAAGGCCCCGATATTATCCATGGATTGGAAACTGTCCCGCTTATTCCATAATTTAAGAAAGCTGTCAGCGGTAATATCTTCCACATCACTTTGTTCTTTGATCCAACGTTTCGCAAAGCCATATACACGGTCATAGAACTGGTCGTAGAGAGTGGCAAAAGCAGCTTCCTGTCCTTGCGAAAATCGCAGTAACAGATCAGGGTTCTCGTGGTATGACGGGTTGTTATTCACTAGCAGAACGTGAGGCTAATATAAGTAAAAGGACAATACTCATAAAGTATTGGCTGCTCGAAACCTTCATAAAGAGTAGAAATACAGGAAACTATAAAGGCTTGTATAGATTTGGAAATTCCAGCAGACGGCTACCGTATTTACGCCTTGTTTCCAATGAAGCCTTCGGCAAAACAAGCCATAAAAACGGCGGCTAAAAAAGGAAATTGGGTGTTTCAATCCCGCTCTGCGGGAATCAAATACCAGAAGATATTAAGTTTGCCATCAAAAATTGTTGCTATGCAAAAGCAGATACTGTCAGAATTAAAAGAAATGAAATTCATCCTGGCTAAACTAATAGGAACAACTGAACTTCCGGTCAATGAACAGTTTTCCATCGAAGCCATAAATAAAGCTGCAAAGCAATTTCAAAAAATGAAAGTAGAAAGAGGTGAATGGGTGAAGGAAAATGATATCAGCAGATACATTAAAGGTGCTGACTGGCGAACGGGTAAATTCATCCGTTCCGAATTCGGATTTAGCAATTGCATAAAGCAGGGGCATTATTATTTGTATAGTAAAAAAGACCTGCTGGCACTAAATTCAGTACTGAAAGAAAGAAATGTTGATATAAAGCGATACATGGAATATAAATGGGACGAAGCAGATTTTAAAAAGAAGCTAACCACAGTTAAAAAAACAAATAAAGGTAAAAAACCTTTTCAGGTTCCCGTCGGCTTGAAAGAGATTACCACTTCGGCGATACCATTGCCCTCTCCCGAATTGGTAAAAGAAGATCTTACCCGCTTAAAAGAAGAATTCTTCCTTCATAAGATGGCTGAGTACATTGACATTTATAAAAACAATCATGCAATGCTGAAATTTATCTACCACTTTGAAAAATATCTTGACCCGCAGGTCAAAAGACGGTGTAAAAAATGGTGCGATAACTTTAATTATGCCAACCATGCAATGGAACTGATCACAAAGAAAAAAGAAATCTTTGTACCGGTGAAGGAAGAGGAAATGATACAATTATAAATTAGTAACCCCTTCTTTTTTTCTTTTCAATTTTCAGTACTTCGGATTCAAGGTACATTGCTTTCTTACGGCCCTTAACGAGTTGAGGTTTTATAATGCCCTCATTAATGGCTTTCATAAAAATTGCATTACTGATACCGGCCATTTTCATGGCTCCTTCTTTTGTGAGTAGTTGATCTTGCTGCAAAGCAGTTTTGATTTCTTCTTTGATAATGGTTCTTAGCTTTTCGAAAAATTCATCAGTCGTGATACTGTGCAATAAGATTGTTTCCATAAAATGAGATGGTTTGATTTTGTCCAGGCAAAATAAAGGAGATTTTTTTCAATTCCCGGAGATTCGCCACCGTACTCACGCCTTGTTTTCTATGCAGCCTACGGCAAAACAAGTCATGACAACGGCGGCTGATAATGCCATTGGGTATTTCAATTCGCCCCGGCCTAGGGAGCAGCATTTATAGGGTGTGGCCCCTCAACCGGGCCGAAATCAAATACCAAGACAGGTACTGTCAAGTTTCCTTAATTTCGGTATACTTATCTACCTATTGCATGACTAACAAAGAAGCTGCTTATCAAGCTATTAAAGACCTTGTTGATCGATTTGAAGAGCAGGTCGCATCATATAAGAAGAGTGATTATAATGAAACGCTGGCGAGGCGGGATTTTATTGATCCCTTCTTTAAAGCATTGGGTTGGGATGTGGACAATTCCCAGGGCTATGCTGAAGCTTACAGAGAAGTAATTCATGAGGATAAAGTAAAGGTTGCCGGACAGACTAAAGCTCCTGATTATTCTTTTCGTCTTCCAGGTGGAAAACGGCTCTTTTTCGTAGAGGCGAAAAAGCCCAGTGTCATGGTTAAGCAAGAGATACTTCCTGCATATCAAATTCGACGTTATGCCTGGAGTGCAAAAATGCCTATATCCATTCTTACAGATTTTGAAGAACTGGCTATCTACGATTGCAATAAAAAACCAAAAGCTGATGACAAGGCTTCGGTTGGACGGATAAAATACCTTACATATAAAGACTATCTTCCTGAATTTGATTTTATATGGGAGACTTTTTCGAAAGAAAGAGTGCTAAAAGGCAGTTTCGATAAATATATAGCAAGTGATAGATCAAAAAAAGGAACAACCACCGTTGATAAAGAATTTTTGGCATCACTTGATGAGTGGCGTAAACTGATAGCTGTAAATATAGCTTTGCGGAACGAAACATACTCTGAGGATGATCTCAATTTTGTCGTGCAACAATTTCTTGATCGGATTATTTTCCTTCGCATAGCAGAGGACCGAAACGTTGAAGAATATGGGAAGTTGCAAAGCCTGCTCAAAGGCGATAATTTCTATGACAACATGTTTTCTTACTTTAAGGAAGCAGATAGCAAATACAACTCAGGTCTTTTTGATTTTAAAAAGGATAAGCTAAGCCAGAATCTTGCTATAGACAATAAGATTATTAAAACAATTATTACTGAACTTTATTACCCGGTCAGTCCATATGAATTTAGTGTCCTAAGTGTTGAGATTTTAGGAAGTGCCTACGAGCAATTTCTTGGGAAGCAGATCAAACTCACAGCAGGCCACCGTGCGGTAATAGAAGAAAAACCGGAAGTCAGAAAAGCAGGTGGCGTATACTATACACCTCAATATATTGTTGATTACATTGTGGCCAGAACCGTTGGCACCCTCGCAAAGAATAAAAAACCAACTGAAATTGCAAAATTAACTATCCTTGACCCTGCTTGCGGCAGTGGTAGCTTTTTACTTGGAGCATACCAATACTTATTAGACTGGCATCGTAACTATTACAAACCTGAATTCGACCGCCTTAGTTCCATCTCTACCAGTACAGAATTTACAATCAAGGAAAGAAATGAAGCGATTAAAGATCGCAACAAACTACCACTTACTCCTGACGGTCACCTTACAACAGCTCTTAAAAAGGAGATCCTGCTAAATAATATTCATGGAGTTGACATTGACCTTCAGGCTGTAGAAGTTACAAAACTTAGTTTGCTTTTAAAATGTATGGAAGGAGAAACAGGAAGCAGTATTAATGCGGAGATGCGTTTCGGAGAAAGAATTCTTCCTACACTTGACAACAATATCAAATGTGGTAATAGTCTTGTTGATACAGATTTTTTCGATGGTAAACTTGACTTCGAACCTGGCGTTGAAAAGAAAACAAATCCCTTTAACTGGCAAAAAGCGTTTCCCCGTGTATTTAAAGAGGGCGGCTTTTCCTCAGTCATTGGCAATCCTCCCTATATAAGAATCCAAAGTATAATTGAAAACTCTCCGGAGCAGGGACTATATTTTAGTAAGGTATTTAAATCTGCAGGTAAAGGGAACTATGATATTTACGTCATTTTTATCGAAAAGGCTTTATCATTGATCAACGAAGCCGGAAAAATTGGCTTTATCCTTCCTCACAAATTCTTCACTGCGCAATATGGCGAGGCGGTACGTGAATTGCTTACGGAAACAAATGCGATTGATGCCATTGTCCATTTTGGACATCAACAGGTATTTGACAATGCGACAACCTATACCTGCATACTTACGTTGGATAAAAACAAAAAGAAAAAAGAAATTGATTTTGCAAGAGTAGACGATTTAGACGAGTGGCGAAATGCTGAGAAATCTGCTTTCGAAAAAATAAGTTATAAGGACCTGCAAAATGGTGAATGGAATT
Organism: Flavobacteriales bacterium; assembly: GCA_031378885.1. Taxonomy (GTDB): domain Bacteria; phylum Bacteroidota; class Bacteroidia; order Flavobacteriales_D; family Sanyastnellaceae; genus JANNEQ01. Next base: position 22,980 of record JANNEQ010000173.1, read on the forward strand.
TCATTTCAGGCAATGACCAGGAGCTGCTATCCAAATTGTCCTCGATTAAAGACACTTTAGAAACGACAACCGACAGGATATTTCAGGGCTTAAAGACCAGTGCAGATAAAATTTTTATAGTTCGAAAGAAGGCTGAATCGAAAAACAATTTCGAGATCTTCTGTCCTCAAAATGAGAAGAGTTATAAGGTTGAAAAGAAGTTGTTTCACCCTCTCATTAAGGGAGGAGATAGTCGCGGCTATATTTTCGCGGAAACTGATCGCCTGATTCTTTTCCCATATGAAAATTCCCTGCTTATAACCGAAGACAAACTAAAAAAGCACTATCCATTTACCTATGAATATTTAAAGGAACATAAGAGCTATTTGGAAAACAGGGAGAATGGCAAGATGAAAACCCAAAAATGGTATGGATATGTCTATCCAAAGGCATTGGATGTGATCTCAACTCCCAAACTTTTTACACCAGATATTTCACCTACGGCCTCTTTTTCCATTGATGAAAAAGGTGAAACTTTCTTTACAGGAGGCGTATCTGGCGGCTACGGTATCAAAGTAAAAAAAGAAATTAGTGAGTATTACTTTCTTGGTTTACTCAATAGCAAATTGTTGGATTGGTTTCTAAAAAGAATTTCGACTCAAATGAGAGGAGGCTGGTATAGTTTTGAAGCAAAATATATAAAACACCTTCCAATCATTATCCCTTCGAAAGAGAATAAACTTTTGGTTGATGACATTATTAAACACGTTAAATCCATAGTTACGATGCAAAAACAGAAGCATCAAACAACTTTGTCCCACCAACTTGGTCAAATAGAACAAAGGATCAGTCACACAGAAAAATCCTTAAATCAAATCGTTTATCAATTATATGACTTGAAGCCAGAGCAAATTAATATTGTTGAACAAGTATAAGGACATCCTAAGTAATGGGCGTTTCTTATTAAAAGCAATTGCAGAAGTAATTGAACAAATTACGAAATAAACCTCCGGCTATTAACCTCTGTGAAAAGGATTTAGATTTTTTATTTCAGATTCTGTCACTTTACTTGATCCATGAATGTCCTTCCTGATCTCAATTAGAATTCTTCCAAATAATTCCACCTCCTTATCGCTCCCAGAATTTGCCTCGGCCTCATCAGCAAATTCAATCCAATTATGATAAGCTTTTATAACTTTATCATTACCATATAAAAGCAAAAGGTTCCTTGCATTTAGCCTGCTCCTGTCATCTTTAATACCTCCAACCTGTTTATCGTGAGATATGTTGATGGCCGTTTCAGTAAAGTCTTTTAAAAATTCATTGTAAGCATTTCTTTTACTTTCAATAATTCTTGCAGCCGCTTCCTTTTGTTTTTGTGTCAGATATTTCCAAACCAAAACAAATGCTCCGACAAATGCGATTAATAAATCAATACTTGGTTTAAGATACTCACTCCAGTTCGGACCTTTCACAGAAGGAGAAATTGAATAAATCTTTAGTGAATCGCTTTGCAGAAAATACGAAACTGTATCGTGAACTATTTTTAATGTATCGCCCATAGTCTATTTTTTAAAATACCAATTACTATTTACATTTTTCCGTACAGCCTTAACATGTTTTAATAGACCCAGTTTATTTTCTTTATCCAAATCACGAAGTAACTCACGGATAGGTAAGCCCTTTTTATCGTCCTTCAGAAAGATTCCTTTTTCAATAAACAAAGACATCAGGTCTTTAGCCATTACTTCACTTCCTGGTTCCACATTTTCAAAATAATCCCTAACGATCTGGTCAATTCGACCAATCTTGTGTAATTTTTTTTCAGAAAAGATGCTTGCAGCCATACAATTGATTTTATAGTGTCTCGTCCTTTTTATTTCGGAATACCCTATTGGCCAATGAATTCAAAAATAATCCGATCAGAATAATTCCCCATATAGCTTCAATAGAGATTAATAGCCTAGCCTTTGGCGTAATGGGAACAATATCACCGTAACCAACAGTTGTAATTGTAACTGCACTTAAATAAAACATTCTCTCAAAATTACCGCTTGAATAGGAAGGAAAGCCCTCAAGTGCATTGGAATAGGCCACAAGTTTTTGGCCCAAAGAATCAGGTAACATCGTTGTTCCGCAGTCAATACATTCCGGACAATTATACCCTCCCGAATCTGGCCCACCCTTACCACGTTTGATATTCTTAAGTGTGAACAGATCCCTAATCTTCATATCTCCCTCAAATCTATCAGATGTATCATTGCAGCAAATCATTGTGACATACTGTAATTGTCCATTTTGCATGGTGTCACCACGGCCACCTCCAGATCCAAAATAAAGTGTAAGATATTCGCCATTAAAGATTTGCAAATTACTTGAAAAATAATCTCCGACTAAAAGGAATTTTGCATTTCGGCCTTTAATCTCGATATCCCAAATTCTAAGGGTATTAATTTTAAGACTATTTTTCCCTATAGTTACAGTATCAGATTGATAAGATTGTTTAAGATGTTCTTTTAATACTTCTGTTATATTGTTTCTTATGTTCACAATATCATTGTTCAACACTTTTTCATACTTTACTGTTGAATGATAAAATTCATACGGCATGGTAGAGTATACTCCTGCGAAGAGAAATACTGAACCTATATATGCCAGGATAAAATAGTAACTCCGGAACTTCATCTCCTAGATAATTTTATATACCAAATTACTGTTCAGTTTACTTATCTCTTTTCTCCTGCATCATAATTTTTTAACTCACTCCCTGCCCTTGAAGTAAATAAATTAATTACAAAAACAACAAAAATCAGGAATATGATTGATTGAAAGCAGACCACCATTTTCCCTTGCGGACCTGTTGGATAAATATCACCATATCCAATAGTTGCAGAAGTGATAAAACTAAAGTAAATATAGTCCAGGGCATTTTGCGCCTTATTCCCTAATAAGTTATAGCCACCATAGATCACGGCAAAATCAAAGGCAAGCTTTGCATAATCAATAAGCAATAAAAGTATTGACCTTTTATAAGATCTCGATTTAACCAATTGATCAGAAAGAAATATTAAAGCTGAAATGTAACATAGGCTTTCGATCAATAAGTAAATGGTAATGCCAACCAGTATTTTATTGGTGTAGAGTCCTGATAATAAGAGAAACAACGGGAAAGCTGTTTTAAGCAGAACATATATTTCAATGGCAATAGTTTGAAACATGTATCCCTTTTTCCATAGAAGATGGCGCATGTATATGGCCGGGAAGAGAAATTGTATTGATGCCAGAAATAACCGGAATAACTTCTCTACTCCAACATCATGATGAAGGTCATTGTTCCAGATACTTTTTATAATGATACATTGATTTTTAATTGCGGGATTCGGCAACGTGATATTAAATTCGGATTTGCCAAGAAATAATTTGTAAATAAAATGTTTCATGATTTAAATAATTATGCGCTGGCAACTATTTCTTTCAATTTTAATAATCTTAGATAAAAAACTTCATACATCGGTTTACCGCCATTGTTTCGCAATACTTTTAAATGGCTGTTGATGAACCTAGACATTTCACCAATTTTACTTCCTTCATCCAATTGTACCGAAGTTGGCAATTTTGCTTTGGAGAAAAACTCCTCCAGATCTTTAATTTGTTTTTCTGCCACCGCCATGCCTGAAATTACAGATTTTTAGTACCTTTTGCCCTATGACGTTTGAGCAATTTAAAATGGCTGATGAAATGGAGCAGATAGAAGCGGTTTGGGATAAAGGTGTCCGGCTGGCAGAACGAAAAACCGAAGATCAGTTGTATGAATTGTACCAGTTAAATTCGTTTTATGTGGAGCTTGGCGGACCATTAGATTCTATTGGGTACAATCATATCCGGGTAGCTGAATCAACTGATATATTATCGCCTTATTTAGATCAAATTCAATTGCCGGAATAATGCCTTTTGAATTACAACTGAATAGTGTAACCATGAAGGTCTATGAATTAGCCATTCCCAAATACACGGCATTCAGAGTTGAATTCAGCAGCAGGCGGCAACCATTGGTAGTAGCAAGAACAAAAGATGCAGCGAAAGAAATTTTCTGGACTTCCATTCCGGAAGGAAGACAAAAAGAAGCCGAAGGTGTAGGAACTTTAATTGATGAATATTTTAAAAAGAAAAAGAACTGATGTGTTATTACAACGGAACGAAGGTCACAAAGGATGAATATATCCGGTTGAAACATCTGGAGAAATTGGTGGCCAATTATAAATTCATTGACCGGGATGTGATCAATGGTTTTGATTTTGGAGTGACGGCGATAGTAAAACCAATTCCGGGAAAAGAAGACTTTGACATTGTGCCGATGGAATGGGGTTTCATTCCCGATCCGTTGGGTTGGCCATTTATTGAAACAAGGGAACAGTTATTTAATGTCCGGCGTGGGTATAAAGATGCAAGAGGAAAATGGAACGAAGGCATCAATTTTTTAAATGCAGTGTCGGAAGAATTAGTGAAACCGGGAAAAGTGTACCGGAAAGCAGCCCAGGAACGCAGGTGTATTTTTCTTTCAAGTGGCTACTATGAGTGGCGGCATATTTTCCCGTTGAATAAACGTACCGGCGAGCCATTAAAGACGGCAAAGAAATATCCTTATAGAGTGGGACAGAAAGACAAAAATTACTTTTGGATAGCCGGGGTCTGGCAGGAATGGACCGATGCTGAAACGGGTGAAACAGTTGAAACCTGTGCCGCCACCACAGCAAAGGGAAATTTAGTAACAGGGCAAATCCATAACAGCAAGAACCGGATGCCCACCATGCTCACCGATGAACTGGCCTGGGAATGGCTATTTGAGAACCTGGACGATAGACGAATCACCGAAATTGCCTCTTTTCAAATGCCCTGGGAGAACATCAGTTATTACACATTGGCAAAAGACTTCCTGAGTTCACATGAACCCTGGAAAGAGCATTTTTATCCGGAGTTGCCGCCACTCGATATTCCGGGTGCCGAAGCGCCAGCTCCACGAGGACAGATTGAATTGTTCTGAGTAACATAGTATGCCACCAAACAAACGAACCATGAGTGTAACAAACTACCAACAACACTTGAAGGGAATTCTTGAAAATATTTTTGACCAAGAAGTTGTTCCCGAATGGCGAACTAAAATGGGCCCTGGCCTTTACTCACCTCGGGTAGATGTTGCAGTTGGTCCGTTTGGAATGGAAGCAGGACATCAATGCATTCCGGTATATGATGAACTTTGCGACAATCAACGATTCTTATTGGAGAAACTCATCACTCAGCACTTGAATAATTTGGAAAGTGAAACTAGCGTACAACAGAAACTGAATGATCTGCGATGGACGAATATTAATGCCCGTTGCTTTATGGCAATTGAAATTGAAAACAGGAGTAGCAGGAAACACCTTATGGGTGGCGGTGTAAATGCCATCGCATTAGGAAGAGTTGGAATTGCGGTTGGTTATACTAATGAGATGCATCGTGCCTTTATGAATCTGTGCCGTTACTTTGAATTTTTGAGAGAAGTCGGAAAACCAACAATCAATAATCGAAATCTGCTAATAATTTCAAGGGAACAGCTTGTTGAAATCCTCGAAAACCATTTGGTTGAAAGTCATTAATCAGTCCGCCAGATTATTTTTTAAATACTAATTAAATTAGTATCTTCGAAGCATGATCGATCAGTCCATTTTTAATTTCACTGTCTCAGTAAACGGTAAGGAAGAAAGAGCTTACGTACTTTCAGAAGAAGGTGAAGGCCGGGACTTTTATTACAGGGTTAAATTCTCAGATGCATACGAAGATGTCTTTCATGTAGTGGAGGATAAATTAGTTGGTCTGCGTGGTGCTAGTTCAGAGGCATATGCGGAAGCTATCAAATACGATGTACATCATTATATCGGGTTGAATACCGATGCTTTCTGGTATGTATTCCGTGACTTGGTGGGGGATGAAATTGTCAATGTCTGGATATTCGAAGAAGAAGACGAGGACGAGGAAGAAAATCTGTCAACGTATTGGAATGTACATTACAAAAAACAATACCGTTTCCATTTGATGAAGGTGGGTGACAATTGGATGGTATCAAACAAGTATGAAAAAGATATACCAGCTATAGACAGGGAACTCTCCATCAAAGTAGAACATCTGTTGAAAACAATACTTTAGAATAATTCTCCCTGCTTCGTGGTCACCGGCAGGTTTTCAAATTTAAAACGGTTCGATACGACCCAGTTTCTTTCACCCACTAATCTTTTCAGCAGGACCATTTCATCCGCAATAAACCGGGAAGTAAAGTGCTTATGGGAATAGGCCAGCCAGGCTTTTTCATATTGCCAGGGCTTTAATTTCATCCCTATCGTAAAATGAGGCTCCAGCATAAAATGCGGCGTTTTCTCAGGATCAAATTTCATCAGCCGGTTCGCTTCCGTCCGGATCAATTTCACCAAATTTTGTATCGGCAACTTAGAGGTAACATTCAGGTAAATCGTATGGCTTGGAAAGCTACCAAAATCTTTCAACTCCACTTTGAACGGAGGATAGCCCATCGAAATTGTATGCAACTTATTGACTATTCGCTGCTCCATCATTTCCAACTGCTCAAACTTCACCAACGCAAGATTGGCTCTTGTACCCGGCACCCCGTTAATTCTGAACTCCTCATTAAAATCCTTGCGAATATTAGCAATCTTATTGCTCAATTCTTGGTGCGGGTTCAGCACCAGCAGGTATTCAAAAATCCGATAGCCCGGCATTGTCATTTCACTTGGTTTCATAACTCACAGTTTTTATTTAGGCCAATTTACTAAATATATTAGTTTTATTAAAATAAATCTTCCATATTTGCGTTTTAAAATCAGTTTTACATTTATTGGTTATATTTTATCGAATTTATGTACTTATTTTACATTTTTTGATATAATTTTACACCATAACACATTATTTACCGAAAATCAACATATTTTAGCATTTAAGAAATACTTATGTATACAGAGATTATAAGAATTATAGAAGGCGCTTTAAAAAATGATCATGGCAAAGTATTGAGTTATACCAAGTTATTGATTGAAAACCTTCAAAAAGATGGCGATACAAAGACGGCAGAACGCTTTTTGAGGGCATTGAAGGCCCAACCTATCAATCCTGTTTTTCAGGATCAATTAATGAATGCCCCGGTTGATCAGGAAAGCCGGTTGGCAGTTGCAGATGTGATAATGCCAAATGAAATGGCCTTCGACATTATTTTATCTGAAACGATGAAAAGTACAGTTGATAATTTTATTGGATTGATAAAGAATAGAACAATACTTCAAAAAGCTGGAATCGAGATCAATCCTTCGCTCCTTCTTTATGGACCTCCTGGATGCGGAAAAACTACAATGGCAAGATACATTGCTCAAGAATTAAATCTGCCTTTAGTTGTAGCAAGGTTAGATTCCTTAATTTCTTCGTTGCTCGGTAATACAGCGAAAAATTTGAGAAGAATATTTGAGTTTGCATCAAGTCGTCCGTGTATACTACTCTTAGATGAATTTGATGCGATTGGAAAAGCAAGGGATGATCAACATGAATTAGGTGAACTTAAACGAGTCATAAATAGTCTTTTGCAAAACATCGATGGATATTCTGCTGCAGGAAATATTTTAATCGCTGCAACCAATCATCACGAATTGCTTGATAAAGCAATCTGGAGACGGTTTAATTCTGTTGTGGATATGGGAAAGCCAGAAGAGAGTATTGTTGCAGACCTCATCCAAAATCATTTAAAAAATATTGGTAATGCAATAACCAACGATACAAAAAAATTTGAAAATATTACCAAAGCAATGGTGGGTTTATCATTCGCTGAGATAAAAACTGTATGCAATAATGCAATATCTAAATCGATTATAAAAGGGAATAAAGAACTTCTACATGAGGATTTACTTATTGAACTATATCTGTACAAAAGCAATAATAAATATGACGATGCTTCAGCAGCCAAATTTTTAGAAGATAACGGCTTATCTAAATTGGCTATCTCAAACTATTTTGGAGTTTCCTATCGTAAAGCAGGCAATTTATTAGACAAAAAATTAAACTAGTGTTATGAAAAATTTGCCAATTAAACTATTTGAGAAAAGGAAGCTAATAGATGATAGAAAGCCAGAAGGAGGAGGTAATAGCGATCTGCCAAAGTGGGCAAATCTAACTGAAGAAGAGTTAAAGGAGAGAACTGATTCTTTCTTGGTTGCCTTAACTGCCACTACTGAATGGCTCGATCAAAGAAACAAAGCAACTGAATTTATACCTGCAATTTTAAAGCTCAATATAGATGAACGGGCTTTGGCAAAATCACACAGACCTGACATCGCTGATATTTTTAACGGTAAAGATGAACAAAACATTATCGGCTTGGTAAATAATGTGCAGTTATTAGTTAAAGTCAATTCCGCAAAGGATGTAGATAATATTAAAGCCAAAATTCAAAATCAAGATAAAAATCTGAAGGCAATAGCTGCTATAACTGAATTGTCCAACTTTGTTGCTGAGGTTTCTGTAGACATCTCGCATGAAGATAAAAGTATAGCCCCATTAAGGGCATCGTTAATTAATTATCAGGACTATCAGTTAAACCAGGCGGTATGTAGAGTCTTCGAAAAAGAATGTGAAAAAAATAATATCACTTATAAGAAAGCTAACTACTCACCGGAATTAATTATTTATCGGCTTGGCAATATAACTACCGATTCATTAAGGAAGATTGAATCGTTTGAGGCTTTGGAAACACTTACTGAAATGCCGCAATTATTTGTGGAGGTTGATTCACTAACTGAATCAACCAAAGAAGAGATTCCAATTAAATATCCGGAAAAGGGAAAACAATATGCTGTAGTTGGCGTGTTGGATTCTGGAATAAAGAGCATTCCGCATCTTGCTCCATGGCTATTGCCCAATCCATTTTCAAAAGTACCCGATGATAGGAAAGATGAATCTCATGGAACTTTTGTTGCTGGAAGAATAATTTATGGTGACCAACTTGATGGCCTTCTTCCCTGTGGTAGTGATGGTTGTTATTTATTCGATGCGGCTGTTATTCCAGATAAAAGCAAGGATACTATTGAAGAAAGTGATTTAATAGACCACTTGCGTGAAGCGGTTTCAACAAACAAAGAAATTAAAATATGGAATTTATGTTTGGGAACAAGGACAGAAGCTGACAAACACTCTTTTTCACCATTTGGAATTGCATTAGATCAAATTCAAATAGAAAACGAAGTGCTGATATGCAAATCAGCTGGTAATTGCACTAATTTTAGGCATGGGTATCCCGTAAGTAGAATTTCAAAGGCAGCAGATTCCGTTCTTTCGTTGGTGGTTGGTTCAGTCGCACATGCTAAGGGAAGCTTTGATATAGCTGAGATTAATCACCCTTCACCATTTTCAAGAATTGGTCATGGGCCATCTTACATCAATAAACCTGAGCTGACACATTTTGGTGGTAATGTTGGAATTAGTCCTTACAATGGTTCTCAATTAGTAACCGGCGTAAAGTCATTTCACACTGATGGCTCAATCAGTGCTGATATTGGAACAAGTTTCTCGACACCAAGGGTTACAGCGTTAGTAGCGGGATTACATAATTCTTTAAGTGAAACCTTCAATCCATTACTACTTAAGGCACTTTCAATTCACTCTGCAAAATATCCTTTAAATCTTGCTTTACCACCCGACCAGAGAATAAAAACAATGGGCTATGGTATTCCTGATAGCCTCAGTAATATATTATATAATGATGAAAACGAAATAACGCTGATTCTACAGGATACATTAGAAAAAGGGAATTGGATTCAGATGTTAGATTTTCCTTTCCCTCCTGAATTAATAGACAATGGAAAATTTTATGGGGAAGTAATTGTAACGCTTGCTACGATGCCCATGTTTGGGGAGAAACAAGGCGGGGAGTATTGTCAATCTAATTTAGAAGTAAGATTTGGTACGCATGACGGTGTTAGACGTACAGATAGAGTTTCTAACCCACTAAGTCATCAAGACGGTCAGAATTTATTGAGAGGTGCTTTATATGGTGCCGGTTATAGAAAAGGGGTGACAGGTACTTTTGCACAAGAGAGAACTTTAGTTCAATATGGCGATAAATTTCATCCCATAAAAAAATATGCAATCAATTTAGAAGAAATGACACCGGGTAATTCCGATAGATTTCTAACTGCACCCAAACATTGGTATTTGGAAATCGAGGGCCTGTTTAGAGATTATATCTGCGGTAGATCCATAGTTGACGGTATAGTTTTATCGCAGGAATATTGTTTAATTATTACAATTAGGGATAATAAAAAGATGCACAATGTTTATAATTCAACTACAAATCTTTTAAATGCTCGTGGCTTCGTGCATAATAATATTAATCTCAAATCGGATATTAGAGTAAGTGTTTCATAGGTTTGAAGTGCTTATGGAACTCGCACGTCCAACAAATTTTTCGCCAAACCTGTTTTTAATATGATCAATAGATTGATACAACCTTATCGTCTCCTGGTTGTCTTCAAATAAATTGATCTGGTAAGTGCCGGTTACTAAATTGGTAAAGCGGATGCCTAATAAACGTACCAGCAAACGGCGGGCAAATAACTTCTTAAATAATTCTTTTGCTGTATCAATTAATATATGGTCTGCATTGGCATAAGGAATTGTTTTTTGTATCGTATGCGTATCATGATCAGAATAACGAAGCTTCAGTATAATACAGCCGGTTAGTTTATTCTGGCTGCGGAGCTCAAAGCCGATCTGTTCGGTCATCTTGACGAGTGCAGCATTCAGGAAGATCATATCAATGGTATCCTGTTGAAATGTTTGCTCGGTAGAAATGGCTTTCTGTTCTTTGTAAGGTATCACCGGCGATTCATCAATGCCATTCGCACGTTTCCATAATTCAGCACCATTCTTTCCCAGTAAATTTTCCAGCATTTCAACAGGTATATCGCTTAAGCTTTTAATGGTCTCAACACCCATCTTGATTAATCGCAAAGAAATTTCTTTACCAACGCCAGGGATTTTGGTAACACTTAACGGGGCTAAAAAAGACTTTTCATTACCAAACGGGATTTCCATTTGAGCATTGGGCTTAAATTGGTTCGCTGCAACTTTACTTATTAGCTTATTGCTCGCAAGCCCGTAAGAAGAGGGCAAGCCACTTTCCTTAAACACCGTTTGCTTTAGTTCGTCAGTGAATTTTTTGCAGCCAAAGAATTTATCCATCCCGCTGATGTCAATATAAAATTCATCCAAACTTGCTTTCTCAAACACCGGCACTTTGATTTTTATTATTTCAGTGATCAGCTTGGAGCGTTTACTGTACTCTTCGAAATCTGCTCTTAATATGGTAGCATGTTTACATAAGCGTAAGGCAACTCGCATCGGCATAGCAGTATGCACACCAAATTGTCTCGCTTCAGGACTGCAGCTGGCCACGATACCCCGGTCATTGCTGCCGCCTATCAATATCGGTTTACCATTCAGCTTCGAATTACGAAGCCGTTCCACCGATACAAAAAAATTATCCATATCGAGATGAGCAATATGCCGGTCATAGGTCAGCATAGCGGCGGTGTTTATAGGGAACAGGAAACATGGTATGCACTTCCAGGCAGCAAACGCCAAAGTCTTCCGTAACTCTTCCGGTGGCTTTAAAAAAACCGCTGGAATCTATTGGATAATTTTTTGCTGATTCAGGAAAGTGAACGGTATCTATCCATTCCAAATTGGAATCAATGAATGTTCCGAAATACATGGTGTCGCCATGCTTGGTAGGTACATGCTTATGAGCAACGAAATAAATCAGCACAGTAATTTTTTTATTGATGTGCTTCGGCAAATCCCTCGCAGCAACATAGTTCGAAGGATCATCATCAACCAGTGGAAAGGGATCACGCAACGGAAAGCCGAGGTTTTCGATTTCGTCATAAATATCATCCAGTGGGTGATCGGTTAAATCCGGTAAGGTAAATTGTATGGGTGGCTCACGGAAAAGTGACGGGGCAGCATGTAACTGCGGCTGGTTTCTCTTGGTTAAGGAGACGGCTTCCCATAGTAATTGCTTCTTCGTTTTTCCGGTAAACCCAAAGGCACCGGTAAGTATCAGCTTCTCCAGTTGCGTATCAGTAAGATTGGTCCGTTCAATAAAATCCTGCAAATGCAGGTAAGGCCCATGTGCATTTCTTTCATCGAGGATTAATTCCAGTAAATTTTTTCGCAGGCTTTTAATATGCGTCAGCCCGACATATACATCAGACCCTTTTATATTCGTGTATTCATCACTGTGGTTTATGCAGGGTTGCAGAATGGTGCCACCGCATTTAAACAACTCAATGAAATAAACTTCTGTTCCATAAAACCCGCCAAAATTATTGATCACCGCCACCATAAATTCCTTGGGGTAATAGGTCTTCAGGTAAAGCGACATATAACTTTCCAGTGCAAAGCTGGCAGAGTGTGCTTTATTAAAACTATATCCGGCGAAGCTTTCCATTTGCCGCCAAACTTCCGCAGTGAGTTCGTCAGGATGCCCGATAGCTTTGCAATTGTTATAAAATTTTTCTTTGATAATCGCAAACTTGTTATTCCCTTTATATTTACTGGCACTCATTGCCCGCCGTAAAATATCTGCTTCACCGAGTGTCAGCCCGGCGAAATAGTGACCGATCTTTATAACATCTTCCTGGAACACCATCACACCAAATGTTTCGGATAAATGTTGTTCAAATAACGGGTGCAGGTAAACGATTGTGGAGCGGTTATGGTAACGGTAAATATATTCCCGCATCATACCAGATTCAGAAACACCGGGACGTATAATAGATGAAGCAGCAACTAAGGTTAAATAATCATCACATTTTAATTTCATCAGTAAATGCCGCATCGCCGGGGATTCGATATAAAAGCAGCCAATGGTATCAGCATTTTTTATTTGTAAATTAATAACCGGGTCCTTTTTAAATTTATGAACATCCTGTATCGTAATATCAACATTCCTGTTTTGCTTCACCAGTTGCAATGCCTCCCGTATATGGCTCAGTCCACGCTGGCTTAATACATCATATTTATTCAACCCGATTTCTTCAGCAATGGTCATATCAAGTTGACAGGTCGGCATACCTTTCGGTGGAAGAAATAGCGTCACATAATTATACAATGGTTCTTCACTGACCAGCATACCGCAGGCATGCACCGAGCAATTACTCGGGAAATCATGCAGTAGACTTCCATAGCGCATAATCAGTTCCTGGTTCTTATCTTGTGGCACTCCTGTTTTCTGCAATAACTTTATGTCAGAGTCGGGCAATCCAAATACTTTTCCGAGTTCCCGTACAATCGAATTATTTTTATAGGTCGTGTACACACCCATCAGGCATACATAAGCCGAGCCATACCGCTTGAATATATAATCCATCACCTCGTCACGGTCATGGTGCGAAAAGTCAATATCAAAATCAGGTGGCGAAGTTCGTTCAGGATTTAAGAAGCGTTCAAAATACAAATTGAGTTCAATGGGATCAACATCAGTGATGCCCATACAGTACGCAACAATGGAGTTGGCGCCGCTTCCCCTGCCGATATGATAAAAGCCTCTTGAATGTGCATGGCGTATATAATCCCAGTTGATAAGAAAATAGCAGTTGTAATTCATTTGCGTAATGATCTTCAGTTCCTTTTGCAAACGTTCCAGCGCAACTTTATTTTTCTTACCATAGCGGGAAGGGAAACCATCCATCGCCAGTTTCTCCAGGAGTATACGGTCACCTTCAAAAGTACCCGTGTATGTTTTTCTGGTTTTGTCCTGGTGAAATTCCATTTCAATTTTACAACTGTCCATCAGCTTGTAAGTATTGCTGATCATAAAAGGATAATGCTGGAAGCAATTCATCAGGTGAGCAGGAGAAAGAAATATTTCTTTTTCTTCACACTGTGTTTCCTTTGGTAGTTGTGATAACAACACATTCTTATCAATCGCCCGCAGTAACCGATGCAGTGAATGATAGATTTTATTCTGTACCGTCACTGGTTGGCGTATCACAAACTTTTCTTCATAGTTGCGCCAGTCCGTACCAATCAGTTTATTAATATCACCAACAAGAAGACCAACCCGTTCATTCAAACGCAATGCAGAAAACTTTTTTGCTCCAAGCGGATAAATAACAAAACCATCCCATCCGTTTTCAAAAAATGTTTGTTCATCACTGGCTTCCGGAAAATCCTTCTTCGCCATTAAATGCACGGAAAGAAATTCATTGATCCACGCATAACCTTTGTTATTGGCAGCAATGAGTATATACAGCAGTTTATCACCATTACGGATCTCAGCACCCACGATTGGCTTCACTTTCTGCTCCCGGCAAATCCTAACAAACTCCCACACATCGCACGTTGAATTGATATTGGTCAGTGTCAAAGCCGTAACACCCTTATCCACCGCCGTTTCTACTAATTCCCTGGTCGAAAATGTCCCGTAATGAAAACTGAAATATGTCTTGCAATTGATGTACATATGCAACAACATTACTAATTTTATTAGTTTTATTAAACTAAATTTATTAGTCATTGATTTTCAAAGAATTAATAATCTAAATTTTTCTACAGTCGCAAATAAAAAGATTGCTGAAGTGTTAGTAATAACACATTTAAAATATAGTTATGAAATTTTTGATTGGTCTTTCACTGCCACTTAGTAATTATATTTCAGGCCGGTAACCGTTGTTATTCCAAAACAGAATATCAAGGATATGATTAACACCTTTTGAGGTGTTTTCAGGATTTTACATGAATTTGTAAGTTTCTGAAGATTTGGGTTCATAATCTTCATTTCAAGAACTTATCAATAATATTATAACTGCAAAATGAATGTAGATATTATTTTAAACTAATGAAAGGACAGGAACTGAAAATTTTGTTTAGAGAGAATATGGCCTTCTTGACAAAAGAAGTCGCCTTGGATTTTAAACAAGTCGAAATACCTCCGGGCTCAGTTAGATTCAAAGCACCTGCCTTTTGGACAATTCGGGTAATAAATTATAATGCAGGTGAAAAAAAAATATTTGTTGAAGTGTTAAACTATCAGGTGGGAGAAACTGAATTTGCGGTTAATCAGATTGAATTAGCCGACATGCTAATGGAAATTGAGAAAGTAACGTTTAGAGGTATTGATACACCTGGTTGGCTTAATACGCTAAATGGAACTAAGCCAAGAAAATTTATACCGATAAAACCAGAGACAGTTTACAGAACAGAAACTCCGGTAAGAGTGCCAGTAAAAGTAATTTACAACGAAACCTTTTCTGTTCCAATCAAAGATGTGACCTTTCTTTCGGGTAGAGTCACTTTTGACAAAAAAATACAACAGTTAGGAAAATCAATAAAGTTTGAAATCCCAAATGAAAGTATCATTGAAGAGTATGATGCGATCAAGAATTATTTTGCCAATGTTCTAAAGACAAAAAAAATTCAGGTTGTGCCAAATATCATAACAGAAGATGGCGTTCCCATTTCAATAAATGCAACTTCAATCGAAATTGGCAAAATAGACAAGACGTTTATTGAAGAAGTTAAATTTGAAATGGTGAAGGCTGCAGGAAAAAAAGAAGTGCCAGGCGATCAGCAGCTATTTACAAAGGACGAATATCTTGAAACATTTGCTGGCGAAGAGACCGGGCAATTTTTCAAAGATGACAATGATTTTTTGGAAAACCTGCTTGAAAGATCCGGGACAAAACATCATAACCACTTGAGATTTTTATCAAGCAAACACCTACACGTCCAGCAAAAACTTCGCTTTGTTCATAAGCCATTTTCATTTGTTTTTCTGTTAAAAGGCGTTGATACATTACATATTGTGTGGGAGACACTAGACACGGAGGAAGCCACTTATATCTGGAATTTTGCTAATGATGAAGATTTAAAGCAGGTTTTAACTCGCACAGACAAAACAATTAATCTGATAATAAGAAATGGAAAAAACGAATACATAAGCCGCAAGGAAGAAAATTTCAATAGAGTTTTCCACGACTATTCAGACTTACAGAATGGATTTAAAAACTGGAAAGCGGAAGTTGAAAAAATAGTATTCTAACAGTTTCTATTCGTTGCTTTTTTTCAAAGCAAGATCATCGGCGATTTTCAATAAAACAAGGATGACGAGCCTGAGTAAAATATAATATTCGTTCTTATGTTCTTTTTCAGATCCGCTGTTGCTGCCATGAAGATATTTATTTCTGATATTTAATCCATTCGTAAACCCCTTTTTATTCAGGTGGTAGTTTAAGTAGTCGGTTTCTTGTTTTGAAAAAAGCGTGTTGTCGAACTTTACCAGCCCATCCCGCTCCATTTCGTCAATAACGTTCCGAACTTCCGCAGGATAATACCAGTAACTCAATACTTCATTGCGGTGCAGGTCCCCGAGCAGGTACAACTCGATATCTTTTTTCATTTTAACGTGACCATCATCGTCAATATGCAAATATCCTTCTGCTATCAGGTGATTGATTAATGGCTGCTGGTAATTGTGAAATTGATCCAGCCTGGCATCCTCATCATGCAGCAGGTCATAGAGATTGCTGTATTTATCTTTGAATGGTTCAATATAATGCAGGAGGCTTTGATCTGAATAAAAATGGTGTCGTAACGCATTCGCCTTTTCACCAGCGATATATACATATTTCTTTTCCAGGACGCTTTCAACTTCACTAAAGCTTAAGGGGCTGGAATCTATTTCAATAATTTCAAAATCTATTTGTCCATCAGATACATACACCTGGTATTGCTTGAGAATAAATTCCAGCTCGGGCGCAAGCGCACGGATCTTCTCCAGGAAAGTCGACTGCGTGTTGGGAAATCGCAAAAGCAAATTATTGAGTTTGAAATGTCCGTTCAACGCATCTGTAATGAATGATTGAATAATTTGCTCGATAGATTTTTCGTTCCGGGTAAGGTAATGCTCGAAAATAAACACCTGTAAAAAAGCCAGTTGATCTTTCCGGTGAAATTTGAATCCCTCGGGATATTCATTCTTCGATTTCATGAAAAGAGTTTCCATTACATCTAGTTCGCTTTTTTTACTGACTAACGGAATCAATCCATGCTCATCAGTGAAGCCAAACAGGTTTTTGAAAACCATGAACCGGCCAACATCATTTTTTAGTTGATCAAGCAATGCCTCACTGTATGAAATTTCAAGTACTTCGCCATTGTTCGAGACTTTAAAGGGTTCGCTTTGATCTTTATCTAACGTTATTTGCATCCCGAATTTTACAGCATTACCCTGATCCAGGATTTTATTATTTAATTCAGTTGATCTTTTTTTTGCCTTCAACCTTATCCGGGCAGAAATAGTTAAATCTTTTGAATCTTTGGAGTGTTCAATTAACCGAACATAATTCAGGTTGGCATCTTCTTTGTCCAGGTACTTTGATATGATATTTTCCTTATCGGATAAGATGAGGGACTTTGGAAAAATATAAGTTACTTCTTTTGACCTGCCACTTTCTTCGAATTTCGCTAACAATAGTTCTGCGGATTTATCATACGCCAGCATGAACGAGCGGATTTCTGAATCATAGTAGGTTACTGTCTGGAAGTTTGATAAAACCTCCCGTATATGATGTGGATGATTTTCGAGTACTTGCAGGAAACTGGATTTACTTATCCGATCAAATACTTTGAAGTAGCTGAACGACTTCCAGAACGCAGCCCTGTACTGAAATTCTACACTTTCGACATAACCGGCAAAATTGGCATCATTTATCGCAAGAAAAAATTCTCTTAGCACTACAGTTCCTTGGTCAGCTTTATTCTTAAAATCTTTTTTGGTTGTGTCATCCCAAGTTAAAAGGAAAATACTTTCATCAAAATATTGCTTTATATGGTCAAGTTCCAATAGATCGTTTATATCGGATAGCTTGCTTAAGTTTAATTTGCTGAGGAGTTCTTCTGCTTTCTTAAGGTTATGACCTGCAGACCCATCCTCTTTTGAGTGAAATACAACACGGTCTAGTAGTTTTGAACTCATATATATTATTTCAAATTATTAAAAATGGACTTGTTTTCAGAAATGGATTGCTGGATAAACGCCGAAAAGGTTGACGCAGATTCCCTGTAAACTGCATTTGGTAAAGTGCGGCTGAATTCTTTTCTCGCCGTATCATCCGTACCCGTCACAGTAGTGATCGTCACTTTTTTATGATTCAACCTGCGCTGGAGCAAGTCTTGGAACTTCGCTTCCGTACCTTTCCAGCCGATTACGACAATTTCGTCAATACCGGAAAGGAAATGATCCATCCATACTTCATGTTTTTCTGGCATCACAAAACTATCCTTTG
Organism: Flavobacteriales bacterium; assembly: GCA_031378885.1. Taxonomy (GTDB): domain Bacteria; phylum Bacteroidota; class Bacteroidia; order Flavobacteriales_D; family Sanyastnellaceae; genus JANNEQ01. Next base: position 41,339 of record JANNEQ010000173.1, read on the forward strand.
CCTTGTAAGGTATAAGCAATTGCGGCAAGTAAGTAACAAGTTCAGGCGTGTCTGTATTCCGGATAATTTCATCCCTGCCCAATAGCTCAATCTCACCATTTAATTTACCCAATAAATAATCCAGGTCTCTGTTTTCTTTATACAGGAATTCAGCAAGCGTGCTGACCGATCGCATCTCGTAATGCCGTGGCAGGATTCCCATGATACTGGGATGCAGCTTCCTGATAAAATTGCAGGACCCGTGAGGCTTAAATAGCAGCACCTTTCTTTTGTGAAAGTCCACGTAATCATCAATAGAGTCAAATGGGTATTTTATGCACTTATTCAATGCATCTTCTAACAAAAGATCATAATTAAAGTTAACAACGGCCACATGCTCGCCGCTTCGTACAGTATAATCATCCATGAGGTTTACCAAACTTTTGTAGTTGCTCTCTTTCGGGTTAATGCATCTCTTTGAAATATCAACAAAAAGATCATGTAGGTAGAATTGGACATTGATTACTTTACTTAATGCGTTCAGATCATAGTGGTCGGTAATTCTATCCCACATTTTTTGGAAATAAGCTTCTATATCCTTGGTATGGGCGAGGTCGGCACAAAGCTGGAAAGCACCCTGGTAATACGAGCCGGTACCAATATAGCGATCATGGAATAATTCGTTGGCAAGCGGCGGCCTTTGTTCTTCATGGGCAATTCCGCAATCATAGGAAGCTCCTGCACCAAGAATAACTAATTTTCTGATACTCGGTGGTTCTTTTAAAGGAAATGACATTGGTTGCTTTACTCGCTGATTTCGATCCGCAATTTTCCAGCTTATGATGCAAGCAATATTGACTAACCCGCCTACATCCGATGGCTTTTTCCCCGGCTGATTCAGTTCATTGATTTTAAATGGCGGAACTAAATATATCTTCTCTGCAAGATTATCTTCTGCGAGTATCCCATACTTTATTTCTCCGTAATAAAACCGGAATTCATACAGGTCCGTGTTGGATAAATTGATAAAATCGTCGTATGTCATATTTATTCACGTTGTTGCTATATACTATCAAAGGTAAAATGAAACCATTATGGGTCTGGGAATATCAAAAATGAGTGTACAAGCCGTTAATTAAAATTTTTAATCATATCAAAAATAAGCTCTAATTTTGATTTAATACAGTATAATACACTTCGTATATGAGTGAAGAGACCCTAAGTTTGAAAGCAAAAGAGGCACTCCGGCATATCAGGAATTCGTTGATGCATTTTGGAAAAATTCCTTCTGTGCGGGACCTGATGAATTCAATGGATTACAAGTCCCCAAGATCAGCGGTTATTCTTATGGAAGAGCTTGAGAACAGTGGCTTTTTAGAACGAAAATCAGATGGTGGGTATAGGTTAATAAAAGATTTAGAAGCTGGAAATATTGCCCGTACTGTATTGGTGCCTTTGGTCGGAACGGTTTCATGCGGAATGCCAATCCTTGCTGACCAGAATATCGAAGCTCATCTTCCGGTTTCAGTGGCAATTGCAAAACCGGGATCAAAGTATTTCTTATTAAAGGCAAGGGGTGATTCGATGGATATGGCAGGTATTGATGATGGAGATTTAATGCTGGTCAGGCAACAAAACATAGCAGAAAACGGGCAGAAAGTTGTTGCGCTTGTTGAAGATGAAGCAACAGTGAAAGAGTTTCAAAAAAAGGGAGGGTATATTACACTTCTCCCCAGGTCAGCGAACATAAAGCATCAACCAATTATTCTCACTCAGGATTTTCAGATACAAGGTGTGGTAATAGCAGTAATTCCAAAAATTTAAAAATACAACTATGGCAAATTATCATGTAACTAATAAAAAAGGCCAGGAGGGCTGGAATGTACAGAAAGAAGGGGCAAAAAAAGCGTCTGCAATTGCGGACACGCAAAAGGAAGCGGAGAAAATTGCTAAACAGTTTTCGGCCAAAAATGGTGGAGGTGAAGTAAAGATTCATAAACCCAACGGTGGGCCTATCCGGGATAGTGATACGGTTGCTCCCGGCAATGACCCATCTAAAATAAAAGACACCAAGCATTGATTATCCCGGATATAAACCACCTTTATCAAAGTGCACCAAAATCAAAACCATTTTTAATAACTGTATTATGAAAGAAAGAAAAATAAAATTCCAATCTTATGATGGATATAAATTGGAAGGAACATTAGTAACTGCAGAAAAGGAAAAAGGAGCACTAGTTTTTGTACATGGAATTACCTCATCACGGGATGAACTTGGATTTCATTCAGACTATGCAAAATTCCTGGGTGAAAACGGAATTTCTTCGCTTCGCTTTGATTTAAGATATCACGAAAAGGAAGGAACTGCTTTGAATAAACTGACATTATCGGGAATTGTCAATGATATTGAAGCTGCTTTTGTTGCCTTAAAAAATAACGTCAGTAAAGATTTGAAATCCTTCTTTATAGTCGGGACAAGTTTCGGCGGTGGTTTAGCGGCTTACTGGGCCGATTTCAATTTCAGAAACGAAATAAAAAAAATCATTCTTAATGCACCCGTTATTAATTATGAAAACGATGTACTGGAGCGTAACGGGCTGGTGCAAGATGGTTTCTTATCAGGAAAAGCACAGAAGCAGTTATCAAGAAAAGAGTTTGTCAAATCTTCAGATATACATTTTGGCAGGGGTCTGATCAATGAGTTAAAATATATCAATGGGATCAAGGCTATTGAGAAATTAGGCGATAAGATTGTGATATTTCATGGAGATGAAGATGAAGATGTCCCATTAGCTTCCACGAAAAAATACATGTCTAAACAATCAGTACTTAAAATTATTAAAGGGGTTGGTCATGGTTTTGGTGTTGAAGATGATGAAGATTTGGACTTCCCGCAAACCAAGGAAATACATCAGGATATTTATAAAGAGGCATTAAACATCATTGAAAAATGTCTGTAAAAACATTTGCCGAAATGGGTATGGGTATATATGTTCATCCAAATGTAAAAATTGGAAAGAACGTAAAAATTGGTCATAACTCCTGTATCGGCTATGGAGACCCAGCAGAAGGTGAAATTGTGATTGCTGATAATGTTACAATAGGGGCATTTTGTGTGATCCATTTTGGAGCAACTTTGGCCGAGAACGTTGATATTGACCATTATTGTAAGATAGGTATAGATGTCAAAATCGGAAAGAACACAAAGCTTCTTTATGGAAAACATATTTATGATGAAGCCGTGATTGGGGCAGATTGCATAATTGGTGGTCATGTAGCAGACAGAACTATCATTGAAGACAAGGTTACTTATTTAGGTGAAATCGCACATAGTCACAGGAACGCAAGATTGGACTGGGATAAAACAGTAGAACCCAGTCCGGTCATTTACAAAGGAAGTGTAGTTGGTGTAAATGCCTTGATAATTGGCGGTAGAAAAATCGGACCCTGTGCTTATATCGGTGCCGGCGAAATTGTAAAAACTGATGTGGGTGAAGGAATCGCATTGATCGATGGGAAAAGGAAACCATTAATAGAACTTAGAGGCTTTATTAAATCCAGATGTCATGAATAAAAGTTACCGCTCCATCAATATTTTCGTTTCACATCCCTTTGTGCCGAAGAATAGTACATATAATTTAAAACAATTTAGGTCTAATATAAAAAGTCTTATTACCAAAGCAGGGAATATTGTAAAAAAAGAGCACCAAGATTTTGAAATCAAAATTGTGTTTGACTTTAATGATTTTTATGAATCGTTACCACAACAAATTGAAACTAACATAAGAAATAGCCACTTTGCAATTGTCGACATTACTGAAAATAAGGCAAATATATTTTATGAATGTGGTCTGTTATACGGACTCAATATACCAATGCTTATAATTAAAGGGAAAAAATCGTTGAATAAATTTCCTATCCCTGGCGATATAAAAAACCGCTTAGTAATTGACTACAAGGATGGGGATGAGTTGATAAAAAAATGTCTTGAAAATGTTGCTGATCAATTTAGAAGATTGCTTCATCATGACTCCCTTTCAAACATCTATATAAGCAAGATATGGTTCGCAAAGGATGTTCCAAACATTCATATAATTACTTCAAGCGAGCCGACCAAAAGAGCGGAATTCTCATCACCGGATTCTGCTAATTATATGTTTCTTGAAAATCTCGGGGACAAGGATTCACTTCTGGAGATTGTAACCTTTTTAAATAGAACATACCGAAACGTTAATGTCGCCCTATTTGCCGCAGATAATTATTCGCATAATCTTGAAGGCAATTTAGTTCTCATTGGTGGTCCTGGGGAAACAACAGGCGATGCAAATCATATTTGCAAAATCATGATGGAGAAAATGAAATTGAAAATTTGTTACTCAAATGACTGCGAAAAATTAATATATAAATCAACACATTTCAAGGCAACCAAAAAGGGAAAACAGATAAATCTCGATTACGGATACTTTGCACGTTTTCCTAATCCCTTTAATCCGGCAACATCCGTAATTCTTGTAAACGGCATACATACATTTGGCGTGCTCGGAGCTGCAATGGCTTTTTCAGATCATCCGGCAGCACAGGGAAATATCAGGAAAGTAATGGGAAAATTAAACCTTCCCAATATCAAGCAAGCTGCGTTCGAATGCTTTTTTCCAGTAGAGGTTTCACAGCAAAGAGTATCCTGCCCAACTATTGATGATAAATATATAATACCAATTGTAAAAAAACAGTGAGAGATTTTATTGAACTTATAAAAGACAATGCCAAAAATATTCCTCATAGAATTGCGGTAATTGACGGAGAAAGAAAAATCAATTATGCTGATTTTTTTAGTAGTGTTACTGCTATTTCCCACCAGCTTGCTGCAGCGGGTCAAAACCCCAAAGTTGTGGTTGATCTGAAACAGGGCGTTGAAGCGTATGCCCTTATTATAGCCATTCTGAATATAGGGGGCACCTACTGCCCGTTAAATCCTGATGCGCCGGTTGAAAGAAAGATGCAAATCATCAATGAGTTCAAACCTGATTTCATTGTAGTAGAAACTCAGGCCAACGTTTCAGAGTTTAATTCTGTAACTGCGATTACGATTGATGCGCTGCTTCAAAATCGGAATTTCACTTCTATTGAAACAAACTATGACAGCGAAAGTATTATCTATGTCATTTACACTTCAGGATCGACCGGGGTTCCAAAAGGCGTAATGATCTGTCGCAAAGCCCTGAATAAATTTTTAGAATGGTCCATACCAACCTATGCTGCCGGCGAGGGTGATATTTGGGGGCAGTTTTCATTTTTAAGTTTCGACCTGAGCATAGTTGATATTTTTACCTGTCTCTGTTCGGGTGCAACATTGTTCGCAATGAATGATATTCCTGCCAAAAAAAACAGGCCTGCCGGTATCATTGAAAAAGACAAGATAACTATCTGGCATTCCATTCCAAGTGCAGTTGAATTCATGATGATAAATGAAAAATCAAAAGTTTATGATTTTTCTTCTTTGCGTTTGATGACCTTCTGCGGTGAACCTCTACGAAAGCATCAGGTTGAATTTCTGTTTAAGAAAAACAATAATCTAACAATATTCAACACTTATGGCCCGACCGAAGGCACGTTGTTTTGCACCTGGCAAGAATTGAATTTCGCCGATTATCTTAACTTTTGCGAATTCACCATGAGTATTGGAAAAGCCATTCCTGGTTGGAACCTTCTACTGAATAAAGTTGAGGACCATGTTGAAAAAGAAATAATAATTTACGGTGATTATATAGGCAAGGGATATTTGGCAAGTATAACGGACACCAAATTCAAGCAGATACAAATAGAAGGCACGAATGTTAACGGTTTCGAGACCGGAGATTTGGTTAGCGAGAGCAATGGCAACCTTTATTTCGCTGGCCGTAAAGACCGACAAGTTAAGATTAAAGGGTTCAGGATAGAATTGGATGAAATTGATTTCAGGATTAATGAGTTCTTAAATAAGACCAGCGTAACCGTTGTAAAAAAAGATTCTCTTTATTCTTTTATTGAAAGCGAAGAAAAACTGAATGAACCGCAGTTAAGAGAGTTTCTTAAAAATAAAATTGAAGCATACAAGATCCCCAATGCTTTCTATACTACTAAAGAAATTCCAAGGAGCCAAAATCAAAAAGTTGATTATGATTCATTGATTAAACTATTGCCATGAATAAAATATTGACTTCTCCTTTTGATTTAGTTGCCAAGGTTCTTGAAATTGATGTGAATGAGCTAAATGAAAACTCGGCTATGGGTGAAACACTAAATTGGGACAGTTTGCTCCATGTCGCAATTATAGGAGAATTAGAAACAAGCTATGGCGTAACAATTCCCAATGAAGAGATTGAAAACTATGTTACAATGAAATCAATTATTGCTCTTTATAAAAAACAAAGTGGAGAAAATAAGATCAAATCTTTATTGCAAAGACTTAAAAAGTCTTTTAAAACATCCCAGATTGGAAAAATATTTTACAAATAGATTTTTAAACATTGCTGCATTGAAGTTATTCAGGTTCTTTATTACATGATCAATTATTTCAAGATAATTGTTTTCACTTTTAAGTTTTATTTTCTCATATAGCATTTCCAGATATTCCTTTCTTTCCTTTAACATCCTTTCCCAAAAAAGAATAGTACAAAGACTCTCATCAGGGTTCTTTTCATAACAATCTAATACACCGTCTAGTGCAATTTCACCAAACTCCTGGAGCATTATTTTACTTGCGTAATTATCAAGCGGATCGCTTAATGCCTGTATAACCTCACCGGTCTGAAAATAATTTTTCTCTTTGTTCTGCAGAAAAAGCCATATCCAATCTTCATTATAATTATTTAAAAAATAGTGTGCTATGTTATTGGGGCTAAATGCCATAAACCCACCAGACAACATTCTCTCATTGAAAATATCCAGACCCGTGGCAACATGCCCTAATACAGAATCATCAACTAAACCTTCAATGTGAGCTCCGGTAAATCGATAGGTATTTAATAAACTGAATAATTCATCAATCAGCAATAAGTCGGGAACTATAATATCATCATCCATGAATAAAACATTCTGGAAACCCGATGCCTTTCCAAAAACCAATGCGAAATTTCTTGCATATCCCAAATTCCAATCATCATTACCTAAGTGTCTTAATAAAAACGAATACTCATCTAAATCAATATTATGATGCTTAATAAATTCTAAAAACTCCGGCTCACCAACGTAAGTATTTTTAGTATCCTTAATTATTTTACGGTTTGCAGCCCTGCTCACTTCCTTCACCGAATCATCAATTATGACTATGCTATGACCTACATCTCTGATCGACTGAAAAACTTGTTGAAGTTTATCGGGTCGATCCCTTGTAAAAATAAAAATGCCCGATTTCTCACTCATAATTTGCTCTTGAATCAATTATCACTTTCTTTGAAGCCTTTCACAATTTGGTACCACCCGCTAGATTTTGTCTGGAAGCCGAAATCAAAACAGAATTTATATTCCTTCCCATCTCCCTTGTTAACTCGAATATGAGTATGGTATCTGAATACAAAACCGCTATCCAGTAATCGTTGTTCCGACACACTTTTTACAGATCTGCCATCTAATAATTCTTCGAGAATTCGGCGATTGGTTTTAAGGATTGTGACGATTGTGCCTATATCCTTGGTTTCGGTTTTTCTTTTGGCATTATGGTATTCATTCTTACAAGCAATGCTGCAAAACTTCTTATTCTCATTGCCGGAAAATATCTTACCGCAACCAAGATTGAGACAAGCAACTTTAGGAGGAGCTTTTGCCATAATTCTAAGATACACAAATTGCCGTTTCAAAACGTTTTGAAACAGAATGATTCTCAATGAAACGATTGAAACGCCAATATCGTTTTCCACTCATACTACTTTCGCCTTGCCAAACAATTTATTCACGAAAACGAACAAGTATGAATGCTAATCGTGTTTTATTAATCGGGTATGTAGGCAAAGACTTGTCTGCAACAAAGCTTGAAACAGGTAGTAAAAGAGTAGGTATCCGCATCGCAACCCATTACTCCCATAAAACGCCGGGAGGTGAAAAAATAGACCATACCGTATGGCATGATATAGTAGCCTGGGACAGCACGGCTGAATATGCCGAGCGGAGTTTTGTAAAGGGAAGCAAAATAATGGTAGATGGGTCAATAGAATATAGAACCTTTCCCGACAAGTCAGGCCATATCCGCTATATCACCCAGATCAAAGCCCACAGCCTCATGAATCTTGATCGTTAATCTTCACTTAAACAAAAATCATTGTTATGACTGCTCAAAAGACACCGCAAAGCGTAAAATTCATGTATCGGAAATCATATAAAATTATTCATTGGGGCTGCTCCTTCGATTCCCTGCTCGAAGTAAAATTTGCGTTGTCCATTCAGGACGAGTATGAATTTCTTCGCTCCCGCATTACGATTTATTATGACAGGACGACAAGGAAGCCGGTAAATTATCTGCGCCGGAACTATGGTAGCTATACGCCGGATTTTTTGATTCGCCATAAGCAAACGAAGAAGGCATTTTGGGTGGAGGTTAAGCCCCGTGTTTTTTCGGATTTGGATAATCTTGCTTTGCGGAAAGAGGTTGCGGAAAACTATATTAAGTTGAAGAATTACGACTGGGAATATAAAGTAATCTTCGATGATGAAATCAAATTGACGCTTGACCAGGTGCAGCAATTTAACGAGTGTTGCAGGTTGAAACAAAAATCTGCCTTTAAAATTAAATTCGCAGAACTGAATAATCGTTTTGACAGTAGCACACCATCCTTCTTTACAACGGTTCCGAAAAACAATAGTGTCGGATTTGTCATGTTCGGTACAGAAAAACATATTTCAAATTCTGTATAACATTTTCCTTTTGTTTCCCAGCATTAGTATTCCATAGCATCGTCCCTTGCGACGCTCCGTTCATCACTTTGTTCATTGGGCATCTTATCCAGATTCCGGTAGTACTGTTTTGTAACGAATAGGGAGCAATGCGAAAGTCAAGATCGTGCCTGTTATTGTTACGACTCCATAAGGCACGCCAAAAAATTCCGGCATAAACACAAGCCCATCTCACAGCCCCTTCATTTATTCCGTTGCTTTTTGGCGATGAGGGAGCAGGCACCGGGAGGAAGACTTTCTTTTTTCCCTTTTTCTTTTACAAAACAATTTTTTTTTTTATCATTTAAAACAAACATTTATGTTAATCATTGGAAGAATCACAAGCGATGCAGTTGTGAAAAAACTGAAAGAAGACAAACAGGTAGTTAATTTTTCGGTAGCGGAGAATCATTACTACAAACCCAAAGGTGGCGAGGGGGTACAAACCACGACTTATTACAATTGCAGTTATTGGATTAGTACAGCCATTGCAGCCCGGTTGACAAAAGGTGCATTGGTTGAAATTGTTGGCAGGGTAACTCCCAACGCATGGATTGACCTTAAAGGAGAGGCAAGGGCATCAATTAATGTTCATGCAGACACCATCAAAATCCACTCAACCGGAAAAAGTAACACAGTAGTTAATAAAGAAGGTTCATTGCAACCAGCAGCAGGACTTACCGAACCTGTTGATGATTTGCCCTTTTAGTTTTTGTGTTGATGTGTCCGTCCCGTTTCCACGGGATGGACTTTCATTTTTTCAAATTAATTGTAAGTATTAATAAACCAAACCGCAGCAGTACCGCCTGCGGCATACAAATTAAAGCTGGGTAATAAATTATGGCACATAATATTCATTTAAACGAACAAACAGGACAACACAGTTTTTTTTCAGTCAAAGAAAAAGCATGGCACGGCTTAGGCCAGATTGTACAGGATTATCCGACAAGTGCAGAGGCATTAAAATTTGCAGGGCTTGATTTTTCTGTAATCAAAGAGGACATTTATACAACCTCCTTTAATGCTGACGGTCAGGCAATGGATTTTACACAGAAAATCAAAACACACTTTGCAACTATCCGGCAGGATACAGGTAATGTTTTGGGAGTAGTTGGCAAGGATTATGAGATTGTTCAGAACATAGACGCTTTTTCATTCTTTGATTCTATCGTGGGTGGTGATGGTATCCAGTACGAAACCGCCGGGGCATTGGGCAAGGGAGAACGGATTTTTATTACTGCCAAATTACCGGGTTATATCAAAGTAGGCCGGGAAGATTTAATTGAGCAGTATTTATTTTTAACTACTTCACATGATGGATACGGAAGTATTACCGCTGCCTTTACTCCGGTTCGTATTGTTTGTAATAATACGTTGAACGCAGCCCTTCGGAATTTCTCCAACAGTATTAAAATCAGGCATACCGCAAATGCTAAAGAAAGGTTGGAACAAGCCCATAAAGTAATGGGAATTTCTAACCAGTTATCCGGCCAACTGGAAACCATTTTTAATAATTGGACAAAAGTAAAAGTGACAGACCCGGAATTGCACCGGTTAATTCAATTGGCAATGGTGCCGAATAAAGAAGTGCTGGAAAATATTACTACCGGGAAATGGGATGAATTATCTACCTGCTTTAATAATATGTGCAACTCCGTTTTTGAGTATGCAATGACCAGCCCGACACAGCAGCAGGAAACAACAAGGGGAAATTTGTTTGGGGCTTATAATGCCGTGACAGGATATTTTCAGAATGTCAGGAATTATAAAGACGATGAAGCCAAATTAAAATCTATGTTATATGGTGGAACTGCACAAGCCAGGACACAGAAAGCCTTTAATCTTTGTGAGGAATTTTTTAAAGGACAATTGGACATGGTGAATTAAGCAATATAAAGCCCGGAAACGAGCCGACCTTCAGGGGTCGGCTCGTTGGTGTATTGTTTTAGATAGATAGTAATTGTTGTTTCGCTTTTGTATTTGACGGCCAGACACCATAAAACGTATTATCATTTCTAATTCATAATTGCACGAAGATCGGTTTTGGTCTTCTGAAGCGTCCAAGAGCTTCCGGCATAAACACAAAACCCACCCGCAAAGCCATCATTTATTCCGTTGCCATCTTGGACTTTATCGCCCAAAACCGGGAGATGTTCCATAATAAATTTTTGAACACTTAAAACAAATTATTATGGAAAAGGAAATCAACAACCCGCAATGGTATCAGGTGGCAGAATTGGAACTGGTGTACAAAACAAAAGTGAAGCCTTCACAACGTCCAAGAATTTTAAAAATCGAAGACTCCTTTACATTGTTACGACAGGTTTGGAATCCCGAAAAAATTGAAATGGTGGAAGAATTTAAGGTGCTTTTACTAAACCGTGCAAACCGGGTATTAGGGGTTTTCCTGGCATCACTTGGTGGTATTGCTGGTACAATCGTTGACCCCGGTATTATACTGGCAGCAGCAGTAAAAGCTAATGCAAGTAGTATGATTCTGGCACATAACCATCCTTCGGGAAATCTTAAACCAAGCAGGCACGATGAGGAGGTTACAAGAAAAATTATAGGGGCTGCACAGTTTCTGAATATTAAAGTACTTGACCATGTTATCATAACGGCAGAGGATTTTTTTTCATTCGCAAAAGAGGGGTTGTTATAAACCTCTTTTTATTCACAAAAATTAAAACGGCCTGTCTGCGACAGGCCGTTTTTTTAAAGCAATTTTAATTTTTCGTAGAAATCGGTAAGCCCGGATTTCTTAAGAATTTCTTCATGGATAATTTTAAATTCTCCGGCAGATTCTTCCGGCAAACTGCTTAAAATTTCGTCCTCAAAATTTCCTTTAGCAGTTAAGATACCAGCTTCAATAAGCCTGCTTAACAGCAGTACATTTTGCCTGGACATTTGCAAAACGATTTTGCAATTTTCCGACATTCCTGGACTGCTTAATACCATAGAGAAAATAGTTGATTTTTCCTTCTTCAAATTTGTTCCTGCACTGCTCATACTTCACATTTTAGATTAATAAATAATTGACTCTTCAAAGCTATTTCATAAAACAAGTCAACACCTGTACAGAATTTGATGAGGTCTTCTCTATGAAACCAGTACAATCTAACTTTATAAAAGCCGGAGGTTGCCAGGTCTGCAACCGGCAAGATGTTCAATTGTTGCACAATTGCATCTTGCTCCCCATGCCTCCGTAGTCGGCGGGAGTATAGCAACAGTTTGTTTAAAGTGAAAATGAAAAGTGATGGAAGGACAAGAGACAAAAACGAAATCATGGATTTCGTTCCGGGTAAAACCCAAAGAGTACGATACAATACACGGGCATTTTTCAAAAACAACCTGTCGGAAATTAAGCGAGTATGCCCGGAAAGTTTTACTGCATAAACCAGTAGCCATAAAAATCCGCAACCAGTCAGCAGATGATTTTTTAGAGGAAATGATTCTCCTCAAAAATGAGCTAAATGCCATAGGCAATAATTTCAATCAATCGGTCAAAAGATTACACACTATGGAACGGATTCCGGAAGTGAAAACCTGGCTGAAGAATGACGAGGAATTCCGGGAAAATTTCCTGAAGAAAACAGAACAGATCAGGGAACGGATGGATCAAATCTACCGGCTATGGTTGTCAAAATAACAAGCCCGCATAGTTTGAGCAAAGCCCTTAATTATAACGAGAAAAAAGTACAGAAGGGACAGGCCGAATGTATTCATGCAGGTAACTATACACTCAACCCGGAGCAGATGAAATTTCATCATAAACTGGAACGGTTACAGGATTTGATTTCCCTGAATGAACGGACGAAGAAAACTAATACGCTTCATATTTCTTTAAATTTTGATCCTTCCGAAAAACATTCAAAGGAAGTCCTTGCTTCCATTGCCCAAACCTATATGGAGAAGATAGGGTTTGGTAAACAACCATATCTGGTTTACAAGCACAACGATGCTGGCCATCCGCATATTCATATTGTCACTACGACAATACAATCTGATGGAAAAAGAATAGATACCTATAACATCGGCAGAAATCAATCCGAGAAAGCAAGAAAAGAAATCGAGCAGGATTATAGGTTGATAAAAGCACAAAGCAAAAAAAGTCAAGTAGTTAGTGAAATAACCCCAGCCAATGTCCAGAAAGCTCAATATGGAAAAACAGAAACAAAACGGTCTATCACCAATGTTTTAGATGCGGTGATCCCTCATTTTAAATACACATCACTGGCAGAACTAAACGCAATCCTGAAACAATACAATGTAGTAGCAGACAGGGGTATTGAAACTGGTAGAATCTTTAAAGCAAATGGTTTGTTGTTTAAGTTACTTGATGCAGCAGGAAATAAGATTGGCGTACCTATTAAGGCAAGCCTGATTTATAGTCAGCCTACTTTAAAGAACCTGGAGAAGAGATTTGCAGAAAATGAAATCAAACGACAACCGGACAAACAGAAATTAAAGACTTCTGTGGATTGGGTCTTGTCAAAATCACCTGGTTCGTTAAAAGACCTGGCAGATGCTTTATTAAAAGAGAAAATTCAGGCAGTATTACGGCAAAATAAGAATGGATTGGTGTATGGAATTACGTTCATTGATTACAGGTGCAAATCCGTATTCAATGGAAGTGATTTGGGAAAACAGTACAGCATTGCGGGCATTCAGCAAAAGCTTAATGTACAGGGCGAATCGTCGGTACTGGAAAAGGCAGCCAAAGAAATTACTACAATCTCCCGGCAGCCAAAAGGCAATGCAATACAAACTGAAAAAGAAGTATCCCACAACCAAAATAAAGAAGACCTCTTGCAGCAACTTACAGCCAATGAAAAGATGCTCAATAAACTCCCTTTCGAATTAATAAAAAAGAAAAAGAGAAAACGGAATCACAACTTATAAACCTTTAAATAAAATGTTATGTCCGCAGGTACAGGTGAAAATGAAATGGGTCTAAGAAAGATACTGGACTTTACAAGACTTGGCAGCATCGTTATACTGTTATTGCATTTTTATTACTATTGCTATGGAGTATTTAAGCTATGGGGATTAACCGCTGAAATCAGTGATCGTTTCCTGGTTAATATCAGCCACACCGGATTGTTTAATTCCATCTTTACCAGCAAACTAATGTCACTGGCTCTATTAGCCATTTCCTTATTAGGAAGCCGTGGCAAGAAGGAGGAAAAGATCAGTAAACAGTCAATTGCTATTTACTTAATCAGCGGGCTGGTACTATTCCTTTCAAGTACACTTTTACTTAACATCAAAACTGATCTTGAAACACTTGGGGTAATATATATGACAGTTACGGCAGTAGGATTTTTATTCATCCTTGCCGGTGGTAATTTATTAAGCCGGTTCATTAAACTAAATCTTGGCAAAGATATTTTCAATGAACTGAATGAGACCTTTCCGCAGGAAGAACGGTTACTCGAAAATGAATACTCGATTAATCTTCCGGCACAGTATAACTTGAAAGGAAAAATTCGTAAAAGCTGGATCAATATTATCAACCCTTTCAGGGGCTTACTCGTTAGCGGTTCACCCGGTTCAGGCAAATCTTACTTCGTCATTCAGCATATTATCAAACAACATATCAAAAAAGGCTTTACCATGCTGGTATATGATTTTAAATATGATGACCTGACAAAGATTGCCTACAATGTTCTGCTGAAAAATAAGCGAAGCTATAAGGTGATTCCATCATTCTATTCTATCAACTTTGATGATCTTTCCAAAAGCAATCGCTGTAATCCGTTGGATCATTCAACTATGTTTGATATAACCGATGCGACAGAGGCTTCCCGTTCCATTATGATGGGATTGAACAAGGATTGGATAACCAAGCAGGGTGATTTCTTTGTGGAATCCCCAATCAACTTTGTAACAGCCATAATCTGGTTCCTGAAAAAGTATAAAAGCGGGAAGTATTGTACGCTGCCCCATGTTATTGAGTTGATGCAGATTGATTATGAGAAATTATTTTCAATACTAAGAACAGAGGCCGAAATAGAAGTGTTGATTAATCCTTTTATATCGGCCTACCAGAATAATGCAATGGAGCAATTAGAAGGACAGGTTGCCAGTGCAAAAATTGGTATGGCCCGGTTGTCATCACCGCAGCTCTATTGGGTTTTATCAGCCAATGATTTTACGTTGGATATTAATAATCCGGATTCGCCGAAAATTATTTGCCTGGCAAATAATCCACAAAAGCAACAAATTTATGGAGCTGTGCTTTCTCTATACGTTACGAGGCTGATTAAACTGGTTAACCAGAAGAACCGGCTGAAGTCCAGTTTAATTTTTGATGAATTTCCAACCATCTATTTTAATGACATAGACAGCCTGATTGCCACTGCCCGGTCCAACAAAGTAGCTACTTGTTTAGGTATTCAGGACTTTAGTCAGTTAAAGAAAGATTATGGGGCCGATCAATCTGCTGTTATTATGAATATTACCGGTAACATTATTAGTGGACAGGTCACCGGGGAAACCTCAAAATTCTTATCAGAAAGGTTTGGGAAGATTAACCAGATCAAAGAAAGTATATCCATTAACCGCACTGATACATCCGTGAGTAAATCCAGCCAGTTGGATTTTGCAATACCCCAGTCAAAGATTTCAGGGCTTTCCTCCGGCGAATTTGTGGGAATGGTGGCCGATGACCCTACAAATAAAATAAAGCTAAAGACATTTCATTGCGAAATCATCAATAATCATGAACAATTAGCAGTCGAAACAAATTCATATAAGGAACTTCCGACAATAACAAAGGTTACCGCTCATATGGTAAATGAGAATTTTCGTGTCATTAAAAAAGAAGTTGCTGAGATAATTGAATTTGAAATTGAACGAATTCTAAACACCCCTGGTTTAGAGAACATTAGAAAGTGAGCTGCAGGGAAACCCCTACTAGTTTAGGATTATAATTGATAGCTATATTTATAAAAAATCGACCAAAAGTATATTATTTTTGCCCTAACACATTGTATATGAATAGAATGTAAGCAAAAAGGATTAATATAGATACAAACCAAATCGATAATACTCTTTTAAAAACAAACCGATATATAATTTTAAGAATATCATTGTTCCGAAAGTAACGAAATTTGAATAAGCAATATCACACAATGAGATAAATCACCTTAAACCAACATAGAAAGTGTTTAAATACCACCATACGGCTATTTCTGTCACCGATATTAACAGGTCGGTAGATTTTTACAGTAAGTTAGGCTTTCGAAAAGTTCTTGAATGGTCGTCAGACAGTAAGGACTTAACAATAGTTCATTTACTGCTTGACAGTTTTTTCCTAGAGTTATTTTGTTATCACCATCACACAGCGACAACCGTGCTACACGATTTGACCCACGATCTAAGGCAAATCGGAGTACGGCATTTTGCGCTTCAGGTAGATTCAATTATCGACGCAAAGACTTTTATAGAAAACAATAAAATAGCAACAGATATTGAAATCAAAGAAGGGAGAACTGGCGTAAAATATTTTTTTATAACCGATCCTGATAGAATTTTTATTGAACTCGTGCAAGATGACCGCAAATTTAAATGACGCTAAATTTACAATATGGCAAGCAGCAAAGACTTGAACGTTTAAAAAACGCTCAAAATGCTTATTGTCTTCTTGCACTGGACCATCAACTTTCGGTCGGTAGAATCAGCGAAATTGATTCATACAATGAATGGATCAAATTTGCAAATGAGGCGGATATTTCGGGAATTGTATTAAATAAAGGAGCATTTCGAACCATTTCGCCGTCAAATAAAAAGCCGATCATTCTTCAGACTATGGGTGCTCCTTCACAAAATAATACCATTGAAAAAATTTTAATTGGCTCCATTGAGGATGCTATACGATTCGATGCCACATGTATTGCTATTCAGCTGAATTTTGAAGACCAAAACTATTTACGGCAACTTGAAATCGGCATTTCACAAATAGAACGGGCAGGTGAATTTAATATTCCTGTCTTATGTATGCTAAACATGCCTCAGAATAAAAAACTTGACACTTCTCTTTTTATCAGATACGTAAAACAATGCTCTGAAATAGGCGTTGATTTAATAAAAACTACATTCCCCACTGATCTTGATATTAATAACAATGAATTGCGTCAGTTTATTCAGCATTCTCCGCCTCTTTTAGTAGCTGGGGGAGATAAAAATGAAAACTTTTTTGACGAGTTAAAGAATGCAAGGAACCTAGGGTTTAGCGGTATTTGTGTTGGACGGAATATATTTAAGTCCAAAGATCCAGGAGATGTAATCAAAACTACAAATCAAATATTCAGCAATGAATAATTCTTCAATCATTGAGAATGAAAAGCGGGTTCTGCTAACAAATCTTCCTGTCTACTATTCGGATTTTTCGCTAGAAACTATTTCTTCTATTTCAGACACACTTGAACTATATCTTAAAGAATTTACCACCGAATGTCTAAGAAGGTATTCATCAGAATTCTTGTCTCTACGTCTTGCCGAGGATGAGATTTTTTTCCTAGACGATAGTGGAAATTTTTATGAAGTATCATTGGCAGATGATGTAAAAAACTCAGATTGTTTGCTGATCGTAATCAGTGTACGAGGAAATACAAGGCAATATATACTGGAAGATTTCGATTTTTCACTTTCTGAAAGTTTTGGAAAATATCAGTCATTTAATATAACGTACCCCAAAAAACTGAGATTGAAACCGCCAGAATTACAAAGCCTTATTACGGTTATTTTTGAAACAGGCTATAAATGGTTTTTCGAAAAAACGGTTGATCTTGCGAAAAATGAAGAAAATAAATTGGGATACCAGTTGTATGAATTTGCCGGAACGGTCATACATTCAAAAACACTATTGAATAATTTATGGTTTGGCTCGATCACAGAGGGCTTTGGGTTTCGGTTATTAAACGAGTCCGTAACCAGAGAATCCTTTAATATTTTCAACAGGAGTCGAAATAAATTTAAGCAGAGTGTTAACACATTTGTGGCAGAATTGCTTAACACTAAATTGCCGGAAGCGCAGTTATTAATGATTCATGCAATCAAGGAAAAGGGCCCAATTGATGCAAATCTCAAAGAAGCTACCTACGCAAAAACAGATTCCCTTTATGCCGCAACCTTAAAAGCACTGTATGGACAAAATCAGTTTACTGTTTACCCAGTATTCGAAAGTGATAAAATTTGCGTTGTAGGCTTGTTTGAAACCAAAAACAAAACTGAATTGATTCCGATTCTCGAACGACATAAAGCAGAGTTAGATGAAGTTTGTAAAAGTTCTGTTGGAGGAATTAAAAGTTTATTAGCCAAGCTAAAAACTGGAACAAAAGGGGTTTTATCAATGATATGGGGTTCAGCAGAAGTAAAACCAGGTATTTTTGGAGTTAAGTTCGACCTGAAAAAAATTTTCGGATATTTTACTAAAAAATACCCCAAAAATTAAACCAGCAGTTGATACTTAAATATCTAGTATCCCTTTATTATAAGTTCATAGATTAGTCGCACATTTTCTATTGTTTTCTCAAATCGGTTTGTAAATACCAGGCAATTATGTTGTCTGTACTCTTGTATTTTAGAAGGGTTAAAGTTTATTTTATAATCAGCTAAGATATCCACTGTTCTTTCCAGTCTTTCTGCCGTAGCAATTTGGGTCTTAAGGTGATTCTCATCTTCTGGGAGTACGATTATTTTGACGCAAATAAATGAATCTACCAGGTTCAGGTCCCTTATATTAAAATCGACAACATAATAATCATTGCTATTAACTGCTATAATGAATTCGTGGTAAGGCATGCCGTAAAAATATCTATGGGCCTTATTTGCCAGCATAAAAAACTTTTCGGCTTCTAATCTTTGAAATTCTTCAATCTCAACATTAAATCGTCCGAGATCCTCTTTACGAACCGGCCTAGTTGTATACCAATTGACCAAATTGAAACCATAATCTCTAACTAACCCCTTTATCAAAGTTGTTCTACCGACACAAGACGTACCAAAAAGTACAACTAACATTTTTGAAGATATTGAGTCATGGAATTTAGTTTTTATTCGGCAATGTTATGGTATTGCTTTAAATAACGAAAGAGTCAAAATCGCACATTTTACAACTTTGCATTTGGTCCTGATAAATAATTCAATTATTTTTTCAATTGTATCATGAAAGAACATAGGGATTAGGCACCTTACAATAGTTTTTATTGACACCGCATTACAAAACAAAATAGGTTGGATTTCGGAATGTCTTATGGTTTATTTTTAAGGTATTGAGTTTCAATTCTTGATAAATTCTTGTAGAGGTTACGATTTGTCGAAATTGATTCTTTGTATACTCTTTGCTTTATTATCTTTCTTAAAATAATTTCTTCAATTCATTAGTATCTGGCAATACATCTTTCACTCCCTTCGGCGGCTCTTTTGTAGTTTTGAAAGTTGCAACTCCCATTCCCTTTTCAATGCTCTTGACAGAGAATTCCACAACCGTATTATTCTTCTCTTTACACAAAACAATTCCAATACTACTATTTTCATGTGCCAGTTTAATTTTATCATCCAATACATTCAAATAGAAATTCAATTGTCCTGCGTATTCAGGTTTAAATTTACCTTTCTTTAATTCAAAGGCTACTAAGCATTGTAAATGGCGATTGAAAAATAAAAGGTCAATAAAAAATTCATCGCCATCCAGTTCAACCCGAAACTGATTGCCAATAAAAGAAAATCCTTTTCCCATTCTAAGTATGAAATCTCTTATGTTGGCAACAATCTTATTTTCAACTTCTCTTTCATCAACAGTATCTCCCAGGTTCATATAATCCATCAGGTATTCATCATTGAAAAGCTGAACTGCCGAAACATTTAATTCTGATGGCAGAGCTTTTGCAAAGTTGTTTGGCAGCATCCCTTGCTTTTCAAATAAGCGACTGTCAATATTATGCTCTAATACAGAAACGGACCAAAATTCATTTGATGCCTTCGTCATATAAAAAGATCTCTCGTCCCGTTCAACGCATTTATTCAGAATCAAAATGTGATGAGTGAAGCTAATTCCAAAAAAGCCATCTAATTTGGCCGTTGCCAACGGCCAAATTCCATTGTTTTGATTTTCAATTCGTTGCAATGTGGCCGTCGCTGATTGCCAAACTACGGAATTTTCGTAAGCCTCAAAGAATTGACGCATTTTGCGGTGATTTCTGGCTGAAAATCCTTTCAAACCCGGCATTTGTTTCTGGAGGTCTTCTGAAATATTCTCTAAAACATTATTGCCCCACTTTTCTTTTGAAATTTTTTCTGAAAGTGCTTTACCTGCCTTAAAATACAGAAGAATCTGTTCCCGGTTTGCAAGCCTCGCAGCCTGGTAACGGCTCTGTATTATTGTTTGCTTAAGCTCATTTACAAATTGCAGATATGATTTTGTTGGTTTCATTTTATTGATATTTAAAGAAAGTAAATTGTTTTATACTGCCATTAATTTTGATGCTGGCATTTGCTTGAACTTGGTACGCAAGGCTTTCATATCATCGCTAATTTTCCTTTCCAGTACATGCACATAGATTTGAGTAGTGGAAAGCTTTGTATGTCCAAGCATCTTGCTGACAGTCTCAAGCGGGATACCATTATTGAGTGTGATAGTTGTGGCGAAAGTGTGGCGGGCAAGATGAAAAGTCATGTACTTTTCAATTTTACAATGCGTTGCAATCTCTTTCAAATAATCGTTGACTTTTTGATTAGAAATATATGGCAACACTCTCCCTTTCTCAATAAGTAAAGGATCATCCTTATACTTGTCAAGCAATGCAAGTGCCTGAGGGAGTAAAGGGACACTTACTTTTATTTCTGTTTTCTGCCGTGAAGTACGTAACCAGTATTCCTTATCAATACCCATCATGATATTCTCAGTACCGAGTTTCGCCATGTCTATATATGCTAATCCTGTATAACAAGAGAACAGGAAAATATCCCTGGCTTTATTCAACCTCTCATTTGGCAGGGCGGTTGTTTCAAGTGCAGCAATCTCTTCCTCAATCAGAAAATCCTTTTCAGTCTTTTGAAATTTTAGTTTGTAGAGTATAAAAGGATCTTTAGGAATCCATTCCAGTTTGAAGCCCTGCGTTACAATTTTCCGTAGCCGCTCCATATGCTTCATTACTCCATTATTTCCAAGCGGATTACTTTTATCAAGAGGCGTGGTAGTTCTCAAGAAAAGTTCAAACTGTGTAATGAATTGATAATTTAGGTTAATCAACCGTATATCATCCACCCTGTATTTGTATTGAAGAAACTTTTGAATATACTTTTCCGTTGCACCATAATTTTTCATCGTTCCTTTCGACAGCAATATCCTGGAACTAGTTTCATGATAACGAATAAGGGACATGAGGGTGGATTGCCCTTCATTGTCACCGACATAAAGCCGCTTAATAGCATCGGGGTTAATTAAAGCCTTCTGTTCTTTTAGTTGCCGGTAACAGTCAATTAGCTTTAACCTTGCTTCGTCAAGTAAAGGATTAATCCTGTTGACCAGTTCTTTACTTCCTTTCGCAATTTGATTCCTTGCATCCCATAGGGAAGGTTCAATAGTTTTGTTTAAAGAGATTTCAATTCTCTTTTTGTTGACAGTAATTCTTGCATAGATTAATGCACCTGATAATTTGCTTGTGGAGTGTCGAATGATGAAACGCACACCGAAGCTGTTAGTACTTTCCATAACACACAGTTTTTAATTAAAAAATCTTGCTCCTCAGTACTATTGTATGCTGGAAATCACTCACCCGAAAACTCTGAATAAGTGATTGATGCAATACACAAATTCAAAATTAGCAGGCAGTTATGGTGAAATTGAACTCACCCGTGAACTCACCAGAACGATGAATTGCTTTGTATTTATTTGAATGATTTGGGGAAAAGAAAAACCGCAAATCATTGATTTGCGGTCATTTGCACTTTTTTGAATTAGTGCTTGTCGGGAAGACAGGATTCGAACCTGCGACCCCCTGGTCCCAAACCAGGTGCGCTACCGGCCTGCGCTACTTCCCGAACTTCTCCGGTTTATAACCGGAATTGGGTTGCAAATATATAGCCTTCCACTCTAATTACAGCGTATTTTTAAAAGAGAATGAATTTCATAAA
>JANNEQ010000198.1:0-118264 GCA_031378885.1 Flavobacteriales bacterium
CTCCAAGGACAATCACTCCGAAAAAAAACATTGAAAAAATAAAACAGCCTTTCATAACTTAGCAAAACTGTATCAACTTATATCTAAATTGGGTGGTACACTTTCACCGGAATGGGTGGTACACTTTCATCGGAATGTACACAGTATTAAATTATGGTTCAATAAGAGAAACAATAGACTATTTTGCAGAAGATATTCAAAGGCTTTTTTCAAACGCTTTAAACAATAGGAATGAAGGATATACTGTTACGTCAAGCATTCAAGATCAAAACTCTTTCGCACAACAACAGATACAACAGTTGGATTTAAACCAATACAATTCGTTGCTTGCAAAAATCAAGGTAGACAGGGTATTAATTGGTATAGTCTCTTTTGTTTTAATCCTTTCTTTACTTCAAAACTATCTTTCAAATTCTGAAAATATAAAACAAACTGACACGGACGAAACAAAAGTAAAGAGCATAATCCGTGAAGAAATCAGAAATCAGAAAATTGACGAGCTGCTAAAATCAAAAATTGACACCGTTTATTTACAAAAAAAATAGGCTAACAAGATTAACTACCGTTGATAAGTAAGTGTTAAACGGAGTTCGACTTCGATTTAAGCACAGGCCTGTCAGAACTCTGCCAGTTCTATTGCCCCTTCACTTAATATCCGGTGTCCACTATTAATTTCAACAAAATGCTTATCACTGCCGATAATCGCGGAGAATTTTTGCCCTAATCGCGATGGAATTATGCTGTCGTATTTGCCAAAAACCATCTTGAATTTAAATTCTTCTTTGTTTATTATTGATGCCAATAATTTTAAATCGGGAAACATTTTTTTATAAATCAACCAAGCTGAAAAAACACGCTCGCGCTTTTCAATGGTGTCCATGTGAACATACACAAACCGATGCAGTTTAGCCGGTAATAATCGAATGGTCTTCAGGAAATCAGCAGTTATAAATAGCGGGCCCGGGTTTTGTTTTAAGTATTTCGAAATAGAAAGTCCCACTCTGTTACCTGAGGCAAAGCGATAAAGAGGATTAATCTTTAATCCATCAGTGGCATAAACGGACATTGAAAGAATATTTTCCGGGAGCAATTGCGCGGTCATCAGTGCTACCCTGCCACCCATGCTATATCCTACAAGGTGAAAATTGGTCTGGCCAAATATTTCAATAAATTTCAATATAAATTCTTTCCACTCCTGAGGTTCCAGCGGTTGCTTTATTATATCATCTGTAAATAATTCGCTATAAGAATGAGAGAATAATCCGATTGAAACTAACTTTTGATGGGGCTTCAACTTCCTGACAAAACAAATCATATCTTCTGCAGCGCGGCCAAAGCCATGGAAAGCCAACACAATTTCGCTGCCATTTCCAACGGTAATATAACCAACAGACAACCTTCCAAACACAAACTTCTGTGGTTGTGGAGCTTCTATATGATTCTTAATTGGATTGGCCATTGTAAAACTTCTAAAACTAAAATGAAAATACCCATGCGGCCTACGAATTGAGCAAGAGCAATTAGTAAGAACATAAGGCTAGTAACCCAATGTTTCTTCAAGAAATTTCTTGAACAAATACACGTCCAACGGTTTTTCCAGGATTTTCTCCACCATCGGGTAACTTTCTGCCCTTCGTATATCATTGCGATCAATGGTACTTGCGAGCATAAATATTTTGAACTTACTCCTGGTTTCCTCCGGCATGATTTGAAGTTGGTCTAAACAATCGAAGCCATTAATAACCGGCATCATAATATCCAGTAAAACTACATTTAGATGTCCCTCGAACTGATTGGCTCCGCTATTTACTTCTTTTAAGAATCTGACTGCTCCGTTGTAGGAATATATGTGCTCTGAAATCTTGGAAAGTTGCAATAGTTTAGTATTAACGGCAATATCAATATCATTGTCGTCGACGAGATGTATGTATACTTCAGATAGTTCCTTCATACAAGGTTGGGGACTTCCACAATAAATTTAGTTCCTACGCCCGATTTACTTTCCACATTAATTTTACCTTTGAGTTTCTTCAGCGCTTCACTGGCTATAAACAGACCAACACCGGCACCAATATTTTTATCCGCCGATTTTGGAAACATGTCAAAGATATGGGAAATTGCTGATTCTTCAATCCCCTGTCCATTATCAATTATTTTGATTACCGCGCGTTCCATGTTCTGTACTACGTTGATTTCAATTGCGGGTTTCGGTTTGTTGCTATCTGAAAACTTGATCGCATTTGAAAGCAAATTATTCAAAACCATAATTAATCGATTTGCATCGGTTTTGAATTTATGGCTTTGAACCACATTACACTGGACATCTATGCCAAAAGCATCGGCGTAATCTTTAAATTTGGCGATGAGCTCATTTATCATACTTTGAAGATCGACTTCTTCTCGAATTTCGTCGCTCTTCATATTCTGATAATAATGCACGATATTGGTCACAAAATCATTTAATCGATTGGTGCTTTTTTCAATCATTTCCAGATAAGACTTCGACTTTTCCTCGAGGTCTTCCATTTTGGCAAGGTTTATTACCCCTTTAATGGTAACAATGGGAGCGCGTAAGTCGTGAGAAGCACTATAAACAAACTTTTCTAATTCACTATTGGCCTTTTCCAGAGCGGAGTTTTTTTCTTTGAGTTCTTTGTCGCGCCGATACTTTTCAAGTGAGTTATCTATACAGATCTTGAGGTCATTTACATCCCAGGGCTTAGTAACATACCGGTAAACCTGGCCCCGATTGATGGCGTCAATTACTGCTTCAATATCAGCATATCCGGTAAGCAGAATTCTAACAGGTTCCGGGAAATCTTCTTTGATAAGCTCAAAAAACTCAACTCCACTAACCTCGGGCATTTTTTGATCAGAAAAGACTATCTGGACATCGCGATTATTGGTTAGATAGTTGGCGGCATCATGAGCAGATGTTGTAGTAAAGACATCAAAGTCTCTTCTAAACAAAGCCTGAAAGGAAAACAGGTTTTGTTCCTCATCGTCTAGATAGACTAATTTTACTTTATCTGACATGTGCTGTTCAGGCCGCTGTTAAGGTTGTATTGCTGCGGTGTCGTGGCAAATGTATAATAAACTCGGTTCCTTTGTCCTTTTCTGTAAATACTTCAATTTTTCCGTCATGTTCCTCAATGATTCCCATTACGATGGCCAACCCAAGGCCGGTGCCTTCTCCAACGGCTTTTGTAGTATAGAATGGCTCAAACATATGCGCTTTCACTTCGGGTGGAATGCCGCAGCCGTTATCCTTAACTGAAATATGGATGTTGTTATCATCAAAGTATGATTTCACAATTACAATTCTTTCCTGGGGTGCCCTTCCCGGCAAATCGGTTGCATGTACTGCATTGTTAATCAGGTTCACAAGAACCTGATTAAGTTTACCCGGATAGCAATCTACCATTGGCATTTGCATATCCACTTCACGGCTCAGATTCACTTCACCTTTGTACGCACTTTTCATCACAACCAAGGTAGAATTAAGGCAATCATTGATATTCGCATTAACAATGGTATCCTTATCTGCACGAGCGAAGATTCTGAGGCCCTTAACAATGTCTGAAGTTCTTTTCGAGCCCTCCTCTATGCCATGTAAAAGCTGACTAATTTCCTGACGAGTGAAATCAATGTCTTTTTGCTTGTATTGTAATCTCAGTCTATCCAATTGCTCCGGAGTTGCCTGAAGCCCCAGATTGTGATATTCCAAAAGTAAATTCACAATATCCTCCACGTCTCTTCTTAGCGGCCCCACATTGGAAGACACGAAGTTGATCGGATTATTGAGTTCATGTGCAATACCGGCGGTCATCTGACCTAAAGAAGCCAGTTTTTCTGATTCAAGTAGTTGCTTTTGGGTCATTCTCAGATCGTTATATGAAGTTTGCAGGTCAAAATTGGCAGTTTCCAATTCAATGGTGCGTTCCTGTACTTTATTCTCCAACAATATATTCTGATTTCTGATAATATCTTCATTGTATCTCATGGCTTCGATTTCTCTAACCTGCGCGGCTTCTTTTTCGCGTTTGAGTTGGTTGATGCGGTCGGCCAAAGCAAATGACAGCAGCACTGCTTCCAGCGCAGAACCAACGGTAATCATACTATGTGTGTAGGTATTAAATGGAAGAATACCAAAGTCCTTCAACACAAAAATCATAACCCCAATAAGAAAAACAACCCAAGCAATAATGAAATTCTTGGCTTCAGCATTCTTATGTTTCATTCTTATATAAGCTGTATATAGCATCCAAGAGGCTAAAATACCCGCATTGATTTCTATTATTAAAAATGCAATCTGCTGTAACTCAGAAAAAGCCAGAATAATGGCTAATAGATAAATTCCTATGAAAGTTATAACCTTCGATTTTACGTTTTTAACATTCAAAAAAACTATCATAAAAAGCATCGCAGAAATACCTACTAATGCACTTAAAATAAAAACAAGAAGTTGTTCTAATGCGGGAAAGAATGAGACAAACCAACGAACAGTGTAACCTTGAAAATTCGACTGAGTGAGATAAACTATTCCAATGTAAATTACATAATATATATAACTCCTTTCTTTTGTTATAAAGAATATAAACACATTAGCCATAAGCATCGCCAGCATTATTCCAGTAAATATTGAGAACCAAATGTCACGTGTATTATGGGCTTCAAGCATCTGTTCTTCAAGAGCAATCTTCAATGGAATATGGATAGTATCTCCATTCTTAACTTTCAAATAATATCTTTGAATATTGCTTGGCTCAATTTGAATAGGGAAACAATACGACTGATTTTTAACTAGCCTTTTTTCAATTGGTGTTTCGCATGTAATTGACCTAAAATTCCAAGAGCCATTTTCTAAAGAATATAATTCCACCAAATCCAAACTGCTATAATCAACCTCCATAATAAAGGCTCGGTTCTCGGAATTATTCTTCACATCAAGTTTCAACCAAATGGCTTTTGTACTTAATCCAAATGTTGGAACTTTCTCCTCACATTTCGACCAATCTAGAATCTTATCTATTGAATCTATGCCAATCCTTTCATCACTTAGTTCAATATATTGAACTGAATGCCCAAGATTTGAAAGAGGAAGGTAGCTGTCTATATTAACAGTTTGACTGGATCCACATAAGCGGTACATTAAGGTCAAGAAGAGTAAAACAACTATTCTAGAGTTCATTATTGAATTTTGTCCTTGTATACTAAATAATTATTCAAAAAGTTATACTCCACAGAGTATACCCCTTTAGTCATATTATAATACACTCTTTCATTTGGCCCTAGATCGGATACAATTGATTCCAAACAAGATATCCCAGAGAAATTAGAATAACTACCTAAAAGCCTTATTACAAGCACATTAGCACTATAACTATCGTTAGGATATGAAAAGAATCCGTCAAGGCCAATTGATGTAATTTCACTAAATCCAAGATCATGAACCATATTAATGTTAAACTGGGCCGTAATACAGAATAATTCGTCCAAACCGAGACTTTTGGCATATAAAACACCAAAATGGGTCATCAATCTACCAAACCCCAAACCCAAAACTTTAGTGTGGGCCCACAAACCACAGAGTTCGCCTCTAACTTTCCCGTCATTTTTGTTAAACTCATCGTATACTTTATCATCCATGGCGCCAATTGCATCACAAAGAGGTGGATATTTTTTACCATTATAGATATGAATTCGGACACCTGCAATTGGATCGGGATTATCGGCTTCGAAACACAAAATAAAATAAACGAAAGGGTCATCCTTCCACTTGATATTATTGGTGGTAACATTACTTATGCCAAACTGCTCTAAAATTGCACTGTGTCCTTTTCGATAAGTCGCACAGAGCTCATTAGAATTAATGGCATGATAAGCTTTTAATATAACTCTCAAATTATCTTAAGTTTATCATCAACTCCAAGTCTTGGCACGGCAAATCTCTGAGATTCAATTGTTTTTATTCTCGCAAGAAAAATGGAAACTTCAGAAGGTTTAATTTTCATCAGTCCATTAAACCTATTTTTTATTGAAACAATTTTGGAAACTTCCTCATTACTTAAAATTTGATTCTCATTGTCTAAAGTAAAGGTCGATAATGCCTGGAGTGCTGTCATTGGATGCATACCCACATTATGAGCCTCACAATTCAACCAAAACTCCTGAATCAGCTTTCCAGATTCAATAATGTTTTGAGAATTAAACTCAGGAATAATAACAATCATTAAAGCATCCGCAGTTTTAAAGTAATTCAAGGATAGGTCTTTCAGTGCATCACCACCTTCAATACTCACCAGAACCTCTCGAGCTGAATTATCCGAAATAAGCCTTAATCCAGCTATATCCAGCGCGTCAAAGTTAAAGTGTGTGATATTGAGCCCTGTTTTCTTTTCATTGATTTCTTCTTCTGTCCATCTTACTTCATGATTAAACAACTCATAATGACCGAGCTTATTCAAAAACCTCAGTTTTTCACTTTCTGCAACTAATTGGGAAATTTCATCAATTAAAATCCGATCAGTAATAATTGAAGATCGAATGAGCTCATCACTGAACAATTCATAATGAATTAATTTTAATTCGGGTGGTATTATCTTTAACTCTGGTTCTATTCCTCTATACACTCTTCTACTTTTAATTAACCCAAATAATTTATCCTTTTTGATTGATTTATCAATTTCGAACTTAATACTCAGAACTGGTAAATAGTATTCTAAATTTTGATTGTGGTGAATAGTGCATGAATAACCTAGGTAACCAGCAGCCAAAACAACATTTTCTGTTGAACATCCCAACGCAAGCAATGATCCCCAGTCAAGATTATCGCTTAATGAAAAAGATGTGGACTTATCTACATAACAATAAAGGAATCCAGCCGAATAAATCCACTTCCATTTTTGTTGATTTCCTGGTGAAGGAGCTAAAATTGCATATTCTACAATGAACTCTATCTCTTCCTTCCTTAATTCAACACGGTTTATCGTATTTTGAGGGATTTGGCTTGCAGCTTGTTCTATATCAAGTTTACCTTCACATATAAATTCCAGATCGTTCGACTCCGCCTTTTTTTCAGTTGGAATGAGAGCATTAAGATCTATCCAATGTCGACCAGACTGAACGTTTTCACCAAGTAGAACCCTGCGAGCAACATGACCGCAAACGGCCCCATCTAGTATTACATCCGTCGCGAGTTGTGGCCATGTAGTAATAGACTTTCCAAGTTCAAGCGCAGATGCTTTTAATCTCTTAGAAAGTGTGTCACTGCCGATGATAGGTAATAAAAATGGAAGTTTTTCCTTAGATGTCTTTAGTTTCTTTAATTTCTCTAAGTCAACATCAGGTGTCAAGCCATGGAAGAAAGGATAGTTCCTATCGTAATCGAATCTTTCAATATCTAACATTGACTTATCACTTGTGCTCATTAAAACAGGGATACCTTTGGTTCGAGCAATATCTCTTATGAAAAACTTAATATCAAGTGAATCGCACTCTTCAACAATTAAATCCAGCCCTCCAAAAGAGTCGGAAAAATCTTCTGTATTGTCTTGATTTAGACCATTATTAAAGCAAGAAATCTGAATAAACGGATCAATTTCCAAAATTTCCCGAGCCACAACCACGGTTTTTTTCAGCCCTAAATTTAAACATGGAGTCCTAATTCTATTGAGGTTACTTAATTCCAAATGGTCAAAGTCGGCTATTGCAAAAGCTCCCCCAATTCTCTCCATAGCCATCGCAATAGCAACCGATTGTCCAACGGACAACCCAACAATTCCAATTTTTTTATTTGATAATATAGCTTGTTCCTTAAAATCAATTTTAAACGCATTTCGAATAGTTCTTACACGAATAAAATCGTCCTTATCAAGAGTGTGTAATAGTGCGCGCTTCCATGAATAATAGATCCATACACCACACTCTAACAAACTAAGGCCGTTTAATTTGAAATCAACCAAGTCAGAAATACCACTATCACTAAATGATTCTTTAGGATTTTCAAGTTTGACTAAATCTGATAGCTGCGAGTATATCTCATCATACACCCTCAAATCAGGATGTTCTGCGCATAGCTGCTCCATTCGGGAGCGATCCTCAGGATTGCTCAAACGAAAGAACTGTAGTTCCACAGTTTCATCTGCCGGAACTCTATGCGTGCGCAAGTAGTTAGTTAGGTAGGTCATAGTGTTAGCGCACACTGGTTAGGCGGCGAATATATCCATTTTTAAATTCCAAAATCTGAAGATCAAAATTTCCTGTCAGCCTATGCAGACTCCATTTCTCGCAATAAGTCACCAACTTTGTGCAAATATTTACTATTTGTAAGGATTAATTGACTGTGCCTCGGTTTATTAAAAAAATGACGTCTCAATTTTTTCTCGATTTTGGAATCCAATAATCACAATATTATAAAATCAGAATTAGACTAATCCTCAGTCGCTGACCCGGCCCCTATGTATTTCCTCCACCTTGTCATTATCTCTTGCATGTCAGAGGGGATTTCACTGTCAAAACTCATCCGTACCCCAGTGCCGGGGTGGGTAAAACCCAATGATTTTGCATGCAAAGCCTGCCGCGGAAGGATAGTAAAGCAATTGTCCACAAATTGCTTGTACTTGGCGAAAGTGGTGCCCTTTAACGTCTTATTGCCACCATATTCTATATCGCCAAAAAGGGTATGACCAATGTGTTTCATATGTACCCTGATCTGATGGGTACGACCGGTTTCTAATTTGCACTCAACCAGTGTAATGTAACCGAATCTTTCTAGAACCCGGTAATGTGTAACCGCATGCTTACCATGCGACCCATCCGGAAAAACAGTAAATACCTTCCTGTCCTGAAGGCTGCGGCCAGTGTTGCCGGTAACAGTGCCATCTTCAGTAATATCCCCCCAAACAAGGGCCACATACCTCCTTTGGCTTGTTCGATCGGAGAATTGTTTCGACAAATGTGCCAAGGCATTATCCGTCTTTGCTATTACCATCACACCTGTAGTGAGTTTGTCCAATCTGTGCACTAAACCGGGCCGATGAGCTGAGTTCTGCTTCCCGGGTGGCAAATGCTCAAGGTGGTACAAAAGCGCATTCACCAGCGTGCCTGTATAATTGCCATGACCTGGATGAACCACCATCCCCGCCCGCTTATTCAGTACGATTATCTGATCATCTTCATAGAGTATATCCAATGGTAGGTTTTCTGGAAGCAATTCCAACTCGCGCATCGGATAGGGCAGCTCGATAGTGATCAGGTCCAATGGTTTTACCTTGTAATTACTTTTTACAGAAACGCCATTTACCCTAACAAACGAGGCGTCACAGGCATTCTGGATTCTGGTGCGGGAAGTTTTTTCAAGGCGATCAAACAGAAACTTATCTATCCTGATCATGCTCTGCCCATTGTCAACTAATATTCGGTGATGTTCAAATAACTCGTCATCACTTTCTATATCAGCAATTTCAGGATCATCTTCATTCATTTTTATGGATACTTTCTATTTATGAAAGCTTTGTTTGCTTATAGACCTACTGCCTGATAAAGCGCTGGTGCATTTGCTGTCCGGTATTTTGATTGGTCAGCTTTATTATATAAGATGACGAAGGTAAATCAGCAATATTTAAGTTCAATATCGAATTGATCTGCATTCTTTCCTGAGAAATTGTTCGGCCGGTCAAATCAAAAATCTCAACCAGATAATTCTCCGAAATGCCGTTCAGGCTGATTTGCAATTGGTCGTTTGCCGGATTGGGATATAGCGTAAAACTATCCGGTTTTGGACTTTCATTGATGTTCGTCCACTGGTCGAATCCGGATTTGAATACGGGTCGAATCATTATTGTGCCAGCTACAGTTTCTTGTTCCCAGGAATAACCTACCCCAAAATTGCGGTACAATTTTGTCGGATTGGCTCCTGTATTCATATCAGCACCAATGGTGTAGTATTCCGCATTCTGCTGAACCCAACCAATGAAAAAATTATCCTGAACAACAATAGCGCTGTCGAGTGCGTAATATTTGAAATTGTTGAATCCGTCATAATAGTGAGGAAAACTAAAGTTAATATTCTCCATCAACACATCAGACGGCTGTCCACCTGATTCATTCCATACTTTAAGAAAAAAAGTATTGTCACTTATATCATTTTGGAACGGCATCCAGAATATGTATGCCCCGATAAGAGAATCCTGAATATGGGCCTTAAACTTCATCGCCACATTTCCTCCTGCGGTATTTATTCCATAAGCAGCTTCTGCTGTGCCATCATCGTAGGCATAATAATTAGAGAAGCGCTGCTCAAAACAAACTGTGTCATTCTGGAGATGCGCGTCCGTTGGGTTAAAAAATGCACAAATATCAAATACAGTGCTTGAATCATTGCCCGGATCACTATATACAAATCCATCCATTCCGAAACTTGCATTAAATTCGGAATTCGCATTGTTTGAAATATTGTTCAGTTGAGCACTGTTGTAGATATCAGTTCCATTAAGTGATACTTTCCAGCGTGTGGAAATATTTTGTGTAAGACCTAAATTTCGCTGCGGAAAATCAATGCCGTCAGCCATAAATGAACCTGGGGCACTTAAAAAATGTGACCAGGGCATAGCCGTATATTGTGAGTTCAGTAAAGTGTTCGGGCAATATTGCATTGCCACTTCGTCATATCCAAAATTCGAAGGAAGAATATTCTGATCCAGTATAACATAATCGAGATTCCAATGGTCGGCGTTGGCACTCAATGTAGCGTAATTCCGAAACCTGAATCTGAAGCCATCAACAAAAAAAAGATCTGCATCCGCTTCAGGCACTGTCACAAAAATTCTGGTAAAAGTATCCATCGCGTCACCACCATCCATAGACCATTGCTGGCGCCAT
This sequence comes from Flavobacteriales bacterium, assembly GCA_031378885.1. Lineage (GTDB taxonomy): Bacteria > Bacteroidota > Bacteroidia > Flavobacteriales_D > Sanyastnellaceae > JANNEQ01. The sequence continues at coordinate 10,882 of JANNEQ010000198.1, forward strand.
TCGCCTGCTCCAAATGGTGTATAAAACTCCAATACCAGAGAATCTCCTGTATTGGGAGTGTTGCCCCATCCGCCTTGCTGAATTTGAAAAACCAAATAAACGCTATCGGCAAAAGTTTTCCCACTGAGATCAATTGGAAGTGAAGTCAGTGTATCGGCGCTTCCGTAAGAATCAGGTTGCAAAAAATTATATGGATGTCCATTGGGCGCCAGGCCATCAAAGGTGGCCACCCCTATAGTCGGTGCCGATTTGGCAAAAGTGCAGTTCAAAAAAACATTGTTATCGTCCCACATCTGCCAACTTGCCGGAACTTCCGGATCATTCGTCGGGAGAGAAAATCTTGAAAAATCATCGAAAAATGGAATAATCAAAGAACCTCCGCCTGCTCTGTCGTGTCGTGGTTCAAAATTACGCTCGCGCTCATATTGCTGCTCTTGCTCCTTATTTATAGAGATCGAAAAGAGCTCACTTTGTTGTGTATAGCTTCGCACAGATATGATGAGCGCAATAAATAATAACAAATGCTTCATGTTCATCCAAAGTTGAGGTTTGACTTGCTAAGGTTCAAGGTATTGAATCCCTTTGGCAAGGTCCATTAAATAAATATAGATCTACAATCCTGCCTGCCAATACCCCAATGGAGTAATCGTGGAGCGGATCCTGCGAGCAAACGCGAAAATTTGCAGAATCTTGTGCAGTCGGAATACTTCCGGAGGGAAGATCGAATATTGGATTACACATCAGGTTCAATGAGTCGAGCAATATCTTGGCTTCTATGCAAGTCATTCCCGTGAAGTCCGGAACAATTACCTTGCGCCTTTCAGCAATTCCAAGATAAAGAATAACCTTGTCGCCTCTTGGTATAAGGCTTTCGCTCTTAGCAAGATGCCCTTTGTGCAATATTTTGATTACGCTTCCAACAAAATTATTATTGGGCTCAAAAATGGTGTCAAAACGAATTCCCTTGTTCTTCAGTTTGATCATTGCCACTGTGGCAAATTCGCCTTCATTTATACCTAATTTTTCAAGTGGAGGTGAAGAGCGGTAAACAGTGAGGTAAATAATCCGCCCCTCTTTCACCTGACTCTCTGCGGCCGGACTTTGTTCCACAATAGAACCTGGAACAGCTTCTGAATCCCAGATACTATCAATTATCTCATAGCCAAGGTCTCTATCGTTTAATGCTTGTCTGGCTTCTGAAACCAACTGTCCTTTGAGGTCAGGCACCGCAACAAACTCTCCGTGATCAGTGTACCACCTAAGAAATAACCATGAGAAAAGAATTATCCCCAGATAAAGAAATACAATTTTCAGGACAGTTTTCCTGATGCCTGAAGTGGAAGAATTCGCTTTTGCTGCCATTAGCCGCCAAACTTAATGCATAGACTGGTGTCAAGCGGGCTCTCAATTATCAAAAATGAGCATTCGAGGTTTGATAATTATTCCAATACACTCGCAAAGAATAAACTACAACTCAAGTTTAAGAACTCAATTTGAATCAAATGAATACGAAAGTCTTCCCAGACCATGCATCTTTGCCAAAATCTTCGATATGACAAGGATTCTTTTTGCTCTGCTTCTTACCTGCACAATTCACTACAACGGATTTGCACAGAAAAAAACCATACAGAAACCTTCCAATATACCACAATGTACTTCTTATGAAGATCGAATAGCAGCGGCCAGGCTCAGGGCAGAAATGAGAGAAAACTCTGCCATGGGCGACATCCAGTTTAAATGTCCCGGACCAACCATTATGAGCGGACGGGTGGTAGATCTGGAAGTCGATCCAAAAGACCCCACGCACTTCTTTGTGGCCTACGCAAGCGGCGGTTTATGGGTAACACATAACAACGGGGCCACATTTGAGCCCGTCTTCGACAATCAGGCGGTAATTACTATTGGCGACTTTGCTGTTGACTGGAGCAATCAGGAACAAATCTGGTTGGGTTCCGGCGAGAGCAATTCTTCACGATCGAGCTACAGTGGGGTGGGTATGTTTCGTGGCGTGAAGATGATGTTGAAAGAAAACGGACAGGAAAAAGAATTCTGGAAGTGGTATGCATCCGGGCTAACCGATACCCACCACATTGGTCGGGTTTTGATCGACCCTAAAAACACCAATATTATCTACGTGGCCGCAATGGGACATCTCTATAGCAACAATAGTGAACGTGGAGTATTCAAAACCTCAGACGGTGGGAAAACCTGGGTAAAAACACTTTTTGTTGCTGAAAATGCCGGGGCAATTGATTTGATTATGGATCCTTTAAACACTGGGGAATTATATTGTGCTATCTGGCAAAGAGAGCGAAAAGCCTGGAATTTCTCTGAGAGCGGAAAGAACTCAGGAATCTATCAGAGCACGAATGGCGGAGAGACATGGCAAATTATATCTGCGACTCCCACCGGCTTTCCCAGTGGCGATGGTGTGGGAAGGATAGGCCTGGCAATACATCACTCAGATAAAGGAAAATATCTATATGCCTTTCTGGACAACCAGTTCAGAAGACCCGAAGAAAAAAAGGACGAGACCAAAAAGAAAGATCTTGTGCGTGAAGATTTTAAAAATATGACCAAAGAAGAATTTCTTGCTTTAGACGAAAACCGACTCAACCGATTTTTAAAAGAAAACAACTTTCCAGAAAAACATAGTGCATCGTCTGTATTAAACGATGTAAAACTCAATAAAATCACTCCTCAAACATTGTATGATTATCTCTGGGACGCCAATGTCGATCTTTTCGAAACTCCTGTAATTGGCGCCGAGGTCTATTTGTACGACTTTTCGAACCCGCATTGGACAAAAATGCATGACGGATATTTAGACGATGTAATCTATAGCTACGGTTATTATTTCGGATTAATCCGCGTTTCGCCCATCGACCCGCAAAGATTGTACATTGCCGGAGTGCCGCTCCTTACCAGCAGTAATGGAGGTAAAGAATGGAAATCGATCAATCCGGATAATGTGCATGCAGATCACCACGCCCTTTGGATAAGTCCGGAAAAGCCAGGGTATATTATCAATGGTAGTGACGGGGGCATCCAGATAAGTTATGACAACGGAAAAACATTCATTAACTGCAATACTCCTGCTGTGGGCCAGTTCTATGCCGTGGCTGTAGATCAAGCTACTCCTTATAATATTTATGGCGGTTTGCAGGACAATGGAGTTTGGGTTGGGCCTTCTGATAATATCCCCGGCAGAGATTGGTATCAATCGGGAAAATATCCATTCGAATTTTTATTTGGTGGTGATGGAATGCAGGTACAAGTCGATACCAGAGATAATTCGACAATTTATACAGGTTCGCAATTTGGATATTACAGTAGATTGAAAAGAGGAAAAGGTGAGGAACTAAGCATTCATCCCATGCATGAGTTAGGCGAAAGACCTTTGCGCTGGAATTGGCAATCTCCAATTTTACTCTCCAGATTCAATCAGGATATTTTCTATATCTGTTCCAATAAAGTTCATCGCTCAATGAACCGTGGAGAAAGTTTTGAAACACTGAGTGCAGACCTTACCAAAGGTGGTAAAACGGGCGATGTACCATACGGAACGCTCACCTGTATTGCCGAATCTCCTGTACAATTCGGGATTCTGGCTGTGGGCAGCGACGATGGTTTGGTTCACCTCTCTAAGGATGCCGGACAGAACTGGACCAATATTTCCAGCCGATTGCCGCAGGATTTCTGGGTGAGCCGGATTGTCTTTTCCTCTCACAAAAAAGAAAGGATATATGTTGCTTTGAACGGATACCGCTGGGACAATATGTCGGCGTTAATTTATGTAACGGAAGACGATGGAAAGACATGGACGCGTATTTCAACCTCACTACCCCAATCTCCTGTAAACGTGGTTCGTGAGGATCCCACTGATGAAAATATTCTATACACAGGAACGGATGACGGCCTTTACGTAACCCTCGACCGGGGAAAAACCTGGGAGGTTCTCGGTGGAAGTGATTTCCCTGGTGTACCTGTACATGACCTGGTAATTCAGGAAAGGGAAAAAGATCTGATCGTTGGAACACATGGCAGAAGCATCTGGATTGGCGATCTGGAAGCAATAGAACAATTTGGCAAGTTCAAAGACAAGCCTATTAAACTCCTGGATTTACCCATTGTCCATTATTCCTCAAACTGGGGCAATAGCTGGAGCAAATGGCTCACCATTACTGAACCGGTTTTTGAAATCCCCTATTTTACAGGACAAGATAACGATGAAATAAAAATAGAAATTTATACCGCAGATTCCATGCTGGTAGCAACAATGGATCAATCAAACGTAAAAAAAGGTATTCGCTTTTGCAAATGGAATCTGGACATTGCAGCGAAAGTAGCCGAAGAATTAGAGCGTAAGGTAAATGACAACGCCAAAGACGAGAAGGATAAAATAAGAATTAAAAAAGCCGACAATGAAAAGTACTACCTGCCTGCCGGGAAGTACTTTATTAAAATTATTTCGGGAAATCAGCAGGATTTTAAAGAATGGATTCTGGAATAATCGTTGCCTGATTTGAAAGTAACATTGGAAATAATCGCCTGAAAACAATCGTTAAATGTTGCTGAAAATAAGAGTTAAGTTTTCTGATTAGCTATAATTTTGGCCCATTATGTCAGAAGCATCGATCGGGGGCGTTTTCAGGATCCTGTTTTATATTTTGTTGTTTTCTTTTTTGGTAAGATTACTTGCCAGAATGGCCATGCCTTATGTGCTGCGCAAAGGAGAAGAGGCCATGCGCGAACAGGCCAGAAGACAGCATGAAGCCTTTCACTCTCAGAATCGCAAAGAAGGCGAAGTAACGGTTGAAAAGGAGACCAAAAACAAGAGCCGCAAAGACAATGATGATTATGTGGACTTCGTGGAAATAACAGATTGACGTTTATGTGGGCTGATGCCCTTCATATTTACCGTGGTCATAAATCAATTTATACCGATTTGGTATCTGTTTTAGTTTCATATGCCGCATTTACTAAATTGAAATGAACATTGGTATTATTGGCAATTTAAACCGAAGTTATTCAACATGGATAGGCGTGTCATACAACCCCACAAATAAAATCAATCGTTCGCGCAAGATTTTCTAAGCATGAATTGAATCCCAAAATTGGACAGTGAAAATCGGTGAAGAGCTTGATTTTGCAGCGATTCTGCATCGTAATGAAATCTCCAAAGCACAATCAGGGTTATGTCCCAATTGCAACGAGCCTTCAATTGATCAGTTCCTTATTCCTATCTTCCGCCCCATAATCATAATTTAGCTCGTAACCAGATGAAATCTTTTCTCATCAAAGCACTTCCACATTTGGTGGCATTGATCATTTTTGCCACGCTTAGCTCATTGTTTTTCAAACCACTAACAGAGGGATACAATCTGAGACAACCTGATCAGGAAAATGGTTATGCTTCGGGAAAAGCTGTTCTCGACTATCGATTGGCCAATTCTGAGGAAGCACTTTGGTCTGATAACTTATTCTCTGGAATGCCCGCTTATCAGATTCAAATGCAATTCTCCCGCACAATTGCGAATATCTTATCTGATGTGATGACTTTTGGATTGACCAGAGACATTGCTATATTATTCAAGTGTATGCTGGGCTTTTATATTCTGGCGCTGTGCCTGCGAATAAATCCCTGGCTATCCATTACAGGTGCCGTCTGTTTCGGACTTGGTACTTTTAATATACTCTACCTTGGAGCAGGACACGTTTCTAAAGTCGATTCTTTTAGTTATATCGCTCCGGCTTTGGGCGGACTTATTTTGGCCTTCAGGGGGAAATGGCTTTTGGGTGCGACAATTTTCGCCACATTCGTCGCAATAAATATCAAAGCGGGTCACTTACAGATGACCTATTATATGTTTCTACTCTGCGCTGCTGTTGGCATTTCTGAGGGAATTGGTCTGCTGATCAAAAAAGACTTTACTTATTTACTTAAAGTAAGTTCTGCATTGCTCATAGCAGGCTTACTTGGGTTTATGGTGAGCTGTGCAAGTGTGCTCATGACAAAAGAATACGCGGAATACACCATCCGTGGAAAAAAAGAACTTACCATTCAGCCAGATGGTAAGCCCGCAGAAAGTGAGGTCAAAGAAGGTTTGAACCTTGATTATATTCTGGAGTACAATTATGCGCCAAGAGAGCAGCTCTCACTTTTTATTCCAAATGCCAAAGGTGGAAAATCCGGACAATTGGGCAAGGACAAGCAACTCATGAAAACCGTCCCGGCTAAACTGAGGGAAGATCTGGGAGGGCAAAATCAATACTGGGGCGATCAGAGTTACACCGCCGGTCCGTTTTATGTGGGAGCAGCAATCATGTTTCTTTTTCTACTATCTTTTGTTGTGTTAAAAGACTCTATTCGCTGGCCATTCCTGATTATTACATTACTCAGCCTTGGATTGTGTCTGCAGGAATTGACATGGCTCAATGAATTTTTCATTTATAAATTTCCTTATTACAACAAGTTCCGTGATACCAAAATGATTCTTGTTCTGGTACAAATAATGGCTCCGATTTCTGCTTTGTTATTGATAAATCAACTGATAAAATCTGAGTTTACGGCCCAAACAAAAAAAGTATTTCTTATCGGCTTAGGTAGCACTCTGTTATTGGCGCTTGTAGTTTGTCTGGCCCCTAAAGTATCAGGATCATTCCTCAGTAAAAACGAAACCGAACAATTTGAAGCCCTTGAAAAAGAGAGCGGCGGAGAACTTAGCAGGTTAGAAGACTTTAAAGAAGCACTGACAAATGTGCGTATGGAAGTATACAAGGATGATGGGCAACGCAGCTTGCTAATCGTGATTGGAGTAACTTTGATTTTAGTATTGCTTGCATTCAAAAAACCTCCTTTATGGGCAACGGTTGTGGTTTTTGGCGCCTTAATCGTATCAGATCTATGGCTCGTTGATATTCGCTATTTAAATAACGAAAAATCCAAAGGCCAATACGTATACTACGAAAAGAAAGCCTCGCAAAACATTCCTTATGAAGCAGATGTTTGCGACAATGCCATTCTTGAAACTGAAAGAAAAAAAATCCCCGATTTCGATACAAAAGCTGCTAACCTCAAAAAAGCAATGAAGGAGAGCAACTCTTACAAATCAGTCAAAGACGACAAAGCATTGACGATGATATCGGATTTTGGCGCTTTAAATTTAAATTCAAATTACAGGGTCTTGCTTTTGAATAATGGCGTCTTTTCAGACTCGAAAATTTCGTTTTTTCATAAAAGTATTGGTGGATACAATCCTGCCAAATTGCGCAGATATCAAGATCTGTGGGAATTTCAGATTTCCCAGGAACTCAATGGAATCACTGAGGCTTTTAAATCGCGCAACAGAGCATCCATAGACTCCGCAATGGCTGCAAGCAATGCGCTCAATATGCTGAATACACGTTATATCAAATACAATCCCGAGGCTCCACCCATTTTAGACAGCAATGCCTTAGGTAACGCGTGGTTCGTAGAAGAAGTACAAATTGTTCCTAACGCAGATGCCGAGATTTTAGCTGTAGGTAAAATTGATCCTAAAAAAACGGCGGTGGTAGACACCAGATTCAACCAAATGTTGAAAGGCAACTCATTCGCTTCCTCAAATTCGAGTATTAATCTCGAAGTATATGGAACCAAAAAACTCACTTACTCTTCACATTCGGATGTAGAAGCTCCTGCCATTTTTAGTGAAATTTATTATCCAAAAGGATGGGTGTGCAGAATTGACGGAAATGAAACTCCTTACTTCTGTGCCAATTATGTTTTGCGCGGTGTAATGGTGCCTGCTGGTGACCATAAAATTGAATGGAGTTTCGAGCCCGAAGTGTATGCGAAAGGAAATAGATTAATGTTTATTGGCTCTTTGCTACTTGCACTGCTGATTCTTGTCACTTTATTCTTTGAAATCAAACCCTTGCTCAGTAAGAACAACGTTCAGATGAAATGATACTCCAGATAATTGCTCCACTTCTTTATGGTTTGATGTGTGTAGCAATTATTGCTAAATGGATTTTTTTTAGACTTCCGGGTATCTCACGGAACTGGACTATTGGAGCCTTTATTATTAAAATAATAGCGGGCGTTGGCCTTTGGGCAATCTACTCCTATTACTATCCCGATTCTACTGAAAGTGATGCCCTCAGGTATTTTCAGGACACCATGACCATCAGAAGACAATGGGATGAAAATCGCGAGGTCTTTTGGTCGTTTATGCTGGGCAGAGATACCAACGATCCGGCATTTGTGGAGTTGTACGACAAACTTGTCGGATGGACCAGCGGCTACCGATATGGCCTGACCAATGATTGCTCAACTATTATCCGTTTGAATGTTGTTATTTCCTTTATCTCATTCGGAAGCTATCATGTCCATGCTATTCTGATGTCGTTTCTCGCTATGATCGGTATGGCGGCTCTTTACAAGGCATTTTCCGGCCTTCTCAAAGGTCGCGAAGCATACCTCTTCATTGCCTGTTTTTTGTTGCCTTCTGTTGTATTCTGGAGTTCCGGACTACTCAAAGAAGGGCCGTTGTTTCTGGCTTTGGGTGTCCTTTTTCTGACCACAATAAAACTATTGGACAATTTGCGGTTGTGGTGGTATTATCCAATGGCCGTTGGTGCACTGTTCATTTTGATGTACTCCAAAGAATATGTACTGATTGCCTTACTGCCTGCAATGTTGTTTTTAGTTATATCCAAAATAACCGGCAATCAATATTTGATTGTCAAATTTCTGGTTGTACATGTGTTGTGCTTCATGGTTGCCCAACACGCGCATTACTTCTTCAGGGGTGGCGATTTCCTTTATGTATTGCACAAAAAACAAGTCGATTTTTACAATGTCGCTCAACTCACCAATGCCGGCAGCACCGTAGAAATACCTCCGGTTACCGGCGCGTTATCCTTTTTCAGAAATTATCCAAAGGCTTTCGTGCTTACTTACTTGCGGCCTGCTCCATGGGAAGCTAAAAACTGGACCTATGTAATATTCGCATTTGAAAATCTTATCTATGGCCTTGTATTAATCTGGACAATTATTCGGTTTTCGAAACCCCCGAAAGAGCAATTAAATATCTGGCTTGCTGTATTGTCTTTTGTACTCGTGCTTGCCTCCATTCTCGGGAATTGTGTTCCCATTCTGGGTGCAATGATCAGATACCGCATTCCTGCCTTGCCTTTGTTGATGATATTGTGTATTGCCTGCGTCAAATTTCAAAGCCTTCCCTTCAATCGGTTTCTTACGAAACTTTTCTCAAGTGGCTCAAAGTCAGAAAATGGGTGAAAATTACCAGCGGCACAAGGAACGACGGAAGCCAGATAAAGGGAAAATGCATTACTGCATAATTGGGCTGACTGAAATCCCATAACTGAACAGGTGAAGGTGCAGCGCCGATTCCTCTAATGACAACTGCAAAAACGGACACCAACCCTGCAAGATTCCAAATCATAATGAGTTTGCGAAACTGTTGCTGCTTCTTCATAAAAAGAAAAATAATCAGTGGCGCAGAAAGGCCAAAAATGATGTCGAAATTATACCCATTGAATGTCATGCTCCATGGAAGCTGTTTGTGCAAAGCCAGTTCGTAAAGACAATATTCTATTGGCACACGCAGCACATGTACCCACATCAAAGTACCCAAAGAAATTCCATGAATAAATTGTTTCAATCTGGGAATAAAAAAAAGCATCAGAATCACTGTGGTCGAAACTATTACTGGAAATACCAAATGTGGTGGCATAATATCCCTGTTCATGTACCAGCCATTGAGGGCCAATGTGCTCTGGAAGATAAGCCACGGAATAAGCAAGAGAGCCACCAGGTTGGTGCGCCTTATTATTCTTGGATTCTTTGAAAGATAAACTGCCATAAAACAAATCAGCCAACCGGCCAGGGTTGTGAGTATGAAGATGACAGTAATGTGATTGGGAATATTTAACATGGCGCAAAATTGAATCAGAATTCGGTGACAAAGATCAAATAAAATGAACTTTATAAGCAATTACATCAGTTAACGAATACAATTGCTGAACATTCCAGATTACATTGAGGATCAACCTGATCTTTTGATGAAAGCAATCGGGTAGGTCATTTTGTTCTGTCTTATACGATAATGTATTTTGATAAAAAAACATTGAAATGTTTTAGATTTGCCCTATTCAATGGATACTCAAACACTGGCTTCAACGCCTCAAGAATCCCTTCAAAGGGAGTCCGATATGGCTATCATATCCAATAAGGCCGAAGTGAGAGTTTACAACTCTTTCAATGAATTAAATGAACCACACTGGAGGGCAATGATCAATGCCTCTCATCGGTTTATCTGTCCTGAATACCTCAAGTCCATGGAAGCATCGCACGATGAGGGACTTGATATGAGATTCGCAATGGTATACTCCGAAGATCGATTAATTGGTGTGATGGCCTTTCAAATCACACACTTTACAACCTCCGATGAAGCTTATAGCTCCAAAATATTAAAATTTCTCAATCAAACTGTCAGAATCTTCAGATCCCGGCATGTGCACAATATCCTAATTTGCGGAAATGCATTCGCCACTGGTGAGCATGGTTTCAAATTCCTGGATTCTGTGAGTGCAGAAAAGAGGGCTGAGTTCATCCATGTGGCCATGCGAAAAATCAGTAAGTTGGAAAAGCGCAGAGGAAAAAGAATTTGCGCCATGCTGATCAAGGATTTTTATCCTTATTCCAACGAATTAGCGGAAAAACTTACTAAAAAGGGTTACCAAAGTTTTCAGGTAGACCACAATATGGTCATGCCGGTCAATCCATCATGGAAAACCTTCGAAAACTACCTTGATGATCTGAATACCAAATTCAGAACAAAAGCCAAATCGGCTATGTCCAAATCTGCCACCTTAACTGTTGAGGAGCCTGAGATTGACGTACTTATTGCGCAAGACAAAAGAATTAAAGAACTGTACAATAATGTTTATGAGAAAGCCGACTTCCGTTTAGGTAAATTTAATCTTTCGACAATTTCGGAATTGAAAAAAAATATGGGCGATCATTTTCATATCCGCACCTACAGCCTGAATGGAAAGTTAATTGGATTCAGTACTGCAATGATTTGCGATCATGTACTTGAAGCCCACACCATTGGAATTGATTATGAGGAAAACAGGGAATTCGCGGTCTACCAGCGCATGCTATACGATTTTGTAGAAACAGCCATTCGATCAAAATGTACAAGAATAGTTTTCGGCCGGACCGCCGAAGAAATCAAATCAACCATTGGCGCTTTCCCTGTTGATCTCACCTGTTGTATGGGCAGACCAAGAAGAATCTCCAATGCTCTTTTATCGCTCATATTGCAATATGTAAAACCCACTGAGTATCCCCAAAGACAGCCTTACAAAGCAGCCTCACTCGAACAAATCAACAAACTACCTTTGTACTAAATCTGAGGGGAAACAAACCAATATAGGCAAGCGCAACGGGCCAATATACAAACAAATGACAAACAGAAAACGGGATCAATCTAAGAATGAGTAAGACAAAAAAAAAGGTAAAAATAATGGTTGGTTCAACCGTTTATGGGTTTGAAGACCAACTATCCCAAATTGTTGCACAACTCAACACATTAGGCTATGAAGTCCTTAACTCCCATTTCGGTAGCATTAAGGTGAACCCACACTTGTCAAACCTGGATAACTGTTTGAAAGCTGTTGAGGAATGTGATTTGTTTTTGGGAATTATTCGCCCTTATTATGGAACTGGCAACATTGGAGATAAGAACATCACCTTTGAAGAAATAAAGAAAGCGATTGAATTGAAAAAGCCTTATTGGTTTTTGGTTCACCGTGATGTTGTGTTTGCTCGTAACCTTTTTAAGAAAATGAAATTGAAAAGTGGTGATGAGATTGTAATAGCAGACAACAAACTTTTTGATAAACGCTGTATTGATGTGTATGAATATGTAATTAAGAACCACGTTAAGGATTTGGCCTTAAGAAATGGTAACTGGGCACAGGAGTTTTATCGCCTAAATGAAATGATGGTGTATATCAATGCCCAATTTACAGACAAAGATTTTATCAATGAAGTAATGAACCAAACAAATAGCAACGATGGAAAATAGTTTTATTATAGAAAATCTGTTGCAACGGAAAGAAGGTGTTCGTTTGGAGTTTAAGGCACAACCGAACATTGATGCCATTGCAAAATCTATTACCTCATTTATCAATACTCACGGTGGTGATTTGGTGATAGGCATAGACGACAATAAAAATGTCTTTGGAGTTGAACATGCACAACAACGGTCTGCGACTATACAAGATGCTTTAGTAGATTTAATAAAACCTACAGCACCTATTTCGGTACAGGTAATTACTTACAAAAAAAAGGAAGTTATTTTAATAAGTGTATGGGAAGGAGCTAAAAAGCCTTATCAATTCAAAGGAGTTATTTATAATAGAATAGGTCAGACAACAAAAACTACCAGTCCCGAAAAGCTGATCAATCTTATTTCTCAAAGAAAAGAAGCAGATTTTCACTGGGAAAGAATGCCCGTGTTAGGTGCTGAATTAGCCGATCTAGATACAGCAGAAATAAAACAAACTATTAAACTGTATGAAGAATACAAGAAAGAAGCTAAAATTGAAGATGTAGAGGATTTTTTGATTCAGGTTGGATTACTCCAAAACGGCAATATCACCAATGCTTGTATGGTGTTGTTTGGTAAAAATCCAATACGTTTCATTCCTCAATCAAGAATCAGGCTTACGCTTTATCCTTCTAAAGCATCAGGCAATCAATTTATTGGCGATAAAATGTTTGAAGGTAATGTCTTTAAAAATATCAGTTCAATATTTGAATACCTTGATATTGTTTACGGTAAAAACCTAACTGTAAAAGGACTTCTAAGAACAGATAAGCCAAACTATCCTGTATTGGCTTTACGTGAAGGTATTCTAAATGCTGTTGTGCATAGAGATTATAATTCCGTTAAAGGTTTTCTGCAAATATCTATTTACGCTGATAGAACAGAGATAAGTAATTATGGTGCTTTACCTGATGGAATTACTGTTGCTGATTTAAAAATAGAACATAGTTCTATTCTACGTAATCCTGATGTTGCTCAAATGTGCTTTTATAGAAAGTATATTGAAATGCTTGGAACCGGAACACAAAGAATGATTAGAGATTGTAAGGAGAATAAGTTTAAGATACCAGTTTGGAAACAAAAAGAAAATATAACAACTGTTACTTTTCCTGATATTGCACATAATAGAAAGAGTAAGGGAACAACTAAGGGAATAACTGAGGGAATAAGTAAAGGAATTATTGCTAAAGCTGAGGGAATAACTGAGGGAATAACTGAGGGAATAACAGCAGATGTAAAAGATAAGATAACAAAGATTTTATTAGTGCTATATAAAGAAGGTGGAGTTAGAACGGTAGATATTGAAAAGCTTATTGATATACCTGCTAAAAGTTTAGAAAGATATATAAAGCAATTAAAAGATGCTGGAATAATTGAATTTAAAGGAGCTAATAGAACAGGTGGATATTATTTAACTAAGAAAGCAGAAAACAAGATAAACGAATGACGGACAGAACAAATTAACCAAAAAAGCTTGCATATATAAGGTATTGCCCAAAGCGGGGCTGATGCAATACCATTGGGCTGATAGAAGTAATTCAATTTTTATAATTTTATTCCACACTAGTGCTCAGAATCCAAACCCTCATCAATACCCAAACCCTTTTGATCGCAAAAAACATATGAATATAAAAAATGAAAGGCTTTTACTCATAAGTCTTGCAGCCATTCAATTCACGAATATCGTGGATTTTATGATTATGATGCCGATGGGTGATATTCTCAAAAAAACATTGCTTATTACACCGGCTCAATATGGAGGGCTCGTTTCTTCTTATGGCATTGCTGCCTTCCTTTCGTCATTTGCCGGTGTTTTTTATCTGGACAAACTCGACAGGAGAAAGGCCTTGCTGGTGGCCTATATCGGATTTATTCTGGGTACCTTGTCGAGCGCAATTGTACCCAACACTTCCAATCTTGAACTCAATTATTGTCTTTTTGTAGGAACAAGGGTGCTCACCGGAATTAGCGGCGGACTGATGGGAGGCCTCGTATTGGCCATTATTGGCGACGTTATTCCCCTCGAAAGAAGAGGCAAGGCAATGGCCGTTATTACCATTGCTTTTTCTCTGGCCTCCATCATAGGCGTTCCCATAGCACTCACATTGGTCGATGCTTTCGACGGCAACTGGCATATTCCATTTTATGGCGTGAGTCTTTTGGCCTTGCCCTTTTGGTTTATGGCGTATAAGTATGTTCCGGCTATCAATGCACATTTATCCGGTGGTCAGAAAAGAAATTCATTCGATACCATCACAAGGGCATTTAATACACGCGAACAGCGCAACGGGCTGATGTTTACTTTTTTGCTCATCTTAGGCCAGTTTACAGTAGTTTCATTCCTTACTCCTTATCTGGTCAATAATGTGGGTATTCGCCAACAGGATATTAAGTGGATCTATCTTGTGGGTGGAGCTTGTACAGTTATATCGGGCAGATTTATTGGTGGTTGGGTTGATAAGTTGGGCCGTTTCAGGATATTTTCCATCTTTGCATTGTTGTCCATCATTCCTGTATACATCAATACCAACTTACCTCCGGTGAGTTTATGGGTGGTGCTGGTTATAGCTGGTTTGTTCTTTGTGTTTATTTCAGGAAGAATGATTCCGGCAAATACCATTGCAACTTCGCTCGTTAAGCCGGAACATCGCGGTGGATACATGAGTTTAAATTCAGCAATCATGTCGTTGGCTTCAGGAAGTTCTGCTATAATCGCCGGGGCAATCGTTTCGCAAGAGAATGAAAAAAGTCCCCTTGAACATTATGAATGGGTTGGCTATGTAGCCATTGCCTCTACTCTACTGTCTTTGCTGGTGGTAAGAATTCTAAGAAAAATTGACAACGAGCGAAAAGCTCAGACTCAATAAAAATTCATTTGCTTCTGTCGAAAGGCCAATCGTCCTTTACCACAAATCCCCTCGATACTTCCATGAGCAAATCACCTTCCTGTTCGACCTGAATGATGAGTTGTGCCTTTCCAGTCTTTTTTATCATATAAATGCAGGCATCTATCATCTCATTGCCGTTGAGTAATTCGAAATTCTCATACTCCGCACAAAATGGCCCCATCCAGCTTTTCTTAGGCAGAATGAGCCATTGCTTTAAATCGGATGCAAAGTGACCCAGCTCACTCAACCTCAAATACCAGCCTCCGTGGTAATGGGCATTGGCCGCAAAAGGTTTTACAAATCCTCCAAGGATCTGAAAAGGTTGAAAGAAATATCCTTTGAGAAGGAAATGATTCTCTACAAGCTGACCTTCGAAAATGAAATTTTTCTCAACCATTTTCGCCAATAAATCTGGAGAAAACTGCCTTTTCGTTTTCTCCATTTTTAAGAAAAGATTGTCCTTGCCATTGGGGCCAATCCAATTGAGCCATTTGCCGCTGTTTTGGCTACCCAGATAGTATTTGCAAGCCACTTCAAGGTGGATGAGATTGCCAGACTCTTCAGAACGCAATAGAAAATCCATTTCCCCTGAAGTTCTTTTGCCCGTAAAAAACTGAATGTTGCGCTCAATGAGTGTAAAATGCTCGCTTTCCATGATCCAGAAAGCCACCAATGCCTCGAAAAGTTTGCCCAGAAGCAATGGTTTTTCAATGTCCAGAAAGTCGAGAAGTGGCTTGGGATATTGATCCAGTTCAACCAGCCAGGGTTCGTGAAGATGGTATTGTTCAGTACACCAATCTTCTGTTAAAAGGTGAAAGTTTGGGTTTCCGGATGAATCCACGAGCAGGGGTGGCGAGCCTATAATCCAGGCCAATGCTGCCACTTCGGGGGTTTTCCATCTATATTTTTGTTGCTGAAACACTGTGGCTGCGAAGGTTGTCAAAAAATGGCTTCGAAAGGCAATTACCTTACTATTTTTGCCCCCTAAAAAAATACTTTAGAGCGCCAATGAGAATACTTGCCCAAATACCCCATCCGAAGCTTCGCATCTCCATCATGGCATGGAATGAGAAGTACATTATCGAGATGGAAGCAGGGCAATACAAACAAACCTTTAAAATCGGTCAGGATAGCGTGAGTGGAATAGAAGAAGTCAAAGCACTCTGTACAGACGAACTTATTTCCAACACCATTGATCGTTTCAACACGATGCACAAGGATTTTAGTACCTCATTCAACGCATTAAAAAACAACATCAAATCATGATTGCAAAAATTTCTTTGACCATTAGTTTCGTTCTTGCCCTTGCGGTGGGATTTCTTTTTTATAAAACAACGAAAAAAAGTGTGTCGGATGATCCGGCTATGCCAGTAATAGAAGCTCCGGCCTTTGCAAATGCAGACAGTGTGCGTGCCACGGTAATGGCTTTTGTCAATGGAGATTCTTTGACCGAAAAATACAAGTTCATTGTCGATAAAACTGCTGCACTGGAACAGAAGTTAAAGAATGCCGACCAATCGGTTAAAAGGCAAGCCGCACCGCTGGAAGAAGAATGGAATAAAACAATGAAGTATGCTGAAGAGCATCCGGAAATGTCGGAAATCGAGGCCAATAATACCAAACAACGTTTGGCCGAATTACAAGAGGAGTTAAAGCAAATCCAAGAAAAGGAAGGTCTGGAAATTCAGAGAAAAGAAGCGGCCCTTCAAAAAGAATTACAGGATCGTGTAGGTGTTTTTTTGAAAAAATTTGCCGCCGCTCGTGGAATCGATTATGTAATGAATTATCAGGAAGGTACCAATCTTTTGCTTTATGGCAATAAAGGCTACGACATCACAAGCGAGGTAATTGCAGGATTGAACCAGGAATACAAGGAAGAATTAGAGGGAAAGAAATAAATGATGAGTTTAGCCGAGCAAAAATTAAATCAGAATGTAGCCGAGTATCTTATTTTCATCTGGCAAATGGAAGATCTTCTTCGCGCTGTGTACTTCGATACAGCAGCTCTGGACGATTTTATCCGCAGCTATACGCCCAATGAGGATGCTTTTACTGTCGAAAAAAAATGGTTTAAGGATCTTATACGAAAAATGAAGAGTGAACGGGTTGAACAACGGGGGCATATTGCAGAAGTGCACGAACTTATTTTCGAATTGAATTATCTGCACAATACGTTGGCTAATGTGTTGAAGGATAAAATCTACATTGATTTATACAGAACCGCACAACCGCATATCAAAGAGTATCTGGATAAATCAGATGGAAAACACACCAATGATGTGGAAACTTGTTTGACAGCTTTGTACGGCCTGCTTGTATTGCGTTTAAAAAAAGAAGTCATCACAGAAGATACGCAAACTGCCATGCAAACTTTTAGCAACCTCATGGCAAGACTGGCTTATCACTACAGGTTGATGAAGCAGGGTGAGATGAATTTTTCGATGAATTAGAAATCAACTTATCAGCGCTGCTTCAAAATCAGAATTTCACAAAAGCTATGGCGCTATTCGATTTTTATAAAATTGCGGAAGGCTACATCAGCAAACAAATACTCAAATCCTGCATGTCTTTAAAGACATTAGTCGCCGGCGATTTCAAAATTGAATATTGGGACAACGAAAAAAGTAAAGACGTGCTCCTTTTATTGCATGGATTTGGTGCGTCCGCCAAATTCCAGTGGTACAAACAACTCCCCGCATTTGCCGCTGATTACAGGGTCATCATGCCCAATCTGATCGGATTCGGCAATACAAATTCTATTTCAACGGCGAGGTTTGATCTGCAAGATCAGGTAGAACTGATTGCTCAACTTATAAAAAAACTCCAATTAAATAAAGTGAGCATTGTGGGAATCTCTTATGGTGGACTAGTGGCCGCTGAATATGCCCGTCAGAATAGGGACACCATTAAATCTTTGATTTTGGTAGACGCGCCTGTAAAGTACTTCTCTCAAACCCATATCCTGCATATTTGCAGTTGTTATCAAGTTGATTCTATCATTGAATTCTTCGCTCCAAAAGATCACTTTATGCTCCGCAAGCAACTCAAGGCGGCTCATTACAGATTACCTCCGATTCCGGATTTTGTTCTGAAGATTTTTCACCGTGAGTTATGCCTTCCACATCTTACCGAATGGGCGGCGCTTATGAAATCTCTTTATTCCAATATAAAATATTACGGCGAAAAAGAATACTCATTTTCATTCCCGACATTATTAATCTGGGGAGAGCACGATGAATTGGTTCCTGTAAATATTGCTGAGCAATTGATAAAACACATTCCGCAATCCGTGCTCAAAGTAATTTCCAAAACCAGGCATATGCCCAATCTTGAAAAGGCAGGTGAATTCAATAAAGAAGTGCTGTTATTTTTGAATGGATTAAAAAGATAGGTTCAACTCTTCATTAGAAAAATTAAACTTCTATTCGGGATCTGCTAAAATCTGATAATGAATTAAATCAAAGAACTACTTTGTGTTGAGCATTGCAATTGCCTCTTCTTTGTCGGCAACATCTATCACCAGTCTTTTGTATTTTTCATCGGCCAGTTCAACCACAATGCTTCTATCCTGCTTCGTTACATCACAGAAAATAGTCCCATCCTCCACCAGATATGTTCCGGCTGTGATGATTCCGGGAATCTGAGTGCCTGGCATTCTTATTCCAACAAAATCACTAAGATTTTTTTCATTAGAATAGGCTTTCACAATGTGTTTCGCGGGAATGGTCAATTGACTTTTTAGTGCCCACAACTTGTGGAGACCTACTACTTCGAAAATAAAATTATCAGATTCTCTGGTTATATGTACCATAATAATACTTGGATTTATACGCCTTTGTTGTCTACGACATCTGTCAAAAATGACTTCAACGTTACTCATTCGGTAGACCCGGGACGGTCTGTACAAAACGACTGAAGCCTTTTATCAGGACTTAATTCTACTTCAAATGTAATACTAATTGATTGAGAAAACAATCAGATAATTTGAAGGTGCCAAATTCTGCTCTATATTTCACCTATGAAAAATACTTTCCTGTTTGTAGCATTTTCGATGATTAATCTTTTCTGCTATTCGCAAATACTCAGCATTGGAGATATTGAAAATTTCAGTAAAGAGAATATTCAAAAAAAGGGTTTTGTTCTTTTGAAAGACTCGGTCCACCAGGAAGATTATGTTTTCGAATTGTACCATTCGGAAAAGAACGAAAAGCTCACAGCCATCCGAAAAGTGAGCAACGACGGGGCCGTGGTATTGACTATTACTTACGAAATAGCCGCTAAAGATGGATTCGACAAATTGATGAATTCTATGAAGCAATTTCCGAAATACAAAAGAAAATCAGAGTCGTATTTCGAATGGAAGGATGGAACTTATGCTTTTAACTCCTTCCAATTCATTAGGAAAACAGAAACTTCTAATTTCCGTATTGTCTATTTGAGCAGCGCAGGGAAGGAATTGTCTACACCAAAAGAATGAGATTTCACTAACTTTCAAAGCACAAAAAAACCGCCTTTCGACGGTTTTCTAATACCTGTTTTTCAAATAATATTATTTGATGTATCTCCAATCCTGGTTGTTCTTAATTCCTTTAACAGAATGATAGATCAACTTGATGACATTCTCCACATCTTCTTTGTGTACCATTTCTACCGTCGTATGCATGTAGCGCAACGGCAATGAGATAAGTGCACTGGCCACACCAGCATTGCTGTAAGCGAATGCATCTGTATCTGTACCTGTGCTTCGCGAGGCGGCCTGGCGCTGGAATGGAATTTTTTCCTTTTCAGAAATATCGATAATGTGTTTGAGAAGGTTGTTCTGCACTGCAGGGCCATAACTGAGTACGGGGCCCTTGCCGCAACTCAGATCGCCATTGACAATCTTGTTCATCATAGGGGTTTGAGAATCGTGACAAACATCGGTGACAATAGCCACATCGGGATTGATTCTGTGGGCTATCATTTCTGCTCCACGCAATCCTATTTCTTCCTGAACAGAATTGGTAAAGTAAACTCCGAAAGGTAGTTTGTCTTTGTTTTCTTTCAACATACGGGCTACTTCAGCAATCATAAAACCACCTACACGGTTGTCCAATGCGCGACCGAGATAATAACGGTCGTTGAGGATCATAAATTCATCATCGAAAGTGACCACACATCCCACATGAATACCCAGCTTCTCCACTTCTTCTTTGGTAACGCAGCCTACCTCGAGAAAGATATTACGCATACTTGGCGGCTCATCTTTTTCTGTGTTGCGGGTATGAATGGCGGGCCATCCGAAAACGCCCTTCACAATACCTTTTGGTGTATGAATGTTGACGCGCTTGCTGGGGGCTATCATGTGATCGCTGCCACCATTTCTGCGCAGGTAAATAAATCCATCGCTGGTGATGTAATGAACGAACCACGCAATTTCATCTGCATGTGCTTCGACTACTACCTTGTATCTAGCTTCAGGATTGATTACACCCACCACAGTGCCATACGTATCTACCATGTGCTCATCCACATACGGACGAATGTAGTCGAGCCAAAGCTGCTGTCCGGGCGACTCAAAGCCGGACGGAGAAGCATTGTTGATGTATTTTTCAAGGAAATCCAGAGACTTCGCATTGAGTATTGACTTGCTCTTTTTTGAGTCAGTCTTTGAAGTTTGTTTTTTCGCCATAAAGTCTTGATGTTACTTTGCGGTAAAAATAAAGGCAATCAAGGCTCCCGATAAAACCCCATTTTCACCAATACCTAACAAAGCAGTTAACATTTTATAAAGTTCATGAACCTCCCGAAAAATAGCCCGATTGAATTGATCACCACTGAGGATGGATCGCATTCGCTCTATGTGCCGGGATTGGACGAGACCTACCACAGCAGGCATGGGGCAATGCAGGAATCGATGCATGTCTTTATTGAAATGGGACTTCGGTTCAAAGCTTTGACCCAACCAAAACCTGAAATTCTGGAAGTTGGTTTTGGTACCGGACTAAATGCGTGGCTTACTGCGAAAGAGGCCATGGATAAGGGCTATCAGGTTCATTACACCACATTGGAAACTTTTCCGCTTGATAAAAATCTGGTTAATCAGTTCAATTATGCACTGTCGGAAGAGAAACTTCAGGATTTGTTCCAGAGTATCCACGCCTCAAACTGGAACGAGCCTGCCAAAATCCTTGAAAATTTCTACCTTGAAAAAGTACATCTCTCTTTGCAACAATTTCAGGCAACTGATCGATTTGATCTGGTGTATTACGACGCCTTCGGGCCACCCAAACAGCCTGAAATGTGGGAGCAATCTATCTTCGATCAGTTATTTTTGATGATGAAAAGTGAAGGCGTTTTAGTGACCTATTGCGCCAAAGGACAAGTGCGCCGCAATATGCTTACAGCAGGATTTGAAGTAGAAAGACTGCAGGGGCCTCCGGGAAAAAGAGAAATGTTGCGCGCTATCAAACCAAAAACTACATGATCAACAGATTCAATATTCGGGTATATTTTATTCTTTTCAATGAAGACAGAAGTGAGATTCTGTTGAGCGATGAAATAATCGGAGGAAAAGCCTATACCAAATTTCCCGGTGGCGGACTGGAGTTTGGCGAGGGCATAGCCGATGCCTGCCGCAGAGAGGCCCTCGAAGAACTGGGACAGGAAATAGAAATTGTTTGCCACATTTATACTACAGATTTCTTTATGCAATCTGCTTTTAGAGAGAGCGATCAGGTGATTTCAGTGTATTATGAAGTAATATTAAAAGAAGCTCAGAAGTTTAAATCGAGTGATGTTAAGTTCGACTTCACTCAACACACCACAGACGAAGAGAGTTTTCGGTGGATTGCTTTGTCTGAACTTACTGCAGATGATCTGGACTTTCCTGCGGACCAAAGAATAGTTGAAATAATAAAAGAGAGTTACACAAGCGATTAGTATTTCTATTGGTGGGATTCAGCATTCTACTTGCCCAATAGTTGGTACAATGAAGATTGCATTTTATTCTCGCTAAATCTGACAACAAAAATCCGATAACAAAATTTTGTTGTCGGATTTTTGTTATCAGAATTTAATTCTAATGAAAAATTATGAAATTGATTACCAATATCTATATGCAACAAGCAAATTGGCAATACAAATCCGATTCTCGTTCTATTAACTTCCGGCATGTTAAGCCCTTTGCTTTATAAACTCCACGAAACCTTGAGTATTCAATACTTTTCTTTTGGCATACAAAAGCGTAAATTGTAATTGCTGAAAAAAAATGCCTACAAATTGTAAAACCCAATATATTTGTCTCAAAATATAGTGCGTCATTTGCTCTGTCCTTTTTAGATAAAACTGGCATTTTATTCAAAGAAGAGGAAGAGTGAAGGGAATCGCGCCTCAATGGGGCGTGTTTTCCTTTCATACTCTTTCGATTTCTTTGAGGCCGCCAGTGCCTATCTAAAGTCGATTGTAGCTATTGGAAGGTCACGCCCTGTTTTTTTATTAACTCAGTCTTCGACCTTGACTGAACTGAAAATTTTTAATTAAATGAAAAAAATTATTCTTCTGGGAATAACTGCCGTGGCAGTTATCCTTCTCATTAACTCCTGTAAAAAGGAAATCTCGAATCAAGCCGAAACTGTAACCCAAAATGAATTGAAAATGGGTGGTGGCGGTGGTAACAATCTTTGTCCGTCCAGAGCTCCTATTTGTGGCGGAGTGCTTGAATTTACTGATGAGGCAGAGTTCGAAGCTGTACTTTTGTGTTTGGAGAACCAATACGAAGAATGGTGCGATGATTTTGAAAGTGCCAATTCTTCGCTAACGGAAAATGAATACAATGCGCTGATTGAGTCAACCAATTGGGACGAAGAACAAACGCTTGTCAATTGGGAAAACTCCTCGCCGGGATATTATTCGCTGCGAAGATTTATCAGACAACAGGTAGAGATCTGGATGCAAAATGATGTACTCAATATCGAAACCGATCCTGACAACTTCCCAATAGATGATGAAGTGGAAAGAACGCTTTACAATAATTTTGGACAGGTGAAAATAGGTAATATTTTAATCGATTACGAAGCCAATGGAGGTATGTACACCGTAGAAAACCCAACGTGCGACGATATTATCACTTTGCAAACCAACCCACAATCTATGATAGGAAAAACAGGGGTTACTTACTATCCACCAAATGGCAAGAAAAAAGGAAATGTTATTCCTGAGGCAGGAGCTTCTTGCTTTGATGTAAAAGAGTATGACTATTCTGATATAAAAACGGTAGATAATTTCAAATTTAAGTATAGAGTGCACGCCTGGGAGTGGGATAACCAATGGGCAAAGGCCATCGCAAGGGTAAAATCTTATAAGAAAAAAAATGGAAATGGATGGAAAAGATGGCGCCCAGAGACCAGGGTTCAAGTAGTAGGTTATTGGTACGCATATAATGATTACGACGGCGATTGTAAAATTGTTGATTCCTACAATAAACTAAAACCAGAGTGTGGCGAAAATATTTGTTGGAGAAAACGACACACCCTAAGAGCGAAGAAAAAAAATGGTGAAAGCTATCGCTATCGTCTTCAGCAAAACGGATCTCAATACCCCATTAGCGGTGGATTTAATATTAATAATATAACCTCATGGAATTACAACGCATCTTGGTAATTTCCATTCTTCTGCTTTATTCAATGATAATGAATGCTCAGAGGGATTCTGCCATTGTGCAGAATCCCATCTCTTCATCGAGAACCATAAATTTTGGTGTTTTTGGGGGCATCAACTTGTATCCCGCTGGAAAGTTTACCTTAAACAATGGAACCCATAATCAGGAATCCTTTAGGACATCCATTGCTCAATTCGGTTTTTCGATTCAGCATAGTATAGCACCCAAAGTAGACCTAATCTATCAAGTTGAAGGCAACACGGTACCAACTGGCTATGTATTCAGGTTAAAAAAAGAATACTCAGATTCTGTTTATATACCATTTGATTTTGAAATTAGCATTGTTGATTTAAGTTTATGGCAAGTCAGCTTTGGCGCTGGCCCGGCTTTAAAATCAAATATTGGTGGTAAGTTTCAAAATTCTCTTGCCGCTATTGTATCCGTTTCACTCGGATATGGATCTGTTGGTGATAGGCATTCTGAGCCTCCTCCACCGGAACAAGTGGGATCAAAGAGAGATACAACATTGTACTTCGGAATGTACCAAAATGGTGTTTGTCCTTTTATTCGATTTCAGGATAAAATAAGTATCTCTGCGGGTAAATTCAGTTTTGGTTTATTGGGCTCGATCAATTTTTTCTTCAAACCACAAGTAAGGGGCGAATTTATTTTTTTAAAGAATCTACCCAATGAGTCGTCGGGGACTTATCACTCTAGTTTGATCAATTACTCCATTTGCGGGGTAATGGGTTATTCGATTCATAGAAAAAACAAGGTATATTCAACTGATGATTTCGATTGATTTATTCTCCGCAACACGAATCTGTTAACCAAATCGAAGCCTATTAAAAGAGTACTTTTGCAATATGGGAGCACAACACCACCTGGTAATATCCCTTCTACTGCTTTACACCGCAGTAGCGAATGCTCAAAGCGATTCTGACTCTGGTCAGAATCGCTTTGCCTTTCAGAAAACAATTTCTTTTAGTGCTTTTGCCGGTTTCAATATTTACCCTGCAGGCAAGTTTACCCTAAACAAGGGTCCCTATAACATAGAATCATTTAGAACATCGGTCGGTAATTTTGGTATTTCTTTCCAACATAGTATTAGTCCAAAATTCGATTTAATTTATCAAATTGAAGGGAGTGAGACCCCAATAGCTCATATATTAAACTTAAAAAAGAATTATACTGATTCTATTTACATCCCATACGATTTCAAATTAAGAATTATTAGTTTGAGTTTATGGCAAATGAGCTTTGGTATGGGCACTTGTGTAAAATCAACTATTAGTAAAAAAGCACAAAACTCACTGGCAGCGATACTCTCTGTTTCTTTCGGTTATGGATCTGTTGGCAGTCGGCATTCCGAACCTCCACCTCCCGAACAAGTGGGTTCGAAAAGAGATACAACATTGTATTTGAGAATGTACCAAACTGGTGCCAGCCCCTTTATTCGTGTTCAAGATGAAATAAGTGTTTCCGCTGGTAAATTTAAATTGGGAATAATGGGTTCTATTAGTTTCTTTGTCAAACCACAAGTAAGGGGGGAATTTATCTTTCTGAAAAATTTAGCCAATGAGTCCACAGGAACATTTCGTTCAAGTTTGATCAATTACTCCATTTGCGGGGTAATGGGTTATTCGATTCATAGAAAAAACAAGGTATATTCAACTGATGATTTCGATTGATTTTATTTCTGAAAAAATAACCACGGATTGAGCGGCTGAAAGTTTATTTCAAATAGTATTCTAATTCATTCTCAAAATGCCCCCGCTCATCAGCAGGGGCATTTGCCTTTTAAAACAAAAGGATCATAGATTCATGATCTACAGATGGTGCTTATCAATGTATTCATACTGAGCCAGTTTTCCCATCAGATTCAATATCAATGCGGTTGGTGAGGAAATCTTTCGCATCTTCGCGCCCATGGAAATCATACACCAAATACTAGACTTTGTTCTTCATATCAATGAACACCTCAAAACATTGATTGCAGATTACGGAACGCTTGTTTATGGCATTCTTTTTCTCATTGTATTTGTAGAAACCGGATTGATCGTGATGCCTTTTCTTCCCGGCGATTCGCTGCTCTTTGCTGCCGGTGCGCTCGCCGCGGCCTCCAACAATGAAGGACTGAGTATTTACATCATCATTCCATTGCTCATCGTGGCGGCACTTTGCGGTGACAACGTCAATTATTTTATTGGGAGATTTTTTAGTGAACAAATCAAAAAAAGGGACAAAATTCTTTTCCTCAAACGCGAACACATTACCCGCACTGAACAGTTCTATGAGAAGTATGGCGCTCAGGCCATTATCATGGCGCGTTTTGTTCCCATTGTGCGCACAGTAGCGCCTTTTGTGGCTGGTGCCGGCAATATGAAGTACAGAAAGTACATTACATTTTGCGTGTTGGGTGCAGTGCTTTGGGTGGTGGGTATTTCACTCATTGGCTATGCATTTGGCAATGTGCCCTGGGTTCAGGCTAACTTCGAAAAAGTAGTATTGGGTATTATTGCAGTTTCTCTATTGCCCATTATCATTGGTGTAATAAGAGCCAAAATGAGCCCGAAAAAAGAAGCATGAGACAATTTGGATTGATTGGCCATCCGTTGGATCACTCCTTTTCCGGAGAGTATTTCAAAAAGAAATTTTTACAGGAGAATATTGCGGATTGCGAATATCGCCTATACGATATTCTTGCGCTGACAGAACTTCGCGAGCTAATCCATTCCAATCACATAGAAGGATTTAATGTCACCATTCCTTATAAAGTGGATATTCTGCCGCTTTTAGATTCGATCGACGATGAGGCTGCGGCTATCGGGGCGGTGAATTGTGTGACAGTAAAAAATGGTCAACTTAAAGGTTTTAATACAGATGTCTACGGCTTTTTCATGTCCATCAGACCTTTTCTGGAAAATCAATACGAACGCGCACTTATACTGGGCACCGGCGGAGCATCTAAAGCCGTTATTCATGTACTCAAAAATTGGGGCCTGGATTTTATGCAAGTCAGCCGGAATCCTTCATCATCCAGAATGATGAAATACTCAGACCTGAACGCAGAGTCTATCCAGTATTTTCCGTTGATTATTAACACTACGCCGGTGGGCACCTGGCCCGAAGTGGAAGCCTGTCCGGAATTGCCTTATGAGGCATTGACCGAAAAACACTTTCTTTATGACATGGTCTATAATCCGGCACTGACCACCTTTCTGGCCAAAGGCAAGGCCCGCGGCTGCACCACCATGAACGGCCTTAAAATGCTGGAACTTCAGGCAGAAAAATCATGGGAATTATGGAATTTGTAGTGGTTTGGAGTCTTAAATGAAGTAACCCTTTACAGAAAAGTTCGTTCAAACCACCCAAACCCTATTTGATATTATGCGAAAAATTTCTACCCTATTGGTCGCCATTGCAACAAGTATTGGTACAATGGCACAAAATGCAAATCAGTACAATGCTGCAATTCCCAATGATTACATCAAATTATTGACTGATACTCTTGTGGAAACCACACCTGGATTTACGCCACCAGTGGCCTCACGTGCCTTTGGTTATATAGGCATGGCTCTTTACCAATCGGTATTGGGAGGAATGCCGGGCAAGTCTTCTCTTGAAGGAAAACTGAACTACCTGGAGTATTCCATTCCTGATCCTGTTGCAGGGCAAACCTACCATTGGCCCACTGTAGCCAACAATGCCATGCACAAAATGATCACGGAATTGTACTACAATGCAACTCCCGATAAAATGGCACTGGTCCATGCAATACGCGACAACTACAACAGCCAATATCAGGGCGTGCTATCGCAAGCTGTTTACGATGGTTCTCTGAACTATGGAATATCGGTTGCCAATGGCGTTCTGGATTATGCAGCCACTGATGGTGCCAACAATTGCCAGACCACTAATTTTCCGGCCAGCTATATTCCACCTGTTGGCGACGGGCTTTGGACGCCCCTGGTTGTGAACAATGTTACACAGTTAGCTCTTCAGCCCTATTGGGGTGCTTGTCGTCCGTTCATAGCCGAAAACGGCGAAGACGAAACCATGATGGCCAATTATCTGCCGCCATTTTCTTCTGCTGAAGGAAGTGTAATGCACAACGCCGGACTTGAGGTTTATAACACAGGACTCAACATTACCGCCGAGCAACAAAATATAGCGCTGTGGTGGGCTGATGGATCGGCCACGCTTACACCGCCTGGACATTCCATGAGTTTGTGCAGACAAATTATTGTGGCCCAAAATGGAACGCTGGAAGATGCTGCAATAATTTATGCCATGCTGGGCATTGGACTCCGCGATGCGTTTCACGCATGTTGGAAACAAAAATTCATTACCAATTCCGAAAGACCTATTACTTATATACGAGATTATATTGATCCAACATGGACTTCTTTAATCGGAACTCCACCCTTTCCTGAATTTCCATCGGGGCACTCCTCACAAAGTGGAGCCATGGCAACCATCATGACAGCATATTTCGGAAACGATGTTTCTTTTACAGACCATACCTGGACAGGAAGTTTTGGAACATCAAGAAATTACAGCAACTTCTGGGCTGCGGCCGAAGAGGCTGCTGTATCAAGGCTTTACGGAGGCATACATTTTACCTTTGGCAATGAAGGCGGCCTCGCATTGGGAACTGCTGTAGGAAATAATGTACTCAATCTTTTCGAACAAGTTGGATTTACCGGCACAGAAGAACTTGCACTGGAAACAGAATTTGTAAGTTCGATATTCCCAAATCCTGCCTCTGATGTACTTTATGTGCAGATCAAAAATTCAAGACAAAATTCACTGAATGTCTATGATCAAAATGGAAAGTTGGTGAAGCAAATCAATACCAGAAATCAAATCTGCAATATCGATCTTCAGGAACTTCCGACTGGTGCTTATATCATAAGCGTAATTACAGAAAACGGCACAGTTGAGCACAAACGATTTATGAAATTGTAAGAAATTTCAGAACCAAAAATCAAGTTAAACCAGGGGCCAAGTTGGCCCCTTTTTTATTTGAGAAAATTGCGCTGTCACAGAAGCTCATTAGCCCTTTTCCTATACCACACTGACAAATAACGACTTACAATTCCAATTGTGTGTCGATTGACTGGTGAATAAATTGGCCTGACTCTGTACTTTTACGCCAAATCTACAGGATGCTTTCAACAGAGGCCTACATTAACTCCAAACATGAAATAGAGGACGAATTGCGCCATCTTTTTTCGAAAGATGAAGCCATGATTATTTTCGATATTGGGGCATGTGAAGGAGAGGATGCTGTGCGCTACAGCAATATGTTTCCGAATGCCAGAATTTTTGCTTTTGAACCAAGACCTGATAATTTAAATAAGGTTCACGAAAATTTGAAGCGCTACCAAAAAAAGAATGTTATGGTAAGTGATTTTGCACTTTCCTCCTCAAACGGAAAAGCGACATTTTTTCTCAGTTCGGGCAAACCCGGTAATGCAACAGAAGGTGAAAATTGGGATTTTGGAAATAAATCCTCCTCACTTCTTCCCCCATCTGAACAAATGAAAGAAGCTACCGCATGGCTCAACTTTGATCAGACCATTGAGGTAAATACCAAAAGGCTAGATGAGTATTGTGCAGAACATCAATTGACGCAGATCGACCTCATTCACATGGATGTGCAAGGCGCGGAACTAATGGTTCTGGAAGGTGCCGGTATTTTTTTAGAAAAAATAAAATGTGTATGGCTGGAAGTAGAAGCAGTTGAGCTGTACAAAGATCAACCTTTGAAAAATGATGTAGAGAACTTTATGACCGACAATGGTTTTCAACTCATGAGAAGCATATTGGGCAGTATTTCAGGCGATCAGTTTTACATCAAAAAAAACGCATTCTCCAATGAAAAAATTACAGGATTAAAAAAATTAATCGCAGGCAAGGAAAGAATAAACAAAGTCAAAAAAATATACTACACCTTCCGTAATAAATTAAGCGGCAAATAATACTTCATCAGCAATGGTAGTGTGTCATTTACAAGGTGGGTTAGGAAATCAAATGTTCCAATATGCTACAGGACTTGCGTTGTCGAAAAGGGTAGCACAAGAGCTTTTTATGGATCTTTCTCATTATGCAGCAGACCAACATACCCTGAATGAAACACCCCGATCTTATGAATTAAATCTCCTCCGGTTAGAAGTTCCGTTTGCCAGCGAAAATAAATTACGGGACATACGCAATGAGCTTCAACATTTGACATTGATAGAAAGGGTGAAAAGAAAAATATTTCCCTCAAAGAAATTATTTCAGTACAATGACAGTACAAATGCATCGCAAATACCTTTAAACTTCGCGCATTATTATCTTCAAGGATATTTCCATAATGAAGATCATTTCAAATCCGTGAAACAAGAACTTATCGACGCATTTAAACCTTCGGAAAAGTTTCCTGTACATAATTCGCGTTTAATGCCGGCCTCGGTGAGTGTTCATGTAAGAAGGGGCGACTATATAAGCAATGCCAATGCGGCTCAACACCATGGAACTTGTTCACTGGAATATTACAATGAAGCGTTTAATTTTATTCATTCTAAAATTAAACAACCCCATTTTTATTTCTTTTCGGATGACATCGAATGGTGTAAAGCTAATTTCAAAGAATTGCCTTCTGCCACATTCGTCGAAAACTGCAATGGAAAAAAAAGTCATGAAGATTTGATTCTAATGAGTGCCTGTAACCACCAAATCATTGCCAACAGCAGTTATAGCTGGTGGGCTGCATGGCTCAATACAAATGAAAACAAGATTGTGGTTGGTCCGAAAAAATGGACACTTCAGCAAGTTTCCGAATTCAATACGGTTGTACCCTTAGCATGGATTCAAATATGAAGTTGCCGAAAATATCTGTAATAATGCCTGTATACAACAGCGCTCTCTACCTCAGAGAATCTGTGAATAGCATATTACAACAAACTTTCGCTGATTTCGAATTAATTATTGCTGATGATGGATCAACCGATGATAGCCTTGCAATTTTAAATTCAATTCAAGATGATCGTATCCTGGTAATAAAAAACCAGACAAACGCAGGGGTAGTTGCAACTCTTCTTAAAGCAATTGCGCAGTGTAAAGGAGAATATATAGCCAGAATGGACAGCGACGATATAGCACTTCCAGAAAGGCTAATCAAAGAGTTAACTATTCTGGAAGAGAAAAAAGATGTGGGTGTTGTTTTTGGATTTGTTGAATTAATTGATGTTTACAGCAATTCGAAAGGAATATGGAAAGAAGATCGCGATTGTGTAAGTAGAAACCAAATCAAATCAAAACTATATTCGACCAATTGTCTGGCCAACCCAACCATGATGATGCGAAAAGAATTGGCTCTGAAGTATCTTCCGGATCCGACATTTAAAGTTTCGGAAGATTGGGCGCAATGGCTGGAAATGACTGGAGATGGCATTGTATTTTATAAAATACCAGAAGTACTTCTACGCTATAGAATACATCCTTCCAGCGAAACTCAAAAAGCAACAAAAAGTGGAGCGTATTCAAAAACCATTCAATTTAAAAAAACATATCTAGCGAAAAGAATATCTCATTCTTCTCTCAGGAAATATGATCTTCTTATATTGATTTCACTGCTCAGTGATGTTCTGAGCTATCCCTGGAAATCTCTGTTCAAACCAGCAGTTTCCTTCGTTTATAAAATCATTAAAGCCAATCCGGTTTATTTACTATTCGAATTTATAAAATTCAAAAAAATTCTCAAGCGGTCAGCGCACAATGGCCCTTTCTTTTTCTTTCCATTCCACCACATTGGCGGAGCCGAAAAAGTTCACGCTGCCATAGTTGAAGCTTCTTCAAACAACCAGTCCATAGTTTTTTTTACTAAAAAATCCAATGGCGATGGATTTTTAAAATTGTTCAACAGCAATGCCGAATGTATTGACATCTGGAAACTTTGCTGGTATCCGGTATTGCGGAATTTCACAGCTCAACTTGTTGCCAAACACATTAACCAACAAAAGAATGCGGTTGTCTTTGGCTGCAATTCGGTTTTTTTCTACTCCTTGCTACCCTTGCTTCATGACAAGGTAAAATGTGTTGATCTGATTCATGCTTTCGTGCATCCAGAAGAAGATGGACCAGAAAAATGGTCTTTGCCAGTGGTGGGTAAATTAGAAAAACGCGTGTTCATCAGTCAGCGCGCCATTGACGACATGAAGATATTGTATGATCAACACAAAATAAAGACCGACTTGAAAAATCGGTTGGTATTGATTAAAAATTATGCAACTCCATTGGTCGCAGAAACCATTTCTTCTGATAATAAACCACTGCGCGTGGTATATGCCGGAAGAGGTTCTGGAGAAAAAAGAATCCATCTGATTGGAGAAATTGCCAGACAACTCTCAGGTGAAGGCATTGAGTTTAGCTTAATAGGAGATCTCAAGGAATCACTGCATGAATCCTATAAAAAATATTTCACATTCACCGGCGAAATACAAGATGAAATAACTCTGGCACGCGAACTTTCGCAGCATCATGTTTTACTGATGACTTCTGCGCGCGAAGGATTCCCTATGGTAATTATGGAAGCCATGGCCCACAGAGAAGTAACGCTCAGCACTGCAGTGGGCGACATTGCTAATGTATTGACGGAAGGAGAAAACGGATTCCTGCTCGATGCCCAAAACGAATCTGAAATTATTGCAAAGGCCGTAGAAGTGCTTACTGCGATCAACGACGACAGATATCAACTTGAAACCATGCGCAACAATGCCCTGAGGTTTGCTGAAGAACATTTCAGTAAGCATAAATTTGTAAGTGAATACCAGAAAATTTTGCAAGCAAAATAAACATTGGAAAAAATCAAGGCGCTATATCGTTCGGATCTGGTAAGAAACTTCTTTGTGTATAGTTTCGGTGCCCTCTTTCTTAAAGGTGTTTCATTCTTTCTGTTACCGCTTTACACAAAACTTCTTTCACCGGAAGAATATGGTATTCTCGAATTGCTTTCGACCTTTTCAAATGTATTGGACATTACTCTTTCCCTTGGATTACTTTCTGTGTTGCTTATTGAATATTATCATTTTTCTGATGAAAACCGAAAGAAGCTGATTGCCCAGATTATCAGTTCGTTTCTGGCAATATCCACTCCTTTGTATATATTGGTATTGACATTTGTACTCATATTTCAGGACTATTATTTCCCAGGAGTAAAAAGTTTATTGGTGGTGGTGGTGGTCATAACCAGCTATCTCACCTTTTTTCAAAGCCTTATTACGCTTCTGCTCAAACAAATGCAGCAAGCAGCTCAGGTAACCATACTTCAGGTAGCAACCGGCATATTCAGCATCGGTTTAAATGTTTTATTTGTATACGGCATGCGAAAAGGAATTGATGGTATCATCTGGTCTTCCTTCATTGCTGTTTTTTTATTTTTCATATACTCCACCTGGTTTATGTACTCCAGGCTTGGCTATCATTTTGCCTTAGATAAAAACGAATTAAAGAAGTTTCTCAAATTAGGGCTTCCATTTGTCCCTAATGCTCTGGCTGTTTGGTTTATGAATAGCGCCAACCGATGGATATTATTGGAATATACCAACCTGGATGAAGTAGGGTATTTTTCTGTCGCAACAAAATTCAGCGCTCTCTTTGAACCCATGGTTATTCAACCTTTTTTAAGCGCCTATACTCCGCAAATTCTCAAGAAATTCAGCAATGGAAATTTCCATCAGAATCCGGGTAAGATATTTATTCTTGCCGTGTTATTCTTCGGCCTTTCGGGCTTCGCACTTCAGTTAATAGCAGGGTGGATGATTGATGATAAATTCGACTCAGCCTTGCACCTGATTCCCATTTTGGTTGCGGCTAATATTTTTAGTTTGGTGGCACAGGTTCTGGCTAATATACTTGTTTTCAAGAAAAGAGTCGCTTCCATGCTACTGTCTATCGTTGCCGGTGCAGGTGTAAGCTTTATCGCTAATTTTGCACTCGTGCCCGAATATGGTGCCCTGGGAGCAGCCATAGCTATAAACGTCGGAGGCATTGTCTGGCTGGCATTTATTGCGTACTTCTACAAAAAAGAAATGAGGAGGCTGACAGCAAAATGAATTGGAGTAAGCTGTTCAAAGATATCATCACGCTAAACTTCGCTGATCTTAACAAGCGGAGAAAATTGTTATTGAAAAAAACGAAAAGATTTGCCCGCAAACTATTGAAGGGAGAAGAAGTGAATTGTGCGGAAATACCTGTTATCATCAACAACAAAAACAGACTCACCTATTTGTTGCAACTTATTGAGTGGCTCGAAAATACAGGGATGAAAAACATCATTATTCTGGACAACCAAAGCACATTTCCTCCCTTACTGGAGTATTATTCTAAATGTGCTCACAAGATAATTTACCTGAATAGAAATGTCGGACCACGCGCCATCTGGGAAAGTGAAGAAACCCAAAATTTCATGCGTGATTTTTACATTTATACTGACCCTGATGTATTACCAGATCAATCGTGCTCATTAAACACAATAAAGAAAATGCATGCTGCATTAAAAGGTAATTTTTCTATTGATAAAATCGGACTTGGACTTCGCATTGACGATCTACCGGAGCATTATAAATTGAGCAAAGAAGTTGTGGATTGGGAAACACAATTCTGGAATCAACCCTTGAATGACTTTCTATTTAAAGCACCTGTAGATACAACTTTTGCTCTTTATGCGCCTTACGCAAGCGGAGGCGGAGAATGCAAAGCCTGGAGAACGAACTACCCTTTTGTTGCCCGACATTTGCCCTGGTATGAAAACACAGCAAATCCAACCGCAGAAAATTTATTCTACACCAGAAATGCCGCACAAAACCAATCACACTGGACGGAGTTGAACAAAAACCAATAGATGAAAAGCATTTGTTTCTTCAGCAGTTATTTTCAAGGTGAAACCCTTCCTTATTATGTGAAGTTTTATCTTGAAAATCTATGCCCGCATTTCACTGAAATTGTTTTTCTCAACAACCGAAAAGAACTCCATGAGGAATCAAAACTATTCCTGCAAAGTAGGGGCATCAGCACCATGATGGTGGACAATGAGGGCTACGACTTTGGTATGTGGTACAAGGCTTTCAAAGCCATTGATACTTCATCGTACAACAGAGTGGCGCTGGTCAACGATTCGTGTATTCTCTTCAAATCGCTGGATGATGATTTTATCAGAATAAATGCAAGCTCAGCAGATTGTATTGGCATGATAATATCAGATAGATACTCGACTCATCTGCAATCCTTTTTTCTGGTTTACAATCAAAGAGTCATTCAAACAATCCGGAATTACTTTTTAGAAAAAGGCATTATCAATGATTACAGAACTGTCATTCAAACTTACGAAATAGGTCTTTGTAAATTTCTTATTGAGAAAGGTTTCTGTTTGGAATCCCTTTACAATAACAGTCAGCGTGCCTTTGCAAAAAATCCATCGTTCGCGTTGATCACTCAGCTCATTGAAGAAGGAATGCCATTGATCAAGAAAAAAATAGTTTACAGAAACTACCGCGGCCTGGAATACTACTGGATCGTTCGGATGAATTTCGAAACGGACTATCGTAAACACATCAGGCAAATTGAAAACAAATACAAAAATCAATCTGTAATTGATTTCAAATCAGTCATGGCCGAAGCCCCGCGCAAAAACAATATGGACGTGGTTCTTTTCTCTCTGGCCAGAAAAACGGCCAATGCGCTGCGATTGATTCCCGGAATGCGTTGGCTCTTCAATCAATCCAATACTTTATTCAAGAAAATTTTAAGCCGATAAAGTATGGAAAGAGTTGTCGTTGTATTGGCCAATTATTTTAAAGAAAGCGAACTCATCGCTTTCGTTCGTTCGCAACTTCTTACCCAAAAAGAAATCGAACTCAAAGTAATTGTGGTAGATAATGGCAGCAACAACAGATCGTTACTTGAAAAATTCACTGCGGAACATACGGCCATTGTAATGCTCAAGCCATCAGCCAATCGTGGATATATTGGAGCTGCAGCAGATGGATTTGATTATTGTAAAACAAATAAAATTGAATTTGACTATTTCGTTCTCATGAATTTTGATCTGATGTTGAACGATTCTTTGCTGTTTAAATATTTATCGGGTAAAACGAAAGAATGCAACATCGCCATATCTGCACCTCAGGTAATTGATAAAAATTCTGGATTTAAAATGAATCCTATATATTCAGAGCGGCTCAGCCAATCACATCTGGACAGACTCATTCGCGTGACTTCGTCGTGGCCTGTTTATTTGGCTTATCAAATGTTACATAAACTAAAGAGAACGACTGGCCGGAAAAGTGTACCCCACATTCAATCGAAATGTTATGCTCTTCACGGGAGTTTTTTAGGATTTTCACCTTCGTTTTTTGAAAATGGCGGCCATCTCAACTACGGCTCATTTCTATATGGTGAAGAAATCTTTATAGCAGAGCAATGTAGAAAGCTGAATCTCAGTTTGAAACTTATTCCAGAACTCCAGATCGTACATGACGAACACAGCACCACCGGGAAATGGAAAAACAAAGCACATATGCTTTATCTTCACCAATCATTAACTTATCTGAACAGCACCTATTATAATGAGTGAGAAACTTGTTGCTGTAGTAATCCCTTGCTTCAATGAGGAAAAATTTCTTCCTGCATTGATGGAGAATCTTATTGCCCAGACTTTTCCCAAAAACAGGCTCGACATTATTTTTGCTGACGGATGCAGCACCGACAAATCCAGAGAAATTCTGGAACAATATACCAAAGAAAATTCCCAGATACGATGGATAGACAATCCTGTTAAATATGTACCGCATGGTTTGAATCGGGCTATTCAATCTACACAAGCTGAAATTATTATTCGAATGGATGCGCATTCCATTTACCCTGCAAACTATATCAGCGATATTGTGAGTCATCTGGAACGCCTGAACGCAGATAATGTGGGCGGCATGTGGATCACAACACCCGGCAATGATTCAATTCAGGCAGAAGCAATTGCACTGGCTACTTCACACCCATTGGGCATTGGAAATGCAGCCTATAAACTTGGTGTAGAAAGCACGCGCCAGGTAGATACTGTTCCATATGGATGTTTTCACCGCGAAATTTTCGACAGAATCGGATTCTTTGATGAGGATATGTTGCGCAATCAGGACGATGAATTCAATGGCCGGATTATAAAGAATGGTGGGAAAATTTATATTGTCCCAACTATTAAAATAAAATATTTCGCCAGGACCACTTTATCCAAAATGTGTTCGATGTACTACCAATATGGTCTCTACAAACCACTGGTCAACATAAAACTGGGATCTCCGGCCACATTGAGACAATTCGCTCCGCCCATTTTGGTTTTACTCATTCTCATTCTCGGTGGTCTTACGCTATGGGTTCCTTTTTTCAAATACTCATTCATGCTTTTTCTGGCTGCTTACCTTCTACCCATTATTCTTATTTCAATTAACCTGAGCAGAAAACGCAATCTGCTTATGCTTATTCCATTGATAGTGGCCTTTCCCGCAATACACTTAAGTTATGGAATTGGATATATATTTGGATTCTTCAAATTTGTGGTATTCAGATTGCATAAGAAAAAGAACCAACAAATTCAATCGAGCCGATGAAAAACATCTTCATATTCTTACTTTTTGTTCTTAACCTCGACACTGTCCTTGCACAATCACCCGTCATGCAACAACTTCTCAGCGCCAACTGGCAATTTCGGCAGAACGATCAGACACAATGGTATCCGGCAATTGTTCCGGGTTGTGTGCACACGGACCTTATCAGAAATAAACTGATCGAAGATCCTTTTATAGGAACCAACGAAAAAGATTGCCAATGGGTAGGCGAAAAAGATTGGGTTTATGAGACACTTCCTTTTGACATGGATCCGCTGATTATGAACCACGATGTGATTCGCTTGCGCATGAACGGCCTTGATACTTACGCCGATGTATATCTGAATGATCAACTCCTTCTCAGTGCCTGCAATGCTTTCCGCACATGGGAAGTTGATGCCAAAAAGTTTTTGAGAAAAAAAGGAAATGTACTTCGTATACTTTTCAAATCGCCCATTCCTATTGGAGAGGCCAGATTAAAAAGCCTTGCATATCCCCTGCCCGGCGACGGCCTGCGCGCAGTTACACGCAAACCTCAATTTCATTTTGGTTGGGATTGGGGACCAAAACTTATAACCTCCGGAATCAGCAAAAAAATTGAGTGGATTGCATACAGCGAAGTTGAGATCAAGGAAATGTATGTAGAACAAACTTCGGTTCAGGAAAAAAGGGCCGACCTTAAATTCCGAATGATTGTTCACTCTCTCAAAGATCAAATGGCTGATGCTTCTTATGAAGTAGTAAATACAGGCGTAGTTTACTCTACACAAGTTACCTTAAAAAAGGGAATGAACATAGTGGAAATGCCT
Organism: Flavobacteriales bacterium; assembly: GCA_031378885.1. Classification (GTDB taxonomy): domain Bacteria; phylum Bacteroidota; class Bacteroidia; order Flavobacteriales_D; family Sanyastnellaceae; genus JANNEQ01. The sequence goes on from JANNEQ010000198.1 coordinate 48,991, forward strand.
TTGACCATTGAATGGCCCAGGTTGTGGTGGTGCAACGATGTGGGCGAACATTATCTATATGAGATTATAGGCACATTGCAAAAAGGAGAAACCGTTCTTGAACAAAAATCTGTGAAAACAGGCCTGAGAACAATTGAACTTGTCACTGAAAAAGATTCTATTGGCGAATCATTCTATTTTAAGTTAAATGGACTTCCTATTTTTGCCAAAGGCGCCAACTATATTCCACTCAAGTACTTTCCGGCTACCGCTACTGAAGAAGACTATAGAAAAATTCTCACCTCATGTAAGGACTCCCACATGAATATGCTGCGTGTATGGGGCGGAGGAGTTTATGAAGATGAAAAATTTTATGACCTCTGCGACGAAATGGGTATTATGGTATGGCAGGATTTTATGTTTGCATGCAGCATGTATCCCGCTGATTCAACTTTTGTAGTAAATGTAATTGATGAAGCCGATGAAATTACCAAACGATTGAGAAATCATCCTTGTATCGCATTGTGGTGTGGAAACAACGAAAATGAAGAGGGCTGGGAAAGATGGGGCTGGCAGTCAGGACTGAGTGACAAACATAAAGCGAAACTCTGGCGTGCCTATTTAGATATTTTCGATCTCACACTGGGAAAAGCAGTGAAGAAAAACACCAATACAAGTTATTGGATGAGTTCACCCCGATATGGCCGTGGCGATGCACGAAGTCTTACGGAAGGTGATTCGCATTACTGGGGTGTTTGGCATGATGAAGAGCCATTCGAAGTATTGAATAAAAAAATTCCTCGCTTTATGAGTGAATATGGAATGCAGAGTTTTCCTTCTACTGCCGTGTGGAAAGAAATGCTCACTGGTTCTCCGAACTACAATGATCCGGGATTTGAACAACACCAAAAACACAACCGCGGATTTAAGCTTATGGACAAATACATGTCCAACTGGTATCCAACGGTCAGTCATGACAGTCTTGAACTTTATGCACGAATGACGCAGGTAGTACAAGCTGAAGGCATTGGTCTGGGCATTGAAGCTCAACGCAGAAATATGCACCGATGTATGGGAACCATGTATTGGCAACTCAATGATGTCTGGCCTTCATTTTCATGGTCGGGCATGGACTACAAAGGCAATCCAAAATTGCTTCACCAGTATCTGAGTACTATTTATGCTCCGCAACTGGTTTCCTGCACGGTCGAAAATGGCGAACTGAAAATCTATCTCATAAGCGACAACCACGTAAAAGACGAATCTCTTGTAATGGAGTTTGATATCGTGGATGCGGCAATTGGGGATAACAAAAAAGTTTACACCTCTTCGCCCATCACTGTTGAAATGAAACAGGGTTCGCAATTGATTTATTCAATTCCTTTGAAACAACTCAACATTGACAATGACCCAAGAAATAAAGTAATTTCAGTGAGAATGCTCAAGCCTTCTGATCGCTCGGAGAAGTTCAGCAGACAACAGAAATTGGTTCCTGAAAGTCCGGCGAGGGTTGTACCTGTAGTAGAAGAATATCAGGCGCCTATTGCACCTAAAGCACTGAAGAAAGTTACAAAAACGAGAATTGGGTATAAGAAAATTTGACCGGGAAGTGAATGGTTAAGGTAATCTCAGGTATCACGCGCTGATTATGTTCGTGTGCCTGATATTTCAAAAAAGAATAAAAGATCACTTTCATACGTGTCAGTTTAATAATTTACCATGATGGAGGGTATAAGCGAATCAAAGCAGTATTTCATTAAGCCACATTAGTTAGTTGTAGCCTATATCACATATCGTATAATATCGTGTTTTACTTCAACCCGGTATTTTTCATTTTTACTTCTCACATATTCTGATAATTTCGCAATCGTAGGATAATCTCCCTCGCCGATAAAGCATCTTGCGTCATCAATTAATAAAATATGATTCAGTTTCTTGCTATTAAAAATTGAATCCAACTCTTCAAATATTGGACACTCCTTATCTCCTTTTGCCGTTATGCCTGCCGAATAATGACCATCTAACCAAAATATTGCGGGTTCGTTAATATCAGATAATATTTTTGGAAGCACTTTTCCGCTGTCTCCTTGTACAATTACAACGTTTTCATCATTCTGAAATCTTTTAACAGCTTTGTTAAACAATTCTACACCCAACTCTATGGAAAATATTTTCTTAAATCTGGACTTCTGTGCTTCTACCATATCACCCATAAAGGTGCCGGTTTCTACTAAGATTGTATAATTATATTTTTCCTGATACTCCTGAATTGCCATTTGTTTTACCATATGAGGAGGAGGAACCGGACATCCATTATTTTCCCACTCGATAAGTAACTTTTTCTGTTGTCTATTCCCCAACAAATTCAGTACTTTTTGAGGTGCATAGGTTCTAAAAAGTCTATTAATCGCGTTGATCATTCTTATTCTGTTAAGCCTGCTATTATTGCAAATAAAATGAGATGGTGAAACAATGTCAAAATCTATCACTCATATTTTATCGGGTAAAAATACTCAAATCCTTCTGAACCCTGGTGTTCTATTATCAAAATATTTTGCCAAAGAAAAACTCAATAAAACGAATAACAAAAGTAAATTCATTAAATTGACCTTTAAGACAAAGGGGAAGTGTAACTCACTCTTATCAATCTACACCATTAAAAACCCCATTAAAACACTACATCGATCTTGTGAATGGTCGGTCCGGTTTTGGTCATGGGCAATTCAAATATTTCCGATTTGACCATATCATCCAAAGTAATTTCGGCTTTATAATTCTGATCAGCCTGTAAACTTATTTTGGCTCGGCCCAATTTATCCGTGCGTACTTCTGTGACTAATTTGCCCGTAATCGTATTGTAAATTTTTACTGTTGCACCTTTTATAAATTCCCCTTTGGTATCCACTACAGTGCAGATCACCTGTCCAAAAGAACCTGTTTCATATCCGCTGGAAAGCAATGGGTAATCGGACAAATCAATTTTGTAAATATCTCTTTCGCCAAATCCCTTTTCATATTCTGCCGCGATATACAAAGTCTTGTTGTCGCTGGTCAAAGAAAATGTGGATTCTTCGTTCACTGTGTTGATGGGATATCCCACATTGACAGGCACACTCCATTCGTTGTTTACCAATTCGGTTTTGAAAATATCGTAACTTCCCATGCCTGGGTGTCCGTTGCTGCTGAAATAAAGTGTTTTTCCATTTGGATGAATAAAAACAAATTTTTCATCGCGATCTGTATTGATTACTTTACCAATACTCTTCGGATTAGACCACTTATCGCCCTTCTTTACTGAATAATAAATATCACCTTGCCCCATTCCTTCCGGGCGCTCACTGATAAAATAAATCGTATTGCCGTCGGCGGTCATACTAATGGAACTTTCGAAATAAGAGGTATTCACCGGACGGTCCATTTTTTCCGCTTCCCGCCACTCGTTAGATGCTTTGTTGTATTTGGATACATAAATGTCGCCGGTGGTAGAAACCGTATTCCTGTAGACATACATGCCACTGCCATCTGGAAAAATACTGAGAACAGCGTCATAAAGCGGTGTGTTTACTTTGCCTTCAGCTTTTACAGATTGCCCCCATTCGCCGGCGGCCTCGTCGTAATCTGAAACATAAATATCCTCAAAAAATTTATAATCTCCCTTTTCATCAATTCCATTGTCCTCATCTGTCCACTTGGTAGTATCACTTCTGCGAGCTGTAAACACCAGTCTTTTTCCGTCGGCAGTAATACTTGGGGTATAATCATCGAACCTTGAGTTAATTGCATCGCCCAGATTGGTAATATCTACCTTCGCAGGACGCGCCATTAGTTCCTTCGCAAATAAACACTGAGCTATATATTCCTGGGCATCGAGATAATCACTTGAGTTTTTACCCACTGATGCTGAAAATTTGGTGTAGTAAAAAATAGCGCTGTCCAATTGTGCAGTGCGGTGGAATATCTGACCGATGAAAAGATCGCTGGCTACAGCCTTATTGTTGGAAATCGCCTTTCGCAAATAATCAAGGGCCAATGGGTATTTTTTCAGATTATAATGACATTGTGCCGTGCCATATAACGCTGTGGCATTCTTTGAGTCGGTTGAAAGAACTTCCCGATAGAGATTGAGGGCGCCCCGCATGTTGTTGCTGTTGTACTCATGACGGGCCGCCAGAATTTTGGCAGGAACCATAGCACCATCCAATCCACCTGTTGACGTAGTATCTTTTTGGGCTGAACATACCGTCGATACTGACCATGCCAGAAACAAGATCAGTCGGGATAACATTATTTTCTTTTGAAGAATTACCATAGTTTGAAAATTACGGGCAGAAGATAGTCAATTTTACTGCCAAAATAGTTGCATTCAGGTCAGTTATTTCAACTTTCTACTTTCATATTTTATGTCGAAAATCAGTTATTTATTGCTCCAATGAAAATATTTTTGACAAAAAAACAAAGTGCAGACCACCACAGAAAGTGATAGCCGTTACGACCATCTGGAATCCATGAGCATAAAAGACTTGCTGACCCATATCAATCGGGAAGATCAGACCGTTCCGCTGGCAGTGGAAAAATGCCTGCCTGCTATTGAAAACCTGGTTGATGCCGTAGTTTCGAGGATGAAACGCGGCGGCAGGATGTTTTACATGGGCGCAGGAACGAGCGGACGTCTGGGTGTGGTAGATGCATCAGAATGTCCGCCCACCTTTGGGGTAGAGCACGGTCTGGTCATTGGCCTGATTGCCGGTGGCGACAAGGCCATCCGTTATCCTGTTGAATTTGCCGAAGACAACCGCGAACAAGGCTGGAAAGATCTTCTAGAGCATGAAATTGGTGCTGATGATTTTGTGGTTGGGATTGCTGCTTCGGGTTCTACGCCTTATGTGATTGGTGCTATGAAAAATTGTCGCGAACAAGGCATCGGAACGGGCTGTATTACATGTAACGCTGGTTCACCATTGGCCGAATCAGTTGATTTTCCTGTAGAAGTGGTGGTGGGCCCTGAATTTGTGACTGGCAGCACCCGCATGAAAAGCGGCACGGCGCAAAAACTTGTACTCAACATGATTTCCACTTCCGTAATGATTCAGTTGGGAAGGGTGAAGGGAAATAAAATGGTAGACATGCAATTGAGCAATGCCAAGTTGGTGAACCGGGGAACCAGAATGGTAATGGAGCAAACAGGATTAAATCAGGCAGAATCTGAAAAACTACTCAAAGAAAATGGTAGTGTAAGAAAGGCCGTTGAACAATTTGAATTAAAACAAAACAAAGGATAAAGGGACTTCGTTCTTCTCCACAAAGTAAAAAGCAGCACATTGCATACACTAGAACCCTATTACAACTGGCGCGGTCTTTATATCGCAAACGAAGATCCGCACTCTCCATTCTATGGAAGAGAGTATTCGGAATTTGAATTCGAACAAAAGATATACGACCATTATATACACCCGCAATGGGATAATTTCGGGAGTCAGACTCTTTTCATTAAAATAATATATGCCGATTACGAATTGGGATTTGCCATTATGGAATTGATGGGAGAATGGAATGATCTACTCTACAACGACATTATGTTTCTCAAACGCGAAATAGTGGAAGCGCTGAACCTCGAAGGCATTCATAAGTTTATCCTTATCGGAGAAAATGTGCTCAACTTCCATCATTCTGACGACAGCTATTATGAAGAATGGTTTGAAGATGTGAATGACCATGATGGTTGGATTGCGATGCTCAACTTCAGAGACCATGTACTGGAAGACTTTGCACGGGCCAATATCGACAGTTATTTCGTAATGGGCGGCAAGCTCAACGAACTGAGGTGGCGAACTATGTTGCCTGAGCAATTAATGGAGTCTGTAGAGCAGCACGTGATGAGAAGGCTGAATGCGTAAATACAATTTAGCTCATAATAGGAGCCAATGCTGAGCTCTTCCCATATTTCCATGGTGTCTCGCACAGCAATATTCTACAATTTATTCTGCATTATTCTCCACCTTGCAAAGTCTGATGCTTCGTCTCCCTCAAATATCAGTTTCGAATTGGCTCTGTCGAAAAAGACGTTTTGTTTATCTATAGTTATCTGAGCGCTGTTCACATAATTGAGGCAAATTGTATCCTGATTCATGGTCCATATTCCTGCTTGAAATGATGCCACCATCCCGCTGGAAGTATATTCGAATTTTCCATTCTCGCGAAGTATCAGAAAAATTCCTGAAAATGGCGTATCCATATAAGCATGAAATACCTGAGGTGATTCTCTCCAGTCTTTGGTTGTCCTTTTTAGTATGCGCGCATCCTTTGGGGTGATGCATGAATGTATCAGTGCAGTGAGAATGATAATAATAAAAAATACTTTGGGCTTAATATTCGGGTTTCCTATTTCTACGAACGACTTAAAAGTTCGTTTATTTATGGAATTGCAAACCTTAATTTCATATCCCATTGTTATCAGGATGAACATAATAATTGATTTCATTGTGTTTTGAAATGCTCGTCAGCAATAAACATCAAAACAACTCCCAAGTTCACCGCTAGCATTTATCGGATAAAAATACTCCATTAGGGCGAGCATTTTAAAGCGACGTGAAAAAAAATTGCCCACAGGAGGAAAGCCACGAACAATTATCACCCATAAATCAAAAAAAAAATCCCAATCTATTCTGGATAAACATACAATACTGAATCAGAAAATACGTAAGCTCCAAAAACACCAATGGCATCTTCAAATTGAATAGGGTGAAGAAAAACGGGTTCCACAAATGGATTGTAAATTCCCAATTTCTGCTTATCCAACTCATCATAAAACTTCGCGGCATTATCGTCGATAGTCTGAATAAGAATATATCCTTCGGCACCGGCTTTGTGCTTAAATCCCGGCTCAACCACAATACGCTGTGTTAGTCCGTCTTGATTTGTATCAGTATATACTGCTCGCCCGACTTCTTTTACATTAAAGAAAGAACCAAATGTGCACAGGCTATATACATGTGCCTCACCATAGGTCACCGAGCTGTCAATAAGTCGATCCATTTGATACCTATAGTTATTGGGCTCACCAGCTATGTCGTTAAATTCTACGATCACACCTTCGTGCTCACCATAAATATCTTGAAATTTCGGGGTATAATCCGTCGAAGTAATAGTAGTTTTGGAAAGCGCTGTGTTGGTTTCAGCATGGTAAGATTTACCTTCTGTATTAATGTCAAGTTGATAGTCTGAATTTTCTACTATCATTTGGTGACCGAGGTAATAAAATTCATATTCACATGTAAATAAATTTTTGATTGAATCTAATTCGAGTGTATCCGTTCCAAAATCATTCTGAATAGTAACGAAAGCATTGCGTATGACCAAAGCACTGTTGTACACCCGGGGATCGAAAAAGGCGACACTGCGATTGAGAAATAATTTTGGTAAGGCACCCGGTGTAATCATACATTCGATAATTGGTTTTGAGTCATAAGGTAACCCTTTTACCACAATGTCTTTTTGACAAGAATTGAACCCAATCAAATTCAGTAACAAAAAGTATAATCTCATGAATTTATTTTGCATAGCTACTTAAAACTTAAAATTAAAACTTACACTTGGTATAATTGGCAGCAAGGAAACCTGAGTGGCCTTAGGTTGTTTGGTGTTGGGGTCAACCTGCAAATAGACATAATAAGGATTCTTGTGACTATAAATGTTATAGGCTCCAAAGATCCATTCAGAATCGTACTTCTTACCGAAGATTGTCCGCGCCTTTTTGTAACTGGCCGAAAAATCCAATCTGTGGTATGGATTTAATCTTGCATTGTTTCGGTTGGAATAATCGTAGTAAACTCCATCATACAATGTGCCTCCACCAAAAATACTCACCCTTCCGACTGGCAACGTATATGCGTTTCCAGAATTGAAAACAAATTCAGCAGACAGCGACCAACGCTGAGATAACTTGTACACACCTACCAAAGCCAAATTGTGCCTGCGGTCATATTTAAATGGGAAAACTTCTCCCCTGTTCAAATCAGGAAACTTCTGATTGGTCCATGAAAGTGTGTAAGACAGCCATCCATTCAGCCGGCCTGAACTTTTCCTGATAAAAAGTTCGGCTCCGTAGCTCCAGCCTTTACCAAATACCACGGCGTCATCCACATTGGCTGTTTCGGTAAGAACGGATCCCTCTTTGAATGCCACTTGATTTTGCATGGGCTTATAATATCCTTCGATACTGGTTTCCCAATTGTTGTTTCCAAAATTTCTGAAATATCCTAAAGCCAATTGTTCTGACCGTTGTGGCTTAACTACTTTACTCGATGGAATCCAAATATCCGTGGGCAATGCAGCGGTGTTGCTTGGAATAAGATGCAGAAATTGGTTCATCACTGTAGCCGATGCCTTGAACGAAGAGAGTTCATTCAGTTGATATTTTACGGACGCACGAGGTTCAAACCCAGTGTAGGTAATGTTCTTCGAAATAAATAACGGCACTCTGATTCCAACGTTTAATCCAACATTTGGACTCACTACAATTTCGTCGTTGAAATAAAAGGCCATTTCAGAGTTATACTTTTTATGAATATTCTGTTGATCCAGATTCACAATGGGCGTTTTCTTAGGGATTTTATCCGCCTTTCCGGCTGGACTAAATGTGTGGTAGGTATAATTAACTCCAAAGCGAATGGAATGAACAGTGGAAGTAAAATATTCAAAATCGTACTTCGCATTCCAATCATTTATACCTGAGTAGAATTGTGCGTAATATTTACCTTGAATACTTGCCAGACTCAAAATGTAATTGTTCTGAATTAACGTGGCATTGGAAAATAACTTCTGGCTCCATAAATGATTCCAACGCAATGTGGTTGTGCCATTACCGAATTTAATACCATAACTCAAACTACTTGCATCTGTGTAAAAGGCATTGTCCTGACCCTTAAAGAAACTCAGGAAAATGCGGTCCTTTTCTCCTAATGTATAATTAACTTTGGCATTTACATCATAGAAAGCATAGGTACGTTCAGCATTAAATATCTTAAGTGGTTTCAATATCAAATCCGCATAAGTGCGTCTTGCAGAAACAATAAAGGATGACTTCCCTTTCACCAATGGGCCTTCAACGGTAAGATTGGAAGTGATTAAACCAATGCCTCCTTCGGTTTTTAGTTTTTGGTTGTTTCCATCCTTCATAGTAACATTAAGAACACTTGATAACCTGCCGCCAAATTGCGCAGGAAAACCGCCTTTTGTGAGCGTTACACTACTCAAGGCGCGGGTATTGAATGTACTGAACAATCCAAACAAGTGATTGGGATTGTAGACTACTGCTTCATCTAACAACACCATGTTTTGATCTGAATTTCCACCGCGTACATAAAAGCCTGTAGTACCCTCCTGACCTGCCTGAACGCCAGGCAACAACTGAATTACCTTCAATACGTCAGGCTCACCGAGAATGGCTGGTAATTGCCTTATTTTTTCTATTGGAATGTCTATTACACTCATTTCGGTGTTGGAGACATTGCCATTTTTTTTCTCCGCTGCAATAACCACTTCTGTGAGACTTGAGGTTTCGGGCAATAGCAAAATATCCAAAGCAATATCATGGTCTAACTTTATTTTTTTTAACTGCGCTACATATCCAAGAAATGAAAATACAACACCTAACGTATCATCCTTCGCAAGGGTAAGTGAATAGAAGCCGTAATTGTTGGCGGTAGTTCCGACTTGCAATCCAGTGCAGAAAACCATTGCACCAATGAGCGACTCTCCACTTTCTGCATCGCGGATGTGCCCACTGATGGTGAATTTTTGTGCAAAGGAAGGCAATTGGATTATAAGCAAAAAAATTGAAATGATTGGGAGCTTCATTCTGTGAAATTTTTGATTTGGTAATTAATTTGTTGAAAGAGACTAAATAATTTTATGAAAGGCGCCGCCAATATTTCTTGCGACCATTTTACAATTCAACCTGTGTTTATTTTACTACCAATTGTCCAGCACTATCGAATAATAAGTCGAATCTTCCCTTGGGGCCCTTTAATTCTAACTCATAAGTGATGCTATTATTCATGCCCACAATTTGTGCAGTTTCAGTGATTTTGTAACCCGAAAAATTCTTTTTGATATAATCGTATGCTTCTGTTGGAATTTTATCAGGACTCACTTCAGATTCCACTTCAAGTTTATTACCCGAGGCATTGTAAACAACTGAAGTCTCCACTTTTTCCAGAACAAATTCTGCTTCGTAATTACCATCTTCTTCCTGCCATTTCACTTTGGTAATGGCTGGATAATCTTTGACAAAGGCTTGCAAAACTATTGCTGGTATTTTATTTCCAGATCCTTTTTCACTGCTCTCACTCATTTGCGCTGAAGCGCACAAAGCAAAATACATAGCGCATATTGCCAAAAACAGACTCTTGATTTTTTTCATTATTTGATGGATTAACTTAATGAATCAAATATGGCCTGATAAATCTGTAGCAATACTGAATGAATTGGTGCCAGCCTCAACTTATACGAATATGAGATTTCATGAAATCACTGAAACCAGCTACACCTTAGTTCACTTAGAATAAATCAACTCAAAACAATGAAGGCCATCTTTGAACCGATAGACCAACTCAAGACTATGGACTATTGCAATTTCTCTTGCAATTGCGAGGCCCAAACCATTGGAGTCAGAATGATCCGATTGAGCAGAGAATCGTTCAAACAATGTGCTTTCCTCAAGACTAGATTCACCGGCAGTATTAGAAATAGAAAGGCCTTGTTCGCTTATTTCAATTAAAACTTTGCCATTCTGCAAATTGTGCCTTATGGCATTTTGTAATAAATTCCCTATTAATACCTCCACAAGTCCTTTGTGCATTTTAAGATTCAACACACCAGAATGTACAATTGAAACTACAATTTCTTTTGACTCAATATAATCCTGAAACAACTGCAAGGAACTTTCCATTACATCACGAACGGAAACTATGTCAGAGCTTTCAAACTGGCGATTTTCTATTTTGCTCAATAGCAGAAGTGATTTATTGAGTCGTACCAATTTGGAAATAGACTCATTCAGCGTATGGATCAGCAACATTTCTTCTTCACCCAACTTGCGCGATTGCATGAGTTGCTCCAACTTGGCCTGCATAACAGCTAATGGGGTTTGCATCTCGTGCGATGCATTATCCGTGAATTGTTTTTGAAGTTGGTAATCGGATGTCATTTTAGACATCATCTTATTAATTGAAATATTGAGCAGATTAAACTCAAGTGTTGAAACCTTTTCTTGATGTTCGGCCACATTTTGCGACAGTTTAAAATTCTCCAGGCGATTCAGCGTCTGATAAAATGGCTGCCATAATTTTTTGTTGATATATAAATTAAGCACCAAAAAAGTGATAAACAACAGTGCAAGCAAGATAAGCAAGGCCGTGAATACGCCAAGAAAAACTTCTTCCGACTCAAGGGCCGAGCGCATCAATTTTATTTTGTAACAGCCCTTTTCATTGGCCACTGATGTCCTCAACACCCTATAAGGAATTAATTCATCTTCTTCGTTGCTGTAGAGCAATGTATCACTAAATACATCATTGGCCTGGCAATTACCCGCTTGAAACCACACCTTTTCTTCTTCGCCAGAATTCAGAAAAGAAATAAACTGCTCATTATTATCTTTCAGATAGGGAATTAAATTTTCTTTTCTTGAAAGCAACAATTCATCGGTACCTTCCAACATACTTTCGGTTAAAAAATAATAGGATAAGCATCCGGCAAGAATAAGTATGGGAAGCGAAAAAATCACATAATACAAGCTTGTTCTGGTGAGCAATCTCATTGTTCTACATTAAAATTATATCCTATGCCATATACATTGAGAAGGTAGTCCGTGCCGCCTTTTTCTACAATCTTTTTGCGTATATTTTTTATGTGTGCATAAACAAAATCAAAGCTATCCATTCTTTCAGCATAATCGCCCAATAAATGTTCAGCAACTGAACTCTTCGATACTACACGGTTTTTATTGGAAACAAAATACAAAAGCAAATCAAATTCTTTGGCCGTAAGCTGAATGGGCTGATCATTCACAAAGGCAGTTCTTTTCAATGGGAAAATCTTTATTTCTTTGATAACAATAACTTCATTGCCATCAAAATTTTTCCTCCTGAATAAGGCTTTAATCCTGGCATTGAGCTCAGTGAGATGAAATGGTTTAGACAAATAATCATCCGCGCCCAGCTCTAATCCGGACACTTTATCTTCCAAAGATCCTTTTGCAGAAATAATAATAATGCCGGCTTGCGGTTGAAGTGACTTGAGTTCTTTTACAATATCCAATCCGCTTCCCTTGGGTAAAGTAACGTCAACCAACACACAATCATAATCATAAGCGCCTATTTTATCTCTGGCATCATCAAAGTCAGCGGCAGATTCAACTACATAGCCTTCGTCGTTAAGGAATGCCTTAACAGATTTGCGCAACTCGGGTTCATCTTCTATCAGGAGAATTTTCATAAGTGGCTAAATTCGTGAATAATTCTGTAGAAAGTCTGAAAGGGGTGGAAATGATGGCCAGTGCGGACCTGGTTACAAGCCAAATCAAGATGAAGGCATTGCGTGTCACTTTTGGAGAGTTACCAATGCACTAAAACCAGACAGACAGATCAACGAAATTGGTTATTGGGGACAGCCTAGGGCAATTTCGCCAAACCCCATTTGTCTTCATGGTAAATCCAAATCATCGATTCTGAGGCTATGCTCATATCGTAATAAGGCAATGCAAAAAGGGAACGCCCCATAGTATCGAATAAAAATGAGCCCTCGTTTTCACGCCATACTTTCAGGTAATTATTGATTCTCCGGCAACTGATGGATTGTTCTATTTCGCCAACGAATTCTTGTTTGGTATTGATTACTGTAGCGTTTGCATAATATTCATCAAACCAATTTTTGTAACACCAGATTAAATTATCTCCCACAACAGGGCTATACACATCCGTTGGATTATTCTCTAAAATACTTCCAGTATTCATATCCACAAGAAAGCCGCGATTTTCATCCGTTATAGTATAAACCAATACCCTGTAAAAGCCCTTGCCCAAATCTTCAATCCGGGCATCAGTTAAACTGATAAACACTACTGGCAGCAACACCTTGCCTTCCTTATCTATGAGCGAAAGCATGCTGGCTTCTTGCGCCAAACCTATACCGGATTGTGTAAAAGAAAAATTGCGCTCGAAACTTCTGCCGAACATTTTTTTGTGTTGGGTATTGATGTAAAAATTTTCGTTATTCGAATTGACAGCGGCCATTCCATTTACAAAGTCTAAGGCAGTTACATACCTTAAATGTCCCCAGGCGTTCAGATAATCGACTTCATTTTCAATTTTTGTTCCGTCTGAGTCAGTATTTTTTGTCACCAGTTTTCCATTTTCAATCTGGCCATAATAATAGGATGGTGTGGGTTCAATATCATCATAAATAAACTCATCCTTTTTGAGGATAAAAAAGCCATTGTGTACATCACCATCGGGAATTCCCCAATGCGCAGGCACCACTATCAAATTGCCATTCGGATCGACAAAACCGTAATGCGTATTGGGCATCATTGTTTCTGCATCTATCGGTTCTTCAGGATCAATCCACTCCACTCTCGCCCATCCTTCTGAGAAATCGTAGGCCTGCACAAATTGAGTGCCTCTAACCAACTCACCTGCTTCGTTGCAATATCCGAATTTCTCATTTTGCCCGACCACCCAGGCAAGACCTTCGTGAAATGGCCCGACTTGCAGGTACTTGTCATTGGGTGGCATAATCCACTGCGGAGCCTGCGCCAGTGCTATTTGACTGAATATAAAAAGGCAAAATATGACTGTGGTGAAACGCATGGGGTTTGCTTTGGGTTGTTATTGTGGCAAAGAAAGGGGTTATTGTGTGTTGTGGGGTAAGGTGAATGGCGTAGATATAGAGGAGTTACTTTCAAAATATGGCATATTTTTGGTCTTCAAAAAACCCTGGAAGTCAATCTTTCGAAAAAAAGGGCGAGGAGCCTCAAAAAAACGACAAAGCTGGAATTCAATACATAAGGGATTGGCCTCCTAATAAATTTCGATTCGATCATATTTTTTCTTTATATTTGATTTACCAATAAAACTAGCAATTTGTTATGAGAAACAGTTCAAATCCCGCTCAGGAATTACAAGATGAAGGTAAACTCGGCTTTCCGTCCTGGTATCAATTATTGAAAGCTTTTGTTGCTTCTTTGGATTATTCCAATTCGGACAAGCAATACTTTATCAGTATTCTTGATGAAAGACTTGCACTAATAGATGAACTAAAGTCCATAATAAACCAAAACCCAAATTCATTTCATCCTGCTATAGTTTATCAACTAATCGGCACCTCATTGTGTAAAAATGACACAAAACTTACGCTGCAAGAATTGACCGATTTTTATACTAAGGTCAACATGAGTACCAATGAATTTTTTACAATCATGAATATGGATGCAAAAGACCATATTTATGTAGACCCAAGAATCAAAGAAATTTTAGGATTGGAGCCTGAGCCATTTAATGTGAAAGCTCTTACAGGTTTTGATCCTGAAAATCCACTTTTCCATCCTGAGGATTTACCGCATTCCATGCGTATGGGGGCTCTTGCTTTAATGGTAATATCACTACCTGATCAGCAATTGAGGTCTGGTTCAGAATATTATAGCGCAAAATTCCGAATTTGTACATCCGCATCATCCAATATTCACATTCGCAATGCCAATTATGTCACTATTGAAAAGAAAGGACATATTCTGAACGAAATTTACCCCAACAATAACTACGTTCCAACATCTATATATTATCGCGTAATTACGCATGACTCAAATTACTACAATGGGATAGAGGCCTACTTCGCCACAAGCCCTGAAAGAAGTAGAATTCAATCCAATCTTTTATACTTACTAAATGCTTACCTGCTGGACATTCCTCCAAAGCAAATTCTAATGTTGGAAGAGCGTCGACATGCTGACAGATATAAGGCTGTGTCCAATAGACTCAATGAGGGCATTCAAAGGCATAGCAAAACTAAATTTGAATTCGAAGATCAAAAAGTAGGCGATTGCTTTTCAAAAACTATAAGACCAAAAATTCAAAATTCGATTAAAACATGGGAAGGAACTCAACCGAAATCTACTTATAGCGATCAGGACGCTGTCAACCAGACCCGCAGACTGGGATTGCTTCCAATGCCCACGAATATTCGCGATTTAATTTATGCTTGTATAAACGAAACTTGATTGGCGTAAACTCTACGCGATTTACTCACATGTTGTTGTGATCGGGCATGAGTACTCACTCGTCGAAGGTTCCCTACTTCACCATCTCCTCCTCAATCGACTCCTCATACAACTTTTTCATGTCCTGGATAAATCCGAAATTCTCATCGTCGATCGTCAGGCGGCCCTTGGTAACGTGGCCCAAAAGAATCATGGGGATTTTTCTTTCTTCGACCATGTCCAAAAATTCTTCTTCGCAATCTTCGACAACAGTTACTACCACCCGGCTTTGCGATTCGCCGAATAAAAACGCATCCTTGCGGATTTCATCGTCGGTGACTATGTCGAATCCAAGATCATTGGGGAAGGCCATCTCACAAAGTGTGGTGAACAATCCGCCATCACTTACATCGTGCGCTGCGCTGATGCAGTTGTTCTTAATCAATTCTTTGATGCATTGCTGCAAATCAAATTCTTCCTGTAGATTAAAATAAGGTGTTGGAGAAATTCGAATGCCATGTTCGCTGGCGAGGTATTCTGATGAATTAATATCGTTCACCGATTTACCCAAAAGATAAATCAAATCGCCTTTGTATTTAAAGTCCAATGTGGTGTGCAACGATTTGTCGTTCAACAATCCCAACATACCAATAGTTGGCGTTGGAAATACAGGAAGTGTATTGCCATCTTCACCCACAGTTTGGTTATAGAAACTTACATTTCCACCTGTAACGGGTGTGCTGAATTTTTTACAAGCCGCTGCCATTCCTTTAATAGCACCCACAAATTGCCAATAAACCTCAGGATTATATGGGTTGCCAAAATTGAGACAGTTCGTAATAGCCGAAGGCTCGCCTCCACTGCATACAATGTTTCTGGCAGCTTCTGCTACTGCTATCATGGTTCCAATTTCAGGATCGTTATTCACATAACGGGCATTGCAATCTACTGTTAATGCCAATGCTTTATTCGTTCCCTTAATATTCACTATTGCGGCATCTGATGGTTTGTTGGTGGTCATGTTGACAGTTCCAACCATTGAATCGTATTGCTCGTAAATCCATTTTTTGCTGGCGATATTGTGGTTGGCCATCAGTCGGCGCGCTACAACCACATAATCTTTTGGTTCAGGAATACTATTCATCTTGAACTTCTTCGACTCACGGTAATAAGCGGGCTCTTTATACTCACGCTCGTACACAGGAGCGCCACCGCCCAACACAAGACTCTCAGCAGGAATTTCTCCTACCAATTCGCCATTCATATAATATCTGAGGTTTGGACCTTCAGTTACTTCTCCGATTTTCACAGCATTCAAATCCCACTTATCAAAAATTTGCTGCACCACTTTCTCCTTTCCCTTTTTTACCACAATCAACATACGTTCTTGCGATTCGCTGAGCAAAATTTCAAAAGGCTGCATGCCTTCCTGACGCAATGGAACTTTGTCGAGGTGAATGTCCATTCCCACTCCGCCACCGGCACTCATTTCACTGGTAGAACAAGTGATGCCCGCAGCGCCCATGTCCTGCATGCCCACAATGGCTTTCGTTTCTGTAAGTTCCATTGTTGCTTCGAGCAAAAGTTTTTCCTGAAAAGGATCGCCCACCTGAACGCTAGGCAAATCTTTGGCACTTTCTTCTGTAATGTCTTTTGACGCAAATGATGCGCCTTTGATGCCATCTTTTCCTGTAGAAGATCCCACAATGAAAACAGGATTGCCAGCTCCTTTTGCTTTGGCGGAAATAATATTTTTAATATCGATCAATCCCACGGACATGGCGTTCACCAGACAATTGGCCTGGTAACTTTCGTCGAAAAATACTTCGCCACCGACAATAGGAATTCCGAAGGCATTGCCATAATCTCCAATTCCTTTTACTACGCCAGACATGAGCCAGCGCGTGCGGTCGTTGTCCAATTTCCCAAAACGCAATGAATTAAGTTGGGCCACTGGTCTTGCGCCCATGGTGAAAATATCGCGGTTGATTCCGCCGACACCCGTAGCAGCGCCTTGATAAGGCTCCAAAGCGGATGGGTGGTTGTGAGACTCAATTTTGAATGCACAGCCCATTCCATCGCCAATATCCACAATTCCGGCATTTTCCTCACCTGCCTTTACCAGCATGTGTGGGCCGTCTTTTGGCAAGGTCTTGAGCCATTTGATAGAGTTCTTATAAGAGCAGTGCTCACTCCACATCACAGAATAGACGCACATTTCAGTGAAATTCGGAGTGCGACCGAGGATTTCGGTGATTTTATCAAATTCGTCGTTGCGAAGTCCCATTTCGAGGGCTTGCTCAAGCGTGGCGGGTGCGGTGGATACTGACATATTCGTTCTTTTAGGGTTGGAAAAAAATTTACCTAATGCGCCGCGAAAGTAACCAGTACAATCCAAAAAGAAAAGTGTAGTTTTCAATGGCTTTGAACACTGTTGGGTTTGTTCCAATAATAATCAGCACATTACAAAAAAGGCCACACTTCCAACTGATAACTTCCAAAGAGCATAGATAAATTGATAAAACCTCTAAATTCGGGCCTGAATTCATATTTTTGCTTGCAAACCATGACTGCCTTTTTTAAAACAACTTCCTTTTCTCAAAAACACTCTAAAGTAATTATGACTTATTTGAAAGAAACTGTTTTTCTGCTCTTATTATTTTTTTCTACACTCCATTCGAATTGCCAAAGTATCGAATTCCAGAATATAAGACATTACAAGTCGTCCAATGCCGGTCTGATTTATACCAATGACGCATTGGCCGGCTACTATCATCTTTCGCATAACAAAGATGATAAAAGTCTTGTTGTTCAATACAAGGTAGATTGCATGGATTTAAACCTCAACATCGTTGGGAAGTTTGAATTCGAAAAAAACAACAAGTCGGAACTGATTCAGATTGCGCGCAACGAGAATTACTTCGTTTTTGCCTTTTACGATGTGAATGGCGTTGAGCTGATGACATTCGACCCATCGGGCAAATTAATTGCACAAAAAAACGAGGAAGATATAGACGACAATGAACACGAACGCCTGGGTGATTTTAATAAATTTGAGACCGATCGGGAGGGTTATTTCACCTTTGTTAATGATGAGTGCTTCATTCGTTATAAGCTCGTAAAGAATAAAAAAACAGGTTACATTGTTGAATGTTTCAATCGAATGCTCGAATTGCAATGGGAGTATAAATCCGATGTAGAATCAAAGGCCTATGAGTTTCCCAAAATACTTTTTGGCAATGAAAAGACAATAGCCATTGGGGCAAGTACACGCAATGTAACGGCCGAAGTTGTCATTGACCAATACCTTGTTTTGCTGGATTCTAAAACAGGAAAGCAACTCAATAAATACAATGGCCGCAACAAAAAAAGGCAGGTTCTGCGTTATCAATCGGCCTTCTTCAATGAAAAGAGCAGTAAATTAACGGTGGCAGGAGTGATTTATGTTGACGCCGAAAGCATTGAAGAAAAAGTGAGCGATGGCATGTTCATTCAAACTTTCGATTCTTTGGGAAATACCATTACCCACAATGACTTCTATTGGACCCTTCAGGTAGATGCTGCCAAATTGCGCAGTTTAAAAGCCAAGCCCATTACCGACTACGTGGATGCAACACAAATCTGGATTCACAATGTTGTCTCTAAACCCAATGGTAATCTTATAGCCATCGGAGAACAATATGACACGCAGGACAATGCAAGAAAAAACTCGTTCGCGCTTGGATTAGCACTTTTATCACCCATACCAGCCCCAATTGTGTTCATGGTTGCCGGTGCACCGAAGTCTCAATATTTACTTTCCAATATGGTATTTATCGAATTCAATTCTCAACTGGAAATTATTGATGTAAACTTCGCGATCAAACGTTCAGCCATGATTGGTGATTCATATAATGGCTCATTCTTAAGTCCATACAGTTCAGCTATCGATGAGATGGTAAAAAGGGGTAGATTCGGTTATCGGTTTACACAACTGAATAAAGAAACTGATACATACGAAATAATTTATGAAGACAGGGGAAGAAAACCGGATTCTGATAAAAGCGAAAAGGCCGATATTATGATTGGTATAGCCAATGTTGGAAAAGAAGAATCCGGGACAACCCGTATTCCAATTTATACTCATATAGAAGATATTCAGTTTATGCCGGCCAGTGTAGGATTTCTTCTTGTAAGAGAATATGACCGCAAATTAAATAAAGAAGTATGGACATTACAGAAAGTAAAATCGTAAATTGAATGTAAATCGGATAAAAACTCATCAGTCCAGTTCGCCGAAATATATCCGGGATCTTGCTCTGTCCCTCAAAAAAAAAAATTATAACAGCAAAAAACACATTGGATTTAAATATTCTACAATCATGTTTCTTAACACTAATGTTTTAACGCTAATCATTCTCCTATTATCAATTCGGGCATCCGCTCAAAGCCTGGCTATTGGAGAAATAAGACTAAGGGACAATTGCTCCTTTGGTTATATTGTTGATCAAGGAGAATACAAGGGGTTTTATACAAGCAGAATTGCTCTCGATAAAGATAAAAAGAAGACAGATTTTTTCAAATTAGAACTATATAATACTGAATTGATCAAAACTCTGGATCTCCGTGTACCAAGGAAAGACAATACAAAAGTACTTACCTTAGTCAATAACTCCACTGGATACATGTGTGTATTGATGAACAAGGAAAGCATTGAGTACATGTGTTTTGATTCCGCAGGAAAGGTGACAAATAATTTGAAGGAAGATGATCTTATTTTTGCAGAAAAAACCAGAATAAAAAAGCTAATTCAAGGAGGGGAATCATCTGATCAGGATATATATAGCTTCACTGGCAAGGGTCACTTCGTAAGACCGCAGCTCGTAGAAAATGATAAGGTCGGATTTAAGATAGAATCTCTTAACTCTAGTCTGGAAAAACAATGGAGCTATTATTCTGAAAAAGAATCTAAGGTAAATGAATCACCGAATGTCCTATTCACAACAGAAAATATTACAGGAATTGCCGTGACAGTGCGAAAGACCATGAATTCCACCAACGACGGGCAATACTTCTTAATTCTTGATAGCAATACGGGTCAGGTAATAACTAAAAAAGAGAATCTTTCGCAAGATGGTAAGCGCCTTGCATATCAGGGAAGTTTTATCGATAAATCTGTAAATCAAATACTGGTCTATGGAGAATTTTACCCTGGAAACGACAATGACTTCGACAAACGAGGTCACGGCTTTTTTATTCAGGCGCTGGATATGTCAGGAAACGTGGTTAGCGAAAAATTCCACTTCTGGCATACACACATATTCAGCCTGAAGGAAAAAGAATCGATATCAAAGTTGGACAATGACGGCGCTGATGGTACGAGGTTATGGGTTTATGAATTCTTCCGCACTTCCGACAATCGCTTATTTGCTATTGCCGATGAGTTTGAAAGAGGACTTAGTGATATTCATGTTTTGCGGGCACCTGGTAAAAATAAAGGCTTAAGGACATCGTTCCGGATTCGCGATCTTGCTCTTTTGGAGTTTGACGCTGAATTGAATATCATTCAATATAAAAGTTACGAAAAAAAACCATTTATGGTCGAAGCGGATGAAGGTGATGATTTTTTTACATCAAGAACTTCAACCCAGGTTCTTGCGGATGGCAGAAAATTCAGTTTCGCATTTCACCAGTACGATCCAGCCAAAGACATACATTACATCATATACGAGGAAAGACTAAATCAATCGGGTCTTAAAAGAGCACTGGATGTAATTGAAATCACCCCTTCAGAAACGAAACTCCATCAAAGACCTATTAATTTTAGTGAGTTGATAAACATCTACACCAACGCCAAGCCTGGACATTTAATGATTATAAGTTTTTCAGGGAGTAAAAACCAATTGTATTTAGATGTTGAAAAATTATTTGACGGCCTTTAAATAAATGTAAATTAAGAAGTCTTCCGGAAACCAAATCTTAGATAACCCCCAATGAAATTGTTTCAACATACCAAAAAAAATATCATCCTGTTGATGTTATTATGCGGGCACTGCGCCCAAGGCCAATATATAGAATACACCAAACTCATGAAATTCAACCCCAGAAATATGGGTGTGATAATGAATCAGAATGTACTTAAGGGATATTACTTTTTTTATAATGTGGGGGAATCAAATGAGGAAACGGCACAATTCAAAGTTCAATTGCTTGATGTGGATTTACACATAACAAGTGAGTTTAAGGTGGAAAGAAACAAAAAAACCGAGCTACTGGAAGTGGCTTATTCAGGCAACGCAATACTTCTGCTTTTTTTTGATCGTAAAATAGTTGAATTCGCTAGCTATGATTTCGATGGAAATGAATTAGGTACAAAACAAATTCCGGAGCCTGAATTTGATGAAAAAATGAGACTGACTAACCTTGGGGATAACAACAAGTCCGATAATAGCGTAATACAGAACATTGGAACAATAGGATTTTTAAGGAATACCCTTACCGGAACCCAAAAAAATGGCTTCGAATTAGAAGCCCTCAATCTGGATCTCTCCTCCAAATGGATCTATGGATCGAAAGGCAAATTAAAGACAGATGAGTCGTTAGATTTGCTCTTGGTTTCCACTCAATACGTGGCACTTGCTCATAATAGAAGACAAAACACAACGTTGGAAAACGTTGACTCAGAATTTTTCCTTCTGAATGCCGAAACTGGTGCAGAAGTATTCAAAATGTCGTCACTACAACCCAATGGAAAACAACTATCATTTCAAAATTGCTACATAGACATCACCAACAACATAATTTGCATTACAGGTGAATATTTCAATGAAAAAAGCAATATGGATAAAGTACAAAGTGATGGACTATACATAAAAAAAATTGCACTCAATGGCGGGGAACCAGACTACAAAGAGTTTGGCTGGGAAAAGGAGTTACAAGAAGCCAAGAGCCATGCACTATCCATTACACCAATGATCAACTATGAAGATGCTGATAAAATCTGGGTCCACGATATTCTTTTTTCAAATGGACACATATACGCAATTGGGGAACAATACCAAAGGCAAATTAGCATAGGAAACATTGCAATGAATTCCTTTGCGAACACTCCTGGCTCTTCATTGGAAATGAAAATTACAAATTTGATTCTCATTGAATTTGATGAAAAGATGAACATAGCCAACTTCGAGATCATTCAGAAAAAAAAGAGAATCACCGATATTTATATGCAAACAGGATTTGAATCCTCTAAGTCAAATGCCCAACAATTGGTGGAAGAAGGGAAATTTGGCTATTTATTTTCACTACATGACCCGCAAAATCAGTCTTATCATGTAATCTACACCGACCACAACAGAAAAATAGCCCCTGACAGCAAAGAAAAGTCTGATGGAATGCTCGGCGTAATTGAAATTATCGGGGGCGAAAAAAAGATCTACAAAAAACCATTTAACACTGAAAGCTATAAATCCTGGGTCTTGCCTGCAAAACCAGGCTATGTAATGATTGGCGAGTACTTTTCAGACAATAGGAGGGTCGTTCTTAAATTGGAAAAATTGGCCTCCGATAATTAACCACATTTAAAATCCCAGTGCTTATCTTCGCCCCAAAGCACTAATATGATATTACATCCATGGCATGAAATTGATCACGCCTTCGAACCTGAAAAAAGCCGGGTTAATGGCATTGTAGAAATTTCGAAAGGCAGCAAAGCCAAGTATGAAGTGGATAAAAAATCCGGACTGCTTCGATTGGACAGGGTCATCTTCGCAGCCTTTCACTATCCGATCAATTACGGATTTATTCCACAATCTTTAGGCGACGATGGAGATCCGCTCGACATCCTCATCTTATCGCAGGTGAGTATTGAACCGCTCTGTCTTGTAAAAGCGAAAGTTATCGGCTACATGGAAATGAACGATAGCGGCCAGGGTGATGAAAAAATAATTGCAGTAGCTGAAGGTGATATGAGCGTAAGCCATTTCAATGAAGTAAGTGAATTGCCGGCCAATTTTCTTTCTGAATTAAAACATTTTTTTCTTCACTATAAAAATCTTGAAAACAAAACTGTATTGGTAGACGAATTTAAAAACAAAAACGCTGCTTTAGAGGTCATCGACAAAGCCCTCTTGCATTACAACGCCTCTTTCCCAAAAAAATGACTTCTAAATTACCCAATGTAGGAACTACCATTTTTACGGTCATGTCGAAATTGGCTGTTGAAAGTGGCGCTGTAAATCTGGGACAGGGATTTCCTGGATTTGCCATGGACGAAAAATTGTCCAACCTTGTTCATCAATACATGATAAAAGGTTTTAACCAATATGCGCCCATGCAGGGCATTCCTGAGTTGCGCAAAATAATTTCAGAAAAAATACATTCATGTTATGGCCATCGTTACGATTGGTCCGAAGAAATAACCATTACTTCCGGTGGTACACAAGCGATCTTTACTGCCATCACGGCATTGATTCATGAAAATGACGAGGTAATTCTTTTCCCTCCTGCTTATGATTGTTACGCGCCTGCAATAGAACTTAACGGAGGAAAGCCAGTGTATGCCGAACTTCGCTACCCGGATTACCACATCAATTGGGAACAGGTCAAAAAGCTGGTGAACCACAAGACCAGGATGATTCTCATCAATTCACCGCACAATCCAAGTGGAACTTGTTTGAGCGAGTCTGACATGCTGGAATTGTCTAAAATTGTAGCCGGTACTGATATCATTGTCCTAAGCGATGAAGTATATGAACACATTGTTTTTGATGGTGAAAAACATGAGAGTATTGCACGCTATCCGCAACTTGTTCCTAATTCGCTGGCCGTATTTTCTTTTGGAAAAACCTTCCACAATACTGGCTGGAAAATGGGCTACATAACGGGTCCGACGCATCTTATGACTGAATTCAGAAAGGTACACCAATACAATGTTTTTTCATGTAATACGCCCATCCAATATGCGCTTGCCGATTATCTCCAGGACAGCATCACATACCTCTCCTTACCACAGTTTTACCAGCAAAAAAGAGATTATTTTCTGGATAAAATAAAGGACTCGCGCTTTCATTTTGTGCCTTGTAAAGGAACGTATTTTCAGTTGTTGAATTACTCAGACATCAGCGCAGACAAAGATGTGGAGCTTGCGAAAAAATTCACAACAGAAAATGGCATCGCCAGTATTCCCTGTTCTGTTTTCTATCCAGACCACTTAGACGAGAAAGTATTGCGCTTTTGTTTTGCGAAAGAAGAAGAGACTTTAACCAAAGCTGCGTCACTTTTGTGCAAAATATGAAATACATTTTTTATATATTGTATTTGATTCTCGCATTGAATACGCATGCTCAGCGTGAATTGCTCAATCCTGTATTCTTTTATCAGTCAACAAATCCGGCCTTCGCTGTATCGGTCAACTCTTTCGACAGGGCATCTATGGCCTATAGCCCCGGCAATAAGGGCTCATTCTACATCAATAAAAATATCAATAGCCTTTATAGCGCTATTGGTTTGGGAGTTGATTATTCTCAAGACAACGGAGCAATGGTTTCAGGGCTTCTCGCATACCACACTTATATCACCAGAAACAATTACCACCTGATGATTGGTGCACAACCTAAAGCTTTTTTTGAAACCGGATCTCAGTATTTTGGAATAAAATCCGGAATACTCCTTACCAGCAGTTCGCCGGGAAAATGGTTGATAGGATTGACATACATGCGCAATGATCCTGCACCCGGCTCAAACTATGGCGTAAAAGCAAATGGCTTCGGACTGCAATTCGGCAAAGCCCTGTTTCCAATTACAAGAATGGTAACTACCAGTTGCTCTGCATTTATACGTTACTTTCCAAATCAGATGATGCTGAGCAGGGCGTATGAAGCCACAGGCTTCTTCAACATTGCGGCACGCAATATAAATGCCGGAATGGGAGCATATTACTCAGATAGTGCCAATCCACTTATACTCACCAGACTCATTTACTTTTGGAAAATTAATATCGGCGCAACCTTCGGATGGAACTTACGGACTAAATATCCAACAGAAGTTGGAAATACTTTCGAAATATCGATTCAACGCAAAATATAATAGCTTTATGAAAAAAAACCTGACCCTCCTGCTCCTTGTTGTTTTGCCCTCCATGTTATGGGCGCAAAGCAAAGACCTCAAATCCACCATCACACAGGTTACGGTTTTCACGCGCGGAGCAGAATTGCAACACAATGCAACTACCAATATAGAAAGTGGAAAACAAACCATTGTTTTCACGGGGCTTTCGGCTGAATTGGATGCCAATTCTATTTTGCTTGAAATTGAACCCAGAAATGTAACTATTTTGTCAGTGAATAGCAAAACTAATTACCTCAATCCAATTGCAGAAAACAAGAAAATAACTGAACTTAGAGATACGTTGGAAATTGTCAACCGGAGAGTAAAGGAACTCAATTATCTGAGAGGAAATCTCAGTAAAGAACAGGAATTGTTGTACAGAAATGAGGCTATTGGTGGAACGAGCAACAATGTGCCCATCACTGAAATCGAAAAAGCTGCGAATTTTTTCAGGTCGAGAAATCAGGACATCAGCAAACAATTTATTGCCATCGACGAAGAATTGGGCAAACTAAACTTTAAGCAGCTAAACCTCAACAGCGAATTGTCCGCACAAAACTCGAAAGTAAACCCACCGACTTCGGATGTAACAGTAGTTATAAGTTCCAACTTAAAACAGAATATTTCTCTGAAGTTAAAATACATGGTTTTTCAGGCCGGATGGGCTCCAAAGTATGATGTGCGCGCTTCCTCCAATAACGAACCGGTATTGGTGAATTACAGAGCAAATGTCTTCAACAATTGTGGATTGGATTGGAACAATGTGGTGCTTAAACTTTCTACTGCAGATCCACTTCAGGGAGCAGAGAAACCGAGACTGGAGACATGGGATGTTGCTGCTCAACCAACTATGGGAAGAGCTGATATGGCTCAAACAATGAAGCTTCAGGAGGTTCAGATTATGTCTGCCGTACCTGGTATTGCCTACTCCAATTCTCCTTCAGATTATCTCAAACAAAAAGACAATAAACCTGTAGAGTTTCAGAATATCGAAATTGCCGAACTTAGCGCTGAATTTGATATTCCCGAACCGTATTCCATTTCGGCCGACAACAAACCTTATCTGGTGGATGTAACTGATTTTAAACTTCCTGCAAAATTCGAACATTATGCTGCACCCAAGGTCGATGCAGATGCATTTCTTGTCGCCAAAATAACGGGCTGGAATGAATTGAATCTTATTACGGGAAAGGCCAGCGTATATTACAATGGCAATTATCTGGGGCAAAGCATGATCAATACTTCTTCTATAGAAGACACTTTGACCTTATCCTTCGGGCGCGACAAAAAAATTGCGGTAACCAGAAAAAAAGAATCGGAATTGAGCAAACACCAGTTTATAGGCAACAATGAAAAAGAAACTTTCTATTACAAAACAAACTTGCGCAATAACAGAGATAGCGAGGTTACCATAACACTGGAAGACCAATTGCCCATTTCTTCGAAAGGAGAAATTGTAGTGGACGCACTGGACTTAAGTGGTGGTGAAGTGGACAAAAGCACCGGAAAAGTAACCTGGACAATTGTACTCAAACCGGGAGAATCAAAAGAAATACAATTGGGCTACAGCATTAAATCGCCTAAGGGAATAGTGAACAAAAAATCAAAATTCAGAACTGTTGCTTGCCCTGCATTCTAAAGTAATTAACTTCCTGAAATCCATGACTGACTTATTTTCAATCAGCTCAAAAAAAAGAATTTGATCCAACCACTTTTGAGGAACTGGCCAATTATTTTGATTCTCCTTGTGGCGTCTTTGCTGCGGTTGTACAATCTCTCCGAAATTCCACTTACACATGATGAGTACAGCAGCATGTGGAGATCAGATCACCATTCTTTATCAGAAGTAATTGAACAGGGAGTAATGACCGATACTCATCCTCCTTTCTCCCATATTTTTCTTTTCTTCTGGATGAAATTGGCTGGTGATTCTGCCATAGCAATAAAACTGCCTTCTATTCTGATGGGGATTTTTTCTGTTTGGCTGATATTTTGGCTGGGTAAAAAGTGGTTCTCTCTTTCCACAGGCCTATTGGCCTCTGCCTGTATGGCTGTGCTGCAGGAACCAGTAATGCACTCACAAATTGCCAGACCATATGCGTTGGGATGTTTTCTTATTCTGTTTGTAGCATTCCTCATGAGTAAAATTTATTCTTCTGAAAAAAAATCTACGCTTGTTTTTCTATCACTCACCACTGGAATTGTTTTAGCTTTATGCGCACTTACCCATCATTTCAGTATGATGGTGGGGCTATTTTTATGGTGTATATTTTCGGTGCTTTCTTTTAAAACCAGAAAAAAAGAATGGTTTATCCTTAGCACAATTGCATTGATTTGTTATTTGCCCAATTACTTTATTGTTGCACAACAACTCAAGTTAAAGGGAATAGGCACTGTTCTTTCAGCACCGAAAGCTGATTTCCTAATGGACTACTTTGGGTACATTTTTCATTTCAGTACAGCCTTACTTATCATCATCGGGTTAATTATTCTGCGCGGCATAGTGGGACAGAACAGACAATACCGCATCAAGACTTCCCTGGTGGCTCTGGCCATTTTCGTTCTCACATTTGCTTGCGGATATTTGTATTCCACATTTGTGGCTCCTGTAATGCACTACAGAATGCTCTACTTCGCATTGCCCTTCTTGTTGTTGTTTCTTTTCTCATTCGCAAATGAAATATCCGATAAACTCAAAAATTACTTTGTATTAATCATTCTTTTGTACGGCACATATACTTTGATTTATGAGAGGTATTATTACAGGTATTTTTATGCCGATGGCTACGCAGGCGTTATAGAGAATGCTTCTTATAACAAAGAGGCTACGCATATAATCGCTATACCACCTTATACACTAAAACATCACCTCAAATATGGAGCAATGGCTCCAACTGAAATAATCAACCCTGATAGTTCATGGACCATTAACCAGTTTGTCAGGCTAATTGATTCTGTCCAATCTCCAAGGGCTTCGTTTGGCTTTACCATGCAATATTACAGACCGCCTATGGAAATCATGGGCATGCTTTTGCACAAATACAATTACGTAACAAGGCATCGTGATTATTTCAATTCTGTCTTCTATGCTTTTGAACACAGGCCGTCAGACAGAATACCTCCACAACATAAAAGAACTGTGTCAGAAATAAAAATTCAGGATGCAGTGAAATATATTTCAACCGACGGCAAAACAACTGCACGATTTTCGCCCAAGGACGAATTCGGATATTCCTGCGAATTTCAGTCGGCAGAAGTAGCAAGAAACAAAGATTGGATTATCTCCACTGCTGCATTGCGAGCGCCTTCTGATACTCATTCTTCGTTGGTTTTGGAAATCTGGAAAGGCGATGAGCGCATTCACTGGCAATCTTCGCGCATAGAAGACTATCTTCTTGCAGGAAAGGATACTACTTTCGTATATACAGCCCTCTTCACTCCTGATATATTGAAAAAAGAAGGCAATTATACCATAAAGACCTACATTTGGAATCAGGGAGATTCACTGGAAGTGTATGATCTGTATTTTGATACGATTTGCGGAAATCGCGCCATGTACGGACTTTACGCACCACTTCAGTCAGAAGATCTTCAATACTTGCATTAGCCATGAAAAAGGAATTGATCGTCACCGGCATTCAGGCCGATCTTATCTGGGAAAACCCGGAGGCCAACAGAGCCATGTTCGATACTCACCTGAAATCTATTTCGGAAGATACGGACCTCATTGTTCTTCCGGAAATGTTTACCACAGGATTCAGCATGGAGCCAATGCGCATTGCCGAAACTTTTCATCCTGAAAAAATGGCCAGCCTGAAGTGGATGCGCGCATGGGCCTCCAGCTTGAATGCCTGTATCACCGGTAGCATTGCCGTTGAAGAAGGTGGAATGTATTACAACAGATTGATTTGGGTAAGTCCTGATGGCACTGTGTCGCATTACAACAAGAGACATTTGTTTCAAATGGCCGGTGAACACAAACAATACGAATCGGGCAACACAATAGTGATAGAACAAATTCATGGCTGGAAAATTTGTCCGCTTGTTTGTTATGACCTGCGTTTTCCTATCTGGTCGCGTAACAAATTGATAGAAGGCGATCCAATGTACGATGTATTGATTTATGTAGCCAACTGGCCTGCTGTGCGTTCGGCTCCCTGGAAAAAATTATTACTCGCGCGGGCCATCGAAAACCAAGCTTATCTGATCGGCCTCAACAGAGTAGGAACTGATGGAACTACACTTCAATACTCCGGCGATTCGTGTTTTGTCAATTCGCGCGGCGAATACCTGCAGGAATTTACACCCAATACGTCTGAAGTGCGAACACAAGCTTTTTCTGCAAACGAGCTACTCGATTTCAGGGATAAATTTCCGGTGCTGAGTGACGCGGATGATTTTCAGATGCTGTAGGAATTAGCTGAACTTGATTTAAATTTGGTGAAAATTCCAGGGGTATATATGTCAAATTGGAGAGACAAAATAAAGGGACTTGAGTCTGAGCTGAGAGGATTACTTCCTATGTCTGCCGACAATCAGAAAAAACTGGATAAGAAGCTCCGCTTAGAATTCAATTACAATTCCAACCATATTGAAGGCAATACACTTACTTACGTTGAAACGGAGTTACTTCTTATATTCGACCAAACCACCGGAGACCATAGTTTTCGGGAGTTTGAGGAGATGAAAGCTCATGACGTGGCAATTAAGCTGGTTGAAGAATTGGCCTACGACCCACAGCGACTACTTACTGAAAGTTTCATCAGGAATTTAAATAAAACCATACTTGTAAAACCGTTTTGGAAAGAGGCCATCACACCTGATGGACAAAAGACCAGAAGAGAAATCAAGGTGGGTGATTACAAAGAATTCCCCAACTCAGTGAAATTGAGTAATGGTGAAATTTTTGAATATGCGTCTGTTTCAGACACTCCCATTCTAATGGGTGAACTTATAGATTGGTATAGAAAGGAAGAAGAAAAAAAAGAACTTCACCCAATAGAATTAGCCGCCATTTTGCACTACAAATTTGTTCGCATTCATCCTTTTGATGATGGCAATGGAAGAATATCAAGATTATTGGTCAATTACGTTTTGATTAAACACAACTTACCGCCCATTGTAATTAAATCGGCTGATAAGAAAAATTATCTTTCAGCTTTGAATAAGGCAGATGTGGGTGATATAAGTGCATTTGTCGAATATGTAGTGCAGCAGGCAACCTGGAGCCTGGAATTATCCATTAAAGCAGCCAAGGGAGAGAGTATTGAGGAGCGTGATGATTTGGATAAGGAGATTGAAGTGTGGAAGAAGGAATTACTGGCTGGCCTTAAAAAACCAGTTCAAAGAAATAATATTCTACTGACAGAAAGATACCATGAGTCAATAAGACCTATTTTAATTGAACTAAATTCCAAAATGAGCGCATTTAGTTCCCTTTTCGAAAAATTTTCCATAAATTCAGTTATTGACTCTGACCACGGTGGGGACATTGATTGGCTTGATAACCGAATAAACAATCTTCAAAGTAAAGTTACAGCGAATATTGATTCAGAAGGGAATGAATCCTTATCAGAAAATATATCATTAATTAGTACTATTCAAATTTGGTATCTGTTTGAGAAAAACAAACATAACGGCCAAAATCGATTTAACATAAATTTTATTCTTCAAATAACATTTATTGAGTTTAGCTATTCAATTAATTTTGATAATCAATCATTTGAATTCGTCTATGACAAAATAATTAGCGATTTCAAAAAAAATGAAATAGTTACTGCCTTTAATAAGTACGCATTTGAGCTCTTGCAACGAGAAACAAAATAATTAAAAAGAATCCAAAAAAAAGGCACCCTTAGGTGCCTTCTTCAATATTCTTCCATCAAATATTACTTAAACGCATCAAATCCTGTCACGTCCATTCCTGTAATCAACAAGTGAATGTCGTGTGTGCCTTCGTAAGTAATTACTGATTCAAGATTCATCATGTGGCGCATTACAGGATACTCATTGGTAATTCCCATAGCTCCTAATATCTGGCGCGACTCACTTACAATTTCTTTGGCCATGGCAATGTTGTTTCTCTTTGCCATAGAAATTTGTGCCGTAGTAGCACGTCCATCATTGCGCAACTGACCCAATCTGAGGGTGAGCAATTGTGCTTTGGTAATTTCTGTAATCATTTCAGCCAACTTCTTCTGCTGCAACTGAAATGCACCGATGGGTTTGCCAAACTGAATTCTTTCTTTCGAATAACGCAAAGCCACATCATAACAATCCAATGCAACGCCAATGGCACCCCACGCAATGCCATAACGCGCAGAATCCAGACAGCCCAGTGGCGCGCCAAGTCCACTCTTGTTGGGCAACAAATTTTCTTTGGGAACTTTTACATTGTCGAAAATCAATTCGCCTGTATCGCTAGCGCGCAGACTCCATTTGCCGTGCATGGTGGGAGTTGAAAATCCTTCCATGCCGCGCTCTACAATCAATCCATGAATGCGGCCTTCTTCGTTTTTGGCCCAAACCACAGCCAACTGGGCAAATGGTGCATTGCTGATCCACATTTTAGCACCATTCAACAAGTAATGGTCGCCCATGTCTTTGAAGTTGGTTACCATTCCACCGGGATTCGAACCAAAATCTGGTTCTGTCAATCCAAAACATCCCATCCATTCGCCAGTAGCGAGTTTGGGAAGGTATTTATTGCGCTGTTCCTCATTTCCATATTTGTAAATGGGATACATTACCAAAGAGCTCTGCACGGAGGCCGTAGAACGGAGACCGCTGTCGCAACGCTCCAACTCCTGCATGATGAGACCATAAGAAATCTGATCCAATCCCGCTCCGCCATATTCTGTAGGAATGTATGGGCCGAAGGCGCCAATTTCTCCAAGTCCTTTTAAGAGGTGCTGAGGGAAAACGCATTTCTCTGCAGCTTCTTCAATAATGGGAGAAACTTCTTTTTTCACCCAGGCGCGGGCTGTGTCACGAATTAATTTTTGCTCTTCTGTGAGCAATTCGTCCATGAGGTAATAATCGTGTCCTTGATAATGGTCTGTACGCATCTATTTTGATTTGCAGGTTTCTTATTTAAAAATCGGCGCAAATGTAATCATCCGGCGGCCTTTCAGAAGAACCCGTTTTCGGCTTCTTTGTTCGCCTCGTACCACATGTCTGCCTGAAGATTTTTGCCATAACAGGCCGCTACGGCCAATTCATCACAGCGCTCGTTCATGGGATGCCCATTGTGGCCTTTAATCCACTTAAACTTCACCTTATGGCGGCTGGCGGCTTCGAGGTAACGCTTCCAGAGGTCGGGGTTTTTGACATTCTTCCAGCCGCGTTTGATCCAGCCTTCTATCCACTTTTTTTCCACTGAATCTACTACATATTTCGAATCGGAGTAGACCGTAACTGTGCAATCATCACTTTTGAGCATTTCCAGCCCTACAATCACACTCAACAATTCCATGCGGTTGTTTGTAGTGAGCCGGAAACCATCACTTACTTCTTTGTAATGAGGGCCACTTTGAAGAATCAAGCCATAGCCACCGGGGCCCGGATTGCCCTTGGCTGCGCCATCTGTGTACATCGTAATTTGTGAGGAGCTCAATGGATGAGATAAGTAATATTATTAGAAAATAGTTTGATTGCCAGAGCCAGAAGTATGATTCCAAAAACTTTCTCTATCACTGCAATTCCACCTACTCCTAAAAATCTTTCAATTTTACTGGTGAGTTTGAGTACAATAAAAATGAGGGGCATATTGAGCACTATGGCCACAATAATATTGATGGTCTCATATTCTGCGCGCAATGAGATTAACGTTGAAAATGTACCCGCACCGGCAATAATGGGAAAAGCAAGTGGCACTATGGATGCGGCCTTTTCAGCGCCATCTTTTTGTTTGAATAACTTGATGCCCAATATCATTTCCATCGCAATAAAAAAGAGGATAAAAGACCCGGCTACGGCGAATGAGTTTACATCCACACCAAAAAGTCCAAGAAATTTTTCTCCCACAAAAAGAAAAACTACCATCAGAATCATAGACACCGCGGTGGTGGTGATGGGCTGAATGTTTCCAGATGTGGTTTTGATGTTGAGAATGATGGGAATGCTGCCGATTATATCGATTACAGCAAACAACACCATAAAACAAGAGGCTATTTCTGACCAACTGAACATGGGGCGAAATTAGGCATAGTTCGCATTGTTATTTTCAATAAAGACACAAGTGATAATTCAATTTGAAAACATCTGATAACTAGTGCTGAATCAATGACTCAATCACAGAAGGAAAATGCTGAATCTCCAGAGCCCGCACCTTTTTCTCAATGCTTTCGGGAGTATCTGCTTCACTGAGATCTACAGAGGCCTGAAAAATAACCTGACCTTCATCGTAGTGCTCATTGACAAGGTGAATGGTGATGCCGCTTTTTGTTACGCCTGACGCATGAACAGCCTCATGCACAAAATGTCCGTACATTCCTTTTCCCCCGAAATCGGGCAACAGGGCCGGATGTATGTTGATGATCCTGCCTTCAAATGCACTGACCAAAGGCCCTGGTATTTTTTGTAAAAAACCTGCCAAAACAATCAGATCGATTTTGCGGCGCAGCAATTCTTCAATAAAAACATCGGTTTCCCTGAAGTTTTCTTTATTGAGAATGAATGTGGGAATCTGATGGTCCAAAGCAATTTGTAACACGCCAGCCTGAGGCTTATTGCTGGCAATAAACGCTACTTCGGCTTTGTCCGATCCTTCAAAATGACGGATAATATTGAGGGCATTGCTACCTGCTCCGGAAGCCAGAATGGCGATTCTCTTTTTCAACGCAAATAAATTTGCGCCAAAAGTAATATGGGCAGAAAAAATTACACCACCTCAAATCTTTGGCATGAAACTACCCGCGGCTATTTATGCTGCCTCTGTGAATGTAGTTATTGTCATGGTTTGGTTGTGCAGTGAGCATCCAACAGAATTAAGCTGTGGCGATATTTCACCATTGGAATAAAAACCAGTGTAAATGCTTTTGTCGCCAAATAAATCTGTGACCGAAGTTATTTCTTCATTGACCCGATGTTCGAGCACAACTTTTCTTCCCACGCAACTGATCATCAATATCAATTCTGGTCTTTTGGTTCTATTCGACTTAAATGAATCTTCAGCAGCAGCGAAAGCTCCATCAATCAATCTATCGAAGCTGGCCATCATCAATTGCACCTTCGAACCTACCGGAAGATTTCCGGCAAAAATCATTGATCCATTTTCTTCATCGATCCCAAGAATTGTGCGCACCAATTGCCCTTCGCCATTTTCATTTGAAATACTCAAAGGAAATTTCAATGCAGATTTTGGCAAATTGACGGCCTCTTCTCCCAAATAGCGCTTATACAGTTGCAGAGCATTTTCTCCGTCGAGTTCAAACAAAACATTTCTATGCGAACGGGTCACAGTTCGCACGGGGCCAAATGTTTGCCATCCGCCTTTGGAGCCATGTCCCACCATTAGCTTTTCGCCATAGAAGCCTATAGCCACTATGTTGCCGGATTTCGGGACTTCATTTAATCCAACCAGCGTTTCTTTGAAACGGCCCGAATCTGCAGCCAGACCTCCGCTGATAATCGCACCAGTAGTTATGTTCTGGTTCATGCCCTTAATCAGGTCGTCTCCATTTACATGGATGCCATCCGAAAAGACAAGTACGTGTTTGAGGTCCTTTTGATTGAGCTGCTTCACTATGTTTTTTCCGCATAAAGAGCTTTCTTCAAATTCATTGTGTTGAATTCGAGCAACCTTGATCTTTGTTGACTCGAAATAACAAGCCGAAACGCTAATGGAGTTATCATTTACCTGCCGGTCATAAATTTCGCCGGCCGTGCTGACCATTACGATTTCAGCCTTCGGATAAAATGTTTTGATTTCATTGAAACGATTGGGGTTGCCTACCACATCAATTCCACCAAAAACCAATACCAATTGGACTTTTCCTTTGTATTCAGCCGAGGGACTTCCACTCCATCCACCCTGCTTCCAAATAAGTTGTTCGCTATACATAAATAATAATCGATACTTTTAATTTTGGGTCTTATACGGGCAAGTTGAATAAAGTTTCAAAAAAACAAAAAATCGTTTGTTTTACTGCGCCAATCTGCGCTTTTTGACTTCTGCTATCTGCCTGATGATATGTGAACAAATCTGATCATTTGGTGAAAGATGATTTTTATAAGGGCGTTTTCAATCGCTCAGTCTTTCTACATTTGACCTCCACAATCAAATCACATAGTATGTCGATCAAAGCTGATCTTGTTACCAAACTTTATGGCTCCCAAAAGGCGTTGAATGATGTTTCTTTCTCCATTTCAAAAGGAGAAATTGTAGGTTTCCTCGGACCCAATGGCGCAGGAAAAAGCACCATGATGAAAATTATTACCTGCTACATACCGCCCACTAGCGGCAAAGTAGAGGTTTGTGGATTTGACGTGATGGAGCAAAGTCTGGAAGTGCGCAAAAACATAGGCTATCTTCCTGAACATAACCCACTCTATCTGGACATGTATGTGCGCGAATACCTGAGTTTTGTAGGTGGAATTTATAAACTCCCCAACCTCAAAAAACGAGTGGAAGAAATGATTGATATGGTTGGGCTTGGTGTGGAAGCGCACAAAAAAATTGAAGCGCTCTCAAAAGGTTATCGCCAGCGTGTGGGCATTGCTCAAGCCATGATTCACAATCCGCAGGTACTTATTCTGGATGAACCTACCAGTGGACTCGATCCCAATCAACTCGCGGAAATTCGCGACCTGATTTCCAACATAGGCAAAGAAAAAACAGTGATGCTGAGTACCCACATTATGCAGGAAGTAGAAGCCATCTGCAGCCGTGCCATTATCATCAACAAAGGTGATATTGTAGCTGATAAGCCCACCATTGAATTGCGCAATCTGGCTCTGGGAAAAGGCTACGACCTCACTGTAGAATTCTCAGGAGAAATATCAGAATCTGAGTTGCGTAATATTTCCGGTGTGCAGAAAGTCATTGTACTCGGTCACAATATCTGGGAAATTCATGTCAATTCAGACCTCGACATCCGAAAGGATGTTTCTGATCTGGCTACCCAAAAAGGGTTGTCTATTCTTACGTTGAACAGAAAAGAACAGAAACTGGAAGATGTGTTCAAAGAGCTTACTATTATCAAAACCTTGTAAAACAAGGACAAAAGATTACTTGAATTCTTCAGGAATAATACAAATGGGAATTGGCAGCATTTTGTGCTGATTGGCCCTGTTGCGTTTCCAGTAAATGGCTAGCACCTCCTTCTGTCTTTCGCTCAAATCGACTTTCTCTGCCTGCAACAGCGACCAGGAGCCTTTGCTGGCGGTCTGCTCATGAATGTAATCCATTGCCCATTCTAATTCTGGATAAGATGCCCCGATCTGGTCTTCATCTGAACGTGAATCTCCAAACAATCCATCTGTTGGAGCGGCTTCTTGAATACTCTGTGCAATTCCCAGAAACTCGGCCAGCGCATAAACTTCCGTTTTTTTCAAATCGGCAATGGGCGAAATATCTACACCACCATCTCCATACTTGGTGTAAAATCCAATACCAAAATCTTCGACTTTATTGCCTGTTCCAGCTACTAACAACCCTTTTAATCCTGCTATATAATACAAGCTGGTCATGCGCAATCGGGCTCTTGTATTGGCCAATGACAACTGGATGCTTTCATCCGAACCTTCTGCCGGAACTGCATTTTTGAAATTTTCAAATACCGGAGTGAGTTCAATACAATAATCTGTTACGAATTTGAATTTCGATTTCAGCCAGGTAATATGCTCGCGTGCCCTTGAAACCTGCGACTCCGCCTGGTGAATGGGCATCTCAAGACAAACAACGGGCTGACCTGTCATGGCGCAAAGAGTTGAGGTAAGCGCCGAGTCAATGCCGCCGCTTATTCCAATCACAAAGCCTTTGGTGCGGCTTTGCATTACATAATCATTGAGCCAATTTACAATGTAGTCAGTTACTTCCTGGTGATTCATATTCCTTCTTTATAATTTTAAAATCGGGATGGTTCAAATCAAAAAGTCCCGCCTTACAAAGGACGGGACTTTCTGGATATTCCTTTCGATTTAGAATATAATTCCAACATTAAATTCAAAGAAATTATTCAATCCTTTCAATTTAAAAGTACTTGCATTTTTATTGGTCTCATACAATGGACTTCCTCTTTCGTCGGCTTTAACACCACTGTTGGCCAATGAGTTTGTAATTCCATTGCTATAAGTTAAACCGGCAAGAATCGAGGTTGATCCACTGAGGTTGTATTCAATTCCTCCACCTACAATCAAAGGAACTCTGAAGAAACGAACATCATCAGATATGTCTTCGTCCTCTGTAGATTTTGAAGCAAGATTGGTTGCCTCCCAATTGTTGGTGTTGGCATTCTTCCTTTCAAGGTAATTAATCTCATCATCACCTCTTGCTTTGATATTAAAGCCAAGGCCTAAACCAAATTGAGCCCAATAAGTAATGTAGCCGATTTCGTTGGTTTTTAACTTGAGACAAATTGGTATTTCGAAGTATTGCAGTCTATAAGTTCTATTGACACGTGCAATAGTAGCATTGGGAATCGAATCGCCCATTCCTGAATTTAGTTCATTCGACTGGCGAAGATATGTGAGCTGGCCTCCGGTTTTGTATATACTCAGTCCTGTGCTTATGGCGTAATTGGCAGTAAAGTGTTTGTCTACCATTAATCCAAAGCCGAACCTGAAAACACTTCCCTCATTGGTAATATTCTTATCGTCGGGTTTGATTTTGGAGATGTTGGGATTAAGTTTCACACCAATTCTCCATTTTGCGAAATCCTGCGCCTGTGTTATCATTGATACACAAATGGCAAGAGCAATTAATACACTATTTTTCATGTTATGTTGTTTACTGGCCTAAACTTGCAGACCTGTTGAAGGCCCAAATCTAAAAAAAAATGTTATGAGAAAAATAATTCCTCTCATCATCTTATCCATAGTTGGCTGTGGAGGCTGCGAGGACGAAAAACCACTGCAAAAAGTCGAAATTGCCCCTAAAGCCAAAAAGCTTGAGGTCAGAATTGACCGTTTGGACAATGATCTCTTTGCTGCAGATTTTTCGAATCCCAAAACCGCTTGCCAACAATTATACCAGAAGTACGGCGGATTTTTCTGTCAATTTGTTGAAAGTGATCTCATGCTGGCACCTTGCCAATCGGACAGTTTGCCAGCTCTTTTGGTTCCCTTTGTAACCAATGCCGATATCAAAGAGAGTCACAATGCCGTGATTAAGTTATTCACAGACGAAAAAATTTCAGCATTCGACAACCAACTTACGGAGTCCTTCAGAAGGTGGAATCACTTCTTTCCAGATAGCCTGGTGCCCCGCATTGTCTACTACCAAAGTGCATGGAACAGCAACATCAGTGTATCTGACTCCACACTGGGTATTTCGCTGGATTGTTATTTAGGGAAAGACCATCCGATTACTTCAAAGCTCCCCAATGAAATGTTTCCAGCCTATAAAAGGGCAAAAATGGATGAAAAATTCCTGGTCTCTGATGCTTTAAAAGGTTGGGTAGCATTTAAATCCCGACTTTATTACAAGCAAAAAGACCTACTCTCTGAATTGGTCTTCTACGGCAAACTGATGTACATCGCCGAAGCTTTGGCTCCTGATATCAGCGATGCAGATATGCTCAACTGGAGCGATGCACAACTTCAATGGGCCCAAAAAAGCGAATGGAACCTATGGAAAACTGTAGCCAACGAAAAAGTAATCTACCAAAGCAAGCCCTTTGAAGTGAATAAGTGGTTTATCGATGGGCCATTTACCGGAGCCACTGGAGTACCGCAAGAATCTCCACCACAATTGGGTGTTTGGCTGGGTTGGAATATGGTAAGGCAATACATGACTGCCAATCCCAACATAACCCTGCAAGATCTGCTGAAAGAAGGAGACAACCTGAAAATCATGCAAGCTTACAGACCCAAGAAGTAGTAAATTTTTCCGACACAGAATTCAAGACTTATTTCTCTTTGACAATTGATAGTATTTTCGCGGCATGAAGACATCCGAAATCAAAATTGATATTGAACTGGACGAAAACAATATTCCGGAAAAAATTATGTGGCACGCGTCTGACAACAACATCAGTGCAGAAGCCAAAGCAATGATTTTATCAGTCTGGGACAAAGACACACGCAACGCCATGCGCATTGATCTCTGGACCAAAGACATGGATGTAGATGAAATGAAACAATTTGTACACCAGACCATACTCACACTGGCCGATTCGTTTGAGCGTGCTACAGGAGAAAAGCCAATGGCTGCCACCATGCGCGATTTCTGCGAGTATTTTGCCGAGAAGATGAAGATTGCAGGGCCGTTGGGGTGATTGCAGAATTGCCAAATGCCGATTATTCTTATCTAGAAATAAAAACTCATTCTGATAAAACCACGGGAAATCTTTTGGTTCAAAAAGATCCCCAAATATTTTATACCTGACCTCTAAAATATCTCAATTTCAAAGTTATTCGCAGATTACAACGGTGCTGCATTTCTTTTTTCACTTAATGAATAATCCATCTATATTTGTTATCGAATATTGAATTTCAATTTTCGAATAATCTACACATAAAGCGCCTAAACATTATAAAAAATGAAATTCAAAACTATACTTTTATGTCTTTTCATCGCCGTGATTACCAAAGTGACAAAATCACAAACATTGACGCTTGTAAAGGACATCAATACTTCTGCGCTGAATAATGCCTTTCCCCAGCATCTGACCTTACTCAACGACAAAATTTATTTTGTTGCCAACGACGGCATATCTCATAAACTATATGTATCCGATGGCACAGATGCAGGAACGCTGTTCATTGGCCCAACTGCCGGAAATGGAATAGTATATTACCTTAACGCATACAACAACAAACTTATTTTCACTTATGATGATGGTGTAAACGGCCTTGAACTTTGGACCAGCGATGGCACAGCCGCTGGGACTACCTTGCTCAAAGATATTTGGGAAGGCAGCCTGAGTGCTTTACCGCGTTTCTATACAGAATCCAATGGGCTATTGTTTTTTCAGGCTTCAACACCGACAAGAGCCGAGGGACTTTGGGTAACAGATGGCACTACTGAGGGTACTCACATGGTAATGAATATTTATGCCAATGCGTTAATCGATAAATTCGTTTCTTACAACGACAATATCTATTTCCAGGGAAATACCGGCGGAGGATATGGCATGTGGAAAAGTGATGGTACTGAGGCCGGAACAGTGCTCGTTCAGCCCGGATATTTCGGCACCGGAACAGGCAGATATGCCGTCTGCAACAATAAGTTTTACTTCAGTGGTGTGGATCAGGAAAATGGTCCTGAAATCTGGGAAAGCGATGGAACAGATTTGGGAACCCATATTATTGCCGACATAAACCCGGACGCTTTTGGTTCGGAAACCATCGAATTTTTCTGCTTCCAAAATATGGTTTTCTTCTCGGCAAACAATGGAACAAATGGCCAGGAATTATATGTAACAGATGGCACGGAAGCAGGAACACAAATTGTATCTGACATCAACCCTGCGGCAGCCGAATCCAATCCGGAACACATGCTGCTACTGAACAACGAAGTTTAT
Source organism: Flavobacteriales bacterium (assembly GCA_031378885.1). GTDB lineage: Bacteria > Bacteroidota > Bacteroidia > Flavobacteriales_D > Sanyastnellaceae > JANNEQ01. The sequence goes on from JANNEQ010000198.1 coordinate 89,995, forward strand.
TTCTTTGCTTTCAATGGAACTACCACTGGTCTTTATAAAACCGATGGTACAAATGCCGGAACATCACTTATTTCTACCATAACAGGCTTCACTGATATCAGCTATGCCCATGTATTCAATAATAAAATATACTTTTATGCCAATGCTGGTAATCCATACTCACTTCAACTTTTTGAAAGCAATGGAACGGCTGCAGGAACATTTGCATTCAGCCCCACAGTTACTGCAATTGAATATGCCGATCTGAATTTTATCGGTTATAACGATGAATTGTATTTGCCGGCAAACTACGCCAGCAACGGAGTTGAGCTCTGCAAGCTCGCCAATACTCCTGATTTTGTTTTTGAAAAAATTGAGAATCCACTGGATCTTTTTTCTTTGTATCCAAATCCAGCAACTGATTTTCTGGAAATAAAAAACAATACAACTTCTCCGATAAATCAAATTGAAATATTGGATATGACAGGAAATATTTTGATGTCAAATAAAACTCTTAATACTTCAAACATTGTTTTTGATATTTCAAAACTGCCGTCAGGTCAATATCAGATGATGATAAGAAACAATGAATCACTTTATGCATTGAAATGGGTTAAAATCTAATGTCATTTTTTGCAATGGAAGTTACCTGGGGATTCGATTCATCCATCTCAATGCCGTGTATTCGATAGTCGCAAATTGCGATTGTGTTTTATCGCCGTCCTAAAGCAAAAGCACTTCCGGATATAAAATTCCATCTTATCCTTAACACAAGTACCACTTTGCCAAGAGTCAAAAAAAATGACATGTCGTTAAATATCAGTATTTTGCATTCCTTTACACTGTTCTGAACTATCGAATTAACCAAAAGTTCATCTTTACTTAATTGTCTACAACCAAAAATCACTCATCTTTGTAAGACGCGTCAGTAATGCCGCGCGACAATGAAACCTACCTTTCTGCAAATTCTTATCCTCCTTCTGTGGCCGTGCTGTGCCCTGTCACAAGTATATATTCTTGATGAACAGTTCAATTCTGCACCCACGATACCGGCTACCTTAACTGGCACGGGCGGGCCTTTTGGTTCAGTTTCCGGTGCAAGCAATTTCGGTAGAAACGCTCCTGCGCTTACCCTCAATACTTCAGGACAAAGGCTTCAATACGGACCTTGGACGGGCAATGCAGATCACATTTGTTTTTATCATAAAGGCACAACGGGGGCTGGCTCAACAATGCTCGTCGAAGAATCTGCCAATGGTGTTGTATGGACACTGGTACAAAATGTAACGGCCATCACTACCTCTGCAACATTTGATGCAAATCTCTTACCCACAAGCCGATACATGCGCATCACCTTCAGTCTTGTTGCCACGTGCAATGTCTATCTTGATGATCTCCGTATCAGATCACAAACAGATGCCTGCACCGACAACATTCAAATTCTCGAAATGCTCATTAACGGGGGCTGTGGAACTTGTGAAGGTTCCGAAGAGTTTATCTATTTTGATACTGGTGGCAATCCGCTTGACATTAGCTACATGGAATTGGTTAGTCAAACTGTAGCAGTTGGAGGAAATTCTTATGGCGGAAATGGGCCGGGAAATAACCTGAATACGAATTGGGTACTCGCATCAAGCTATACAGCACTACAAAACGCATACATATCGAATCTGAATTTATGGGCGGGTTGTTCAGGTGTGTTTGTGCCAGTTCCTGCAACAAATATCCTACCGGCAAATGCTCGTGTCATGGCATTTACCGGTGCCATTCCTACCGCTACATACAACATGAGTGCGATTTGTGGTTTAGGAACTGTCTATATAATTTTTGCCAATCAATTGAACTGCTCGGGTAAATACGGCAATTCTTCATGTTCTTCGAATTGCACACGATTCATTACGCTGTTTAACCATCAGACCGGATGTATTGGGAACCAACAATACATGGCCAATTCCAGCAATACTGCTGCGGGCAATGGATATATTTTCGTTGGACCTAACATAGGTTATACAAATACCAGCAACTGTTCGCTTCTGGTATTGTCGGTTAAGTTCAAATCTTTTAGCGGAGTGAGTTACAACCAAAAAAATCAATTGGATTGGGTAACGTCAACTGAAGAAGAGCTGGTCGAATTCCAAATTGAAAGGAGTACCAATGGAGTCGAATTCGAAAAAATCGGATTTTTAGCGGCATTAAATAGTTTGGTTGGTGGTTCGTACACATTCATTGATGAGGAACCAAACTTTGGTACTAACTACTATAGGATCATTGGCCTGAATACAAACGGCAGTCAGGATGTATCAGATATGATCGCTATTGATACAAGGTATGAAACATTGCCCATTACAATTCGTCAATCCGACGAATATATTGAGGTCATCAACAATACAGGTAATAAGAACATTTCAATCAAAATATTTAATACTTCCGGATCCATGATCTATGATTCAGGAATGATGCAATCTGCGAATGGCTATTTCAAAATAGATTCATCCGTTTTGCATAATTCCGGAGTGCTCCTGATATTGGCCACAGATGGTTTTGCCTCTGCAAAATACCGCATATACATTCCATAAAAATCTGGTACTTTCTCCCGATTGGAACTAACTCTTCATTTTAAGAATACTTTAGAAAAGGATATATCCAAAATATTACTCCTTGACCAATCTTACCATTTGAGTATGGTCTGAGGTTATTCGCACAAAGTAGACACCCGAAGCCGCGTTTTCCAATGCTGAATTCATTTCTGATTCTATCTGGCTCATCTTACCGCGAATTATAGATAGTATCTTTCCATCTGGTGAGATAATTTCAAGCAGTAAGTTCTCATCAATGTTATAGTAGCCATTCACAATCAATGAAACCCCATCATTAAATGGATTCGGGTAGATACTAAACTCCGAAGAACTGAAGCCTTGCAATGAAATTTTTTCTTGTCCGACAAAAAGGGAACCTCTTCCCGTAATCTGTCCTGCATTTTCAAGTCTATCTATTACCGACAGATTTCCCTGAAGGTAAAGATGCGCACCTTCTTCGAGAATTAAATTGTTTACCTCACAATTGCCTTGTGCAGCAGGCTGTGGAAAAGCGGTTCCAACTATTAACACGTCCTTTTCCGAAGAAGGCAATACTCCATCCTCCCAGTTTTGAGCATTCATCCACTCAGAAGTGCCTCCATTTCCAGACCAGATAGCGGCAGTATTAGTTGCTGTTGCAGAAAGTGTAGAAGGAACTACTGCAGGTGCTGTATATGTCAAATTCACCCAACACTTTTGAGCTGGATTAGTTGAAACATTATTGCGAACCTTAACTGTAATCCATCCGGTAAAATTAGATGTGTACAATCCTGTCTGATTTCCCAAACCCGATTTTGACGAAAGCAATGTTCCACCGGCATTATACAATCCAATATACAAACTCTTTGTGTTGTTCTCCGGATAAAGTACATAGGTAACTTGTTTTCCATTTTCCACGTAAATTTTCCCTACCGTTCTGAAATTGGTAGATGAAGCTGGTAATGCACCACCCTGGGTCAATGAACTTGCATGACTATCACCCAAATCATTGGCCATTTCCCATTCCTGAGAAGTAACCACACTTCTGGCAGGTGTGTAGACAAAACCATCTTTGCCAACAGGCGCCCAAACACTATAACCATGTCTTCCTGCAACGTTCAATGCCGGATTTACAGGTGGTGTATTGATAGGAGCCCAACCATTGGCGTCAACCGTAACTGTTGCATTTCCATTAGCTCCAGAATAATCCTTCATAACAGTTCCCGGTGCAAAATTGGTATGAATCCATTGATTCTGCCAGGTAGCCCAATTATCAGTAATTCCTATAATGGCTTTGCCAGCCCTTTCGATAATCAAATAATCAGTATTATTAAACGGAACCTGATACGCACCAGACTTAAAGTCCAATGCCTGATGACACCAGATCAGATTTTGAAGATCGCTCCTCACCGGCAAAGAAGTCGAAGACTTCGGATCATGGTTATACCTGTTTCCCGAATATCCGATATCGAATAAATCTTCAAAGAAAATCTGAGGATTGCCATCCATTGCAAACATTGCAGCATAAGCTGTTGGCATTCGTGGTTCGTTGGGTTCAATATGCGGAGACAATTCGCTAGATGAATTCCACCCTATGTAATTTCCTGCGGCATTCAAAACCGGTCTGAACGTATCATGGTTGTTTACAAAAGGAACAGTGCGATGAACAAAGGTATTGGTGTTAGAGTAAAACGTTACTCGTTCATTTTGTTGAGCGCCAGCCAACAGCGACATATTAAAATTGCCCATACCATAGACCATTCCGTAGAGTCCACCAGAAGGATCAAAACCGCGAAGGTTAAAGTCAAAAGTGCCCATCATTTTTTCGCCTGAGGGAGCTGCAATGGCATTAACATAAGCGTCAATTTCAGACTTGCTGCCCACCCACTCGCCAACATTGAACATGGTCTGATTTCCCTTACACCATGTGGGTAAAGTGTATTTTAAATTATAACTGTAATCTTCCTGTATATAATTAGGGAAATGCTTTACTGCATCCCACCTGAAACCATCCACTCCCGTTTGCTTTTTCAGCCACATGATCCAGTCACGGCCACCATTGCGCATATAATTCGATGCCTGAGTGGGATTGTAACCACTGATGTTTGAACTCAATCCGGTCGCATTGCTCTCATAAGAAATATCAGGACCGAAATAGGCTGAACAAATATCTCCCGTGGTACAGTTGTTATTTGGATTGGGATAAAAATTAGTATAATTCTTTGGCCACCTTCCACTGCGCAGCCAATAATTGGACTGTGTTTCATTGGCTGCATTGGTGCTATAACTCACATACCTGAAGTTCTTGAAACCACCATTCGTTGCCATCGAAAAACTATTGGGATCCTGGCCACCTGATCCGTTGCCACTGCCTGCCGAGCTGACGTGATTCAACACCACATCCTGAATGACTTCAATGCCGTTTGCATGCATTACTGCTATCATGCGCAGCAGTTCATCCTTGGTACCTAATCGTGTCTGTGTGGCTCCTTTCTGGAACTTATCCCCAAGATCGTAATGGTCGAAAGGTGCATAACCAACAAAATAAGGACTCTCATTTTTGCTGGATGGAGGAATCCATATCGCATCAATGCCCATAGCCTTCAGTCGCGGGGCTAATTCTGTGAGATAGTTGGCCCACTTGTCATTGTAATTGCTGTTGTAATAATCCCACCAGAAAGCTTGTAAAACAACCTTCTTTACAGTGGTTTGACTTTGAATTTCTCCAAAGAAAAAAAAGCACACCAACACCGATAATAGTATTTTTTTCATTGTCTGGCTAGTTAAGGTTGCCGAAATGTATGTGATTTGCCCTTAGGATTTACAAACTCAGGGCATTGGTTAGTGTAATTTATACACATTCTAATTTATGCCAGTTGAACGTATAAAATAGCCCGATCGGCTCGTTGCATTTTATCAATATTTCCTTAAAAATTAATCACTCAGCCTTGGCTATTCAACTATCATCTTCACTGTCTGGATAAAAAATAACCTCTCATCCACGGACCAGTTTATAAATTCAACTGATACTAAAATTCGTTCCGGCCATTTTAGCTGAGCGTTGCAAAATCCTGGTAAACCCCAAATTTGAGATTTAACCTGCCATAGAAAACTATGATTGTATACCCTCGTTGATTAAAGAGCATCGAAATGTTCTACTTTCGCCATTGTGCAATTAAAACTTAAAAATGGACCAAATCAATTTCGAAAACTTTCAAATCAGGTTATTGTCGCAAGAGGATTTGAAACAATACTTTGACATGATTGAACGCAACAGACCAAGGCTTGCTGACTTTTTTACCGGCACCGTATCACGAACCAAATCATTTGAAGATACTGAAGTATTTCTTGCTGAGATCTTGCAAAAAGCAAGAGAAAAAACTTACTTTCCTTTCATTATTATAAATCTTGATAATGGGGACATTGCAGGTTTTCTGGACATCAAAAACATCGACTGGAAAATCCCAAAAGCCGAGTTAGGGAGTTACACTGATTTACAATATGCAGGAACCGGACTAACCAGTAAGGCGTTTAAACATTTCGTAGATTATTGCTTCAGCGAATTCCAGTTTAAAAAATTATTCCTGCGCACACATGAAGGCAATATAGCAGCCAGAAAACTGGCTGAAAAAACAGGATTCGAAATCGAAGGTAGAATAAGAAGAGATTATGTTACTACTTCAGGCGAAATAGTGGATTTGATTTACTATGGTAAAATATCTTAGAAAAAAGAGCGCGCTATAGCACCAGCAATCCATGGCTCCGCAAAGTGTTGATCGGCTTACCGTACCAAAACAATTCAAACTCTTCAGTAGAAAAATTACTGAAGTGATCTTTCACTTCCTGAAAATGATACATTCTTGCATTTGACAATGTAATCAATGGTAAAATCTCACTTAGCCAAAGTCCTTGTTCTTTGGTCACATTGATCACCACACTTTCCTTTTTCGAATAAAATTTGAGCTCTGCCATTTCCCATTCTTCACTCTTTTTAGTCTTTGTATAGATGCGCATTTTAGGGGTTGAGCCCAACCAGACGATCTTGGCTGAAGGTTTTATAAACTCCTGCACATCCTTAACCAACGACTTTTGAATAAAATCCATTGCCACAGTTGTCTTTGGCATTTTGAATTCAAACCAATTCTGAACCGGTGTTTCTAAGCCAATTCCATGCATATAATTGTACAAAGACTTGATCAATCCAAAACTGTACTTGTCGTGGTTGATTCCAGTCCTATCCTTAAATTGAATATCATTATTGGCAAATGAGCCTATTTCTTCTGTGTCTTTTATTACACCAAACTTATTCGGTTCAAGGCCAACAGGGCTGTGCGCAGTGAGTGCAAACTGATGCCAGAAACCCGATTGCAAAACACCCACTTCGAACAACTGCCTGACCATTTCCAGCGAATCTATTGTCTCCTGTACAGTCTGTGTCGGATATCCGTACATCAGATAAGCATGAACCATTATTCCACTCGTGGTAAAGTTCTTTGTCACCTTTGCCACTTGCTCTACAGTTACTCCTTTATCAATCAACGCAAGCAAACGATCTGAAGCCACTTCCAATCCACCCGATACGCCAATACAACCGGAAGCTTTCAATAAAACACACAAATCACTTGTAAAGCTTTTCTCAAAACGAATATTCGTCCACCAACTTACGGTGAGTTTCCTTCTGATAATTTCCAAAGCCAGAGCGCGCATCAAAGCCGGTGGTGCTGCTTCGTCCACAAAATGAAAACCATTCTGTCCGGTCTTACCAATCATTTCTTCCATGCGGTCACAGAGCATGGTAGCCGTTGCCGGCTCGTAACGCCTGATATAATCGAGAGAAATATCACAGAAGGTACATTTACCCCAATAACATCCGTGAGCCATGGTGAGTTTGTTCCATCGCCCGTCATTCCACATTCTATGCATCGGATTGACAATCTCAATCACCGAAATATATTGATCCAACAGCAAATCATCGTAATCCGGCGTGCCCACTTCGCGCTGGGCATAATCCCTGTCAGCAGAACCATCAATATATTGTACAGCCTCCTCCACCAATACAAAAGCTCGTTTTAATTGTGACAATTCTCTCTTGCCATTGATGTGTTCAATTAAATGTTCAATTGGCGCTTCGCCATCATCTAATGTAATAAAATCGAAAAATTCAAATACGCGTTTCTCTGACAACGAGCGTAGTTCTGTATTGGCAAATCCACCGCCCATTGCGGTCTTTATTTGAGGGAAATTTGCTTTGATGTATTGAGCACAACGAAATGCCGAAAATAAATTCCCGGGAAAAGGAACTGAGAAAGCCACTATTTTAGGTGCGGTTTCTTCAATCCGGCGGTGTAGAATTTCCAGTGTTACATGATCAATAAAGGATGGTTGCTCCTGCAATTTAAGATACAATTCATCAAACGAATTCGCAGATCTTCCCAACCTTTCCGCATAACGACTGAACCCAAAATGTTCATCAATAGTCTCCACAATTAAATCCCCAATGTCTTCAAGGTACAACGTGGCCAGGTGCTTTGCTTTGTCCTGAGTACCCATTACACCGAAAGCCCACGCAAGATCACTCACCTGCGCAAAGCGTGAAGCCTCAGGCAAAAAATGGTCCTGGCAGATTAAATGCGCGATCGTCGGGTTCTTTCCCTGTAAAAATTGAATTACTGTATCAATGGTCTGAACATAATGATCTTTCAGGGCCAGAATTTTTTCCGCATTGGGAGTAAACTCCATCTTTCCTTGGGCAGCCAATTCAAAGATTTCCCTCAATCCATTCTTCGAAAACATTCTCAGAATGACTTCGATGCCCAAATCTGCTTGTACTGTTTTAATGCCTTTTGTATTGAGAAACCCCTTGAGATAAGCCGTGGCAGGATACGGCGTATTAAGCTGCGTAAACGGTGGTGTGATGAGTAAAAGCTGATTTTCCAATATCCTTGTGTAAAGTTGCAAAAGTATCGCATTCAAAGCTTTCCATAGATTCATTTTGATGATTATGGAGAGATTATTTTAAAATTCCCGATAGTAATCTGGCATGTTACCAATAATGGCTAACCAACTAAACTTGGGCCTGAGCGATATTGTCCTATGTTTGTACTCATTCAGATTCAAATGAAGATTAATATGTACAAAAGATCTCTGCTTCTCGCATTCCTTGTAATTTGCTTTTTAACTGGTCAGAGCCAAAAAACACATTCCCTGGCACCCAAACTGGAAGACATCGGCAACATAGCCAATTTCGAGAAGGGCAGATTTCACCGTCATCCTGAACTGCAATTGCGCGACCTCTCTGAAGGATCTGATTATGATGTAACACACTACCGCTGCGAATGGCAGGTGGATCCTGCTATCAACTATGTTTCAGGTAAAGTAACGACGCAATTTCTGGCATTGGTTGATGGATTGGACTCAGTTCAATTTGACCTGCATTCTGACCTTTCTGTGGATTCGGTTATTTACCACGGACAAAGCATTTCTTACACCCACACCAATGATGTAATTACCATCTCGCTCGACCCCATTGATCTTAATACGCTCGATTCCATTTCAATAATTTATCAGGGGATTCCGCCTTCATCCGGCTTTGGCTCTTTTGTACAAAGCGATCACAACGGAACACCAATTGTCTGGACACTCTCTGAACCTTATGGCGCAAGCGAATGGTGGCCTTGCAAAAATGGACTCACGGACAAAGCGGACTCTGTTGATGTGATTGTTCGTGTACCCAATGGCAACAGGGCGGCAAGTAATGGATTACTCATCGAAGAAACTATCTCCGGAAATGAAACGACATTTCATTGGAAACACCGCTATCCGATTGCAACTTATTTGGTGTGTATGGCTGTTACCAACTACATCCAATACACCGACATTGTTGAATTCGAAAACACCGAAGTGCCTGTCCTGAATTATATTTTCCCCGAGGACAGTGCGACCTCCGTTCCATCCCTGGCAGGTATTATTCCGGTAATGCAACTGTACGATACGCTTTTTGGAATCTATCCCTTCAATGCTGAAAAATATGGACATGCCCAATTTGGATGGGGCGGTGGTATGGAACACCAAACCATGACTTTCATTGTCAACTTCGGCCACGAACTTATTGCACATGAACTGGCACACCACTGGTTTGGCGACAAGCTGACTTGCGGTACCTGGGAAGACATTTGGCTCAACGAAGGTTTTGCCACTTACCTCAGCGGCCTTACTTATGAGCACATGTTCGATGGCCAGTACTGGATGCCTTTCAAAAGCCAGCGAATTTCAAACATCACCAGTCAACCGGGTGGATCTGTATTATGCGATGATACCACAAGCGTTAACAGAATATTCAGTGGTCGGTTAACTTACAACAAAGGCGCTATGATTCTCCATCAGCTTCGCTGGGTAGTTGGTGATGAAGTATTCTATCAGGCCCTCAACAACTATCTCAGCGATCCTCTTTTGGCCTATCGCTTTGTTCGAACAAGTGATTTGATCGGACACTTTGAGGCTGTATATGGACAAGACCTTAGCTGGTATTTCAATGATTGGTACAGTGGCAAAGGATTTCCCAGTTATGAGTTCGACTGGGGGCAAAACGGGCAAACCTTTAGCGTTGCTGTCCATCAATCTCAATCCACTGCCGATGTGGATTTCTTTGAATTGCCGCTCCCACTCTATTTGTCAAATGGTGTTCAGGATACTTTGTTGAGGTTGGATCATTCTTTTGACGGACAAACTTTCACGGCCAACATTCCATTCAACGTAACTGAGGTATTCTTCGACCCCGAACTCTGGATTATTTCAGCCGGAAATATTGTGACCAATATTAATGACATCCAGCTTGAAGACCTCAGCATATATCCGAATCCGGCATCTGATCAGTTTCAAATTAAATTCGCCACTGGAAAAGTAGCCAGTCATTTGGTACTTGAAGATTCAGCCGGGCGCATTGTTTTTGAAGAAAACAACAATTCTTTCTCTACGAGAAGTATTGATGTAAGTTCTTTTGCCCCGGGCATATACTATCTGACTGCATCAAACAGTGATTCGAAAATAAGAAGGAAAATTGTGGTTGATTAATTTCCTTACATCATCTAACTAAAGTTACCGGCAATATTAATTGCCAATAACAAATTATGTATTAAAACAGTCTTTATTGCACACCTCAAATTGATTGACTGATAAGTGAAGTTATGGTTCGTTAGAATATTGCGAAAACTGCACCTGTTGAAATTATTCAACCTGCAAGTGAAACATGGGCAATTTCAAATTCCTTTGCTCGGCGAGTTGGGGCTTACTCATTTTAATACCTCCGAAAAATGGATGTCGCAAATACTGCCGAAACTTTTAGAAAAAAACAAAGGAAGTTTTGTTGACGTGGGCGTCAATGTGGGGCAGACTTTACTAAAAGTAAAAAAACTTTCGCCGGAAATTTCCTATATCGGTTTTGAACCCAATCCTACCTGTATCTATTATCTCGAAAAACTTGTTGCACTCAACAAAATCTCCAATACCCAAATCATTCCCGTTGGGCTCGCTGAAAGTACTTACATCGCTCAGCTCCAGCAATATTATGAGGATAGCACAGATAGCAGTGCTAGTATGGTGGCCAATTTCAGGCCTTCACAACAAGTTGTTCACACCAAACAAATTGTGGTATTGGGAGAAAAGGATCTTGAGTTGAAAGAGAAGGCCGGAATTATAAAAATTGATGTAGAAGGCGCCGAATGGCCCGTGTTGCAAAGTCTGAAGAAAATTATTCTGAGAGACAAACCTGCCATCATCATAGAAATACTTCCGGCATACAGCACTGAAAATACCAGTCGTGTTCTGAATCAAAAAGAAATAGAAAAGTTCATGTCGAAATTGAACTATAAAATTTTCAGAATTGTAAAAAAGACCGATGGGACTTTTGATTCATTCCAGTCAATAAACGAAATCGGAATCCACGAAAACCTTGACTGGTGCGATTATCTGATGGTGGCAAATGAAAATTAATTTCACTCAAATTACAATTTTCCAGAAAAAAAAATGGATCAACCTCAAAAGTTGGGGAGTGATTGACTTTGATCCGATGCAACGCAAATAAGATCTTATTATCCCTGAAATGAATCGCACTAAATACATGAATCCTTTCATCTTAACAAGTCGATGATAGGGGATTAATTCCAAATTATTTTGGCAACACTTTTTTGGCAACACGATTTTATGTTGCCAGGTAAATGTTGTTGCCATTATTCTGGTAAAAAACTGATTGAGAAAATAATGCCCTTTGAAAAGCGATGAAAATATTTTATTCTACAATCACGTCACCCATTCTAGGTTGGTGTCGGGGTTTTCAGTACCAATTGCACTCATTCTGAGTTCTTTTGTTTATAATTTGAACCACGACAACCCAGAATGGGTGTTATTAGTGTAGGGTATCTACCTGAACGGTGATCCAAACCTCGAAGAGGTGATATATTATATGTCGATGATTCCAACTTAGAATCATGTCACCCATTATGGGTTGTTGTCAATGCAAAAGCAACCAGATGAATAGCCAAACATTTAATTACTAAATCACCATTTTATCTCATCCCTCCCCAACCTTTTCGGTTGATCCCAAAAAAATCCCCACCTCAAAATGAGATGGGGATTCGACGTATTCAAATCAATTAATTTTGCTCAAATCGCTTGATTTTTCCACAAGCTATATAAGATTTTCCATCCGGTGCTGTAATAACGTCTTCGGCTACATACAACATTCCTTCTTCGCGGATAGATCGGGGGAAACGCATATTCCAGGTAGATTCGAATTTATCGGAAACTACACGGGCACGCAATTTCGAACCATCTTTCACACATTGCACCAGCACACCGTCTCCCACATCGCTTGTTACCTCAAGGTCTGCAGCCGTTGCCGGGGCTGAGCTTGCTTTAGTGGCTCTTGATGCGCTTGAACGAACCGGTGCTGATAATGTATCCACTTCACCCGGACGCAACAAACGCGAAATATTGCCTTTAACACGGTAGAAAGTTCCATCGCTCGATGTCTCCAATTCACTCACCACATAATGCACACCTTCAGCGCGAATGGCGCGTGGGAACTGAACATTCTTATCTAAATCGTAATTCCCAGAGCTAACTTTAACCCTTAACTTACCACTTTCTCGTATACACTCTAATTCGATTCCATTGGCAACATCATTTACAATTGGAAGCTTCACAACTTCATCACTCATTTCAGTTCCACGACCTGAAAGATCAGCACGATTGCGATTCAGGCCCTGGAATGCCTGATCGCGCAATTCCTTTCTTGTATTATTAGAAACATTTTTATTGCCCAATCGCGCAGCAAAATACTCAAGCTGCTCAAGTTCCTCTGCTATTTCGTAATTCTCATGAAGCCCTTGTGCTTTTAAATTGGCCATAAGATCGCGCAACATTTTTTCGGCCTCATCGAATTTACTCTGGTCTGATAAATCAAGAGCCTTATTTTTAGCTTTGGCAATTTTAACTTTGGACAATTGAAACTGAACGCCTGTGGTTGGCGACGCAGCAGCCTCTTCAATGGTTCCAGCCTGAGCCGTAACCAACAAACTACCCGTCTGATTCTTAATGGCGTCATCGACAATTGCATCGGCACTAAAACTAACCTTAACAAATTCATACAGCCCACTCTTAGTGAATTCAGGTAAGTTCAAAGTCAGTCCCAATAATTTATCTTCTCCGTTAAATACATCACCTAATACTATGCTTTCGACTCCATTCTTACTTTCAACAGCCGCGAGACTCAATGTTTCTTTCAATGAAGCGCCATTTATCAATTCGAGTTGAACAGTCAGGTTTTGCGCAACAACAGATTTCATTGTATCCAACTCAACTGCAAATACCTGAACGGCATCATTGATATTTTGGATAAAATAGAAATTTCCTTTCGCTGCACGAGCCATTCCAACGAGCAGGTCTTCCTGAAATCCATCACCAAAACCGAGAGTAGTGGTGATAATTCCTTCTTCAAGTTTCTGACCAGCAGTTTTGGTTAAGACACCCATATCAGTAATACCCGAATTGGCATGCCCATCAGTAAGAAGCAATACCCTGTTGATCATTTGAGAATCGAAATGGGCTTTTACGTTTTTGCAACCTTCCAACCATCCTCCGCAAAGGTTTGTAATTCCACCGGCGCGAATGCCCTTGATTTTTTCTTTAATTAAATTTCTGTCTACCACAAGTTGAGGAGAAACTACTGTTTTGACTTCATCATCAAAACTAACCACACTCACAATGTCTGTCGGCTCAAGTGAATCAATCACGGATTGTGCGGCTTTTAGTGCATGATTGAGCGGGCCACCTGCCATTGAACCACTGCGGTCAATCACAAGGGAAAGATTCAATCTGCGGCGTGGTGCAGTAGGTGCATCTGACCTAAAGCGCAGAAGCACATCTGTAAGGCCGTTTGTACCAATAGGCAAAATGCTTTGGGCAAATGAAAAATCTGATTTAATCATGGTGTTTTCGATGTTTAATTGATTAATTTATTTAAGGCGAAGATAAGAAAAACGCATAATAATTCCAACACATTTTTGAAGTTTTCACCCCTCTAAACCACCAGTAAAATCAATAGATGCAGAGATTTTCTTTAGGGCTAAAACGGTCCATAAAAAGCCCATTGAAAACCAACTAATTACTCAAGCTCAATTTCGAGCACACCCTCCAAAAACGCCAGCAATTCTTCCTTTCCTTCCCAACTTTCTGCAGATGTAACAAAGTAAGTAGGCAAGGTATTAAAATGCTCCAGAAGTTTGGCCTTGTAGACCTCCATGTTGGCGATAAGTTCTGCTGGCTTGACCTTATCCGACTTTGTGAAAACAATGGCAAATGCAATACCCATTGTGCCCAACTTGACTAAAAATTCAATGTCAATTTTCTGCGGTGGATGCCGCGAATCTATCAAAACCATTGTACACATCAGGTTCTCGCGATAGTCCAGATAATCCATGATAAATTTCGACCAGGATTTTCTCGAACTCTTTGCCACTTTAGCATATCCATAACCGGGCAAGTCAACTAAAAACCACGGCTTAGGCTGATCCTGATTTACAATAAAGTGATTGATCGTTTGTGTTTTGCCCGGCGTGCCCGATGTTTTGGCAAGTCCCTTTTTATTGACCAGCATATTGATCAAACTACTCTTGCCCACATTACTTCTCCCGATAAATGCGAATTCGGGATATGTGGGTAACGGACATTTATTCCAGTCGGTAGCGGAGGTAACAAATTCTGCGGAATAAATATTCATTTTACAAATGTGCTAATGGGACATTGAGCCCAATCATTTAATATTCTAAAATAGAAATACTGAAACAAGACTACTTCAGCCCTTGTTCTGTCATCCAGTTGTCGAGCAATTGATTAAACAACTGTGGGTGTTCCATCATCGGCGCATGACCGCATTCATCAACCCAATACAAAGTAGAATTGGGCAGCAACTGATTAAACTCTTCCGCTACTTCAGGAGGTGTAATGGTATCATTCTTTCCCCAAATCAGACAGGCCGGCATCTTCATATTGGGAAGATCCTTTGCCATATTATGGCGAATGGCACTCTTGGCAAGCGCTAAAATGCGCAGCACTCTATTCCTGTCATTGACAATTTCAAAACACTCATCCACCAATTCGTCAGTCGCATATTTAGGGTCGTAGAAAGTAACTGCCACCTTCTTGCGTATAAACTCCTTGTCTTCCCTTCTGGGAAAACTCGAACCGAATGCGTTTTCATAAAGGCCGCTGCTGGCAGTCAAAATAAGGGAGCTTACCTTCTCAGGATGTTCTTTGGTATAAATCAAAGCAACATGGCCTCCCAGACTATTGCCCAACAAGTGCACCTTATCCCATTTTTTATGGTTGATGAAATCGCGCAGAAAATGGGCCATACTTTTCACACCTGTGCTTAATACAGGCATACTGTATAAAGGCAACATTGGAATTACAACGGTGTTCGTCTTCGAAAAATGCGAGATCACATCTCTGAAATTACTCAATGCTCCGAATAATCCATGAAGCAATACAAGAGGTTTTCCACTTCCTTCTTCTATATAACGAAAATTATTTTCTTCTTTAATATTATATTCCATACACAGTATTGATCCGCTTTATCAATCTCGTTTTTTTTAAATCAGAATCAAATAACCACCACATTATGGTTTACAAAAAACCACAACTGCGATAGGAGAAACTGACACAAAACTCATATTGAATCTTAGCTTCGCGAATGTATAGGAAATTTATAATAGAAAATAATCTTTCCTAATAAGCTTCAAATTCATTTTCAATTGGGGGAATGAAAGCTGCACCTTCACTGGTCATTTCAGGAGGCTGTCACTGGTCTCTTTGGACTACCCCCCGATTCTGCAAGTTCGGATTTCAATTCCAAATACCCACCACAAACAAAGGAAATTAAACAATCCCGATCATTTGGCCGAAAATGCCCTGCATGTCGGTACCGGATCAAAACTCTATTCTCCACAACTCTCAAAGACCAGTAAAATCGCACTTTTCAGGCAAAACACCTACCCCGATCGACCCTTCTCACAAGCAAAACCCAAAACGCCGACTTATCCCCAAGACTCCCACAATCTCCCACCGGTACAATAACCACTAGAAGCTCAAAAAAAACACTGTTTATCAACACCTTAGACTTGCTTCGGGCAAAAATTGAAAAGTCGGTTTTTTCAACACCAGGTTAAATTTGAATCCAGAGTGGGAAATTGTGGTAAGAAATGGTTACTTTCGTGCCCGACTAGGCCAGTCAATCATGCTCAAACTATTAGGTGAATACCCATGCAAATTGGACAACAAGGGAAGATTGTTGTTCCCCTCCAAGCTTAAGAAAGCCCTGGAGCAGGTAGTCCATAATGGTTTGGTCATAAACCGGGACATCTACACCAAATGCCTTGTGCTCTACCCGCAACCCACCTGGGAACGCATTTCGGCAGACCTGGACAAGATGAACCAGTACAGTAAACAACACCTCGAATTCGTAAGGTACTTCCTCAATGGAGCCACCGAATTGGAACTCGATTCTGCAGGTAGACTGCTCATTCCGGGACACCTTCTGGATTATGCAGGCATAGACCTGAAGAAAAACAACGATTTGGTGCTCTGCGGACTGGGACAAAAAATGGAACTCTGGAGTAAAGCAGTTCGCGAAGAGAAGTTTACTAACCCTGACTTCGATTTTGCCAAACTGGCCGAAGAAGTACAAAAAGAAATAAGGTCGTCGGGCAACTGATGACACACCTACTATAAGCAGTAGAAATACTGCCAACCAAAACCTTGAACAGCCCCGGCTGATCATTAAGATATAAAAATGTCCAACGCTACTGAGGAAGGTTACCACCAACCGGCCATGCTCAAAGAAGCGCTGGATGCTCTTGACATAAAACCCAACGGGGTTTACGTGGATGTAACCTTCGGAGGTGGAGGTCATTCGCGGGAGATCTTGAAACGATTGAATAGTGAAGGACGATTAATTGCTTTTGATCAGGACCCTGACGCAATTGCCAACGCACTTGTGGATAATCGCTTCCATTTGGTGGAGCAGAACTTCAGGTTTCTCAAAAACTGGATCAAGGTCTTAAATGCCTTGCCCGTCGATGGAATTCTGGCTGATCTCGGCGTAAGCAGTCATCAGTTTGATTCAGAAACCAGAGGCTTTTCCATTCGCTTCGATGCACAGCTCGATATGCGCATGGACCAGAAAAGACCACTGACTGCTCATGGAGTAATTAATTACTACGACGAACAGCCACTCACCGAAGTGCTCAGACAATATGGCGAACTTCAGAATGCAAGGGCATTGGCCAGGGCTATCATCAGCAACAGGCCACTGAACTCTAGCACGGAGTTGATCATGGCTTTGGATCGCTTTGCACAAAGAGGCAAGGAAAACAAATTCAAAGCGCAGCTCTTTCAGGCGCTTCGAATTGAAGTGAACGAAGAACTTGTTGCATTGAAAGAAATGCTCCTGCAAAGTGTAGAAGTTCTTAAGCCCAAAGGCAGATTAGTAGTAATAAGCTACCACTCACTTGAAGATCGGATCGTAAAGGATTTTATGAAGACAGGCAATTTTGAAGGGGAACCAGAGAAGGACTTCTTTGGCAATCTCCTCAGGCCGCTTCAACCCTTGCACACCAAACCTCTTGTGCCCACTGAGGATGAAATCAACATGAATCCCAGGGCCAGAAGTGCAAGATTAAGAACAGCAGAAAAATGCGGGTGATGGACAATCCACTCACTCCATTATATAGAAAGAGATAAATGAAAACCTGCATGTGCCGCAAATCACATGGATTGCTAACAGATGAACACCTACAGAGAAGAAACACCATCAGAGTCTTCTGCTTCGGGCAGCAATGCCACACCCAAAACCAAAACCCGTAAAAAGGTAAAGTCGGGCAAATGGCTGCAGCGCGTTCTCAGCGGAGATTTTCTTGTAAAAGAAGGTCTGGTTCAGCACATCCCTTTCATTTCGTTTCTGGTAGCGCTTTTTCTGTTGAATATCGGATTGACGTATTACTTCGAAAATACCGAAAGAGAAAAAATGAAGCTCCAGAATGAAATGAACGAGCTCAAATCGCAATACAACACCACCATGAGCCAGCTTGAAACGAGAAAGCAGCAGAGCAACGTGGCGGGTGAAATAGAACAGATGGGTTTGAAAGAACTTCGAACGCCACCACAGATAATAGATGTAGAAAAAGACTTTTTTGAAACCGAATAATAATTAGTATGACCGAACCAGGGGACATACACGATACCCATATCAACCAACCAGTCGCCAGCTCCACTTCTCTGGAAAATGAGAAGGGGGTTGGTGGCACTTCTCAAACACCGTCCAAAGACTTCCAATCGAAGTCATGGATGGTGTTTGCAGGAATGTGCGTGTTGGCCGTGGCTATTATTATCAAAATTTTTGTACTACAGATATTCCCTGATGAAGCCGCACTGAGCCTTGGGCAAAACTTCACTTATAAAGTAAACGAAATTGATCCGGTGCGCGGTCAGATTTTTTCCAGCGATGGAAGCCTTTTGGCTACCAGTGTCCCTGAATATGAAATCAGATGGGATTATAAAGCCGGAATCGATCCAAAAGAATTCAAAGCCAAAATTGATTCTCTGGCATTAGGCTTTTCGCGGTTGTTCGGAGACCGTTCTACCGCAGAATACAAAAAGCTCTTTACCGATGCAAAAAAAGAGAAGGATCGATACAAAGAGATCATAGATCACGTCGATTATTTCCAACTACAAGCCATCAAAAAATTCCCGATAGTAAGAAACGGTCAATTTAAAAGCGGTTTCGTATTCGTTCAGAAAAACAAACGCGAAAAGCCCTTTGGCTCTCTTGCTGCAAGAACAATTGGCTTAGAAAGAGAAGACAATAAAGTAGGTATTGAACTTGCCTTCGATGAGGAATTGTCGGGCAAAAAAGGCCAGCAGCTTCAGGAGAAAATTGCTGGCGGTTTGTGGAAACCGATGAGCGACGACTTTATCGAAGAACCTCAACCGGGTAGCGACGTGGTAGCCACAATCGACATTCACCTTCAGGATGTGGCGCAAGCTGCTTTGAAAAGGCAACTCGAACAACACAACGCCACATGGGGATGCGTGGTACTGATGGAAGTGAAAACGGGTTATGTGCGCGCCATTGCCAATCTTACCAAAAATCCTGACTCCGGTGAGTACCAGGAAATGCTCAACCTGGCTATATCGCAAGGTGTCGAACCAGGCTCGACCATGAAACTCGCCTCCATCATGGCGTGCCTTGATGAGGGATTGATCGATCTGGATGACAGCATCGCCACAGGCAACGGATCTTGGAGAATTCATGATATGACACTCACCGACTCCAATCACGACAAAGGAGGAAATGGAACAATCAGTGTTGAAGAAGTTTTCGAAAAATCATCTAATGTCGGAACCGCAAAGATTATAAAGCAATGCTTTGATAAAAATCCGCAGCAGTTTTTAAATAAACTCAACTCATTTGGCCTTGGCCAAAAAGCAAACCTGCAACTCAAAGGTGAAGGACAACCCCGTCTTTACACCAATGTAAAAGACAAAGGATGGAGTGGACTGAGTCTTACCCAATTGTCCATTGGCTATGAAATGCAGTTGACACCTCTTCAGATTCTTACCTTCTATAATGCCGTGGCCAATGACGGTGAAATGGTAAAACCATTATTCGTTCAGGAAATAAGGAGAAATGGTTTGTCGATAGATAGAATCAAACCCGAAGTGATTCGCGAAAAATTCTGCTCCAAAGAGACCATTAAAAAATGTAAGAAGATGATGGAAGGTGTTACCGAAAAAGGTGGCACAGCCGACAATGCATTCAAGGATTGTATTTATAAAGTGGCGGGTAAAACAGGCACAGCCAAAATCCATGAAAATGGTAGCTACGATTTTATGCGGCACCGCGCCTCTTTTGTCGGATACTTTCCAGCAGATAATCCGCAATACTCTTGTATCGTGGTTATTCACGATCCGAAGAACGGCAATTACTACGGTGGAACCATAGCTGCACCGGTATTCAAAGAACTGGCCGTGAAAATTTACTCCACCCAAATGGAATACCACGTACCGGAAACTCCTGCTGATTCAACCATTATTGTAGAATCTAAAATTCCCGTTTCGAAAAACGGTTCTTTAAAAGAACTCACCACTGTGTTCAAAGGATTGAATATACCTGTCAATTACGCCAGCAATTCAGAATGGGTGGGTACTGCTACCAAAGGAAATATGGTAGAAATTTCAGAGAAAAAAATTCAGAAAGGAATTGTACCCAATGTAGTGGGAATGGGATTGCAGGATGCTCTTTATATACTGGAAAATCAGGGCATGAAAGTCAAGGTTTCCGGTTATGGAACTGTCAAACGGCAATCGATTCCTCCAGGCAATACCACCAAAACCAATCCATATATTACCATAGAACTGCTTTGAAGTTACTCAAAGACATATTATTCAAATCGCGAATTGTTGATGTTTCAGGATCAACCAATGTAGCTATTGAACAAATCGCAATGGACTCGCGTAATGTGAAGCCATTCTGCGTATTTGTGGCAATTGTGGGTGTGGCTTCCGACGGGCATTCCTTTATTGAACAAGCCATCAAAGGCGGCGCTGTAGCTATTGTTTGCGAAAAATTTCCCGATCAGCTTCAGGAAAATATTACTTATGTGAAAGTCCAGAACTCGGCGGAAGCTTTGGGCTATATGGCCTGCAATTATTACGACGATCCTTCAGAAAAAATAAAAGTGGTCGCTGTCACAGGTACCAATGGAAAAACTACCACTGCTACTTTGCTCTATAGAATGGCCAGAAAAATGGGTTTCAAAGCTGGCCTGCTTTCTACTGTAGAGAATAGAGTGAATGATAAAATTATTTCTGCTACACATACAACTCCGGATGCACTTTCACTGAACAAACTTCTGGATGATATGGCCACTGAAGGTTGTGAGTTTTGTTTTATGGAAGCGTCCTCTCACGCCTTACATCAGCACAGGCTCACTGGTGTGCGCCTTACTGGTGCAATTTTTACCAATATCACACACGACCACCTTGATTATCACAAAACTTTCAACGAGTATATCAAGGCTAAAAAAATATTGTTCGACACATTGCCCTCAAGCGCCTTTGCATTGGTCAACAACGACGATAAGCATGGCGAAATTATGCTTCAGAACTGCAAAGCCAGAAAGAAGACCTATGCAGTAAAAAGCATGGCCGACTATAAAGTAAAAGTTCTGGAAAATGGCTTTAGCGGATTGCATTTATCCATTCAAAACAACGAGCTCTACACAAAGTTAATCGGCGGATTCAATGCCTACAATCTGGCTTGTGTCTATGCCACTGCCATTGAATTGGGATTGAATAACCTTGAAGTGCTTACCGCTCTTTCCACACTTGAAGCACCCGAAGGTCGCTTTCAGTATATGAAAACAGCAAGTGGTATTACTGCGATTGTAGATTATGCACATACTCCTGATGCATTAAAAAATGTATTGGCCACCATCAAAGAAATCAGAACCGGCAATGAGCAGGTCATCACATTGGTGGGATGCGGAGGCGACAGAGACAAAACCAAACGTCCTGAAATGGCAAGTATTACAGCCAATTTCAGCGACCGCGTTATCCTCACCAGCGACAACCCCCGTTCCGAAAATCCGGAAGAAATAATTTCAGAAATGAAAGCCGGACTCGATCCGGTTCAAATGAAAAAATCACTCGCCATTACCGATCGCCGCGAGGCGATCAAACTGGCTTGCACGCTGGCACAACCGGGCGACATTGTGTTGATCGCCGGCAAAGGTCACGAAAAATACCAGGAAATCAATGGTGTAAAACACCCTTTTGATGATTTCGAAATAGTGAGTGAAACACTTAAAACACTCGACAAATAATGCTGTACCACCTCTTCACATATCTCGACAAACAATTTGACATTCCCGGTACAGGATTGTTCACGTTTATATCCTTCAGAGCTGCGCTCAGTATTATCCTGTCGTTGACCATTTCATTGTTGATGGGCAAACGACTTATTGCCTGGCTGAAAAGAAAACAAGTTGGAGAAACCGTGCGCGATCTCGGACTTGATGGACAAAAAGAAAAAGAAGGAACACCCACAATGGGAGGCCTTATCATTATTGCAGCCATTGTAATTCCAACCTTATTATTTGCAAATCTCACCAATGTTTATATACAAACCATGCTCATTGCAACAGTGTGGTTGGGCTTTGTGGGATTCATGGATGATTATATCAAGGTATTCAAAAAAGATAAAAAAGGACTGGCGGGTACTTCCAAAATAATTGGTCAGGTAGGAGTTGGTATTATCGTTGCGAGTATGCTGTACTTCAATGATAATGTCACGATCAAAAGAAAAATCTCCGACGATCCAGTTCAATTTAATACAGCCAATCAAGCCAACAACTCCGAAATCTGGCAGGAAGAAAAATCACTCAAAACCACCATACCATTTATAAAAGACAATGAGTTCAATTACGCATGGCTGATTCCGGATAGCTGGGAAACCAAAACAGGCCTCTTCATTCTGTTTTGTGTGGTAGTAGTGATTATAGTAACTGCTGTGAGCAACGGCGCCAACATCACCGATGGTATCGACGGACTGGCTGCGGGAACTTCGGCGATTATTGGGGTAACTCTGGCTTTGCTGGCCTACCTATCGGGTAACTACATCTTCGCAGATTACCTCAACATCATGTACATACCACGGGCAGGTGAGCTGGTAATTTTCATCAGCGCATTCGTCGGTGGCTGTATTGGTTTTCTCTGGTACAATACTTATCCGGCCCAGGTATTTATGGGCGATACGGGAAGTCTTGCCCTCGGAGGAATTATTGCCACATTCGCTATTGCAATAAGAAAGGAACTACTGATCCCCGTGTTGTGCGGAATATTTCTGGTAGAAAATCTGTCTGTAATGATTCAGGTTTCCTATTTCAAATATACCAAAAAGAGATATGGCGAAGGCAGGAGAATTTTCAAGATGTCGCCCCTGCATCACCATTTCCAAAAGTTGGGATACCACGAGTCCAAGATCGTTTCAAGATTTTGGATTATCGGAATCATGCTCGCATTGATAACCATCATAACCCTTAAAACCAGATAAGATAAGTGTCTAAACGCATTGTCATATTAGGTGGTGGAGAAAGCGGAGTAGGTTCTGCTGTTCTGGCTAAAAAGCTGGGGCACGATGTATTTCTTTCAGACAAAGGAAGTTTGAAAGACAAATACAAAGAGGAACTCAACTTACACAACATTCCTTTTGAAGAAAATCAGCATACAGAAAGTTTGATTCTCAATGCGGATGAAGTAATCAAAAGTCCGGGTATTCCGAATAATGTGCCTTTGATCCAGACACTCAGATCCAAAGGCATATCCGTGGTTTCAGAGATTGAATTTGCAGGCAGACATACAAACGCCAAAAAAATCTGCATCACCGGATCGAATGGCAAAACCACTACTACACTCCTCACCTATCACATCCTCAAAAATGGTGGTTTGAATGTAGGATTGGGTGGCAATGTGGGAAAGAGTTTCGCAAGACAAGTAGCCGAAAACTCATTCGATTATTACGTTCTCGAATTGAGCAGCTTTCAGTTGGACGACATGTACGACTTTAAAGCCGATGTAGCCATCCTCACCAATATTACCCCTGACCATCTGGACCGATATGAGTATAATTTTCAAAACTACATCGACTCCAAATTCAGGATTGTACAGAATCAAACAGCCGATGATGCTTTTATCTTCTTCTCTGATGACCCGATCATCATGAAAGAAATTCAAAATAGAAATATTGCTGCAAAGCAATACCCCTATACCCTGCAAGACCATTTGCCCTTCGGAACAGAAGGCGCTTATATATCAGAAGACAATTTTATTATCCATATCAACCAAATCAACTTTATTATGAAGATGTCAGAACTAGCCCTATCCGGGATGCACAACGCCGCCAACAGCATGGCAGCAGGTGTAGCCGGAAGGATCTTTGATCTCCGCAAGGAGCTCATCAAGGAGAGCCTTGAAAATTTCGAAAACATTGAACACCGTCTGGAGTACGTGGGCAAAGTAAATGGAGTAACCTTCATCAACGACAGCAAGGCCACCAACATCAATTCCACCTGGTACGCTTTGGGAAGCATGAACCAGCCTACTGTCTGGATTGCCGGCGGACAAGACAAGGGCAATGATTACAACGAACTGATGGAATTTGTAAAAGCCAAAGTGAAGGTAATTATCTGCATGACCAAAGACAGTTCGAAAATCAGAAAAGCATTTGAAGGCGTAGTAAGCACTATTATCGATGTAAACGGTGCAGAGCAAGCTGTTCGCGCTGCTTACGACCTTGCACACGAAGGTGATACTGTGTTGCTTTCTCCTGCCTGTGCTTCTTTCGATATGTTCGAGAACTACGAAGACCGCGGCAGACAGTTTAAAGCTGCTGTAAAAGGATTGTAAGATCAGAAATATATTTCTCTGATCCAATTGATT
Organism: Flavobacteriales bacterium; assembly: GCA_031378885.1. GTDB lineage: Bacteria > Bacteroidota > Bacteroidia > Flavobacteriales_D > Sanyastnellaceae > JANNEQ01. The sequence goes on from JANNEQ010000198.1 coordinate 114,579, forward strand.
AATGCCTGTTGAGCAATGAATGAACTTCTCAAAAAGTTGCAAGGCGACCGCGCCATCTGGATGGTGACATTTTTCTTGTCACTCATTTCCATATTGGCCGTGTACAGCGCCATTTCTACCCTGGCTTATAAAGCCCATGGAAACAACTTGCGTTTTCTGTTCAAGCATGGAATGATGCTCATTACAGGACTGCTGATTATGCACTATAGTCAGCGGGTGAAGTTCAAGTATATATCCAAAGTCTCGCACGTTCTGGTTGGTATTGCAGCGGGACTGCTGGTATATGCTCTGCTCTTCGGACAAAACCTCAATAGCGCTGACAGGTGGATCAAAATCCCATTGGTTGGTCTTACCTTCCAGCCCAGTGACTTTGCCAAAATAGCCCTGATTATTCACGTTTCCAGAATGCTTGCTGTAAAGAAAGATTTACTGCACGACTTCAGGCGTGGAGTGCTGCCCATACTTATTCCCATTGCAGTAATTTGCGGACTTATTCTCAAAGCGAATTTCTCCACCGCGGCATTGCTCGCTTTTGTTTGCTTTCTTCTCATGTTTATCGCCGGTGTTCCATTCAAACACATGAGCAAAATTTTTCTGGCGGCAGTTGGAATGATTCTGGTCATTATCGTAGTTGGTGAAACAACAAATTTGCTTCCCCGCTATGAAACATGGAAAAAAAGAATTCGGAATGCAATGACCGGCGACTCTGAAGGCAACTACCAGATCAACCTTGCCAAGTACGCCATCTACGAAGGTGGTGTAATTCCAAAAGGCCCTGGTTCCGGCAGTTCACGCAACTTTATGCCGCATCCTTATTCTGATATGATCTATCCATTTATCATAGAAGAATATGGTTCTATCCTCGGTGGTGTTTCATTGGTGCTTTTGTATCTTATTCTTCTGTATCGAACCATCAAACTTTCCAGCAACAACCCCAAACTCAGCGGACAACTCACTGCGCTCGGGCTTGCCTTTATGCTGGTCATACAGGCTTTTGTCAATATGGGCGTGGCGGTCAGTATTTTCCCTACCACAGGGCAGCCATTGCCATTGGTGAGTTTGGGAGGAACCAGTACATTGTTCACCTGCCTTTCTATCGGGCTTATCCTTACCATTACCCGTCCCGCGAATAACGAAGGAGAAACCTCACAGGAGAATGTTGACCTTCCGGCAGCCAACAAACTTGCACCTACTGTGTAAAATTGTCTTTGTTTTAATTTTCAAAATCTATTTCCGTTGAAACCAATCAGAGTGATTATTTCAGGTGGAGGAACAGGAGGACATATCTTTCCTGCTGTGGCCATTGCCAAAACTATTTTGCTAAAAAATCCTGATGCCGAAATTCTTTTTGTTGGTGCAGAAGGCAAGATGGAAATGGAAAAAGTACCTGCGGCAGGTTTTAAAATTATAGGCCTTCCCATTGTAGGTATTCAAAGAAAACTAACCTTAAAAAATCTGGTGGTTCCTTTTAAGATCATCAGGAGTTTGTTCAAGGCCCGCAGAATTATAAAAGACTTCAAACCTGATGTGGCTATTGGCGTGGGAGGTTATGCCAGCGGCCCATTGCTGCGGGCAGCCAATTCAGCAGGTATCAAAACGCTGATACAGGAACAAAACTCTTATCCGGGTATTACCAATAAAATTCTTTCGGCTAAAGTCAATACCATTTGTGTAGCCTACGAAGGACTTGAAAAATATTTCCCCAAAGAAAAAATAATTCTCACTGGCAATCCAGTGAGGCCAGAAGTGACCAAACTCGAAGGCAAAAATGAAAGAGCGATCGAACATTTCAAACTTGTCAGAAGTAAAAAAACTGTATTGGTGGTTGGTGGAAGTCTGGGCGCCCGAACCATCAACCTGGCCATTCAGAAATGGGCTTCAGAATTATTGAAACACAATATTCAAATCATCTGGCAGACGGGCAAAGGATATTTCGAAACGGCATCTTCTTTTCAAAAAAGCAGTGGCCTTCAATCACTGCAGGTGCATGAATTTATCAAGGATATGGATCTGGCTTATGCCGCTGCGGACATTATAATTTCGAGAGCCGGTGCCATGAGTATTTCAGAATTGTGCCTGGTAAAAAAACCTGTTATCCTTATTCCCTCACCGAATGTATCAGAAGATCACCAAACCAGGAATGCGATGTCGCTTGTTCAACGCAATGCCGCAGTACTTCTGACCGATGCTGATACCAGTGAAAATTTATACGATACTTTGGTACCACTGTTTTCCGCTGAAAATAAACTGACCCAATTGTCGGCCAATATTGCTTCGATGGGGAAGCCGGATGCGGCTGATGCAATAGTGAGGGAGGTTTTTAAATTGATAAATTAGTACAGGCAGCTTGCTCACAACAATTCACTTATCAACTTTTCAATTTCAATTGCTCGGGCTTTATTTGAACATAGCTCTTCTCTAAGTTTAATTTTCTCATAAGGAAAAGAGGCCAGTTTTTCACTGACTCTGCTCCGGTTTCTGCGCCAGAGTGCTGGTGGTCGCTTTCCACGCTCTTGATCTACCTGCACCAGATGGGTAAGTTTTGCAAAGGAGTTATTGGCATCCTGCTCGTCCGTTTCAACCTTCTTTAAGGCCCTGCTGATCTTCTCTATCTGAAAGTTGTATTCTTTGTGCTTCTTCTTCAGGAATTTCTCCAATTTTAGCTTTTCCTTGTCGTCAACGGTCCAAACTTCACGTTTTTTCTTTGACACCTGGCTTAACTCCATCTGAATCTCCCTCACTTTATCGGCGGCAGAAGGAGGAAGCTTGCGCAGAAGCAACTCAGCCAGCGACAACTGGCTCCGGCTTATGTTTAAAAAAACGGCCATGTCTTGCTGTGTGGCGTGCAGATCCTTGCGTAATTCAATCAGGCTTCTCATAGGTAGTTTATTTTTTGAACCGATGCTGTAGCATTTTTTTGGAAGAAATTTTACCGCTACAAATTTGTAGCTGTACTGTAGTAGCAAATATAATTGCTTCCAATCTCCGGCTACATAAAAATAATACCTTCATAAATGCCTGAGTTAAAAAGGGAATTGAATTGGGTATCAAAGCTGGATTGGCGCTAATGTTCAACAACCAGATGAAATTGTGCCGTATGGAATAGAAACGTGTATCATAAAACTAACAACCGACCGGAATGGCCACCCTTATAACACTATCAAATGACTGAATTTGGAAATCGCTTCAAAAGGATTTTCCATCTCAGAAATTAACATCGCTTAAGAAATACGATATTAACCACAGGGCTTAATTGTGGATTCCAACTTACGCTTTCTAAAATATTCTAAAATTTCTGCTTTAGTCATCTTTGATAACTGATGGCTTAATTTATCTCTTTGTTCACGCATAAAATTTACGGAATCAAATTTTTTTTCAGTCGTCTTCATATTTTTCAAATTCTCTTGGTGAACGTATTTCTAATTGCTGTATCCACTTTTTATGTTAATCGAGTTGTAGCCGCAAATTCTCTGCACCTTTACAATATAACTTTACGTCCGAATCACTCCAACACCACCTTGCGCGTACACAATATCCTTCCCTTGCTCAATGCGTGAATTAAATAACTGCCCTTCGGGAAATGTGAGATGTCCAATTGCACCCGTTCTCCTTTGGCAACTGTGCGCAGCAATTCGCGACCTTCTATATTGGTGAGAATGATCTCGCCTTCATAACGGTTTTGAAAA
>JANNEQ010000002.1:0-7356 GCA_031378885.1 Flavobacteriales bacterium
CTGTTCGTAGGTTCAAGTGTTTGCTTTAGGCTTCCTTCAGATTCCAATTCACAATGGACACCCTTGCCATCAGCTAATGATAAGTACTGCAACTCTCATTCGGGACTTGCACCCTAAAGATAATTGACATGCCTGACACACCAAAAAAAGGCCGGACATCAAATCCGGCCTTTCATATTGCTCATATTAACCTACTACTTCTCTATCACCACCGAAGAACTTTGTGTTCCATTTGCCGAAGTAATCAGCAATCTGTAAACACCACTTTCAAGTGACGAAGAATTCATTTCAAATCTGCCCGCTCCTACAGTTACGTTTTTATCAAACACTTTCCTTCCTGTAAGATCGATCATCTGAATCTGCACGCGCTCGGCAGTGATGCCGGTAATATTAAATACTCCATTGGCAGGATTTGGATAAATCACCAATGTGCTGGCTTCTTCTTCTATATCTTGTGTTGAAACTGTGCTTGCACATTCTATAGAAATAGGATCAGACTCCATATATGTACTCATGTCGGCAGTCATAGATTGCAATGAGATAACCACTTCCTGATCGCATGGATATGGACCAGCCATGTACATGCCATTCTCATCAATCATCATCAGTTCATTGCTGTAGTCTTGCGACACCATATAGGGTGATCCATTACCCAATGCCATCATATTCAATTGTACATAGTACTGGTTGTTATTCTCATCCGGAATAATGGCCATTCCCATAAGAGGTGGTTCAATTTCGTAGAAGCACGAACCATCATCATATTGCGCATAAGGATCATAATTTAATGCATCCTCTGACATACAGCCACCACAGTAGTACTCACAGCTTCCGTCATCGCAGGTAGCATCGGGGTTGTAGTTGCAAGCGGCTGAATAGGTACATCCTGCAATTTCACCGTTCTGGCCTACAGATAAAATATGATAATCATAACCTCCATAATAAAGCTCTCCAACACTGTTTCCGTCTGGATCCATTACCGAAGCAAATCCTCCCTGGCCATTCACAGAATAAATATACACGGTGAAACAATCTTCGCTACCGCAGAATCCTGTTTGGTAAGGATAGTATCCCGATCCACCGGTGGTGGAGTACCAATAGAATTCTCCCTGTCCGGACATATTGTACCAACCGGAATAACAGCATTGGCCATCGTCGAGTGTTGCGGTTGGATCAAAGTTTGGCGCTTCGGGATCTGTGCAGCCATAGCAGCTATAATCGCAGATGGTCCAATCAGAACATGTTGCATCCGGATTGTAATTACAAGCATAGAAATCTGTACAACCGGAAATCTCATCCTCGCTTAAAAGATAAGCACCAACTCCATAAGGTTGTATTTCGCCGGTAAATGCAAGGTTGCCATCCTCGTCGTAGATATTGTAGGTAATGTTGCTCATACCATCCAAAGAAAATACAGAGAAAGCAAAACAACCTGCGTCACTCATGCAAAAGCCATTTTGCTCGGGGTAATAGCCATAAGAGTATTCATAGCTTTGTGAAGAAGAAGCCGACCAATAAGCTGGTTCACTTAACTCCATGGTATACCATGTATTCTGACAGCATGAACCATTGTCGACTGTGGCCTCAGGATCATAATTTGGTGCATTTGGATCAGTACAACCTAAACAGCTATAATCGCAAATACCATAATCGGGACAAGTTGCCTGAGGATCGTAATTGCAGGCATAAGAATCTATACATCCCGGTGTACTTCCATTCTCAATAAACAACCAACCATCGTAATCGAAAATGTCATCCTGCACATATTCTCCTACAACAACTCCCTCATTGTTGATCACACTGAATGTAACCGGTAAACCCAAATCCGCATAAAGCGATACTGTGAAGCACCCTTCTTCCGGAATACAAAAACCATTTGACTCCGGATAATGTCCCTGAGCTGATGTTCCTGTTGCACTGCTGTAAACGTACCAAAAGGATGGTTCGTTCACCTCAAGAGTAAACCACGAGCCTGTACAGCAAGTTCCGTTGTCGATGGTCGCCTCCGGATTATAGTTTGGGGCATTGGGATCGGTACATCCCTGACAAGTGTAATCGCAAAGGTTATTATCTGGACAAGAGGCCTGTGGATTAAAATTGCAGGCATTCGAATCCCAGCAGCCAGATTCTCCATTTTCGTAGAATATTGCTCCTGTTCCGTATTGATTGTCGTAGACTCCCTCCATTATTAAATTGCCCAGGGCATCGTTAAGAGAGAAATTTCCAGGTTGGTTCTGATCGAAATAAACCACCAGCGAGAAACAAATATCTCCTGCACAAAAACCATTGTCTTCCGGATAATGACCATAGGCAACACCGCCTCCATAACTGTAAACAGACCAGGAACCGGGCACATCCATTTCTACAGTATACCAGGTATCGGTACAGCAACTTCCGTCATCGATAGTGGCTGTAGCGCTATAGTTAGGGGCATTTGGATCTGTGCAACCATAACAATCGTAAGTACAAAGGTTTTCATAATTGCAGGTTACAGAAGGATCGTAATTACAAGCCTGTGGATTGCCGCATCCTGTAGTTTCATTGGCATCCAACGCAAAACTTGCATTATTCATATCTGCCGTTCCGCTGTAAACCTCTACACCATTTCCATCGAGAACTTGCCAATCTACAGGAAAACCACCGGAGCTGTATATATAAAGTCCATAACAACCCTGACCCAAACAAAAGCTATTCGTTTCAGGATAATTTCCGTATACGTAATACGAATAATTATTGGACCATATTTGCCATTCAGCTGGGCTGCTGCAAACAATGGTATAGCTTCCCGTACAGCATGATCCATCATCTGTAGTAGCCAATGGATTGTAATTGGGGGCATTTGGATCGGTACAACCTACGCATGAATAGTAATCACACACCCATGATGCGCCGCATGTTGCATTGGGATTATAATTACATCCCTGCGGATCCATACAACCCACAATTTCTCCGCTAAAAGAAATGTAAACTTGCGCGAAGCCATCAAAGCTTTCTCCCTCATAGTAAAGGTTGCCGTCGGCATCGGTTACATTGAAGGTAAAGTCAGTTACTCCATCATTAGCATAGATATACATTGAATAACAACCGGCAGGAATACATTGACCTCCGGAATTAAGAGAATAACCGTAATAGCTATTAAAGAAACCCGATTCGTTCAAATCGGAAAAAGTCCAACTTGTAGCTTCAGAACTATTCACAATTCGCCAATCAGAGTAACAACAACTGCCATCGTCGAGGTTAGCCGCTGCGTTATAGTTTGCTGCCGCTGCATCAGTGCAGCCATAAACATCTTGTTGCTGAGCCAGAACGGACGTCATTGCGCCTGCGATCAGCATGGTAGTAAAAATTAATCTCAAAATCATGGGTAAAAAGATTTTTGGTTTGAACATCAATAAGACAACTATAAACAACAAAAAGTTGTTTAACCCTACCTTTTTAACATTAAACAAAATAAATTAATCGGGTGATCTTGAGCCCAATACAAAAGCACGATTCTGAGAATGAAAATACTAAGCCTGAAATCTAGGCATTCACCAAATTTAAAATACTCTCAAAAATTTCACGGCCGTCAGTATTCTCCAGTTCAAAATCGGATGCTCTTTCGGGGTGGGGCATCATTCCAAATACATTTTTTTTCAGGTTAGTGATGCCGGCAATATTGGAAGCCGAACCATTTGGGTTGGACTCTTCTGTAATCTTGCCTTCTTCTGTGCAATACCTGAAGAGCACCTGGTCGTTGTCTTCTATTGCCTTTAAAACTTTCGAATCGGCATAGAAATTTCCCTCGCCATGGGCAATAGGAATTTTATAGGTCTTTGTAAAATCGAGGTTCTGAGAGGGAAGCGCAGAATGAGACTGCGGTGTAAGAAATACATTTTTACAGATAAACTTTCTGCTTGTATTGTGCAGCAATGCTCCCGGAAGCAACTTGGCTTCGCAAAGTATCTGGAATCCATTGCAAATTCCCATTACATAGCCGCCCTTGTTGGCATGGGCTACTACTTCATTCATAATAGGAGAAAATCTGGCAATGGCGCCGCTGCGCAAATAATCGCCATAACTGAAACCTCCGGGCAAAAACACAAAGTCCACACCCTGCATGTCAGTGTCCTTGTGCCAAAGCTTCACCACATTCTGATGCAAAACATCACGAAGGGTGTAGACAAGATCTTCATCGCAATTACTTCCGGGAAATACAACAACTCCAAATTTCATGATCAAAGATTTTAGGTGACAAATGTAACGGTTCAGACAATGCCATAGAACCTCAAAGTTACCAATAGAGAACTAACTAATATTGTGTAAAACACAAATGGTGCTGCCAATGAATACCTGTAGTTGGTAAACCAATACCCTGTAACCATTGCCGTAGGTATGAGCAGCGCTCCGATAATCCATTTCCAAACCAAAAAATAACCCAATCCAAATGCAGCAACTGCGGCCAGCGACATCATCACAAAGGTGTTCTTTACATTTCTGGCGCGGTTGGATGACCGGTCGGCCAGAAACAAAAATCTTGGTAAGGCCAGCAGAAAGGCTATTCCCACTGACAGGTAAAAAATCTTGCTGTACCAGTTCATGCCGGCTACAGGACTGGTTGTGTCGAAGGTAATGATCTTGCGGAAAAGGATGAGATCGTCCATTTGGTTGAACCAGTATTTGTAAACCAACCAATACAAGAAAGGAACGCCAAATGAAAGGATTGGAAGCAGGTGCTCTCTCCAGTTAAAAGCCCGGGTGTATAAAATACTAAACCACAGTCCTGCGGCCAGAGCGAGAAATGGAGGGAAAAACACCGCGGCCATTCCCAACCAAAAACCACATTCGAAATACTCTGAGATGGCTCTGGTCTGGCGAAATACCGATAATTGTCTGCCAATGCCTGCCAGAAAAAAAAGATTGGCCAACAAAACGGGCAAAGAAATTTGGTACAAACTGCTAGTGCAACCCAGCAAGGCATACATTAATGCCGGAACAAATGATGGAGTGCTGTAAAATTCGTTTCTGTTGAAAATGTAGTTAATAAGAAATGAGCCGGCGGCAATCAGCGCCATGGCCATCAAAACCACCACCACATTGTTCTCATACAAGCCCGCAAAGAACTGATCAGCAGGGAATTCCGCCTGAATCAAGGGTAATCCTGTATAAAGGGCCGGAGCCAGTATGGCGGAAATAACCACCGGAACACCTATCATTACATAGGGTTGGTTGGATGCAAACTGGCGTAGAATCATTGATTAATGTGACTGGCCACAAAAATGATGTTAGAAAGTGGTCTCAACGCACACCTTTCTTACTTTTGCCCCACAATTTTTTCAACTATGAATCTGCAAAGTATTTTAGTTCCCTTCGGAGAGTTCTGCCAATGGACCTTTAAAAACCTATTATTTCCTATTACAAACTATTTTAATTGGATTTGTATTGTGTTTTGTATTGTGGCTATTGGTTACTGGCTCAATCGCCAGAAGAACTACAATGCAAAGGCCGCCAAGGATGGTGGAATTGCATAGTTCCTTTTTTGACCTAAAAATTTTACTGTAAATAATAGAAAGCCCTGTGCGCAAGCTGGGGCTTTTTCTTTTTTGCTGGTTTTGGAATCCCTCAATTAGTTTGAGGGTTCTATTTAATCTCGAGATTTCAGGAATTGCTTCGCACAAGAATAGTTTGCCCATCACCCCAATAAAAGAAATGAGATGGAACTAAGCGAAGATTTATATAAAAAAGAATCCGGTGCGATCGAAAAACCCGACTTAATTCTTCACCAGCAACTTCTGTACATCGGCACCAATGTCTTTGCGGTAGTACTTGCCTGGGTAGGTAATTTTCTCTGCGTTTTCCATTGATTTCAATACAGCGCTGTCCAACTGGTTTTCGATAGAAGTAACGGCCAAAACTCTTCCGCCACTGGTAACAGTGCGCTCTTTGCTGATTTTGGTTCCCGCATGGAACACCACACTACCATTGACTTGATCAAGGCCCAAAATCTCCTTTCCTTTGTCATAAACCCCCGGGTAACCTTTGGATACGAGCATCACCGTCACGGCAGAACGAGGGTCGATATCCACATGCTGCTCCGACAATGTTCCTGAGGCCACGCCTTCAAGAAGGTGGAGTAAATCGCTCTTTATTCTGGGCATAACTACCTCCGTCTCCGGGTCGCCCAATCTGCAGTTGTATTCTATAACATAAGGCTCGTTGCCCACCTTGATAAGGCCAAAAAAGATAAAGCCTTTGTAAGAAATACCTTCTTCTCTGAGGCCGCGAATGGTAGGCATAATAACCTGAAGCTCTATTTTCTGCATGAACTCAGGTGTGGCAAATGGAACAGGACTCACAGCACCCATACCTCCGGTATTCAATCCGGTATCGCCTTCGCCAATGCGCTTATAATCCTTGGCCGATGGCAGGATTTTATAAGAATCGCCGTCAGTGATCACAAATGCCGACATTTCAATTCCTTTGAGAAATTCCTCAATCACCACTTTATTGCTGGCCTCGCCAAATTGGCCGTCGAGCATTTTTTTGAGCGATTCTTTGGCCTCTTTCAAATCTTGAATAATCAACACACCCTTGCCGGATGCCAGACCATCAGCTTTCAATACATAAGGGGCTTTGAGGCTTTCCAGAAAAAGATATCCGGCTTCAATGTTTTCTTTGGTAATAGTGGAGTAACGCGCCGTCGGAATGCGGTATTTCTGCATGAATTGCTTGGCGAAATCCTTACTTCCTTCAAGCTGAGCACCTGCTTTATCCGGACCAATTACACCAACCTTAATCAGTTGTTTATCTTGTTTGAAAAAATCTGCAATGCCTTTTACCAAAGGGCCTTCCGGACCTACCACTATCAGGGTGATATTTTTTTCGAGCACAAACTTCTTCACGCCTTTAAAATCTTCCGGATCAAGGTCCACATTGGTGGCCACAGCAGAGGTTCCGGCATTGCCCGGAGCGATATAAAGCTGCGTCAGAAGCGAACTCTGAGCTATTTTCCAGGCTAAGGCGTGCTCTCTTCCTCCTGATCCTAAGACTAAAACATTCATGGCTTTTGCCTAATTTGCGACAAAGAAAGGCTTTTGACAGCGCCCTATACAAGCTAAGTTTTAAACATTCAGGGCGATTTGCTGTTGTAGCGCGGGAAAGCGTGAGATGGAAATCAAAAAACCCAGCTGTTGGATTGAGAGGCCGATATTCTCTCAAACCCAATTCGCTACTTATCCCAAGTTGAGCAAAAAAAACTTTTTTCAGTCAATTTTCAGTAGTTTTTGGGGAATTGAATGTCTGAACCCCTTGATTTTATTGAGTTGGTTTTTCAAAAAAGGTTTGTGTGGCTCAGGGGGGTATTGTTTGTTTGAATTA
>JANNEQ010000048.1:0-22576 GCA_031378885.1 Flavobacteriales bacterium
TTTTATGGCCAGTGAGTTGGATTGGTATTTCGACAGGGCACACGAGTTGAATATGCGGGTGGACTTTTGTATGCAGTTTCACATGTATTATATCCAACATGGAGGTGCTAATCTTTGGGATTTTACGGATATACCTTTGAACACAGGTGATGTAGGTGAGGGATATTGCTATCATACCCAGTCCGATCTGACGGATTGCACCGAAGAGCCTTATTCATTTTTCGAAAAGGCCAATGCGAGGAAATACTTTAAGAAAAAATTGCGCTATTTGTTTGCCAGATATGGTTATTCCAGCGCCTTCATGTGCATGGAATTTTGGAGTGAGCAAAACAACCTTGGGAATAAGAATGATTATAAAAAAAACACCCCTGACACCGAGCAAATAAACCTGTACCAGGTTCTGGATAATACAGTGGTGGGCAGATACGACAGCACAAATTTTCAAATTCGTAAGTTTGTGGCAGAATGGAATGCGGAAATGGTAGACTATATTAAAGATAACTTAAAGCATCACTCTCACCCAATAGGTACGCATTATACTGGCACGCCAATGTGGACATACGGTCAAAATTGCACTAGTGAATATTTCGATGATTCATGGATGGATCCCTCTATTGATTTTATTGGATATAGTTCATACGATCAAGCAACGGACCGATATTCGAAGTGGACATCATCTGATTGGGGGAAATTCGGTTGCGACTGGTGGGGTCCAAATTATTACCTTCTTGGGAAACCTGTTTTTCATTTGGAACAAGGCCCCGGTGGAATTTTCAATGATGAGGATTATACTTTTTTCGAAAAGGATTTATGGTGCAATGGTTTTTCTGGATTTGCATCCTCAGGTTTCCCTTGGGGTCGCAGAAATTATGAACCTTCTTGGAATATGTTCGGCAATGTAAGGGAGTTTTTTGAGACGGAAGTTTTTCCATTGGGTGGATTTACAGAAAATGTGCGTTGGTCTCCTAATAGATCTCTTTCCAATGAGCAAGATGATAAAGAAAGATTAGAAGCGGTTTATTTAAGGTACAATGATCCTGGCCACCAAAAAGCCGTAGGCATAGTGATGAATAGGCTTTGGAATCCGGCTACCACAATATCTACTGCCGATCCTTTAATCTGGAATGGTGATCCGCTTGTAGATGATACACCGCTTAACCAATGGAAAGAACTGGTTGAAGCATACGGGTATGATGCATCTGACGCTGGCGACAACTATACCATTTATTATCCGATTGATTATAGCGATTCAGATGAGCCCAAGATTGATGATATGGGATTTCTTGGTAACTACTTAATTAAATACTATAATCCCTATACTCTCCAGGTAATTCATACATCAAATGACGTTACGGGGCCATTCGGGGAACTTCGCCTAAAGGAAGTACCCATGTTAAATTTTCCATTGCCCTATGTGTTATTTAAGATAGAAAGAAATAGTGACGTGAATATGCCTACAGTTTCAACAGGAACGGAGCATTTAAATGACAGAAATACAGGCAATAGTACAGAAAGCGAAGTTGGCGTTAACGAAAGTAATCTGTCAAGTCAGGATGCTTGTAGCTGTCAGTTTTATCCCAACCCGGTCGAGAATTTTCTTCAGATAAATTGCTCCATGTCCAACTACACCATAGAAATTCTTGATGCCAAAGGCCGTAGATTTTTACTCGGTAATACCTCGAGTAGAAAAATAGATTTTGAAAATTTATCAGCAGGAGTATATTCTATAAAAGTAACTACAGAAACATGCGTAATTATAAGGAAGATAGTAAAAATTTAGTCCATCTATTTTGGATTGGAATGTTTTGTGTGTTCACCTTTTCCAGATGTACTAAACGGGAATCAGATATACCTTATCATGGCCAAGGCGGATTTCTTTATAAATGGATCAAATCTTACCAATACAATCCCACGACGGGAGTTATGGATACCATTAGACCGATGCTATCCGAAGACTCCATTTTTATTTTGAAGACCGGATACATTACGGTCTTTAAAGGTGACAGACTAATTTTTCGAGTCGACGTATTAGATAGGGTCAATGCTGGTAATGACTATTTTGCTTGTGGAGTTTTGCAAAGTGGATGGTCTAAGTTAATATTAGAAGATAGTTCGTTAATGTCCTATAGAAATTATGGACTCGAACCTTTGGCTGAAATCCGTTTTGCGCCTGCAAATGATGATTACACTATAGATTATGGTTGCGAACGTGTTGATTTGTATGACCTAGAAATCTTAGAATACTAGTCTATGCAAAAACATAAAATACTCTTATTCGTATTTCTAATCAGTTCATCATTTGCTTTGCATTCCCAACGCCACGACCTCATTGCCCGTGGCGGCATTCCTCTCAATGTCGAACCCAGCACATACATCGCACCACTTGGTCTCATGGCTGGCGGCGCAATTCGTTTCTTTGGTGATGCTGCCATATACATGCAATTCGGCTATGCTTACAATCAAGTATTATTTAATGATGACAGAGCAAAGCGAGGTTTTTACCACATCTGGGATTTTCAGTTTGGGATTATTCCTTACAAGCCAGTGCCCTTTCATATTTGTCTGGGCACTTTTACACACCGTTATCACAATGAGGTCAATCCTGTTTACTTTCAGAATTATTTGCTTATTCCCGGAATGAAAACCAAATATGCTTATGATGGTTTCACTTTCGGACTTGGTTATTCCATCAAAAAAAATATGGAAGTAAAACTTTCCTATGAAACCGAACCGATAAGAAGATTCGAAGTGGCGCGCACAGCAAATTACTTGAGGCTGGAGTTCAATTATGCTATTCCTTTTTATTATGGGTCAAAGTCTGTAAAGGAGGATTGAGGGTTTGAAGGTTACTGCTTTGGATAAGATAACTATAAAAGTAAATGTGCCCGGCATCGGTGAATATTTTTTACTACCATTCCAGTTTGAAGCCACTTGAAATTTGTCTATTGTTTTTAGTGTAGATCTCAAATTAGCTTAAATGCTAACTGACAGTTCAGGTTGAGCCGCTTTCTGTCTCAATTGACCCAGTCGAATGACAATAATACTGCCTTGTCATATTTCAATCCGGTCATTTGCTGACAAGTAGTCGCAGTTGCATGATGGGAATGTATTTTGATCTTCGGGGGAACATTAAAAGAACAACCTTAATTCAATTTTACCTAAATATCAGATCGTAATATGCAAACTGGAACCATTAATGTTCAAACCGAGAACATATTTCCCATCATCAAAAAGTTTCTCTATTCTGACCATGAGATCTTCCTGAGAGAACTTGTCAGCAACTCTGTAGACGCCTGCCAGAAGGTTAAAACACTTTCTTCTTTAGGAGAAATCAAGACCGAAAACATGGCGCTGCGCGTAAAGGTCGATGTCAACAAGGACGAGAAAACCATTACCATCAGCGACAATGGAATTGGAATGACCGCAGAAGAAGTAGAGAAATACATCAACCAGATAGCCTTTAGTGGCGCCGAAGAATTTGTTTCCAAGTACAAAGATGCCCAGATAATCGGCCACTTCGGACTTGGTTTCTACTCTGCCTTTATGGTGGCGGCCAAGGTTGAAATTCACACCCTATCGCACCATACAGATGCAAAGTCTGTTATCTGGGAATGCGACGGATCGCCTAATTTCACCATGAAAGAAGGCACGCGCACAGAGCCGGGAACCGAAATTGTATTGCACATCGCAGAAGATTCTGAGGAGTTTTTGGAAAACCCGAGAATTCAGGGCATTCTTACCAAGTATTGCAAGTTTATGCCGGTGGAAATTCAGTTCGGCACGCGCAAAACCTGGGTAGACGATCCGGCAGGCGAAAAAGAAGAGTCAGGCGATGTGAAGCAGGTGGAGCTTGAAGTGGACAATATCATCAACAATCCCAACCCAGCCTGGCTCAATAAGCCAAACGAAATGAAGGACGAAGATTATTCTTCTTTCTACCGCGAGCTCTATCCGATGTCATTTGAAGAGCCACTTTTTCAGATCCACATCAATGTAGATTATCCTTTTAATCTTACAGGAATACTTTATTTTCCAAAAGTTCAGAGCAACTTTGAAATGCAGAAAAATAAAGTTCAGCTCTATAGCAACCAGGTCTTTATTACGGATGAAGTCAAAAATATTTTGCCTGACTTTCTTACACTGCTGCATGGTGTAATCGATTCTCCCGATATTCCATTGAACGTGAGCCGCAGCTATCTGCAGGAAGACAGCAATGTGAAGAAAATATCGGCCCACATCACCAAGAAAGTCGCCGACAAACTCAACAGTATGTTCAACAATGACCGTCCTGATTTTGAGGCAAAGTGGAAAGACATCAGCGTATTCATTCAATACGGAATGTTAACCGACGAGAAGTTCAAAGAAAAGGCAATGGGTTTTTCTCTCTTCACCAATACCGAAGATAAACTTTTCACTTTCGAAGAATTGAAGGAAAAGGTTAAAGAAACACAGAAGGACAAGTCGGGTGAAGTAGTTTTACTTTACACCCACCACAAAGATGAGCAGCACTCATTTGTAGCTTCGTCCAAAGAAAGAGGTTACGAAGTATTGGTAATGGAAGGGCCGCTTACGCCGCATTATATTTCATTGATTGAGTCGCAAAATACCGGTGTTCGTTTCAAGCGTGTTGATGCCGATATCATTGACAAACTCATTCAGAAAGACGAAGAATTGCCCAGCTTGCTGGACGAAGAACAAAAGACTAAACTTCAGCCGGTGTTGCAATCTCTGGTGGACAAGAAACTCTACACTATTTCATTTGAGAATATGAGTCAGAGTGAAGTTCCTTTTGTGGTTACGCAAAACGAATTTTTCAGAAGAATGAAAGAGCAGAGCCAGATGGGCGGCGGAGGTTTCTATGGAACTTTGCCAGACAGCTATAACATTGTGGCCAATGCCAACCACCCTATGATGACAGAAATGCTCGCTGATGAAGAAGCTGGCAAAGGCAAAGCCAAACAGGCCATCGATCTTGCCCTTCTCGCCAAAGGACTTTTGAAAGGAGAAGAGCTTACGACCTTTATCAAGCGCAGTTTTGAAATGATCAAATAATTTTTGATGGCCCTCGAAAAAGGAGGCTGGTTCAATAAAAATAAAAAAGTACCCCGGAGAATTTTCCGGGGTATTTTTTTTGGTTGATATTTTCCACGAGAATACCAATTGATTTAAAAACCCCGTGCAATAGAAAAACAAAGCCTGCGTTCCCTTGAGCACCTTATCAGATAATGAGAAAAATACTCCCCGTTCTATTCTTCTTTTTTTTGGTTCAAACACTTTGGGCTACACCCCCGAAGGTTCGCTTTGGAACATTGGCAACCGGGGGTTTCCATTTCAATTTTACACAATCCTCTACGCTCCGACCGCAGGCCTTCAACTTTTATCAATACGGCATTTTCGCTGATATTATTCCCGCAAAGGGGCTTGTGTCAATCCGCTCAGCAATTATCTGGCGCGATGAAGTTTTTCGGTACAAAGTCAAAGAAGGCGCTTTCCTCATCAACAGATCGGGCTCCTGGGAGTTAAAAATGAATGCCGTAGTCAAAACCGGCAGAAACCATAGTATTTCTTGCGGTATTTCCGGCAGAAGAGGCAATTGGGACAGGGCCTCTATTCGATTCAGCAGCCGCAATTTTGCCGGCAACCGCAGTTTTGAACAAGAAATTGACAGCAAAGATTTCAACAAAACCATGCGCAAGTACAATGCTTCGATAAATTTGGGCTGGAAATTAGATTTCAAAGAAAAGTGGTCTGTGGAATTCTCAGCCGAACAAGATGCGCTCACTTATTTTTCAAAAGATGTAGAAGTGACTTCCATTCCCGGGGTCGATTTGCAGGAACCCGTTCGCATTAACAGCAAATTCAGCCGAATGATGTGTACCTTGTTTTTTTATATCCGCTAGTTCAACAAGGTAAAAACAAAGTTCAGGCAAGTACAATTCACAAAAGTATTTTGGCTCAATCACCTTTGGGGTAAAGATAAATTTGTCAGTTCTAAGGTAATGAGCGTGCTAACAATCAGCGAGCTATTTTTATTAAACCCAAAGCCACTGAGAGTACATTTCTTTGAATAGGAACACTTTGTGTCTTCGTGTTAAAAAAGCAATCTGACAATCCCTGTAAAAATTTGTATGCTGGATTTGAAATGTCATTAGCAATAACTCCCATATTTACCGTGAATAAAAGCAATTAGATCAACATCACTGTTGTCGGGGAAATACACAAGACATTGCGATTCTGTTTTGTTAAACACAAAGCCACTGAGAGCACATTTCTTCGAATAGGAACGCTTTGTGTCTTCGTGTAAAAAAAGCAATCTGACAATCCCCGTAAAAATTTGTATGCTGGATTTGACATGTCATTAGCAATAACTCCCAGACGCACGGTGAATAAAAGTAATTAGATCAACATCACTTTTGCCGGGGAAATACTCAAGACAGTGCGATTCTGTTTTATTAAACACAAAGCCACTGAGAGTACATTTCTTCGAATCGGAGCGCTTTGTGTCTACGTGTTAAAAAAGCGATTGCACAATCCCTGTAAAAGTTTGTATGCTGGATTTGAGATCTCAATAGCAATAACTCCCAGACATACCGTGAATAAAAGTAATTAGATCAACATCACCATTGTCGGGGAAATACACAAGACAGTGCGATTCTGTTTTGTTAAACCCAAAGCCACTGAGAGTACATTTCTTTAAATAGGAGCGCTTTGTGTCTTTGTGTTAAAAAAAAGGCATTCATGGAATCTTGGTTTATGGCCGAATTTGTCATTTGGTCTTTTCAATGACAGGATGTCAGGAACTCTTGCACTGGCATAAGCATTGACCAGCAGTTCGCCGCGAGACTTATATTATCTTCGCGACTCAAATCAAATCAAAAATGAATAAACTTACTCTTGCTATTATTGTGCTTGTCCTTGTTGTGGCAGGCGGTTTCGGAATGTTTTATATGTATGGAGCCAGTGTCAGAGACAATTCTGTTGCCAAGCAGGAAGGCGTGAAAGAAGCCTGGGGAAATGTGCAAAGCGCTTATCAGCGTCGTGCCGATCTTATAGGCAATCTGGTAGAAACTGTAAAAGGAGCGGCAAAAACCGAAACCAATATTCTGATCGGTGTAACTGAAGCCAGAGCAGGCCTTCGCCATTACATAGACAGTGTAGGTCAGGTTATCAATGCCGGAAAAGACAGTATTGCCCGTGCTACACGCCCATCTCAATTGGACAGAGCCGGTGTAATGATCAACAGCGGCTTTAATGGAATGCGTGGTTTTATGACAGAAAATTACCCTGAAGTGAAGTCGATAGCCAACTTCACCATGCTTCAGTCGCAATTGGAAGGAACAGAAAACCGTATCAATACAGAGCGCGACCGATACAATGGCACTGTGAAAGAGTACAATTCTTATATACGTGGTACATGGCGCAAAATGGGCTTAGGCCTTGTGGGAAGCGCTGAAGATGATTTCACACTTCGCGAAATGTTTGAAGCCAAAGAGGGTGCAGATGTGGCGCCTACGGTGAAATTCTGATAAACAGGTTGACGTGTGATTGCAGACAATATAATAACTGAAGAAGGCCGTGTGCTTATTGAAGAAGCCATCAGAGCGGCCGAATCCAATACGTCCGGAGAAATTCGGGTGCACATAGAGGACGACTGCAAGAGTGCAGTGCTCGATAGAGCTGCCTTCGTTTTTTCAGAACTCGAAATGCACAAGACCTCATTGCGCAATGGAGTGCTTATCTACGTTGCTCTCAGGGACCGCAAACTGGCCATCATCGGCGATTCAGGATTCAATCAATATGTCAAACCGGGTTTTTGGACCGATGGATATCAACTCATGACTCCTTATTTCAAAAAAGAGCAAGTAGTGGAAGGTCTTGTTGCCGGTGTTTCTTATGTGGGTAAAAAAATCAAAGAATTATTCCCTCTGGGCGAAAACGATAGAAACGAATTGCCCAATACGGTTACTACCAATCACGATTTAAGGGGGAAAAGGAAATGAAGAACATCTTCTCATTTCTTCTGGCTGTTTTTTCATTGTTTTTCATCAGTGATGGAAGCGCACAGATAAAAAAAGGGCAGGAGTGTTTTCCCAAACGCGACAAAGACAAGCTGGTTTTTGATGAAGCCAATATTCTGAATGAAGCCGAAGAGAAAAACCTGGAGCAAAAGCTTGAGTTGTTTGCCGTCAATTCTTCCAACGAAATTTTTGTGGTCATCGTTCCCGATATGTGCGGTATGGAAAAGGCTCAATTTGCCATTGAGCTCGGTGAGTTATGGGGAGCTGGCCAGAAGGCAGAAGACAATGGTGTGATTGTTTTGGTAAAACCGAAAACGGCAGAATCCAAAGGTCAGACTTTTATTGCTATTGGTCGGGGTCTTGAAGCTGTTATTCCGGATGCACAAGCCTTTCTTATTGTAAACAATGAAATGCTTCCAAGATTCATCAACAACGATATGTTCGGAGGAGTTGATGCAGCCACAACAGTCCTTATGCAATTGGCCTCAGGTGAATATAACATAGACACCTATCGCCAGAAATACGAAAAGAAAGGAAGTGAATCCGGTGGCATAATGTTTCTGGTCATTTTACTGGTGTTGCTGTTTTTTTTAGCCGTCAAATATTTTCAAGTCCGACAATATTCCCGACTGAACCACATCGGATTTTGGGCGGCCTGGACATTATTGAATGCGGCAAGATCCAGACAGCGTGGATATTGGGGTGATTTTAATAGCGGCACAGGTGGCTTCGGAGGCTTTGGCGGAGGTGGAAGCGGCGGCAGCG
The DNA here is from genome assembly GCA_031378885.1 of Flavobacteriales bacterium. Lineage (GTDB taxonomy): Bacteria > Bacteroidota > Bacteroidia > Flavobacteriales_D > Sanyastnellaceae > JANNEQ01. The sequence goes on from JANNEQ010000048.1 coordinate 8,784, forward strand.
GCGGTGGTGGTGGATTTGGTGATTTCGGCGGCGGCGGAAGTTTTGGTGGCGGCGGAGCTGGAGGCGATTGGTAGATTTACAAAAGAAATTCTGAATGATTAGAGAATTAGCTTCTTCGGCTTATAGAAGGATAAGAAAAATATTGGGCTTAAATTCCTTTCCGGGATCCAAAGATTATTGGGAGCAGCGATACAGATCGGGTGGCAATAGTGGAGCCGGTTCGTATCAGCATCTTGCCCGATACAAGGCAAGTTTTATCAATGATTTTATTGAAATTCATGAGGTACACAGCATGATAGAGTGGGGCTGCGGCGATGGCAATCAATGCGGAATGTTTGAATGTGAATCATATGTCGGTATTGACATATCCCAAACAGCGATTGATCATTGTAAGAAAAAATTCAGCAGCCACGAAGACCGCAATTTTTATTTGCCTGACGAATGGAAAGGCGGCAAGAAAAATCTGGCCATTTCTCTCGATGTAATCTTTCATCTTGTAGAGGATGGGGTCTATGAAAATTATATGCGTTCGCTTTTTAATTCTTCAGATCAATACGTCATCATCTACAGTTGCGATTTTGAAGGAACAGATTTCCCCAGCCACGTCAGACCCAGAAATTTTACAGCTTATATTTCCATTCATTTTCCTGAATGGAAATTAGACTTCAGAGAAAAAAATCCATATCCACTTACGGAACGCGAAGACGTCAATGCAAGTTGGAGCGACTTTTATGTGTTCAAGAAGGGCTGATATGGAGCTATAGGGTTTTGTCCTGGTGCAAAACCACGCGATTGACTTAAAAGCCTTGTGTCATTCCAACATACGGAATTATATCGTCGCATTAAAATGAGCTGTGGATAGTACAATTTACTATTATTGTACTCAATCTAATTTAGTGTATGAAGTACACCCTACTCATTTGGCTTTTGTTGTTGGTAAACTACAGTTGTTTATCACAGGTATATTTTTTGAATGGCAATGCAGTAGCAACCGGCGATGATTGCTATCGGCTTACTGAGTCGCAATCCAATCAGGTTGGTTCTGTCTGGTACAACGACCAGGTCGATCTTACAGAGCCGTTTTCCATTCAGTTCCTTATCAATCTGGGCATCTTTGATGATGGTGCTGACGGAATTTGTTTTGTGCTTCAAACTCAGGGTACTTCGGCTTTGGGCGAAAATGGAGGCGGATTGGGTTATCAAAGTGCCTTTCCTCAATCGATGGCTGTTGAATTTGATACCTGGATCAATACCAACCATGGCGATATTAGCGCAGACCACATAGCCATTCAAAAAAACGGCGACGTAAACCATTTACTTCTCAATAATATAGCTGGACCTATTCAGGCCGATCCTTTCGATGTAAATATCGAGGATGGCCAGGACCACGTTGCACAGATTACCTGGGATCCTGAAACTTTTATCATCTCAGTTTACTTTGATTGTGTTTTGCGTTTGCAAGGCGAGGTGGACATGATCAACAGTATTTTCGGAGGTGAGAATGAAGTATATTTTGGATTTACGGCCTCGACCGGCGGTGCTATGAATGAGCAAACTGTTTGTTTACAGGATAATATTCTCAGTGTCGGCCCACAGGTAGATGTGTGCAATGGAAGTTGCACCCAATTGAGCGCCGGAGCATCAGGTAATGGCCAATACACATGGACACCAGCCACTTATCTGGACGATCCAACCAGCGCAACCCCAATAGCTTGTCCGCCGGTACCTACTACTTACAACGTCGTTTTTGAAGACCTTTGTGGAAATACTGTTCAAGCCGATGTTTTGGTTAATGTGGTCGATCTTGAAGCCTCGATTTCTGGACCACTTCAGTTGGATTGTTACAATCCTGAAATTAACCTCAATGGAGAGATCAATATTGCATCAGACGCGACCTATACATGGTCGAGTAATGGCAATACATTATTAACAGGAACCAACGAATCTACTTTAAATGTAAGCGAGGTCGGGACATATTCTCTGGCTATAAATGTGCAAGATGCATGCTTTGCGGAAAGTCAGGTTACCGTAACTTCAAATTTCGAAGTTTATGAGGTGAGCATCATAGAATCGGATGTAATAAATTGTTTCTCTAATCCTTTGCTATTGTCGGCAACTGTCAATGCATCGGATGCGCAATTTCAATGGAGCCGAAACGATTTTCCCATTCAAAATGCCACATCGCAGAATTTCGAGGCCACCCAGCCCGGAAGTTACCTGATAGATGTAGTCAATCCCACTTCGGGCTGTCATTCCAGCGCCACTATTGAAGTAACTTCAGATTTTACAGCGCCGTCAATCATTGCAAGCGATCAAAACCTGCTTACCTGCCTCAACCCGGTTGTAGCAATTGAAGGTGTATTTGTTGAGTTGGATCAGAATTATTCTTATTCGGTAAACTGGACAACCCTCAATGGTAATATTCTAAGTGGCGCTCAGAGCCTTAGCCCTTCGGTAAATCAGGCAGGTGCGTACTTAATTACTGCTACAAACGACATCACAGGATGCACTGATACTGCCACGGTTTATTTATTCGAAGATGAAGAATTCTCAATCGATTTAAGCTCCCTTTCTTTTCCCAATATCATTACCAACAACGGCGACAGCCTGAATGTACAATGGCGACCTTTTTTATCTGCCCAGCCCGATTTCGATTTATTGCCATTGTTCTTGTCCTACAATCTAAAGGTGTTTGACAGATGGGGTAAACTGGTTTTCGAGGGAGACAAAAACTCGCCAATCTGGAAGCCGGAGGAACAGGAAAGATCTGTGTACTTCTATATATTAAACTACGAAATTTTGTGTGGTAGCGGCAAATCGGGTGTTGCAGAAGGAAATATCCAGATAGTAAGGTAAACTTTTAGGTCGTTATTGGAGTCATCTTTTTGTTAACTCAAAAAAGTATTACATTTGAGTTGCTTTAACCGATTCGCTATGTCCAAAATTTCCATCACGCTCATTTGCGCAGTTCTTTCTTTTAACCTGACGTCATTTGCCCAGACCACCATCAGTGATTGCACTGGTGCTATCGGGCTTTGTGGCGACGTTTATACAGAAGATCAGGCTCCGCTTACTACCGGCAATGTATTTGAGTTTACCGGAACCTGCAACCAAAGTATTGAGACCAATAGTGTGTGGTATACTTTTCAGGTTGGTACAGATGGCGTTCTCAATTTTACCATCACTCCCGAAAATCTGAATGACGATTATGACTGGGGCATATTCAATGTGACCGACGGAGGTTGTGCCGGATTGGGCGATGGTACTTCGCCAGAAGTGAGTTGCAATTCGTGGGGCACACTTTCTCCACCCAATGGAACAACCGGAATTTCTTCTGCCTCAGGTGGTATGGGTAACAGCAATGGCCCCGGCGATTTAAATGGGCCACCTTTTAATGCAGATCTTCAGGTGGTTACAGGACAGTCTTATGCGCTGGTAGTGATGAATTGGTCTAATAGCCCAGATGGATATACTATCGATTTTGCCGGTTCTACAGCAACCATTTATGACGATGTGCCACCTTCACTGGTTAGTATTCAGTTGGATTGCGCCAACAACGGGGTGATATTTCAATTCTCCGAACCCATTTTGGTGGACAATGTTGAAATTCAGGACTTCACCATCACAGGTCCTGAAAACAATATCAATGTAATAAGCATTGAACCAGTCAATAACGACAGCATCGACAGTCAGTTTTTCGGCACCTTTAATACTATGCCTGTAACAGACGGTATATATTATGTTACCATTACCAATATCTCAGATTTTGTAACCGATGCTTGCGGAAATGATGGAGTGGGTACAGCCACCTTCACTATTGCTGCACCTCCGGTATACACCACTTCCGTTATTCCGGCCTGCAATGGGTTTAATGGAGAAATAGACATTGCCACCATTAATGGTTTAGGTCCTTATACTTACGTTTTGAATGATCAGGTCTACTTTGCACCACCATTTTCCTTTCTTACTCCCGGTGTTTACGTACTGGAAGTGGCAGGAGCTTCAGGTTGCGCATCCGTTCAGAACATCACAGTGCCTGATCTCAATTTTACAGTCTCAATTCCTGCTGATCAGGAATTATTGAGCTGCATCAACGATCAAATTGAAATTGTAGGAACTGAAATTATTCCGGAAATACCAGTTACTTATAATTGGTACACTTTCGATGGCCTGGTTATATCCGGCCTGAATACCGATACACCTACTATCGGATTACCGGGAACATATTATGTCGATGTTGTGAGCGAATCGGGCTGTTATTCTTCTGGTTTTATCACCATTCCCGGCTACGAAACTATTGATGTGACTGTGCCCGAAGTGCTCGATAGCCTTACTTGCTCTGATCCTTCACTTCAAATTCCAGGCGTGTCAGTTTTTCCCGATCAGCCTGTTACCTATAGCTGGACCACAGTAGAAGGGGCCATTGGCAGTGGCGCCAACGAGGCAGTTCCAACGGTGACGATGCCAGGTGAATATTTTATTGAAGTGACTTCAGATCTCACCGGCTGCACAGCAGTTACAAGCGTTGTAGTAGACGGCCCTCCGCCTTTGAATGTAATTGTACCTTTCGTTGAAGACTCTATTTCATGTCTGGTAAGTCAGGTTCAACTTTTTGGCGTGAGTGTATTTCCAGAGCAAAACGTAATTTATCAATGGTCTTCACCTTCAGGTGGAAGCATTGTGAGCGGAGCAGATACCGACAGCCCTGTATTTGGAGATATAGGAAGTTATAATGTATTGGTCACCAACATTGAGAATGGCTGCACTGCAACTGGCACTACAGTTGTTTTTCCGGAGTCTGATTTTGGTATCAATCCGAATTATATACGTTTCCCAAATATCATAACAGCAAATAATGACCAATCCAATGAATTATGGAGGGCATTCTATCTTTTAGATCCATATTTGGATTTGGGCATCATCATCGATAATTTCCATGCAGAAATCTTTAACCGCTGGGGACAGAAGGTATTTGAGACCGATTCTGTCAATAGCGCATGGAATGCAAAAGATGAAGACACCGGAAGTTATTTCTACATCGCAACCTTCAGTTCTACTTGCAGCAATTTTAGTTTGAGAAGTGCAGAAGGAACCATTCAGGTGGTTAAATAATACCAATGTTCATTTTAATTTAGTCCAAAGCCCAATTAATAATGTTACAGTGGTATATGCCGATGAGGAGTTAATAAAATCAGGCGCAGCGCAGATTGGACTAAAACAGATACCGGATCGGTATAAAAACGAATAACCGCTTTTTTGGGAGGAGAGGAAGAAGCAGATTCTACATATTTTGATAGAATTTTGAAAAAAAGCCCGTTACTCACTTTTTTTCACTAAATTTGTTTCTTACCTAACTAAAATGAGACTGAAGTCAATCTTCTTGTTTCTATTCTGTATTTTTTCTTGTGTTGCTTTTTCCCAAAGTCAACCCATGCATTGGTATATGCTGAAGAGTGTTGTTGCTATTGATGCAGCCGAAGGAAAAACTATTCTTAGCGAAATAAGATCTATTGGAGATTATTCACAAAGCACATTTAATGATAAATCGGATATTTTTGCTTTGGCTTCTACTGATGTAGTCGATGTCCCTGCATTGATTCAGCATCTTAATGCCCTGGGGTATTTCGTGGCTGACTTAACCAACGGCGAGGTCCACCAAAATCAGAATGAAAGGACAACCATTCAATTTCAGCAAGTTCTCTTTTTACTTGCCCAGCCTGAAAATATTTCAAAGTTGGGTAATCCCTTTATTCTGAAACTTTCCGGCAGCGCATTTGACTATCTCACCCCTTCTCAGCAGCAGTCTTTTCTGCAATTGGGAGGAGTAATTCTGGAAAAGAATTGAAAAGGGCAATTACATACCTGAATCTTTTGGTGCTGTTGAGCATTTTTTCAGGTGCAAAATTGTTTGCTCAATGTCCGGATGACAATTATTTCTGGACAACACTCAACACAACCGGAAACGGCGATGTTCAGAGCGATGATTTTTATGCTGGCGAATATGCCACTACTGATGTTTGCCTTGGAGTGACATATACTTTTTCAACTTGTGGAAGTACTGGATTCAATACACAACTGACTTTACTGAATGATGCCACTTCGGCTTTCATAGCATTCAATGACGACTTCTGTGGTAATAAGTCTTCTATTACGTGGATTGCTACTTTTACTGGCACAGTGCGCATTTTGGTTGACAAGTTCAACTGCTCCAATATAAGTCTTAATACGGTAACATTGACTGTTACCCAAACCGGCACTTGCGCACCTCCTGCGAATGATTTATGCGCAAATGCAATAACGGTTAATTGCGGGCAAACCATTACCGGAAGCACTACTTCGGCCTCGGCAGAGGCAAATGCTGCCGGCTGCGGAACGTCTGCTTCTCCCAGTGTATGGTATAAGTTTACAGGCACCGGCAACAACATCAATGTGTCACTGCAGGGTTCGACATTCGATACAGAATTGGCAGTTATGACCGGTCCGTGCAATGCGATGACTTGTATAGGCTGGAACGACGATTATTGTCAGGGCTCGTCCGAATTAAGTTTTATGTCAGTTCTTGGTACTACATATTATATCAGGATATCAGGAGCATGGTCATTCGAATACGGCAATTATGTGTTGAAATTGACATGCGCAGTGTTGCCGCCACCGCCTTTTTCCAATCCTTCTGAGGATTGCACAGCCATGCTTCCTTTGTGTGCCGACCAGCAATTGGCGGGCAATTCCACCGGGCCGGGAGCTGTAGTCGACCTTAGTTTAACCAATCAGGGATGTCTGTCTTCCGGCGAAAATCAAAGTTCGTGGTATTATTTTCAGCCCACTACCACAGGCACTATTGCTTTTACGTTGACTCCCGATTGTTATACCGACGATTATGATTGGGCAATATGGGGACCTTATCCCAACAAACCCTGTCCGCCAACCGGAGCGCCGTTGAGGTGTTCTTATTCTGCAGCAGACGGGCCCACCGGACTCAATGCTACTGCGCTCGACCTGACCGAAGGAGCCACTGGCGATGGTTGGGTAAATCAACTCACCATTACTCCGGCCAATATCAATATGTATTATATTCTGCTGATCGATAATTTTCTCGCCAGTAATATTCCATTTCTGTTTGACCTTCAAACCAGTGGGGTTATTCTGAATTGCCAGACTCTATTACCCGTAGAACTTACCTCATTCAGCGGTGAAGCTGTCGGGTCAAAAAACAGGTTGACATGGACTACACAAACTGAGTTGAACAACGACCATTTTGAAATAGAAAAAAGCACCGATGGAAATACTTTCTTTACAATAGGAACAGTTGCGGGCGCAGGAAATTCGCAGTCAGTTCTCCATTACAATTTTACCGACAACGATGGATGGAATGAACTTTCGTATTACAGGCTGAAACAAGTAGACTACAATGGAGCCTTTGATTATTCCGAAATAATATCGGTAGAAAAAAACATTGCCTTTACAGTTTCCCCCAATCCATCAACCGGCTTGGTAAATCTGGATTATAAAATGAAGTCAGATAGTAGGGCAGTGGTGAGGGTTTTTGACATGAAAGGCCGCGAAATCAGCAACAGTCATTTAACCGGAACCGGCCGCCAGGAATTTGATTTCAGCCGTTGGTCGCAGGGCATGTACAGGTTGATTGTCCAATCGGAAAATATGGAAATATTGTTTTCGGAAACGGTGTTGGTGGATGTGCCGTAGATACACGATGCATCGTGTATCTGCGCGATGCACGTATTTACGCGGATACACGATGCATCGTTTATATACACGACGCATCGTTTATATACACGACGCATCGTGTATCTACCACCCGCTGCCTTTGGTCCACCAATTTGTCAGTATCCAATGGAACATTATTGTTGTCCGACTAAAATTTCGTTTGGATTGAATCCGATCCCATAATGATCGAACATTGGGCTAAGGGCGTAAAATGAAGTCATCAAGCCGATTGCCACCCTGAAAAGGTTGAACAAAAATGTCAGGTAGACTGGATTTGAAGTCTTGTCGTAATGTTCGACTTCAGGGTCAGCAGAATTCATCATTTCTTAGCCCGCTCATTTTATACCAATGTTCATTTTAGTTTAGTCCAAAGACTAATTAAAAGGTTTCAGTGGTATATGCCTATAGAGTAGTTAATAAAATCAACCGCAGCGCAGATTGGACTAAAACAGATTCCGAATCGGAATTAGCGCCAGGCGCCAGGTCAAACTTTGGCAGAAAAGTTATGCCGACGTGTTGAATTTGAATTTGCTTTTGTATCAGTTGGCCGTCCATTTTTTTGAAATTTTCAGAGAGAATGATCGACATCCCTCCGATGTGAATCGTCCTGAACTTCGCCGGGAAATTGATCTGGCAGGAAAAAACGCGCCAGAATTTGTGCCAGATATTCAGTCCATTGCATTTTTTGGTTCGCCGAAGAGCAAAATTCCGGCGGCAATTAGTTTTGGTTGATGGTGGAAAGGGTGAACCGATAAATTCAGAATTTGGCGCATGAATTTACCCAAGCGAATCCTGATTTCTTTTTTTCAGGAAGAATCCGGCCAAAAGGCCAATTCATAAAACATGTCATTGGAAGGAATTATTTTCGTGGGAATTTTGTTTGGTTTTTTCGCGGGAATTATTTAAAATGCGCCAGATTTTGTTAACTGTTTTTTTGTTATCTAATTTTGGTTAACAAAAAAACGGTTAACAAAATGAACCGACTTGATTGAAATGAAGTGATTACAAAAATTCCTCGTAAGGTTCTCATTGAGAAAAGTTTTTTGATAAAAATTTTAGTTTCTAAATTTTGTTAAAGAAATGCCTGGAAATAAATTTGCATTAGCCCCTTTCAGGGAAAAACCAGATCTGTCACAGTTGGATTTAGCTGATTTGTTTAAAGTAACCAAAGTACAGATTATACCAATGTTCATTTCAATTTAGTCCAAGCCGTAGATGAAATCATACAGTAGTAAATAGCGAGAGACTAGCTGTTTAGTGCAATCAAGCGTAGCGCAGATTGGACTAAAACAGATACCAAATCGGTATTATACCAATGTTCATTTTAATTTAGTCCATGCCGTATATGAAATCATACAGTGGTAAATACCGAGAGAGTAGCTGTTTAGTACAATCAAGCGCAGCGCAGATTGGACTAAAACAGATACCAAATCGGTATTATACCAATGTTCATTTCAATTTAGTCTATGCCGTAGATGAAATCATACAGTGGTAAATACCGGGAGAGTAGCTGATTAGTGCAATCAAGCGTAGCGCAGATTGGACTAAAACAGATACCAAATCGGTATTATGACTGGCTGGAGAGCAAAATTCTGGGCTGCAATTATTTTGAGCTGCTGGTGGAGAGGGTGTGCAGATAAATTTTGCGTAAAAATTTTAAATTTTCTGAATGAAATTAGTTTCATGGAATATTATTTTTCGGGAGCCAGAATTTGTCACATGTTTTTTTGCCACACATTTTTATGTGGCAAAAAAACATGTGGCAGTTTTTAAAAAATTCATTAAGTAATTTACAAATGGCCAAAAGTCGATTCGCAATTACTGCATTTAGAGAAAAACTTGACCTGTCTCAAGCCGATCTCACGGCATTATTCAGACTCGAACGGTCGCAAATCGCTCACATTGAATCGGGCAATCGAAAACTCATCGGCGACGCCCTGATGGCATACACCAGAATGAAGTTGGTTCTTCACCAGGCCGATACATCAAAAGCCTGAAGGCCTACCAGCCCACCGAAGACACCAGAGAGCTCATCGAAAAGCTCAAAGCCCGCAACAAAATCCTTCGCGAGATGATCGAAGCAAAGCAGAAGGCGCTGAATGAAATGAAACTGGCCCATGAAGCAAACATCAGCGCGATGAGCTATTTCAATTATGCCATCGACCATACACAATCCCTCACGAGCCTGGACCGAGTCTGGCTGCGCAAGCAAGTCATAGCAAAGACCAAAGCCCTGGATAGATATGGATTGTCAGCCCGGCATACCTTATTAATAAAGGTAAGCAGGTCTGAAGGCGGAGTTGGAGGAGAATATGAAGGTGGTAGCGGGTAGGTAAAAGTAACCGACCATATCGAATCAACTAAGAGTAGCAGAAATAAGCCGACAAAACCGGAAAAAGTTTCGACGATTTTTATGGTTGGAATTTTTTTGTGGGAGTTGGATGCTGTGCCATAATCGAAACTTGTCCCCATCGAAAGGTGTGGGATGGTGTGGGCTGGTGTATGAAGTTTTTTGCTGGTAGAGTTGGAGGCTGTATATTCGGTGGCGGAGAAGGGTGGTGTGCGTAGAAATACGCAAAATGTGCCCGAATTTTCTGAATGACGAATTTTGAACTTACTTCGCTGATGAAATTGGGTTTTTGGCGAAAGGGCATTTTGTATTGTGAGGATTGGCTTCACTACAAAATACGCAATGCGCAATTTGTATTGCTCTCTTTGACAGCAATACAAAACACGCAATGCGCAATTTGTATTGCCAAGGGAAAAAATTCAACTGTTTGAGGCTTAAAATCCCTCAGCATGTCGCTCACTTTCAATCAATTAATTTTATTTTTCCCTATGCGCTCCCGACGAAAGTTTTGAAGCGGTATATTTGGAGTGAAATATTAAAACATGCGGGTATTAACGAGTTGGTAGCAATGCCGCTCGAAAATTTCAAATAATCTAAACTAAACATAATTCAAAAAAGTGAAATGGAAATAATATTACAAAAAAAAATAGATGGAGAAACTAAAGTTGAGTCAGTAGTTCTTCCAATTTTAGAGTATAAGATTTTAACTAACAATTGTAATTTATTGCTAATACATGAAGGAGAAATCACTTTGGAAAATACAGAAAAATCAGAGGTGACTGAACATTTAGAAATTTTCAAAATACAATTTATAGCTCGCTGTAAGACAAAATTAAGTGATAATATGATTGTTGCATTTTATGTGGGAGAATACTTTTCTTTACAAGCCGCAATATTAAACGAATTGCCAAGAAATCATTATCATTACGGAGGAGAGTATTTGTTAGTAGATTATAAATCTTACTCTGATATATGTGAATTAATCAATGAAACAAAACTTTCATTAGCAGATTATATTATAGAATTAAAAAAAGAACACACCGTAAATAATCTGATAAAAATAAATGGACAATATTTAAATAGAGAGGAAAGCATAATTAAATAAATTGAATTTTACTAATCTAGAACATTTACATAGAAAATTCTTAATACTTAATTGTGGAAAAAAATTATGCTGAAAATATTCTTAGCCAGTTAAAAAACGATTTTTACATTGAAGAACAAGTCTATGGAAGCCATTTTTCAGGTGCTAGATTGCGTATTGACGCAATATTAAAACCTAAAAATAATTTAATATGGAAAAATCCAAACGTTAGTTTTGGTATAGAATTTAAACTTGAAGAAAAACTTAAAGACACTAAAGACAAAACTCTTTGGATTAAACAATGTATTGATTATGCGAATACGAATTGGGATAACTACGGTTACATCTATGTTTTTTCCTGCCCATCAATATTTGAAACACTAGAATATACATTTCAAGACAAAAGTTGGTTATGGAATAGAATACTTTCAAACCTTGGAGTGGGAAGGATTGAGAACCATAATTATCATGGTTTAACTTTCTATTTACAGGATACACATAGAATATGGAGTAAAAACGGTGGAGTTGCATCAGGAAAACATTGGACTTTAAAACGTAAGTTTGGTAGAGACAGCTTTAAATATTTGTAGGATTTCCTAAATGCACTGCTACCAACAGTGCGTTTTGTGCAAGTGTGGCAGAAGGAAGCCCAATGAGCAGCGGTTCGCTATTGGGCTTTGGCTCGGGCAGAAGTTTTTCAAATGAGCTTTTGTACTTATCTTTTTTCTTCATATCTTTATTCAGCATTTGTTCCGGGCGAAAGGAATTCTAATTCCACACCTGCACAAAGCGCTAACGTTGTGCGTCATGCGATTGAACACTCTAATAACATAATCAACCAAAACTAAATGGCAGACAATACAGACGAAGAGCATCTTAATAATCCGACAGAAAATCATTCGGAAAATCCTCCTGACGAAATTATTCCTACTCCTGAAAAGGAACCTATTAACTCAATTCAAGAAACAGAAGAAATGGAAGTACATCATCATGCACACGACCCAGCAATTCCTCATCATAAGAAAAATTGGAAATCATATTTTTGGGAATTCTTAATGCTTTTCCTTGCTGTATTTTGTGGATTTTTAGCAGAATATCAGTTAGAGCATAAGATTGAAAGAGACAGAGGTGAGCAATATACCTATTCTTTTTATGAAGACTTGAAAACTGATTCATCTCATTTCAACGATCTTATAAGCAGGTTTGAAAAAAAGCTCACTGTTTTTCAAGACATGTCACCCTGTTACGACTCCCTGTTGAGTTCCTCATCAACAAACTGTTTAGCTAAAATCCATATTAATTCCAGAGATTTTCCAGATTTAATATATACAGATCGTACACTAATGCAATTGAAAAACGCTGGCGGACTCCGTTTGCTAAAAAAGGCAGATGCAGATAGTATTCTTTTTTATGATAAACTTCTTCAGGTTTATAAAGCTGCCGAAACTACAGGACTTCAAAATATACAAAATGACGTCCGTGAAACTTCCGCTCTACTTCGGGATTATGGAAAATGGAAAGATACTACCCAGCAACCAAGAATATTTGCTATATATGGTAACAATAAAGATTTGCTAAACAAGTATTTCAACCATCTTACCCTATATGATGGTTTTTGTAGAGCAAGATTGAATAATTTACTAAAGCTGAAAAAGAGAAATGCTGAACTTATAGAATATTTTAAAGCTAAATATCATTATGACTAAGGATGTTTAAGCACGAACGCACAACAAAAGGTTTTGTGCAATTGGGGCATGACTTAGTAACAATCATCGGCAGTGCATATCCAAGCTTTATATTCGGCGGACGTAATTCTGCCGGGCAGTTGTTCTTAACTTCGGCTTTTAGTTATAAATTTAGCTTCAGTTCCAGGCGGACAGTTGGATAATTCCCCAACTGCACAAAGCCCCGAACGTTAGTGGCAAGCATAGCGAACCTCATAACAGACAGACACTTTGAAGAGAAATGGCTATACCAAAAGACAAAGACGAATTACAGAAGGCGATACTTGACAACTACAAAAAGTTGACAAGCGAACTTACTAATATTCCAATTGACGAAACGGAGAAAAAAGAACTTGACGGACATTCAAAAAACACTTTAATGAGTATCAACAACCTTGTTGCTTATCTTGTTGGTTGGGGACAATTGGTTTTGAAGTGGAATGACAAGAAAAACAAAGGACTTGAAGTTGACTTTCCTGAAACAGGTTTTAAGTGGAATGAACTCGGACTACTTGCACAAAAATTTTACAAAGACTATGAAAAAGACGACTACAAAACGCTTAACAAAAAACTTGACAAGACGACAAGCGAAATATTGAAATTAATTGAAAGCAAAACGAACACCGAACTTTACGAAATGCCTTGGTACGACAAATGGACTTTTGGAAAGATGATACAATTAAACACTTCTTCGCCATTTAAAAACGCAAAAGACAGAATTAGGAAATGGAAGAAAACGAAACAACTCAAATGACAAAAATGCCAGCCACTAACAGATAAGGCTTAAACGAAGTTCTACTTCGATTTAAGCTTGTGTTGAACGACCCTTCGGTAGCAGCCTCGAAGGGAGAAGTTTATGTTATGGGTGTTGAATAACTTTGGCGTCGACCTCACAGAAAGTGAGGCGACA
>JANNEQ010000077.1:0-26186 GCA_031378885.1 Flavobacteriales bacterium
GATGCAGCCGAATTGGCAAAGGGAGAAGAAATGGAATGGATAATAGAAGACAAGAACACTTATGTCCTCAAAAGAATAAAATCCGTACCGCTCAAGAAGTTAAAAAAAATCTAAATGACCTTAAGTTGACGCATATGCCCAGCGGGGCGATCTTTTGGTAGAATGATTCCGGGGCTATACCCAAAGCCCCAGCGGGGCGGCATTTTGGCATCCAATTACAAACTCAAATTGGAAAGGCCGTCCCTCCGGGCAATGTCATTAAGTTAAGGAATTGATCGATCTACATTCGACCTTGGTCGTTTATCGCCAAAGTCAAGATCATACCTATAAACATGCGATCCATTACTGGATCGTTGATCGCATTGTTTACACGCATCTCCTGATCCAGTATGGATCAAATGTTTATAGCACAATCGGTTTGACATGATCAAACGACCCGGTAAGGGTCGAATGTTATTTTATGCAAAGTACATATCTTAATCGCATTGGGCGTAGTGGCGATTGTTTTTGAATATTCCATTTCAGGGATAATACAATTGGTCAAACCACGCTGAGCCGGGCTAATACTCTATATTGATACATTGTCACGAATTGAAGTCAATCGGGCTTTACTTCCATTGTCAGCCTTGAGTCGTGAAATAATAAAACCCGGATTGGATTTCGGTCGATCACAATGATAAAATGTTCAATTACATCCAAAGGAATTTAACCGTCCGAATATTCGAAATCATAATAATATCAAATTTCCGGGTAATCAGGAAGCAAAATCCAGAAACAAATAATCGACACTTAGCGGTTCTGATCCAACACGTCGTTATTTGGGTCAACAATGGGCTTTCTCAAAATGAAATACAAGGGTAAGAATATGATGAGTAATAAGAAAACTCCAATACCCCAACCGACAGCATTCATGCCTCTTTTGGATGCATCTTGTCCAACTAACACTGCAGCTATCAAGGCGATGATTAATCCGATAATTTGTACCATAATTTGTTTCTTGTTGTCCTACTCTTGTGGCTTTTCGGAATACTCCCTCCATAAGGTCCTAAATGGAGAAGGCCGTTTTTTATGAGTGGTTTCTGGTCTCCACTTGTATGGGCTATCCACGATGGTTAGTAATTCATTCAAAGGAAAATTCTCTTTTTAATTGAGACCATCGACGGAATTACCTAAAGATCGGTTCAACCTCACGTGGATAAAAGTATGTGAAATTTGGTTATTTGCTCACAAATGACCCAAAATAATTTCGATCGGTCTGGTATACAATTCGTTATATGTTTATGGGATTATCTTTCAATGGAAGGGCATTCAGGCTTAAATCGAAAATACATGCCCAATAGTTGCAGAAATTCAATTTATTTGTAAACGATATTATTACCTATAAGAATAGAAAATAACTATCGCAATTATAATCATTTATGACGGAGCATTCGTCATGTTGGCCGGCACAATATGCATTCCCCAAAATGGGGATTGACGAATGCTTTTTACTGCTGCAACTTTGGAGTAAAATTAATCCCACATTTTCATGAAAAGTTTTCACTTTCAATTCTTTTAATAAATCTAAGCATCAGTCTTTTTGCTACCATACACACTGTGAGCAATGCTGCACATCAGCCGGCGCAATTTAATTCCGTGCAGGCTGCACATGATGCCGCCAGCGCCGGCGACACCTTGCTGGTCTCCGGAACAGGAATGAGTTACGGCGACCTTACAATTACCAAACAAGTGTCAATTATCGGTAGCACCTTTGTCCCTGGTTACGCGGCGCAATTTTCCACAATTTTTTTTGGTGGTTCAACTTGCGACGGAACACTTCTTGAATCTCTTTATATTGGATCGGTTCAGGTTCCCACAGGTTTTACTCAAACCAATTTCAGCAATCACATCATTCGCCGATGCTACTTATATAGTATTTACGTTGATACCCCGCAAGGCGCTAGTGCAAATCACTTTTATAATTGGCTTATTGAGGGTTGTGTTTTCATTGGTACTGGCGGATTATGGAACATGAATACTGCCTACGGATATTCCAGATTCGAAAATTTTACCATTAGAAACAACGTCTTTAACGGTACCCTTCTCGACATTAAATTTTGTTCCATTGAGAATAATATTTTCATAGGAACCGCACCGAGTAAGTCCTGTGTTAATGGAATCGAGTTCAGCACGTTTGCGAATAACATTGCTTACGGAAGGAGTGTGAGTGGTGGTTATAGCAATGTCTACAATAACAATGTTTCATTCGCAGGTAGCGACAATGTATTTTCCACTACAAGCGGAAACATTTCATCCAACAATCTTCAGAGTTCTGATCCAATGTTTGTAAATGTCACAGTGGGCAGTAATTTTAGCCTGAGTTCGGACTATCATCTTCAGGCTGGCTCGCCAGCAATCGGTGCCGGAGACAACGGGCTGGATTGTGGAGTTTATGATGGTTCAGGAATATTCCGAATGGATGGAGAACCAGATATTCCGGTTGTGCGATCTGTTGTCATTCCAGGTGGTAATCTTGTTCCCGCGCAGTCTACCTTTCAGATCACTGTCAACAGCGTCTCACATCAATAATATTTCATCATGCATAAATATTATTCTATTTTAATAATGCTATTGATGACATCACTTTGCGGATGGAGTCAGAATTTGGTTTCCGCAGAGTACTACTGGGACAATGATCCTGGAATAGGAAATGCCACTTCTCTTAACGTGGGTACACCTGGTACAACGATAAACGAAAGTTTTACAATTTCAACCAATGGACTGTCACATGGGGAACATTTATTGTGTATACGCACAATGAACGATCAGGGCGAATGGTCGACAATTGAAAGCAAAGCGGTTCACATTCACAAATATACTTCTGCCGAATATTTCTGGGATGAAGATCCGGGGACAGGGAATGGTAATTCGCTGGTATTAAATTCAAACAATGCAGAAATTACAACCAATTTCAACATTTCGACAGTAAATATCAGAGAAGGGTGGCATACTTTGTTTACACGTGTGAGGGGCTTAGCGGATACCTGGAGTGTGGCCCAGCCCTATGCGGTTTTTATTGAAAATAAAATAGTAGCGGCTGAATATTTCTGGAATTACGACCCGGGTGTTGCCAATGGAACTGCCCTTGATGTAGGTTCGCCTTCGTCAGACATTACTTTCACGGATGATGTTACAACTGTTGGTCTTGATACAACTCAGGATATTCATTATCTGGTAGGAAGAACGATGGCGCAAAATGGCGCATGGAGTGTTTTCCTTGATACACTCATCAACCTTGGGCCAGTGAGCGTGGAAGATTTTGTGTTTGCAGACATGCACAATAATCTTTTCCCTAATCCTGCGAGCGGATTAACCACACTTTCGCTATTCTCAGTTTACAGCAAGAACATTTCTATTACCATGGAAAATATTTCTGGTGAAACTGTCCAGCAAGTATTCAAAGGCATTGTAAGTGGCCGAAAAGATATTCAATTGGATGTATCGCCCTTATCGGCCGGTATTTATGTCATGCATTACGTTATGGATAACCAACATTGGACAACAAAATTAATTGTCCAGTAGATACGCGATGCATCGCGTATCCGATGCATCGCGTATCCATCGCATATCCATCGCGTATCCACCGACGCATCGGTAGTAGATACGCGTATCCATCGCGTATCTACCCTGTATTATCCTTGCAAGGAGGCCGCCATAATATTAAACCACGTTCGCCGGATATTGCGCATCTTCGTATTTTGTAAGGATAAAATTAATTGCGATGATGGGTAGAATTTGGGTGTTTTTGTTTTTAATTTTTGGATCTAAAGTAGTTTTGGGTCAGATTGGATTCAACGAGCCACTTGAGCAGCTTTTTGCAATCGATACAATTTATGATCTTAAGGCTGTTGAGTCGTATAGAGAAAAAAGTGAGTTTCATTCTCCCAATTGTATCTTCATCAGGAGGAGCGATGAAAACCCGGAGGAGACAAATAAGTTACTATTATCGGATACAAATTGCTGGATTGAATATGTGATGCCGGGTTTATTTTGGATGAACCATTTCGCAGAGCCTTTGGGATTTACAAAGGACAAACAGTTTTTCCTCGCTTCGGCTAAATATGGTAATTTTACCCGCGGGCAGGAAGTCAAGAATGAGGATTTGCTCATTGTTGATATCAGGAATCGTTCATTTACTTCTTTCGTTCAATACTATTACGACTTTCAATGGACATTCGATGACAGCACCGGGCAACAGATAGATTATTGGAATGTATACAATGCAAATATTGTCATTGAAGGAAATAGGATCATTGTCACTTCCAATACATTCGAAAATTCTGATATCAGGGATTATAAGGAACGCGTAAGTGGAGAGGATGGCATGTACGAAATAAAGGATGGCGTTCTGCATAAAACGCATTATTACAACCGAACCTTAAGATCATTGGTTCCCATTCGATACGCAGTGAAAATAGCAAATGGAATGACGTTGAAAGATGTCCAGTCCATTTATCCAAATGGCTATTTGCTTGAAGTGCCCCGAAATAAATATGGCGATGACCAAAGTGATGAAGTAACAGGCTTTGAAATTTGGGACAACAGCGAACTTTTATATTTTGTGGATACGCAAGGCGAAGGGGATAAAGAGATTATCACAGATATTTTAATTGTAAAACAAATTGACTATGGAAAAATAAGACCAAATTCTACAATTAAAAACATTCTGAAGCTTTATCCCAAATCTGAATTGAAGATAGATCTGATCAGTGATTGGGAGTACGTGTATATTCAGGAATTAGGCGCTACCTTGCATTTCAAGACCTCCGATGGCAATAGAATCGGGAAGTATAAATTTGATCCTCAGTCGCGTTATATGGTTTTTGACTCGTTGTTGCGCAAGGATGCGTTTGTTGATTTTATACATCTGGACTGGCCTTGGTGATTTAACGCTGTTTTTATGCGATGTTGATACGCGATGCATCGCGTATATGGCCCTGGGTTGTTGATCGCGATGCGATGTTGATGCGCGATGCGATGTGGATACGCGATGCATCGCGTATCCACCCCTGCGTTGCTGATACGCGATGCATCGCGTATCTACCGGTTAATCTTCGACCCAGACCTTTGGTACATTCACCACACCAATTATTTTAAATTCGGTTCTTCTGTTTTTTTGTCTGCCTTCCGGATTATCGCTGCCATCTTTGTTTTCGTTGGCGGCAATCGGAACTGATTCTCCATATCCTTTTGCCACAAGCCTGCCGATACCGATTCCTTTACTGGTCAAATATCTGATTACAGATTCTGCGCGCTGCTGTGATAATTTTTGGTTGTACTCATCGGTTCCTCTGCTGTCTGTGTGCGAGCCAAGTTCAATTTTAATCTGGGGATTTTCATTGAGTACTTTGAGAAGAGAATTGTCAATTTTTTCTCTGGCTTCATTCGTTAGTTTAGCAGAGTCAAATTCATATTCGATATTTTCAACAACGTAGGTTCCTTCGGTCATTCTTCCCATACCAGCAACTCTGTGTATGGTTTGCGATTGATCCATTCCAATTGTACTTACTTCGATGTCATTATTAAGGAAACCACTTTTCTTCATTTCAAACCGATAGTTTTTATCGGGTTCCAGATCCATTACAAATTCGCCGTTTTCGTCTGTCTCCAGAACCCTCATAAAAACTTCCGAATTGTCTTCTACCAGATAAACATTGATTCGCGCTCTTTCTATCAGCATGAGTTCATCTGCCTCTTTCATGTCATCCGATTTACCATTAAAGTATTGCTGGCCGTCAGTTTCAACAGCCACACATTCAATAACAATCCGGATAGGGTTGTACTCATAAAATTCATAAATATCATCACAGCAGGTCTCATGCAGATATTGCTGACCACCAATTCTGTTCGACACCAGAAAACCACTTTTCGCCAGCGGACTCAATACATAATAAATATCATCGGCACTTGAGTTAATCGGATAACCCACATTGGATGCGGAAAGCCATGTCTTCATTGCGCCTCTGGCCACAAACACATCATAACCACCAAGACCGGCCCGGCCATCGGTACTGTAAAATAATTTTTTCTGTGGCTCATAATAGTAAGGAGTCATTTCATTACTGTTCGTGTTGATTTGTGTTCCCACATTTTTTACAACACTATAACTCTTATTTGTTGAATCATATAGCGTGTACCAGATATCTGTTCCACCAAAACCACCAGGTCTGTCTGATACAAAATAAAGAACTTCCTTTCCGCTGTTTTCATCACGTCCTACGGAAGGTTGCGAAGATGAATAGCCGGATTTATTGATGTCTGAATTAAGTTTTTCCGGCTCCGACCATTGGTGGTCTTTTTTTACACTTAACCACAATTCGCATGTCACATCCATATTCCAGTCTTCACTGCAACGCGAAAAATAAAACCGCGTTCCATCCGGCGAAAATGCACCGTTTCCTGTATGCGCTTCATTGGAGTTAAACGGCCCTTCGAGCTCTCCCAGGCCTTGCCATTCCTGTCCAACTCTTCTTCCTTTGTAGAATTTACGTTTGGGTTTTGGTTCATCCAGGTCGTAAGACTTAGGTTTAGGTTCCGGAAGTGAACCATAAATAATATCATTTGCTGAAGTAGGAACCGGAGCAAATTCTATATGCTGTTTATTGATTCCGGCTCCGAGATTGTTGATGGCAAATGGCAGCGGTCTAGAACGAAACATGATGGCAGTATCACAACTCAATAATTCAATGGATGCCCGACTTTTCAAATCATCTTTGCCACCTTCTCCTTGTTCCGCAATGAATTTTTGAAAATCTTTTTTGGCCAAATCATAGCTGCCCATCATTTTTTCCATTCGGGCTTTATGATAAAGCGCAGCACTGAACTTATTGGGGTTGGATTCGTAGGCCGTATTATAATACAACAAAGCCTGAGAATAATTTCGTGTCCTTTCCTCCAATTCAGCAAGATGATAAATGGCTTTGAAGTCCTTTGGTTTTTTTTTGATGTAAGCCTTGTAATAATTAATTGCACCATAAATATCATGAAGTCTTTCTGCATTCGCACCGAAGTTCTTGAGCAAACCTGGTTTGAGTTCATCCGGATTTACATCCTGCGCTGAACCGCAGAGTGCAGAGGTAACCAGAATTATGAGCCACAGGTATTTCAAAATAAAATTGGATTAAAAGCGATCACATGGAATGGTTGTCTTTGTTATTGCTGAGTTAAGTGAAGTATAAATCAAAGCAATTTCAAACGCGCCTCTTTGGTTGGTAGCCGTTTGAAGTTGAGAGTAATTCACATCAAAACTACTGGCAATCTGAAAATGTTTCAGATCGAGTCCAATCATAGGGTAGAAGGAGTCTGCATTTCTATTTATGCCGCTTCTCCAGCCTAATCCGAACCATATTTTTTCAATAGCAGAATTTTTTTCTTTTTTCAGATTAATACCTGCTGAAGTGGAGAAGATAAAATTTTGTGCTTTATTCAGCGACATGTACAAAACGGATGGCTTGATATTCCACATCGGACTAATCTGCAGATTGTAATCGCTGTGAAGCACATATCTGGGAAGGAGTCCATTGCCATTTTGGTAAAAAGAATCGTCGGGGCGATTGATATGAAATGCAGAAAATCCAAGTGTGAGTGGTCCTTTGGCAGTGGCCTTTCTGAATAGAATGCCCGCATTGACATCGAGGAAAATCCGATTGAGTTTGAGGCTGGCTTCGCCATTTGGCAGACTGGCATCGAAAAGCCCAATGTCCTGATTGTATTGCGAAGGAAAAGTTGTGCCATCCCAGGAAAATGTTTTGGATGCAACTCCTATTTGTATTCCTCCGCTAAGTATGTCTTTTCCAAAATACTGCTTGATGCCTGTGGTAAACAACAGTTTATTTTCCGATAATTTTATTCCCCCGCTTTTGTCGGAGGTGAGAATAAGTCCGGCAGATAAATTATGCGGAAGTGAGTAGATCTGTCTGTCGTAGGAGAGTGCAAGGGAGTTTAATGGATCGCCAATGGATTTCCATTGTGAACGAAAAATATTGGTAAATCTGAAGTCTCCATCCATCATACCTGTATTGGCAGGATTCAATGTCAACGGACTCATGTTGAACATTGAAAAATGAATATCCTGACCAAAAGAAGTGCTACTTATTGTAATAACAAGTATCAGTGGCCATATGAATTTTAATTTCACCACAGGTAATATCTGAATGTGAAATATTGGTCAATCATACGGTTGTACTGCTGTGGTGTAAAACGACACACACATTCTTCCGGATAAAAACTCATGTAATTATCAGTAGGAGGAACGTACCAGTTTCCAACAGGATCTTGAAGCGTAGTTCCTGAGTAATTACATTGATCAGTAAAACTTGCCTGCCCCGTAGAATCGGGATCAGCATTGGTGTCGCAGACCAGATCGCCCGCATCATCGCAATTGCTTCTATCGGCTAACTCAATTCCAAATGCAGTTTCAAAAGTGTGGTACAAGCCGAAGAAATGTCCCATAACATGAACAGGAACATTTGAATTGAAATTGAATTCTTCTTTATTAATAACCACAACATCTCTTCCGCCTGGCATAATTGCATAGCCTGCCACTTCACCGAAGTCCTGCACAATGGTTGTTACCAGGTATAGATTAATGGTATTGGGCTGGTAGTATATGGCCGACATCTGTTTTTCTTCACTGTAATATGGATAGATAACCAAAGTATCAAAACGATCGTTTTCCATAATGTGTTGCGTACAAATTTCAAACTGAATTCCTGTTGGTGCAAATTCCTGATTTAATCTTAACAGACCACCGTTAATATCTGATTGCGAAATGCCGGTATTGCCTTCAAGGTCTTGCGCAATGTGAATATTCACCTGAAGTTTTTTAGAAATTTTGTTGATGTGGTTACAATCCGAAGGCCATGGTGATGGAATTTTATTGGCTTTTTCAGTATTAGATGGTTTGCACAATGTACCGCACCAGTGCGTATTATGCTGAGCTATGCCGGAAAAACAAACGGACATAACCATTCCAAATAATAAGATTTGAGTTGTTAACCTCATTGCGCAATAATATATCTTTTTTTTTTCAAATGGATTAAATATTTATAGACATTTACACCTTGATATATGAAATCTTTTTTCACTTGACCTATAGGAAATTTATTACCGTATTATTCTTTGGCTTACTTTATTTAATAAGTGATGCCCAGATTTCGTCAAGTGTTTCCAGCGGATGCGCTCCACTTACTGGCGTTATTTTTAGTAATTTTTATTCATCACCAGTCAATATCAACTGGGACTTTGATGATGGAGCAAGTTCTAACCTTGCTAATCCCTCACATAATTTTGCGGTTGCCAATAACTATAATGTAGTTTTTACAGCCATTGTAAATGGTAATCAGGTTACAGATACCATTGTAATTGTTGTTTATGATATTCCGAATGTAAATTTTACGCTGAGTCAACCCATCGGAGGATGCAATGGCTTAGAAGTTTCTTTTACAGATAATACCATTGGAGGTAATGGTGCGCCAATTATAAGCTGGCAATGGGCTTATGGAGATGGCGGATTAAATACAATTAATACAGGCACACCCCAATACCAGTATAATGTACCCGGAATCTTTGATGTGAGTCTTATAGTTACTGATCAAAATAGTTGTGTAGGATCATCAATTATGTATGATGTAATAACCATTTCATCTCCGCCAACAATTGCCATTACAACAGATCCGAGTCCTGCCTCAGCTTGCGCTCCTCCATTGAACGTGCAGTTTGACAGCAATGCCATTTCTAATTCACCATTGACCGGTAATTTGACTTACGAATGGGATTTCGACAATGGACAGTCTTCTGTTTTGGCGGATCCTCCTTCGCAGATATATAATTTGGAAGGAGAAAGTGAAGTATTGCTCACCGTTACAGACGACAACAATTGTTCCGGCAGTGCAATGGTTCCGGTATCCATTCTTTATCCCATTGCCGCTTTTACAATTGATGGTGGGGAAAATGATACAGTATGTTCATCTGTTATTTTTACCAATACCTCCAGTGCCAATTCGTGGATATATGATTATGGAGATGGCAGCTTTGGATACGATGATTTCCATGAATATGAATTCGAAGGATGGATTGACGTGACGCTTGAAGTGCAAAGCGGCGATTGTGTGAACGACAGTACGATTTCAGTTTATGTTGAAATTCCGGAAGCTTATATTGATCTTTCGGTAGATACCATTTGTCAGTTTCCAAATACATTCGAGGCTACCGGAATGGCCAATTATGCCATTGCCCTTTACGATTGGATTTTGCCATCAGGAAATTCTTCTTCATTACCTGTGGTGACCGAAGACGTAGATATAATAGAAACCTATTATTCGATTAATGAGGCCACTGAAGTGGACCTGCAATTGGTTATTACAACTTATGATGGCTGTGTAGATACAACCAATACAAGTCTCGTTTTGGCCAAACCTAATGCTTTATTCTTTCCATTTAAAAATGAAGGATGTGCTCCGCTCACAGTCACACTCGACGATTATAGTACATCAGATTTTGCTGACATAGTAAGTTGGGTCTGGCATTTTGGTGATGGCTCGCCGGATTCAATAAGAACCGATACAAGCAGCGTTGATCACACTTATCTTGTTGAAGGAATTTATTATCCATATCTCATTGTAGCTACAGACAATGGTTGCGTGGATACATCATGGGCGCAAACGATTTTTGTGGGAGTTCCGCCGGTTCCGTCATTTACATTGTCCTCAACCGATGTTTGTCGCGGCGATGTGATACAAGTTATAGACACCACATCGCCAGCCGATAGTGTAGACACCTGGAATTTTAATGGCGACTACAATACTATTTTTTCTTGTCAGAATGATTCAATTGCCGATATTCAATTTATGTATGAAACGGGTGTCGATACCATTACCATGACAGTGGGTTATCGCGGCTGTTTTTCTTCTGTAAGTGAGGTGGTAAATGTACACGGGCCTGTAGGCAATTTGCGTTACTCGTGCAATTGTGATACACCTTATAATTATCCATTTGAAACTGTAGTAGAAGATGCAACTTCATGGACCCTCGATTTTGGAGATGGTCAATCATGGACTGACACCCTGGTATTATTCCACAATCACCAATATGATACAACGGGAAATTATTGGGCTGTGTTAACTACTTACAATGATACCAATGGTTGTTTACCCGATATTGATAGCTTGTATATTCAAGTGCGCGATGTGGAGGCAAAATTTGATTTGCCCGATAGTATTTGTTCTGGAATAGATCTTTACTTTCCGGTGTTGTTGTCAAGAGATGCTGCTTCGCAGGAAAGTTCCTGCTACAAAAGTTTTACCTGGTTTTTCGATGATGACACAGCACCTAAAACCACCCATGTAGGATACAGTCATAGGTTTAACACTTCGGGAGTGTATAATGTTGAGCTTTGGGCACAGGATATAAATGGATGTGTAGATTCAACTTCACAGGATATACATGTCTTTTCAATTCAGTCTGAATTTAGTTATACAGCGGAAGAAAATTGTTTGCCGTTGGATGCGGCGTTTAGTTCTTTGTCTATTTCCGATTTGCCAGTCACAAATTACGAATGGACCTTTGGCGATGGTGAGTATGGTTATATTGAGAATCCTTCTCATTCTTATGACAGTGCTGTTTTCAATGGCGCCGGAATAATTGTCCCATTTCAGGTAAGTCTAAGAATTACAGATGAAATAGGTTGCCAGAGCACCTCAATGCATCCGATTGTTCCGGAAGTTCCCAATGCGCGTTTTAATGCCATTACCATATCCACCATTTGCGAAGGAGAGAGTATTACATTTGACCCAGTTTTACCGCTTGGCAGCAACACTTTTTTGTGGAGTTTTGGCGATGGGAATTTTTCGAATCTATACAATCCTGTTCATGTGTATAATCAACCCGGAGATTTTGATGTGAGTCTTCTCGTCACGTCTGCCAACGGTTGTATCAATGGATACATTGAGCCCCAATATGCAAACGTGCAGGGAATTCCGGTTGCCGGTTTTGACGACTCTCTTGGCGAAGGAGAGGCATTGTGTTATCCTGCCCAGGTTACATTTACCGATACTTCATTGGTTGAACCATTTGGATCAAGAGAATGGGATTTGGGAAATGGAACACCGGCCATTGGACTCCAATCCATAGGAGCCAATTATTATCTGCCGGGAATTTACACCGTTACTTTAATAGAAAGAACAACGGCTGGCTGCGCGGACACCGTGTCAGTTGATGTGCACGTAGAAGGCCCGATCGGATCAATTGTATTACAGGAAAACTTAATTTGCAGGGGAGAAGATATTCATGTTGAAATTGCAGATACATCCAATGTAATGACCTGGCAATGGGATATGGGAAATGGTGTTAACCTCGCTGCCATTTCGCCTTTAAACTATAATTACGATTACGAATTTAATCCGGTTTCCGGTCAAACAGTTATTTCACTCGTGATGTGGAGTGAGGACTCGTTGTGTAATGTGGTATCGACCGATACATTAAATTTCGTACAAATTGAAGCCGATTTTTTACGAAACAATGAAGTCGCTCAATCAGACTCCATGCATTGCCCCGGCATTCAGGATTCGTTTTTCGACTTGAGCAGTCTAAATGCAAACAGTTGGTTCTGGGATTTTGGAAATGGTGAAACTTTCAACGGACAAAATCCTCCTCCACTAAATTATTCCACTGGTATTTATGATGTAAGCCTCATTGTACAATCCAATCCGGAGGGCTGTGTAGATACTGTAACAAAGACAATGACCATTTTTCCTTTGCCCGGAGCGCAGGCTTCCGGAGCTCCATTTTGCACAGGGAATAGCACCGAATTACAAGCCTCAGGTGGAGAAAATTACAGTTGGACACCAACTGAATATTTGGACAATCCTACTTCAGATAATCCCATTGCTTTTCCGGATAGTACCACAGAATTTTTCGTTACAGTGACAGATTCCAATGGCTGTATCAATCAGGCTTCCACCATCATTACAGTGTATCAACCCATTCTGCCCGAAGATCATTCATATCAGTTAATCATTGGCGAATCAGTGACACTCGAACCTCCCACAGTTACAGGCTACACCTATTCATGGTCACCGGAGTTATGGATCAGTTGCACCGAATGTCAATACCCCATTGTTCAGCCCTTACAAGATACCACTTACATATTGACCATGACCGACAGCCTCGATTGTTTTCATGTGCAATCCGAATATGTCATTGACGTGCTCCCCGTATCAACAGTTGATGTGCCAGATGTATTTACACCCAATGGCGATGGCATTAATGATGTTGTCTATGTAAAAGGCTGGGGCATCGAAGATCTTGTTTCATTTCAGATATTTAATCGCTGGGGAGAATTGGTTTTCGAAACTTCCGATCCATCCATCGGATGGGACGGCAGCTACAAAGGAAAAATTCAAGGCCCGGATACATACGCTTACGTAGTCAAAGCCAAAACTTACATCACATTCGATATTATTCAAAAGGAAGGTTATATCAATATCATCGAATAGAAGTTTTTTAATCGTTCTTAATCTGGCATTGGTTTGAACGCATCTGTAACCGTGTGCTCCTTCGGACTGCCTGCAGCTTGAGCTGGTTTCCGCTCTGGCGCGGGATTAGCGTACGTGTCCCCACCGAAGGGTGTGGGAGCGTATCCCGTGCCTTCGACTTCAGCTGGTTTTCAACCAGCAGCTTGTTTCAGCGAAGCGGTAATGGCTCTGGCGCGGGATTAGCGAAGCGTATCCCGTGCCTTCGACTTGAGCTGGTTTTCAACCAGCATTCTCTTTTACACTGCCTTGAGCGAAGCAGCAAAGGCCACCTTCCACCAGCTATTGCCCCACCTGCCTCTTCACCCTTATCCTTCTTCTCACTCTCAACAAAACAATCAAAGCAATAAGCAAAACAATAATACCGGGCCAAACACTAATAATCCAGAGTACAAATTCAATAAACGTATCCCAGCCATTGCCCAGTGAATGCTTGACTTTTTCGAAAAAGCCGACCTCTTTCAAATCAGATTGAAGCACCTTTTCCGAAAACAATTTAATATCCAATGTGCTGTAAGTAGCTTTGTTGTCTATAGTTTTAAGTCTGGCTTCTGAACTTTCTATTTCTTCCTGAAGACTGCGGGCTTCTTCCTGAATGGCAAGAATGTCTTCAATCTTATTGGCTTTGGACAAAAGTTCCTGATAGCGCTGCAAATAGGCACGTTTATTATTAAGACGTGTTGCGATATCCACATATTCAGCAGTAGCATCTCTTGTATAGATATTTTTATGAATTATCTGGTCGGTTCCAATTTCCAGATCCGCTACAAATTTTTCGAAATTTTCTGATGGAATTCTAATTTTGAAATCATAAGAGGCGCTTCCAATATTGTTGCTGAAGGTTTCATTGTCTTTATAAGCGTGGTGATTTTGAATGAGGGCTTCAATGTTTTCTTTGCTTTTCCTGAGATCTTTGGATTCGATACTGATGTTGCCCTCTTTAATTATCTTTTCCTGTTGAGGTGTTGAGTTGGGCGCCTGATCGGCTGCAGCCGTTGATATGCTCCATATGTAAGCACTCTCATTGGAAATACAATTATCCATAGCAACCGGAGCCTCTTCATATTCAATTATCGAAGCAGAAGACGATTCTGGTTTAGACTTATTTGTAAAAACTTCACGTTCCTTGTCTTTGCAAGCGGCCAGAAGGAGAATTGCGCCAATTAAACAAGCAGATACTTTATTCATGGTTATCAAGATTTATTCATTCAAATAAAAGAATAGAAAGCTATCTAACCAATTCGATTAACAATTCTTATCTATTCTGCATATATCAACACTTTCTTTTGTCCATTGGTGTCGATGTACCCTCTGTACATACCTGTGGTGGTAAAGTTCATACAAATATTTCCCTGTCCGTCAATGGCAATGCAGCCACCACGTCCTTTAGATTTGACAAGTTTTTCCTGGATAGAATGATACACTGCCGAGTCCAGCGGTATTTTTGAATACTCCAATTGAGCAGCAATGTCATAAGCAATATTATTTCTGATAAAATCTTCTCCTTTTCCTGTGCACGATACTGCACATGATTTGTTATTCGCATAGGTTCCCGATCCGATCAGCGGTGTGTCGCCGATCCTTCCGTAACGTTTATTGGTAAGTCCACCAGTTGATGTGCCCGCAGCGAGGTTGCCATATTGATCGAGCGCAACGCAGCCCACTGTTCCGAATTTCAATTCGTTGAAGTCGTTTGTAGAAAGCTTGCTGCTTTTGCCGCTCTTGCCATCATGGTCCAGCTCAATGCTGTCTTCTTTAAGGGCTTCCTGCAATTGATCCCAGCGCAATTGAGTAAAGAAATAACTTGAGTCTACCATTTCAATTCCATGCGCAGAAGCAAATTCTTCGGCACCCGCGGAAGTGAGCAACACGTGCTCGGATTTTTCCATCACCATTTTTGCAGCAGAAATCGGATTTCGGATATGGCGAACACCGGCAATCGCCCCGCATTGCAAATCTTTTCCAGTCATAATAGCCGCATCCATTTCGTTGATTCCATCATGGTTGAAGACAGCGCCTTTTCCTGCATTAAAAAGGGGAGAGTCTTCCATGGTTCTTATGGCCGCTTCCACTGCATCTTCGCATTTGCCACCAGCGACCAGAATATTCTGACCAGCGGCCAGTGCCAATTCTAAAGCAGCCAGATATTCTGATTCTTGTTCAGGTGTCAGTTTGAGTTTTTTGAGATTTCCGGCTCCTCCATGTATGGCGATGGCATATTTGCCTTTCAGGTTTTCTTTTTCTGTCATGGGTTGTGCAGGTTTCTCTGAAGGCTTACATGCGCCGATAGCAAGAAGTAAGAAAATCAGAATTGAATAATGTAATCTCATTAGAATTTGTAGTTGAAATTCAAAGTGGCAAGGTAGTAGATATTATTGCCAGGCCTGTTAATTTGTTGCATTACGGTGTACCATGCTTCAATGCGGTAATGGTCGTTGAAGTTATACTGAATGCCGCCGCTGCTTCTGATCTGATCCATTTTATGTCGCGTCGGGTGATTAAGTGGCTGAAAGGTTTCTATACCAGATAAGATTGACCAATAATAATTGATCCTGTATTTAAGCGAAAATTTGTTGCGATTGTACCAGGTCGGTCCTCTAAAACTATCGTTGAAATGATCTCCGAGTACCAATTGCTGCAATCTGTTTCTCACCGAAAAATAAAACTTTCCCACACTCTGCCCATAAGTGAGCGTGTGGTAAAATAAGCTGCGGTTTTCATAATCATTATCGAGCGTTCTGAACTTTATCGGACGATAGTGAAGTTCTGTTTTTAGCCGGGACGTAATCTGATAGCCGATTCCAAAATCCAGATTGGCCATTCTGACTTCTGCAAGATTCTGGTTGTTCAAGATTTGCAGACCAAGAGATACATCCCAGGATCGATTGAGGTTGTGCGTAGCAAACAAGCCGACTTGCGACATAAAATCTTTCTGTTGACCAAAAAGAGAATTGTTCTCAGTCAAAAGAAAAACACCAAGAAGCAATATCAGAATTGAATTTCTCAATATACTATTTTGTTGAGTTTTTCTGAAATGATTTTTCCGTCCTGATTGTAGGTACGTCTTGCCACAAGAAGGCCTTTTGCATCATACTCAAACAGAGTTCGCTTGATCAATTTCCCTGTAGCATCCTTTACATTTTCTTCTGTTTTGTTATCGAAGGTGTCGTATAAAGTCTCCGTTTTTTCTACAACCTGATTTGCATCATTTAATTCGGTCACAAAATTCACTTTGCCAAACCTGTCGTATTCTGTAACTACTTTACTTTTTATTTTGCCCGCACTGTCATATATGATCTGTTCCGTAATATCACCTTTCTTGTTGTATTGATAGGTTGTTTTATTTACAAGTACACTGTCTCCATTAAATTCAAAAAGCTCCATCAGCCTTCCTTTTGTGCCATAAACGGAAAGTGTTTTTTTGCTGATCATTTCACCCTTTTTCAACTCGGAAGTTTCGGTGTAAATGCTCTTCACTTTGCGTGAGGCAATTTGAACGGATCCCTGGCCCATTGCATTATTGCATAGGTAAAAGAAGGCCATCAGAAGAATGAATGTTGTTTTCCTTACCATATTAATCTGTGATTGTAATGGTTCCTAAATCCGCTTCTTCTTTGCGACCATCAAGGTGAACATTTTTTACCACAGCCACAAAGTTATTGAGGTCCGTAAGTGTACTATCTGTAGAATATACATAGACTTTATAATCTCCGGGGTACAAATATTTGAAAAAGAAATTTCCGTTGTAATCTGTTTTGATTCGTCGGTCATATCCGGTATTATCTCCAAATACGAGATAGACATACACATCTTCTGCCGGATATTGTCCAATGAGTTGTGTGAAATTGGTGTTGTAATCCCGCACAAGTACATTGCCCTTAATACTTGCATCTCCGCCGATTCCTTCTTCTTTTTTACAAGAAAAAAGGAGGGACGTGATGAGTAAAGAAAAAAACAGAATTTTACTTTTCATAATGGATATGTTTTGTCAATCTCAAGACCTGCAGGGATTTCTCGGCAGGCAATGATAATGGTTCTTTTTACTTTAAGCTTATTGAGCTGTCCTGCGATAATTTTAAATGTATCTTCATTAATACCATCGAAAGGATCGTCTAATAGAATAATGGGTTTTTGAGTGAGAAACGCTCGCGCGAATTCAAGTTTTTTGCGATCACTCAAAGTCAGGTCGCCAGCACCTTCTGCAAGTTTCAATTCAAGATCGGCCTCCAGTCCATTGCCCGGAAAATTAAGATTTTTGAGTACTTGCAGCACCTTGGGTCTTTTGTCATCGGTTTGTTTGTAAGACAGCGATTTAAAAATTGTGGTTCCCATCAGCGGTGCTTCATCACTCACCAAAGTTATTTTTTTTCTGACCAAAAAAGGGCTGAGTTTTTCGAAATTCTCTCCATCGAGTAAGATACTACCACTGGTTGGGATTTGTATTTTGAGCAACAACCGGAATAATGTTGATTTACCCGAACCACTTGGTCCTGTAAGAAGATAGATACCATTTCGCGAGAAGTCAAGATTGAGATGCTGAAACAATGTATTTTGATCAGCATAACCAAAGGAAAGGTTTTGCACCACAAGTGAACTGACATTCTCTGATTCAGTAGGTTCGATTTCCTCCCTTTTCTCAGAAGCTAGATTAAGTATTTCTACCACTTTGTCCAGCGCAATCCTTCCTTGTTGGTGTGCAAGTGGTATGCGCAATATTCTTTTGAACACACTTTGCATATAAAGCAGCAACAACATAAATACAAGCAGGTAGGATCGGGGAGTTGTGTCCTGATTATTTTGCCCGGCTACAACAACCATCACAACACCCATTGAAACAAAGAAAAGAAAGGGCAACAAACTCCTGATGATCGATTCTAAACGAATGGTGGAAGCATTGGCCCTGTAAAGCTGGCCATTTTTCCGGTTGAAGTGATTGACCTCCGGAACTTCTCTGTTGAATGCCTTTACGGTCATAAAGAAATTTAACCTTGTTTCTACAAAATGCAGCAATGCTGCTCTCTTGCTGCGCACCTCTTCTGAGGGATGGATAAGCAATTGTGTAAGTAATCGTGTAACAAAATAACTCACAAGCCAGATTGCAAGAACGATCAATGCCAGTTGGACATTCATCAGCATCAGCACAGAAAAAGTAAATACAATGAAAACTATGTCGGAGATAAGTTTGGTTCCACCCCGGGTTACATAATTGCGAATAGCGGTTAGTTCACTTCCATAACGAAGTAAAAATTTCCCAACAGGTTTGGACTGGTGAGAGGCATAAGTCAATGCCATTTGTTTGGCGAATAGTTTTTCGCGCAAGGAATGGATTAATTTTTCCTCGATGATTTCTGTGCTATAATTTTCCACGAATCCAATCAAAGCCCTCAGGATAATTAATCCAAAGAAGAACATCAGAAATCCATCCATGGTGCCAATGTGTATGCCCATTTTTTCAAACAAAGCACCTTTAGCTGAGCCAGATGTACCACCATCAAGTAAGTCGTAGAACTTGCCAATGCTGAGAGGAATGAGCACATTGAGCAGTGAAGTAAAAATACCGGAGACCAATGTCAGACCGAGCAAGCCTTTTTGACTTGCCACAAACTGATTGATGATCTCCTTTCTGGTCATGTTTATTTTCTTGTTTTCTTAAAGAATGAGCAAATATGCCACGAAAACACCGATGGCCAAGATCAATTATTCAACCGAATGGGGTTGATTGAATATTTGTTGTTGTAGATTGAACCAAACAAAAAACCTGTCTCCGAATCGCCAAAGACAGGTTTTCATCAGCAGGAATTTTATATTAAGCCACAGCAGCAACCTTCTTCTCCAGAAGAATGGCATTGTGCTGTCCGGTCATTATTTCATCAATGGTGTGCACAGGCAGGTTCGTTTGTTCTTCTGCCTCTTGTATAAGCAATGGACTCATCGTGAATCTTCCGCTGATCATACAAGGATAAACCCCAATTTCGTTGAGAATTTCAATTCCTTTCAGAGCGGCAAGACTATCACCACAAGAGAATACTACATTGTGAATGGTCGACATAAATGCCTTGTCTTTGAGTAGGAACGCGGTTTCTCTTTGGAGCAAACCATCGGCAATTTCCATTACAATGTAATCAGGTTTATGAGGTTCCAGCAATTGAAGTAAACTCTGATACATGTCCAGAATATCTTCTTTGCTGCACATATAGGTGGAAGGATAACCTACATCGCAAAAGTCGATAGAAATATCAGCACCACAATCATAGACATAATCTTTGTCTTTCGAATAACCTGTGCCAGTAAGCTTAATAAAGGCCACCTTCTTTCCGGTGGTCTTCAGACCACGTGCCATGTGTGCAGCAGTGGTAGTTTTTCCACTGTCCATAGTCGATCCGATGGACAAGATGATTTTCGCATCATTCGGAACTATTCCATTGAACCTGGTTCTTTCACTCCCGTAAAATTTCGTATTCAATACTTTTCCTGCCGGGTCACAGCAATAACCGATGAGTTTTACTTTGGTGGGTTCTACATGTTCCAGACTGGCATTTTTAGTGCGAACAACACCAATGGCTCCACCTGCTCCAAGTATGTCATAAAGTTCCATGGGTTCTGTGGGAACATAACCTTCAAATTGCGCTGTTGCATACCGGTCAGCAAATGCAGCCATAATCAGATCACCCTCAAATATATTGGATAATCTTTTGTCGTCGCATTGCACATTGCTATGTCTGTCAATTTCCACAATTTCGAAAATACCAACATCACCTGCTTTTGGTTTGTGTGAGTTGTTCATTGTGTCATTGAGGACGTAAGCTTGTATATCTCTTGTGACAATTGTCTTTTTGATTCTCATGTGATATTTGAATTAATCTAATTTGATTATGATTTGATTTTGAATGTTTTTTTCGCCGAATATTTTACACATATAAACACCGCTTCTTAATAAGGATGAATCAATTCGCAAAGAAGAGGCTCGGATTTGTTGCTTTTCTAAAACAATTTTGCCCGACATATCTGATACTATTACCTGGTTAATAAGTTGACCATTGCTTTTCAGAATGAAATCTTCTGAGGAAGGATTGGGATAAACCGAAACGAATGATGCGATATTTGAATTCTCCTCAATACCATTTGTAAAGTTGTACTTTACTACTAGTTTATTCCTTTGGCCTGAATTGCTCCAGGTGCTTCCACCCAGATACAGGGTTTCGTTTTTCCAATACATCAAATTGGGTACATCCGAAGAATCTGAAAGCGCAAATGTGATAAGACCAGATTGTGTCCCATTATTGTCGATTCTATAAGTAACAATGTCAAAATTGACATCCGTTGCTGTACCGGCATTGCTGTGTCCGGTAACGAAAACTTGTCCTATACTGTTCAACGAAATATCATCGCCATAATCATCCAGAGAATTTGATCCATTAAAAACATTGCTCCAGATTTCATTGCCGTTGTTGTCGTACTTGACCGTTACAACATCAAGGCTCGCATTTTTTACAGCACCTGTTACAAAAACTTCACCCGCTGCGTTTACCACAATAGCTTCCGCGGCATCAATGCCAATTGGATTTCCGAAAGCCTGTTGCCATTGAAGAGCACCAGCACTATTGTATTTCAAAGTCACATAATCTGTATACAATGTATTGAGTTGACTTTCCTGTGCACCGGTGATGTAAATGTTTTCATTCGCATCTATAACCATGTCATTCGGGTCATCATTTCCTTGTCCGTCTCCATCAAAAGAAACAGCCCATTGTTGTGCTCCGCTGTTGTTGTATTTGATCAATAAAATATCTTCACTTACACCATTGAATTTTCTTCCGCAGACATAGACATTGCCCGATGGTGCTACTTCAATTAGTTTACCTCTTTCTGCGCCCGTTGTTCCTCCTGTATAAGTAGCGCTCCACAACAAGGTGCCATTGGAATTGTACTTGGCAGTAAACACTTCGTCATTGGTAACAATGGTTGCATTGATATCTGTTCTTCCTGTGACATAAATATTGCCGGCCGCATCCGTTTTCATATCCAATGCCCTGTCGCTTTCATGAACGATTCCATCAAAAAGTGTCAACCAAAGTTGTGTTCCATTCGCATTGTATTTTGCAATGGCAATATCAGATCCGGTTGCACTGTTCTTAATGTATCCTGCAATCACAATATTACCTGTATTGTCGAATGCAATTGAATTGGCATCATCGTCGCTGCCGAACATGGATCCGGTAATTGTTCTGGACCAAAGTGTGTCGCCCGATGCATTGAGTTTCACCAGACACATATCGCGATCAGTATCTTTTCCCACTGAGTATCCGGTTACATATACATTGTTGTTGGAGTCAACCAGTAAACCGCGAATATTATCACTGTTGTCACCATGACCGTTCTCCTCGAAATTGGAATAATTATCGGCACTTTGCTGAATGGATAAAAGCGCATTCTTCTGAAATGAAGTATTCTCAGTTGAACCGGCGGCGCAAATTTGACCCGTATTTAAAATGAGTACAGCATCATAGGAGTCATTTTTACCAGCGCTGCCGTTGAAGTTATAACTCGAAATCAACTGCCCTGCACTATTGTAAAATACAATAACAGCATTTTGAGAAATATTCAATGAAGGATCGGAGTCACTATCTCCGCACACTGCCACCCGGCCATCAGGAGTAATCAGTATATCCATTGGCACGTCATCATTGGCGCCGGTACCTTCGAATGATGCCGACCAGATTTGTGTACCCGTCGTGCCATACATTACGGTAAAATAATTGTAGTTGAGAATAGCAGTTGCATTTCCATCACTTCGGCCAGTCACCGCAAAACTTCCATCTGCATTTACGGCAATCGCTTCAGCTCTGTCATCTTCGACAAAATCAAAAATTTTATTAAAGATTTCTGTTCCCGCTGAATTATATTTTACAGTGTAATAATCGTCATCGTTGCCATTGTCTCTTCTGCCGGTCACATAAATGTTGTCTGTGGCATCAATGCCCATATCTGTAGCGCGATCGATTCCACCATTATCCACTATATTCAGCCATTGCTGCACGCCGGAAGTGTTGTACTTGATGGTCACATAATCATCGTCATTTGCATTGGCGCTTCTTCCGGTAACATAAGCATTGCCTGAAGTGTCAGCTACAACGCTTGCGGCTCTGTCGGTACCGTTTCCGGTGCCATTGTATCGTGTCGCCCAAATCAGCGATCCTGCAGCGGAAAGTTTAATGGTGAGGTAGTCGTAATTGGTAACCCCGGTGATGTCTCTGTCACTTTCCCCTGTTACATATACATTTCCACTGTCATCAACAAAAAGATCGTTGGCTTCGTCGTATTGATTAAATGTCGGATCGTTGTAGAGATTCGACCAGAGGCTATCTCCGTCTGTGTTGAAGCACATGGTCCAGTAATCATTTCCCACGGTAATATTATTGCCATATCCGGTTACATATACTTTACCATTCTTCACCACCATTGCTTTGATCTCATCCGGGCCATTTCCAGGTCCATTGTAGACTTTTTTCCAAATCGTATTTCCTGCAATATCTTTTTTGATTAAAAGGTAGTCACGATTTACATCAGTGTTCACAGTAGATCCGGCTACATAAATATTGTCGTTATCGTCTTTGCCAATACAGTTGTATTCGTCAGTAAAATCACCTTTTCCATTGAATTGGCTGTGCCATTGTTCTGTGAGTTGGGCCACCACAGGTGTGAAAGTGGTTAGGATGAATGTAACGGCCAGGTAAAGTTTTTTCTTCATAAAAATATTTTGTCTGCAAAGAATTACAATAAATTCTGTAGAAACCTTGGGTTTGTTGCGAATTTTAATGCGCAATTGGTTTGTCATGATGGTCGTGTGATGAAAATCAGCGGTTTATAGCCGGTTATTTTTTGAATTTTTAAAAGTACTTTCCTCGCGATTGTGTAAATGCTGATAGAAGCTGAACGGGGATTTGCCATCATTCAATAACCAATTTGCAGGTCTGAATGAGTGCGCTTTTTTCGATCTCAATTGGAATTTTATAGGTAGAATTACTCTTTCATAGATATACGTCAATGACAATTCTCAGGTGTATATTCCGAATCCTGCAAATTCAACCAGACATTTCAATTTCCTGAGGAAAACGAAACTTCACGATCTTTGTCCAACAAATTAATATGACCACAGCACAAGCATTATTGCAGGAACTAACATTGGAGGCTGCTGTTACCAGAAAATACCTGGCAAGTGTTCCATTTGATCAGTTGGAATATAAACCCACAGAAAAATCTGAAACTTTGGGTCGGCTCGCTATTCATGTGGCAGAAATTATTGCATGGTGGAAGGCTTGTCTTGAAAGTGACAAGCTGGACTTTATCAACTTCGAGCCCGCAATTATCCATACCAGTGAAGAACTTTTATTGTACTTCGACAAATTACTAGAAGAAGCAAAGCACGCTTTATTGAATGTCAAAGAACAAGAATTTGAAAAAGAATGGTCAATGACACATGGCGACGAAGTACTTTTTAGTTTGCCCAAAAAACAGGTAGCCAGACTTTTTTGTATGAATCATCTTGTCCATCATCGCGCGCAATTAGGAATGTACCTGAGGCTTTTGGATGTTCCCCTTCCCGCTACCTATGGCCCGTCAGCCGATGATTTTGACGTTGTTCTGATTCAACGATTTCAATAGCAGGTCACACTTGTTGTTTTGCATGATTTAATAGTTTGAAGTACGAATCATTTATCAGTTAAAATCCCAGTGCAATGTCGCCGTAAATGCATTCGAAGGATTGAAAGTGGGGTAGTCAGTAGTAACCTCTTCAC
Organism: Flavobacteriales bacterium; assembly: GCA_031378885.1. Taxonomy (GTDB): domain Bacteria; phylum Bacteroidota; class Bacteroidia; order Flavobacteriales_D; family Sanyastnellaceae; genus JANNEQ01. Next base: position 24,365 of record JANNEQ010000077.1, read on the forward strand.
CGTATTTTCCTGCCAGTTGAGGTACAAATGCCGCATCAAAGCTTATTCTTAATGGTCTGTGAGATTTGGTGAGTTTGTCAAAAGGAACAATCAAACCTGCTCCATAGGTAAAAGATTTTGAGTTTTGATAGTGAAGTATCGGTTCAACTTTATCATCGTTGTACTGATAAAAGTATCCGCCGCGTATTGCCAGCATATTGAGAAGGACCAGTTCCATTCCACCTGAAATCATGGTTTGAATATTTTTATTGGTGTAGTTTTTATATTGAAGGCTCGCCTCCGCAGTGAGCCACCTGAGTTGGTAAGTGGTCGCTTTTTTTCCAAATTCTTTCTGAAAAGAAATTCCTGCATTGGTTTGCGCCGGAATATTACCAATGAATGAAGTTCCGATGAAATTATTTTTAATGAAATTCGTATTGGTAATATTGCTGTAAGAAACGCCAATTTTTAAATACCATGTGGAGTCCGTTTGTAATTGGTAAAGGAGCCCAACATCGTACAATAGTCTTCCTTCCCGCGCAAAATTAGGTGTTTTGAAATTTAGGTAGGAAATATTCACTCCAATGCCAAGTCCTTTCGTAAGTCTTCGCGGAGCAATTGATACGTTTAACGAATAAAATCTTTGTCTCTCAATTGAATCGCCCGAAATTACATTTCCTAAAATATCCAATGACCTTTTCTCGGGGTTATTAAATTCAAGGGCATTAAAACCCAGATGAAATCTCCGTGTCATTTGGGTGGCAAGGTTGATGGAACGGAGTTGGCTCGTTTCATTGAAATAATAGGGTTCATGAATTCCCACATTGAGTTGTGGCCCTTGAATAAATGCTGCCAGGGCAGGATTTGAAAGGCTATTCATGCCCTTGTTTCCATTGGCAGTCACCGTTTTTCCCATGGCTTCGGATCGGGCATCTGTTACTCTTTCGCCGAGCAGTGGGTAAAAGTATTCAGGTGTATGCGCCAGATTCGGATAAACGGTCACCGGAGTTATTTGCCCGATTGCGCAATGTGAACAGAGAGCAAAAAAACAAGATAAATAGAAAGCAACAATTGAATATTTCATATAATTAATGTTCAAGGTCGGTTAATAATCCAAATATAAGAAAACATTATTGTTCCACTAAAATTATAAATTGATTGAATCATGATCCTGAAAGGATCAAACATTGAGTAGCCCCCAGTGGAGATCCGAAGGATCGAAACTTGGGGTTAAATGAAGTCAAGTCCATGATTACCAACCCTGAAAGGGTTGAACAAAAATGCCCGGTAATAGATTGGATATGAAGTCTTATCGTAATGTTCGACTTCGGAGTCGGGAATTATTCGTCATTTAAATTCACTTCCCGACTGTGGGCCTATGGCCTTTCGATCCTGCGGATCATTATCGGGGGCTATTCAATGTTCGACTCCTTGCAGAGTCAGTAAAATTAATAGTTTTGCCGCGGAATTTTTTGCTTTTTATAAAATGGGTGAAAATTTAGTCGGACAACAATGATAAGAAAACAAACAATATTGAACAAAAATCATGTCGTTCAAATCTCCTTGCAGTAAAAAAAAAAATTCTGCAATTGCAGTTTTTTCATCACAATGATCAATGGCAAACATGTGAATCAATCTCTTCGCGAATATAAATTTCCCTGGGTGGATTTTTTCTCAGACAACAATGATAATTTTATATTCCAAAACACTAGTGTCCGAAACAAATAATATTAATGTTAAGAATAAAGGGAGTTACTAACAAGTAAACTCCCCTTTTCGACGCAGTTTTGTCTTTGCACAACAAACAGCATATGAACAAAAGTAAGTATTATTTCGGACAGAA
>JANNEQ010000080.1:0-44369 GCA_031378885.1 Flavobacteriales bacterium
AAAAATAATATAGTCCAACCTGCCTGCCGGCAAAGGCAGGTTTCGGCTACGCCTCATAGTACTATTTATTTTTAGTGGCGGCATAACCAATTCACAAAATAATTTACCCTTTGGGTTAAATTATATTTGGAATTGGTATAAAATCTCTATCGTGTAATTTGGGTTAATCAGTTTTATTGAAAATACGAAGTTTAGGACGAAAAAAAAAATGCAATAAAAAAGGGCCGCTTTTCAGCAGCCCTTTTCAAATTTTATCTGAAGATTATTTGCGATTCTCTTCGAATTTCTTCATTTCTTTTTCGAATGTATCCTTGAACTTTTCGTAGTTGTAATCGGCTTTGATCTTTTCGTTGTTAGACAAACCTGCGTTGTACGCATCGGCTATCTTCTGTCCTGAAAGTTCGATGGCCACATAACTTACAAAAATTCCATCTTCACGCTGAGTAAGCTTTTCGCAGATCTCAACTGCTCCACGTATTTCCTGATCCACAAGGGTGCGGGCCATCTCCTGAAATGTCTCTGTAACTTCTTCTTTGTTGTTGAATTCAGTCGAGTTTACATAATTGTCGCCTACAATTTTCATTGTTGTGCTGATTGTTTTAGCCAGCTCACTGTTTGCATTAGCACGTGATTTTTTCTTGGCTGTTTCTCTGTCCATACTCTCGCCGGTGGCAGTTGCACGGAAGGCATCTTTGGTGCTCATAAATTGTTCACCACTGCAGTACTCATTGATGAGAACTTCACCTTTTGGTTTAGGAGTCTCTGCTGCTTTTTTCTTTTTTCCACAAGCTGTAGAAAATACTGTGATCAATCCGATCAAAAGCACTAGTGTAAAATGTCTGGTCTTCATATCAATTGTTTTTTGTTGTACTTATTTCTTTTAGCGTATTGTGCTATGTGAATTTGCTTTTTCTATAATCGTGCCAAAACTAAATGATAGCATTTACAATGGTACGAACTATTTCTACTTCTAATTTTTCTTTGGCTTTTTTGTAGGCCTCCACACCAGCGGCTTCCTGGTTGAGCTGCAGTCCTTTGATGCCATCAACTACTTCTTTATACACCACTTCACCATTGAGAGAATTGGATACGGTAATGCTCATTTCAAGATAAGCTACAGTAAAGCCCTGAGAGGTTCCTCCCGCGGTAGTATTGGATACAATATCCACTGTATAATTCGACTCAGTCTGGATATTGCTCATTCTCATTCCCTGCTTCACCAGCTCACTGTTCATTACGGACGCCAGTGAAGTACTACCCGCATTTCGCCCGAAAGTCTTCTCAGTACTTTTTACAAAAAAGCTGGGCGTCATTAACTGAATCGGAATCTGAAGCTGATCCAGTTTAAATGATTTTATAAGTCCAAGTTGCATGGTGCGATCGAGATCAGCGGCAAGCAAGGGTTCAATATTGATATTCACAGTTAAGAAATTCTCTTTGTCTGTCTTGCTCACTTCTGAAACCAATGCTGCAATTTCTCCCAAATCATTGCTGAGAGAAGTTTTTGGTTTGCTAAAATTGTCCTTCTTGAAATTGTAGTTTAACGTAATTCCTCTAACAGCTTTATCCTGATATTGTGTCATAACAGGAACGGATTGCGCAAATGAATTATCTGAGGACAGGACAATTTTTTGAACAGTGGATTTTAATCGCATTCCGGCGGTAATGCGCTGTAAACTTTGAAAAATTTCATTGTCAAGGTATACAGTCTTGCCATCTGCGGTAAATTCATTGACTTCATCCCAGTATTCTTTCATGGATATCAAACCCCTCATATACAAATCGAAACTGGCCGGAATATTCAACGCGGCTTCTGCATCTTTTCCTTTGACATAGTAATCATTGGCGGTGCTGAGTATCTGGTTTTTCTTCTCTTGTTTGAGTCGTTGATACTCGGCTTTATTTACTCTGTAATAAACCCAGAATATGTTTTTGTCTTCCCATGTTCCGGCAATTTCGTAGTTCTCTATCTTCTCGTCGGTAGTTGTAGTTATGTTAGAGATAAACTCTTCACTGAAATTTTTATTTACCTCAAGTGTATTGAGAAAAGTGGATCCCTGCACCCGAACGCTGATCTCAGTAGCCAGATCATTCAGCGCGTTCTTCTTGGCGGTCATTTGATAGTCTGTGGGCTGTGCAATTTTACTACATGAGCCAATACCAATGTAGTAGGCGCTGTTGTGTGGTCTTTCGTCTATCCACGTAGGGCGTTCCGCAACCTTTGGATCGACTGTTTGTGTTACATTTTTATAATTCCCACAACCCAGCAAGACAGAGATCAAAATAACCAATGGACAGATGAGTAACAGATTTCTGTATTTGAAAATAGAATGATATGAAAAATTGTGTTGAATCATTATTTTACAGTATTCGCAACTACCTGCCCAATTTCTTTTGACATCTGACTGGAAATGGTATTGAATAGATCATTCGACAAATCACTGGAGCTTTTTAGCTCCTGTCTTGCCTGAAACATAGACTGTAAAATCTGCACATCGCGTTGGTTGAGATTGGGTCCGCCCTGTCCGGCAGGAATCAGGTTTCTGGAATCTCCTTCGAATTTTGCATAGATTACTTCGTCCTCCAGTTCTTTTTCAATAATGGCCGTTTTAAGTATTTCGCCGGTCTTTAATGAAATCAATTTGTATTGGAAGCTCACAGTGCAGGTGTTTTTATTGAAATACTCTGTATAGACTGCAGGCTTGTATTTGGTTTGCAAATAATACTTCCCATCTGTAGTATTCAGTGTTTTTTCTGTAAATGACATGTATGCTTCTCTTTGCTTTCCTTTTAGCAAACCTTTCTTTTCGTTGAAGCTGAGTACTGTTCCGGTGAGCAACGCCTGAGCGCCAACCAACTCACCAACTACTACCGCTGTTTTATCATCAATTACGCCGGAAAGTTGTAGCTTCTGCTCCTGAAGTATGGCTTGCATATTGTCGCGATCTACTACCCGGAGGAAAGGATCTTTGATGTTTGTCATCGCCTCTAGTGTGTAAGCACTCACCTTTGCGTCTAAGCCTGTAACGCCCGATGCGTTTTCAAATGGAAGCAATGCAATGGTATAAGTTCCCTTGGTAAGGCAAGAACTCTTTAGCGTTTTGGCGTCTTTGTAATCGGCCTTTTTGGCTACAACTTTTTCGAAAAAATTGTAGGCTTCTCTGTACCGCTCTGCTGCCATAGATTGTTTGCCCGAAGAATAAAGTGGTTCGAGATACGCTACGTCGCCAAGTTCTTTTGAGTCCTTGTAGTTGGGATCTAACTTGCGGATTTCTGCGAATTTGGCCTCAGCCTCCTGAAATTTTTGTTCTTCAAGAAGAGAAGTTCCGGACTCATAAAGCTCAGTTAAATATGCGTTCTTGGAATTGATATAATCTTGCTCATACATATCGGGTATGTCCAATGTAATGCCTACACCCTGCACCTTGTTTTTGTAGTCACGAGCCATATGAAAGGCATTTACAGCATCTTTGCTGGAGCCGAAGTTTTTCTGCTTTGAAAAATCATTGAGCAGGGTTCCAAGAACCATCTGTCCGTTTTTCTTTAAACCAACCTGGGCTTCAAGATTGGTGCGATTGCGCTGAAGCGCAATAAAATAACTGTTGGCGGCCTCAGTGGTTAAACCGGCAGCTTCCTGCTTCATTCCAAGTTTGGTGAAATGTTTACTTCCCGTGCATGACAGCAACAAGAATGTAATCAGGAGCAAGACGATATTTTTGGTAGTGAGCAGCATTTTGCTTGAACTTAAACAATAGATAAAAAAATAACGCAGGAGCAGAAAAAAGGGCGCTACTACTTTTTAGTAGCCAGATATGCATCCAATTCTTCAATAGTCGATTCAAATTGGAAAGACTCGTTGATCAGATAATATTCGTTTTGATTATAACAGTAGTCATAAGCATACTTCGCAAAATCCAATCTGGAATCTTCAAATCCGAATACCTTAAGTATTTCGCTGATTTGCTGCGCAGTAAGGCAGTTGCTCTTTGCTATTTGTTTGGCCACAGTCAATTTTGAATCTTCGAAAGATTTTCCGCTGATGTTGTTTTTCGCAGTTGCGAAGGAGTCTTTACTCATTGGCGATGCACATGCACCTTGCCCAACAACTTCTTTTACAATTACTACTTCCTCACGTGGTTTGGCTGGCTTTGGAGTTCCTGAAGTGGTAGTTTGAGTGGTCGTTACGGTTTTCTCAACAACGGTTTCAGATTCTTCGGTTTCCATTTCGGTATCAGTCACATTGATGTTGATTCCCATATTTACACCGCCCACGTTCATACCCACATTTACATTCTCACCTTTTACAGGTTTTGCCGGATTTGTTTTGGTAGTGGTGGTTGTAGTTGTTGTCACTCCTCCCTTGGGCGCAGTAGTAGTGGTTGTTCCACTTGTCTGAACTTTGGCCGTTTCTTCTTCTTTCACTTCTTCTACGTCATCGTCAACCTCTGCGAATTTTTTTGTTTCCGCGTTGGTATTAGTAGCAACATTTGGAGTGGAAGTAGTAGCTGTTATTTCACTTTGGCCGTTGTATCTCAGTACATAGCCGCCTTTTTTACCGGGCTTAATAATATAAGTGGACTCAAAGCCCTTGGCCACAGCAAAATTGTTGTTGGCAAAATCTTCAAGCATTGGATTTTCGAAATCTATTCGGGCCTGATAGTACTCTGAGGTAAGGCCGCTGACCTTCACATTTACTTGTGGGGTAGTATTTTGAGGCTCCCCATTGAGATACAATGTGAATTTTTCTCCCATTTCGGCAAATACTACTGCCGATGCTGTTTGCGCTTGTGCGAAGGCTGAACTGAAAAGTGTAATCAGTAAAATGTAAACTTTTTTCATGTTGTAAATGGTGTTTTAAAAGTGGTTAAAAATACTCGTATGTGGCCTTCATACGCCAAGGTCGTGCCAAAATTATTCATATTGCTATTTTCACTTCTCTTCTATGGGATGAGTTTTGGTCGTCAGATGGGCGTTACTTTTGGGCTCCGTTTTAACAAATAATGAAAAAAATACTCATAATTGGCGCTGGAAGAAGTAGCGCAAATCTTATAAAATACTTGTTGGACCACAGTTTAACCGAGAACTGGATTGTACGTGTGGGCGACAGGGACATTGATTTCGTAAAGGCAAAACTGGACAATCACCCAAGGGGTGAGGCCTTTGCCCTTGATGCAATGAACGAAGTTCAGCGCAAATCTGAAATTCAGGCAGCAGATCTGGTTATCTCTATGTTGCCAGCTTCTATGCACGTGGCCATTGCCAGAGATTGTATTGAATTTGTAAAGCCTGTGATCACACCCAGTTATGTGGCTCCTGAAATGTGGGAGCTCGACGAGGTGGCTAAATCCAAAGGAGTGCTCATTCTTAATGAAATGGGCGTTGACCCTGGTATTGATCACATGTCTGCCATGAAAATTATTCATCACCTTAAAGAGAGTGGTGCTGAATTACACAGTTTTGAGTCCTTTACAGGCGGACTTATCGCCCCGGAATCTGATAATAATCCATGGAATTATAAAATTACATGGAATCCCCGAAACGTGGTTTTGGCAGGGTACGGCGGAACTGCTCAGTTTCAGGAAGAGGGCGAACTTAAGTTTATTCCTTATCACAGATTATTCGAGAGAATTACCTCTATTGGTATTGATGGATATGGCGATTTTGACGGATACGCCAACCGCGATTCCCTTAAATACAAGGATATTTATGGTTTGTCTGATATTCCTACAATATATAGGGGCACCCTCAGAAGAGGAGGCTTTTGCCAGGCATGGAATGCACTGGTGCAAATAGGTTTAACTGATGATTCTTTTCAGATTGAACATCCGGAAAAACTCACATGGAAATCCCTTACGTCTTCATTTCTGGATATGAAAGGAGCCATTTCATTGGAGACAAGGTTTCGCGAATCTTTTGACATATCAGATGAATCTTTCAGTAAACTCTCGTGGCTGGGGATTTTCACTGACAGACCTTTGGGCATCAGGGAAGGCTCGCCCGCTGTGGCTTTGCAGAATCTTATCGAGGAGAAATGGAAACTGGATGCAGAGGACAAGGATATGATTGTCATGTGGCATCGGTTTGTCTACCAATTAAATGGTGAAAGACATGAGTTGCTTTCCTCATTAATCACACCCGGCGATGACCCGGTGTATACAGCCATGTCAAAGACCGTGGGCTTGCCCATTGCCATTGCGGCCAGAATGGTGTTGAATGGAAAAATGAAACTCACTGGTATTCAATTGCCCGTTATTCCGGAAATTTATAATCCGGTTCTGCATGAATTAACCTCATTTGGTATTGTATTTTCAGAATCTGTAAGACCTTTGTAAAATGAGATTCTTCCTGGTCATACTCATGTTTACTGTCCTGATGCTTGGCAATTCCCACGGTATTTTAGCACAGGCAGGCAAGTGCCCGCCTATTCCAAAGGAATATGAGTGGAAAGTTGCAGGTGATTATGAAAAGGATAGGGAGCTTGTAAAAAAAACATTGCGCTGGTTGTGCCAGACTCCTCTTGGCGAAGACGTGAAGCAAAGGAGCCTTGCCAATGCATTTGTGTTGGAATGGCTTGCCGGTGCGCCTGATCTTACCATTTCAGTGGAACAAAAATGGCTTCCCTTTCTGGATAAACACGAAGAATTGCTTTTTGTATTTATTCATGGAGTGGCACTTTATAAAATGGATCATCCCAATGAAAGTGACGAGAGTAAATTGTATGTAGAAGGCTACAAAGCCATCGCAGAGCTGGCATTGCAGAGCAAAGAACTTTCGCATTCCAGGGCCTTGCATCCTTTACTCAGGGCGGCAAAAAAATCGAAAATCAAACAATACTTCTCCGATGTAAAGGCTTCTTCAAATTGATGACGAAAATTTATAGCGTTGAACAGACCTCTTGATTGAAGGTTATTAATTACAATGAAAAAATTTGATATCCCAGAATACTATCGCTCCGGAATAATCGGAGCCATAAAGGAAAGCCGCAAGAATAAGGACCCCAAAAAAAAGGATTTTATTCCAACAGTATTGGATTTCGGAAAGGTGCGTTTTCTGCTGCCACGGCACTTTGGTTTTTGTTATGGAGTGGAGAACGCTATTGAACGCTCGTATAAAGCCATTTATGAAAATCCGGATAAGAAAATTTATCTGCTCAGTCAGATGATTCACAATCCTGCCGTGAATGAAGATCTTGAGGCCAATGGTATTACCTTCATTATGGATACAGATGGCAGACAATTAATTCAATGGGATGCTATCTCATCAGAGGATATTGTGATCATACCTGCCTTTGGAACTACCATAGAGATTGAAGAAAAATTAAATTCGATCGGCGTGGAGACCACCACCTACAACACCACTTGCCCTTTCGTTGAAAAGGTCTGGAAGCGCTCAGCAGAAATTGGTGTGAAAGGTTACACGGTTATTATTCATGGTAAACTTCATCATGAAGAAACCAGGGCCACATTTTCGCATAGCTATCAGAACGGTCCTTCCATTATCATTCGTGACATGAAAGAAGCCGAATTGCTTTCGGATTTTATTACGGGAAAATTACCAGAGTCTGTATTTGCAGAATTTTTCGGCGAAAAGTCTTCAAAAGGTTTTGACCCCAAAATTCATCTTGATCATGTGGGTGTGGTAAATCAGACCACTATGCTCGCCACTGAAACCCAGGAAATTGCTGATTTTTTCAAAAAGATAATGATTGAAAAATATGGCGATGATTACAAAGCACATTTTGCTGATACCAGAGATACGCTTTGTTATGCCACCAACGACAACCAACAGGCTACTTTAGAAATTTTAAATCACGAGGCGGATTGTGCAATTGTTGTTGGGGGATATAACAGTTCGAATACAGCGCAATTGGTTTCAATTTTAGAAAGAAAGATGCCGGTTTACTTTGTGTTGAATGAAGAAAATATTATTTCTCAATCGGAGATTTTGCACTTCGATTACGGAGCTAAAGAAATGAAAAAATCGATGAATTGGCTTGAGATGAATAGCAGACCATCAATTGTTCTCACAAGCGGGGCTTCTTGTCCTGATAGTATTCTTGAGGCTGTTATGGAGAAAGTAATGACTTTTTTTGTGAATATAAGGAATAGAGAAGAAGTAATAGCTGAATCCACCACACAGCAATAAAACCAATTTTGTATCTAAAAAAGAACCTGTATACCGGACTATTTTACATGTACAATGGGTTTAAGATATAGATTTGCAAAAGGATAAAAATAAAATGCCTGATAAAATACATTTATTGCCCGATGCTGTGGCCAATCAGATAGCCGCCGGAGAAGTGGTGCAGCGCCCTGCTTCGGTAGTGAAGGAATTGATGGAAAATGCTATTGACGCAGGCGCCACTCAGATCAGGCTGGTAGTGAAGGATTCGGGAAAAACTTTGATTCAGGTAATTGATAATGGTTCCGGAATGTCTGATACAGATTCCAGAATGTGTTTTGAGCGCCACGCCACATCCAAGATTAAAAAGGCCGAAGATCTTTTCCATATTGTTACAAAAGGTTTTCGGGGTGAGGCCCTGGCCAGTATTGCGGCCATTGCCCAGGTGGAAATGAGGACCCGCTTGTCCGGAGAGGAATTGGGTACCATCATTGAAATTGAAGGGTCGAAAGTAAAATCTCAGGAGCCGGGTCAGACTTCGGAGGGAACGAATTTTATGGTGCGCAATCTTTTTTATAATGTTCCAGCGAGAAGATATTTTCTTAAAAGCGATGCAATAGAATTGCGCCATATCATCGACGAGTTTCAGCGGGTAGCCCTTACACATCCTGATATTGAATTTTCCTTTCACCACAATGGAACAGAAGTTTTTATGCTGCCTGCTGTGGTATTGCGTCAGCGAATAGTTCACGTTCTTGGATCAAGGTACAACGAAAAACTTGTGCCGGTAGATGAAAGTACAGAGATTGTTTCTGTATCCGGATTTATTGGCAAACCTGAGGTGTCTAAAAAAACAAGAGGCGAGCAGTTTTTCTTTGTCAACAACAGGTTTATCAGAAGCGCGTACCTTCATCATGCAGTTATGGCGGCTTTTGATAGTCTTCTGCCCACAGGGAATTTTCCGCTTTATATTCTTTATCTCACCATTGATCCGGAACAAATTGATATCAATATTCACCCGACAAAGACTGAAATTAAATTTCAGGATGAAAGAGCAATTTATGCCATTCTTCATGCGGCGGTGAAACGGGCTCTGGGTAAATTTAATATAGCGCCGTCACTGGATTTCGAGCAGGAGACAGCTATCTCAGTGAGCCCGCTTAGAACGGGTCAGGAGATTCACATTCCTGAAGTTAAAGTAAACCACGATTTTAATCCGTTTGAATCGAAGCCGGTAAAAGAATCACCTCTGCCGGGTTGGTTCGAACAACGCGAACGCAATGCGGAAGGGTGGAAGGAGTTGATGTCTATTTCAGACAAATTCTCCAATAAGCCTCAGGGTATTGTTCAACCTGAGTCCAATCATCCCCATCAGATGGCGATGAGCGATTTGCGCCCTGAGGATGATTATCAACCGTTTCAATTACACCGGAGGTATATTGCTTGTCAGGCTGAGAATGGCCTGATGTTAATCGATCAGCAAAGGGGACACAGAAGAATATTGTTTGAAAAATACTCGTTGCAATTGGAGCAGGGGAAAGGCTTAAGTCAACAGATACTTTTTCCTGAAGAAATAAAATTGTCGCCGGCTGATTATGCGATTGCAGATTCTTCTATACATTATCTTCATGCGCTTGGATTTGAAATTAAATTGCTTCCAGATTTGATTCTGGAGGTTTCCGGTATTCCGGCCGATGCACCCTCAATGAATATTACCAAAGTAATAGAGGAGATATTGGGACAACTTAAAAATGAGTATGCAGGAATAAATCTGGCTGCCAGAGAAAAAATGGCCTGGATTTGTGCCAGAAATGCTTCCATCAGCTATGGACAAATGCTAACTACTCCTGAAATGAAAGAATTGATAAATTCGTTATTCGCATGCAAGATGCCTTATACTTCCGAGCATAACAAACCCACTGTGCTGAATCTGGAACTTCAAATGTTGGAACAGCAATTCAGATAATTATGATGAACTTGCCATTTATCACAAAGAACCTATTGATCATTAACGTGATCATTTTTGTTGCGTCGCGTATAGGATCAATTAAGTTTGCCATGCACGAGCAATTGGATATGTATTACTTTCTGGGACCTCATTTCAGGCCGTGGCAATTGATCACGTACATGTTCATGCACGCCAATGTGAATCACCTTTTCGGGAATATGCTTGGTCTGCTTTTGTGCGGACCTTATCTTGAGTCGCGGTGGAACCCGAAGAAGTTTCTGAATTTCTATCTGATGTGTGGTATCGGTGCTGCAATTTCTTTTCAGGTAATGCTTTATCTCCAACACACAGATGCCGGATATCCTATTAGTATGTTGGGTGCATCAGGAGCAATATTCGGTTTGTTGTTCGCCTTTGGCGCATTGAATCCCAACGCCCAGGTGATGCTTTTGTTTCCACCAATACCCATGAAGGCGATTGTTCTCGTGTCTTTATTGACAGCGTACGAAATTTATATGCTATGGAGAAATGATCCTGACGATCATGTAGCCCATTTTGCTCACATTGCCGGACTGGTGGTGGCTGCCATTATATTGTTCGTCTGGAAACAACAAAAGAAACTTTATTCATAATTAATTTTCTGAATATGTGGTCTGTGATTAAGGGGAAATATATTAACGGAGATGGACTGACGCGTTTGTTGTTCATCAATATAGTTGTGTTTATCATACTGATAATCTACAATACTTTTTTTAGTCTGATGAATAGAAATCCACCTGCTGTGTTAGGTGAAGATCTCATGTTGGCTGCAACGGCCAATGCATACGAACTGATCAAAAGGCCCTGGTCTGTGATTACTTATATGTTTACTCATCTGGCCTTCGGACACTTTCTTTTTAATATGATTGGTTTACTCTTTCTGGGCGCCTTTTTTAGAGACAGGCTCGGAAGTAAAAAACTGGTATCAACCTATTTACTTGGTGGACTTGCAGGATTTGCTCTTTTTTTTATCGCATACAATGTTTTTCCTAAGTTCTCTTCTGATGCTTCTATTGTGGGCGCCTCAGCGGGCATTATGGCCATTACGCTCACACTGGTTACACTCTATCCTGAAATGTATGTGAATGTATGGGGCGTGTTAAAATTGAAATTCATCTGGCTGGGCATTATCATTGTGCTACTTGATTTGTCCAGTATCAAAGACGGCGTAAACAGTGGAGGTCATATTGGTCACCTTGGTGGAGCCGCATTTGGATTTTACAATGGATGGCAAATGAGGAAAGGAGGGGGCATGACAAGTTGGTTTGGTAACTTTCTGGATAAATTAAAAGGGTTGTTTTCACGGAAGAAGATGAAAGTCACTGTGAACCATGGCAGAACAAAGCCTGATGAAATATTTAATCTTGAAAAAAAGGCAAGGCAGGAAAGAGTAGACGAAATTTTGGATAAAATCGGCCGCTCAGGTTATGACAGTCTTTCAAGAGACGAGAAGGATTTTTTATTCAAGAATAGTCAGAAGTAGAATTCTGTTTGAATCAGATTGTTTTATTTCCAGTTATCACAATGGCTCTTTTCATAAAAAGTCTTTGTTGGGAAATCGAATGCCAAATCATATTTCATAGGGCTTGTGGCCGTTTTTATAACAAGGGATATTTTTTTTTGGTTAAGTCTTATTCATCCGAATGAGCAATTAGCACTTATTTGAATTATTTTTACACTTGGCCTTATCAAGTGCCACTATTGAATTAATGAGCCAGGACAAATTACCCAAACGAAAGTCGCGCACCAATTGGTTGGTATTGGCCGCCAATTTTGTGGTGATTGCTGCATTGCTTTTGTCCTATTTGTCCACGCACATTGCTCCTTCCACAATTGGCTATTTTGCATTATTCGGACTCGCTTTTCCTTTAATTATTCTTTTGAATTTATGTTTTATTGTTTACTGGCTTTTTAAAAAACGAAGATTTGCCTTGTTTTCGCTTGTGGCTATATTGTGCGGAATCAATCATTTCACCAATTTTTTTCAGGTGTCATTCAGTTCTGATATTAGTGAGTCTGAGCGTAAATTGAAAGTTTTGAGTTATAATGTAAGATTGTTTGATTTGTACAATACAAAACAAAAGGGAGTAAATCGCAACAATATTTTTGATCTGCTCGAAAGAGAACAAGCTGATGTGATTTGTTTTCAGGAATTTTATCATACTGATCGAAAGGGTTTTTTCGAGACAAGGGATACGCTGATCAAATTTTTACCGAATAAGTATTATCACGAGCGCTATACACATGCCGTAAATGGCAAGCAATATTTTGGAGTGGCTTTGTTTTCCCGCTACCCTATTATTTCCAAAGGAATGGTTCCTTTTGCCAGTGATGTGAATAATTTTTGTATATATGCCGATATCAAAGTAGGCAAGGATACTATCAGAGTATACAATGCGCATCTTCAGTCAATTCGGTTCCGACCTGAAGATTATGCTCTTGTGGATGGCAATAAAAATCTGGAAGAACTGGATGATGGCAGTATTCGAATTGCGAAAAGATTAAAGAGGGCTTTCGTAAAAAGAGAAGAACAAGTGAACAGGGTATGCGCGGATGCGGTAAAGTGCAAGCATCCTGTAGTGGTGTGCGGAGACTTTAATGATACTCCGGTTTCATATACTTATGCAAGTTTCAGCAACATCCTCGAGGATTCTTTCACAGAAGCAGGAAATGGAATTGGAAATACTTACATCGGTTCTTTTCCATCCTTTAGGATTGATTATATATTTCATAGCAAAATATTCAAGGCGGCTACTTACGAGACTTTATCGGAAGAATATTCTGATCATCATGCCATAACTTCCACATTGGTCTGGAAGGATTAATTTGTTTTGTATTGAGGCCATCTGGTCTACCATCAAAAAAGGGAATTCTTCCATTGCCATCTGTAATTGAACTGTCACAATCGGGGTAGTATTTTGCAGGGAATTAAAATTGATTTGGTTAGGCCACAAGAATAAGCAGCTTAACAATCCATGCCTTATGCGAATACATGAAGGATTTTTTCTAACTTTCTTACTTCGTGCCTAATGTGTTTGATTTTTTTGAGGCATAAGGCACGAAGAATTACTGAATATAACTTAGTTAGGGTACCTTACCTGTTGGAAAATACTTTTTGAGGCTTGACCAGATAGCGAAGAATTAAGATGCTTTTGCTTTTTTATAGGCCAATGCAGCTTTGAAATATTTCATTGGCACGAAGAGCATTCCAAAACATTCTCCGTCTTCTTTGCCCAGATGCTTGTGGTGTACTTTATGTGCTTTTCGAATTGCTCTGAAATAAAGATTGTCTGTGTTTTTGAACCAACTGAATCGCTGGTGAATCAGCACATCGTGAATTAAAAAATATCCCCAACCATAAAGCATAATGCCCAGACCGACGAAAAAGCCACCGTTCAATCCTGCCTGTGCTCCAAAGAACATCAGTAAAAAACTTGGAATGGCAAAAATCAAAAAGAAGGCATCATTTTTTTCAAAAAATCCGGGATGTGGATTGTGGTGATCTTCGTGGAAATACCACATCAGTCCATGCATTACGAATTTGTGTGTACACCAGGTCACTCCTTCCATTATAATAAAGGTGACCAATGAAATTCCTATTCCGGCTAGTATATTCATGTTGTGCTGTTCTGATTTAATTTTTCCATCACTATTGGAAGCGCTAATTTAAACCATGCTGTATAAAGTGAGCCGTTTATAGCAATATCCTTAATAAGTAAATCAATGTCTTCATATTTCCAGGCGTCTACTTCTTCCGGATTGATGGCAGGTTCTCCGTTGAATGTGCCGGTAAATACATGGTCTATTTCGTGCTCTATCAATCCATTTTCAAGTTCTGCTTTGTAGGTGAACTTGAAGGCATCAGATAATGGGCATTGAAACCCCATCTCTTCCTGTAGCCTGCGCATTGCCGCTTCTTCGCAGCTTTCATTTGCCCTTGGATGAGAACAACAGGTGTTCGTCCAGAGGCCGGGACTGTGGTATTTTTTGAGCGACCTTCGGTGAATGAGCAACTGACGTTGATCATTGAACACAAAAATGGAAAAGGCCCTGTGAAGGGCACCTCTAACATGTGCTTCCTGCTTGCCCAACAAACCAATGGCATTGTCTTGCGCGTCTACTAATATTACTTGTTCTTCGATCATTTATCCTATAAAAGCCTTTAGTTCTCTTTTCTGATTTTCGTCGGCATATTTACTGTTGTACAAATAGTGAATGGCTATTTGCCAGAACTGATCTTTTGGATTCACCATATTGACCTTCAAGCCACCGATTATTCTCCATAGATCTTCTTCCAGATTTCCTTTGTAGCCTAAAATTGATGGGGTTTCAGACTGCATACAATAGCGTAAAAACCGAACCTCGGGATTGTAAATATCAGTATTCACCGCACCTTCCAAAAGTGCTTTGCCCTTATGAAAACAATCAAGTTTTTCCGGGATACTCGATGTAACCTTCGCGTACATGGCTATGGCCATTCCCTTGTAAGCCTTTATGACTACCTCGCTTTCGCTGTAGTTTTGTGCCATAGAATAAAACTTCTTTTTTCCCTCAATTGATTTGCCTGCTTCAACAAATAAGCTGCGGATTTCATCGTATTGTGCGGACGATTTTATACTAAAGAGAAGTAAAAACAAAAGGAACCTCATTGTATTATAGCATATTCAAATTATGGCGGAGGTAGCTTTTCATGATCAAAGCTACTTTGTGCTGATTTGGAATTCGTACTCTTTCTTCGAGAATTCTTTCACTTGGAAGAGCTTTAATCTTCTTAAATAATCTTGTATAGTAAACATAAGCAAGATAAACTCCCAGGCGCGCGTCTTTGGGGAGCAGAAGTATGGCTTTGTGCGCCTCTTTGAAATCTTCTGCAATTTCCAGTTCGATCAGATTTTTTTTTGCGGCATCGAAAGTGTTAAGATCAAGCCCGGGAAAGTAAGCACGGCCAAGGCCTTCAAAATCGGCCTTGATGTCGCGCAGGAAATTAATTTTCTGAAATGCTGCGCCCAGGCGTATAGCACCGGGCTTAAGCTCTTCGAATTGAATTCTGTTATTTTCCGTAAAAACACGCAGACACATCAGACCAACTACTTCGGCTGAACCGAAAATATAATTTTCGTAGCCTTCACGGTCATAGGCTTTGTTGTCCAGATCCATTTCCATACTCACGAGAAATTTATCTACCAATTCCCATTCGATATTGTAATCGTGATATACTTTCTGAAAGCTATTCAGTATGGGGTTTAGGGAGATTTTAAATTGTACTGATTCAACTGTATCCTGCCTGAATTTTTTTATTAAAGCCTCTTTGTCGTAATCATGAAATGTGTCTACAATTTCATCGGCAAATCGCACAAAACCATAAATTGCGTATATAGGATCGCGAAACTTTTTACCCAACATTCTTATTCCCCAGCTAAAACTGGTGCTGTAAGATTTTGTAGTGTTCCGACTACATTCTATACATACTTCATCAAATAATGATTTCTGATTGTTCATTTGAATTTTCAGGCGGTTATGGGTTGCAATTGATTGAGAAACTTCTGCACTTCCTGTGCGGCAATTTGTCCGCTTATTATGCTGGGTGGAACACCAGGGCCGGGAACTGTGAGTTGCCCAGCATAATATAAGTTATTCACTTTGCTACTTCGCATTTTGGGTTTGAGAATGGCGGTTTGCATCAGGGTATTGGCCAATCCATAAGCATTGCCTTTGAATGAATTGTACTCTGAAACGAATTCTTCGTGTGCAAAAGAACGACAGTATATAACATGGGGTTTTAAATCCTGACCTGTTTTACGTTTTATTCGGTCAAAAATCATCGACAAATAATGGTCTCTTTGTGCCGCATCGCTCTTCATGTCAGGTGCAACAGGTATGAGGAAAAAAAGATTTTCTTTGCCCTCAGGTGCTACACTGGAGTCGGTTTTTGAAGGGCAACAGACATAAAAAAGTGGCTTCTTAGGCCAGGCCGGCGAATCGTAAATTTCTTTTGCATGTTCCTCAAATTCTTCATCAAAAAATAAATTGTGGTGAAGTAATCCTTTCGCTTTGGTATCAAGCCCAATATAGAAAAGCAATGATGATGGTGAAAGCACTCTTGAATTCCAATAGTTATCCGTGTATGTTCTGAACTCTTTGTCCAAAAGCTGAGATTCTATGTGGTGATAATCTGCCGCGCCTATAATGGCCTCGAAGGAATATTTTTGTCCATCGGCAATTAATTCTGTGGCCATTCGATCGCGGACTTCGATTTTTTCAACAGCACAATTGAATTTGAATGTAACGCCTAATTCTTTTGCCAATGCCGTCATGGCTTCGGGTATTTTTGCCATGCCACCCATCGGATACCAGGTTCCCAATGCGATATCGGCATAGTTCATCATGCTATACAATGCAGGTGTCTTAGCGGGTTTGGCGCCCAAAAACAATACAGGAAACTCAAGTAATTTTATTATTTTGGGATGGCTGAAGTATTTTCTCAAATGTACCTGCATATTGGAAAATAACTCCAGACGAAAGGCCTCTTTGAGCAGTCTTAGTTCTGCAAACTCCATGATAGAATGCGAGGGCTTCCAAACGAAGTCATGCATTCCGGTATCGTACTTCACTTTTGCTTCTGATAAAAAACGATCAAGTTTTTTTCCTGAGCCGGGCTCAAGCTTTTCGAATTCTTTTTTTAGCAGTTCCAAACTGGCTGGCACATCTATTACATCTTCTCCGTCAAAGAAAACCCGATAGGATGGATCAAGACGAATGAGCTGGTAATAATCGCTTACACTTTTGCCAAACTGATTGAAAAATTGCTCAAAAATTTCCGGCATCCAATACCAGCTTGGGCCCATATCAAACATAAAACCATCCACCGAAAATGATTGGGCTCTTCCACCTGTGGTTGGATTCTTTTCAAAAACTACTACCTCATTTCCCTGCGCAGCAAGCGAGCATGCTGACGCAAGGCCAGCAAAGCCACTACCGATTACTGCGACTTTATTTATCATGTGTAAATGTATGGAACACAATTCCAATTGAAAAGTTCAAATTTTAACTGGGAAAGGGGGAAAAGATGCTTGAATAGAAAGGTAAAGGCTTTGGTTGAAAGCGACATATTATGAGTAAAAGGGCCTTTTGGTAATAGCCATAGAAGCAATTAAACCGGGTTAAAAAATTCTTGGCGAACACAATAAAAAAAGCCTGTTCTCAATGGAACAGGCTTCTCAACCAATTGGAATTGATTTATTTGTATCTTAATTTTTGTCCGGGCTTTAGTTTACTGGACTTTTTAATCTTGTTGAGTTTGCACACCGCGTCTACCGAAGTACCGTGGGTTCTGGAAATGGATGAAAGTGTCTCACCTTTTTTCACTGTATGGAATTTGCTCGCAGCAGATGATTTTCTGGCGGCTATGGCTTTGGGATCTACCGGAGTGGTCTTGGTGTAGTCAAAGTGTTTCTTGTCCAATGCAAACTCCCAGTCTCTCAGACAATGTTTGCCCGGATCTACAATCAGATTCGGATCGATGGCTTCACCCATAAACCTTATTTCAAAGTGTAAGTGTGACCCATAACTCCTTCCGGTATTTCCTCCTAATCCTACTATAGCACCGGATTCTACCCGATCTCCCGGTTTTACTTTTCTTTGTGATAAGTGGGCATAAAGCGTTTCAAGTCCGTTGGGATGGCGGATTACAATTACGTTTCCATAAGAGGCGTGGTACTGAGAAATCCTGACCATACCCTCAAATGCGGCCATTACATTGTCGCCTGTTTCCAGATCTATATCGAGCCCGTAGTGCATACGTCCCCAGCGAGGACCGAATGACGAAGTGATGTTTCCGGTGGCAGGGTAAGTGAAGTCGCAGGATTCGTAACACAAGGTGAAAGTCTTGCTCGTTTCGAGCTGCGAAGTGGCATCTTTTACGGCAAACAAATTCTTGGTATCCCAATTACAATACAAATCATAAGCAGGAATATTGGCGATGGAATCTGAAAAGGTCCATTCGCTCCAATCTGCTGATTTTTCGATGTATAGTGAATTTTCTTCAGCTTCTTCGGCTGATGCACCTCCGATATGAGGCTCGTTGAATTCCCAGGATAAAGTGTCTTCCATAAGCTCAATCGCAGACTCCACCTGCGTAAATGCAGACAGTGGTGCGAATAGCAGAGCTACCAGAAGGTTCCAGGAATTGATTTTCATTGCGCGGCAAATGTAATAAATCATTGATAGGGTGGTATTCTTGAAAACTCAAATTCTGTGAATAAAACGTTAATCATTTTCTTAGGTTACCATTAACTCGACGAACAGGTCTTTTTCCCCGATGAAATTACCAATCAAGCCAAATTTGTTACACAATTGCCGGTTTTCTTATTAACAAGGCAGATTTTTGAGCTTACTTTTGGACCAATATGAGACCTATCGATGGATTTTATGAACTCTCCCTGGACGACATTCATGGCGAAAAGTTCAGCTTTGATCAACTAAGGGGTAAAAAAGTGATCATAGTAAACTCTGCAAGTGAATGCGGTTATACAGTACAATATGCAGGATTGCAGGAACTACATGAAAAGTACGCATCCGGCGGATTGGTTGTACTGGCATTTCCGTGTAATGATTTCGGCCATCAGGAGCCGGGATTCAATGAGGAAATTCTGGAATTTTGCGAAATCAACTTTGGGGTGACCTTTCCAGTGTTGTCAAAGGTGACCATACTAGGTCCCGAAAGACACGAAATTTTTCAAAGGCTAATGTCTGAATCTTCCAATCATTTTGGTGAAATTGAGATCACTTGGAACTTCAATAAAATTCTGATAGATGAAAATGGGTCCATTTATAAGAATATTGCGCCCTCTAAGGAGCCCGATTGCCCTGAGATAATTCAATGGCTTACACAGCAATCGCTATTTTAATATGACAGATAAATTAGATATATTGGCGATTGCTGCGCATCCGGATGATGCAGAAATCAGTTGCAGCGGAACTATACTGAAGGCAGTAGCAGATGGTAAAAGGGTAGGGATTCTTGATCTCACCAGAGGCGAATTGGGCAGCCGTGGTTCGGCAGAAATTCGCTCGGCTGAGTCGGCAGCATCAGCTAAAGTGCTGCAACTCTCGGCCCGGGCAAATCTTGGTTTGAAAGATGGTTTTTTTACTTATGAGGAAGAATCGATAAAACTTATTGTCCGGCAACTAAGACACTTTCAGCCGGATATTGTATTGTGCAACGCACCTTCCGACAGGCATCCGGATCATGGAAGGGCTTCTAAATTGACAAAGGATGCCTGCTTTTATTCGGGATTACTCAAAATTGAAACCGAGTGGGAGGGGAATCAACAAAGGCATTGGCGACCAGCCGCAGTGTACAGTTATATCCAAGACTATTATATAGAGCCCGATTTTGTAGTGGACATTACGGAGTACTGGGAGAAAAAAATGGAGGCGCTCAAATGCTTCTCAAGTCAATTCTTTGATCCAACGTCCAGCGAACCCAAAACTCCAATCTCAGGTGAGGAGTTTTTTGAATTCCTTCGCGCACGCGCCATGCAATACGGCAGACCTTCTGGATTTTTGCTGGCGGAAGGTTTTATTGCAGACCGACCAATTGGCGTCAAATCATTGTCTCATATTTTGTGATGCTTCACGCCTTTTGCCTTTCTGTATTGGACAAAAAAGTAAATGAATTGGGCAGTGAAGGCACAAGACGCGCTAATGGCTGCACCATTCACCGACATGATAGGAATTAAAATTAAAGCGGTGACAATACCTATGGCCAAACCAATGGCAGAAGCAATAAGATTGTGGTAATACTCACCAATTCCACTAAAGTAATGCGCCAGAATGATATTAATGCTGTTGGCCAATATTCCGGGAAGCAATAGTATTAGTATCATTTGAAATCCTTCCATAGGCTGTTGAAAGACATAAGAATATACCGAAGAAGGCACAAGCAGGATTACCACTCCGGCAAGGCCAGCCAGAAGTAATGAAGTCTTCAGATTCTTTTGGGTAAGCTTATGGTTTTCGGCTTTGTTCTCATTATTGGCTATCATGGAATACTGAATAACCGAAAGGCTTTTCGCAATGGTCCATATTCCCTCTGCCACATACAATGCAATGGCATAAATTCCGGTCTGTGCACGCCCATTAATGAGCAGGTTTTCCAGAAAAACAAGATTCAGTTTTTGATTAAGAAGATGCAGAATATTACCACCTTGTGCGAATTTGCCATAACTGAAAAGCTGCTGTGCTGATTTGAATACAGCTTGCCTGCTAAGTTTTTTGGTTTCATGACGGTTGTAAAAAAGTGATAGAAGTAATGTGATTGAAAATGAAATAAACAAACCCATTACAAAAGATTCACTTGTTCTTTTATTCAGTATTAAAATAAAGAAGGCAAGCCCTGACAATTGGCTCAGCGCTTGAATGGCAACAATGAGATTGTACTTGCCAACCTGCTGCCTGCCTAATAATATTTGAAGGAAAAATACAAATATGGATTGCATAAATCCTAAAATGCAGGTTTGAAAAATGTACTCTTCGGGTACGATTGGAACTATTTTGAAAACAATAAAAAAAACTAACGAACTGATAATGGCCCAGATCAGAGCCGGCAAAATGGTTTGGCCTTCGCTCATTCGCGAATGGAGGTAAACCACCGCGCCACCGCCAATAAAATTGCTCAGCGAAACAATGAGCAAAATACCCAGACTAATAAGACTAGCCGTGCCTTGTGCCTCGGTGCCTATAAATCTTGTATTGATTAAAACCACACCCAAAGTGCAAAACAAGACAATGACCCGGGAAGCAATCGAGCCAATGGCGATTTTGGAAAACAATATGTGTGATGGTATTTTAATAGAGTGGCAAAATTAGGAAAGTTCCAATATAGCGTTTATTCCCCATTCGGCTGAAGTGCTATGTCGTAGACAGCATTGTAAGCATTTGCCACATTTTCATCACTGAATTTTGCTACGGCATAGCTTCGCAAAGATTCTGAATGGAATAGTTGGGCATTGCTTCTGAAAAAAATGATGCTTTTGGCGAGTTCACTGATGTCTTCCTCCGGAACGATGATTCCCCTTTTTTCATTGATATGTTCTGTGATTCCACCTACTGCGGTAGTTATCACCGCCATTCCACTGGCCATGGCTTCTACAATGGTGCACGGAAGATTTTCATATCGGCTGAACATGACCAGGCAGTGATGTTGGCTCATAAGTTCTGCCACTTCGCTCCATTTTTTTTCACCGAAAAAGGTGATGCTATCGGGTCTGATTCCCAATTCAAAAGAATCTTGTTCGAACTTTTGCCAGGGGCCGTCACCTCCTATGGTAAGATGAATATCGTCTTGCTCGTCAGATGCTTGCTTCCACGCTTTTAGAATTCCGCTTATATTTTTTTGTGGGTCAAAGAGACTGGAAACGTGCAGGAACTTTGTTACTCCCGGGGCTTTCTTTCCAATATGGAAGAGCCTTGTATTCACCACATTGGGTACAGTGATGTATTTCGCCTGAAGCCCAAATTTTTTCATGGTAGCACCAAGATCATTGCTCACCGGACAAATTGCCGAAGACTGTTTTGCCACCCATTTGGAGAGAACAGCCACTTTTTTTCCCGGATGAGGTCGCGACCTGGTGTCGTAACCAGTCCAATGTTCGGTTACCACAAGTGGAATTTTCATTTTGCGTTTGGCCCATAAGGCTTGCCAGCCATTGCTCCAGATCACATTGTGGTGGATCAGGTCGAAAGGAGTAGAGACTTGTTTCTCCAGATAAGCCAGACCTTTTTTGAAGGCAGTCAATTTTCTCCCGATTGAAAAAAATCCTGGTTGATAATAAACATGTATGGTGCGCACTCTGTCGATCACCTCATCTTCAATATGGTAATTACCATCTTTCAGTTTGAGTTTCGAAACATAAAGCACGGTAACATCGTGCAATGTGGAAATTGCCTCCGCGTGTCGCTGGACGAAATTTCCCAAAGTGGCCTGGGTTTTACTCGGATACCAGCTCGACAAGAACAGGATATTTAATTTTTTTTGGTTCACGATAAGCGTCAAACTACGCGGCCAAGCTACAATGAAGACGATTTTAACCCGAAAAAAAAATGCTATTGGTATAAAAAAGAAATCTTTGTTTCTTTGCACCTCCAAAAATGGTGGTCGTAGCTCAGCTGGCAGAGCCCCAGATTGTGGTTCTGGTTGTCGTGGGTTCGAGCCCCATCGATCACCCTTCAAGAAAAGAGGCTATCCATCGGATAGCCTCTTTTTGGTTTTATTGAATCTGATTATTACTGCTTTAGAGAAGAATCTATGCCATTCACATAGAGTTCGATTGACTTGGCTGCTTCTGCAGAACCGCTTCCCGAAAACCCTTTTAAGTCAGAATAACTTACTGTTTCGTTGTATTGCTTGAGATAAACAGAAGCCAATGGAAGGTAACTCCAATGCCATTTCTCTTCGCTGTAGCCTGTTCTTCCGCCTGATTTGTTGGTGTAAGTCTGATAAAATCCATACTCCGGGCCATGCTTTACGAGCCAATCATAAATTTTTTTCCCATTACCAGAATCAAAATAAGAGGGCGTTACCGAATTGAGGTCAATATCAGTTCCCCAATGATGTCTGCTTGTGCCGGGCATGGAACTGAATTTCATAATGTCATTCACTTTTTGAAGATCACTCCAGCCCTTATAATTCTTTCTTAACCACTTTTTCTCCCATATCGACTTTTGGTAGTCGAAGTTTCGTGTGGCAGAAATAATAACGAGTTGAACACCTTCTTTCGAGGCGGCTGCAAACAGTTTTTTAAATGAATCATAAGCTTGCTTTCGCAAATAAATTCCTTCTTTGCTGGAATATTGTTTCTCGATTTTAATGAAATCGGTATGTTTGGCAGGAATGAATTTGCCCAGCAATTCATCTTTGGGAATAGTGACGGATGACGTTTGAAATCCGGCAGCCAGACAAAAAACAAGTGGAAGGAAAATGGCTGAAATAAATTTGGTTTTAACTCTCATGAACGATTGTGTTGTTATTTAGTTGAGCCAAACTTCGCGCCACTAATGAATTCCATTTGCCGCAAGATAGCGTTCTGCATCGAGTGCGGCCATGCAGCCTGTTCCCGCCGCTGTTATAGCCTGACGGTAATTTTTGTCTGCGGCATCACCAGAGACAAATACTCCCTCCACATTTGTTTTGGAAGAACCAGGTACATTGAGAATATATCCTGTTTCATCCATATTGATCCATGGCTTAAAAACGTCGGTGTTGGGTTTGTGTCCAATGGCAACGAAGAATCCTGTAACTGTTAGCGTTCTCTCTTCTCCTGTTTTTGTATTTTTAATCAAAGCTCCTTCCACACCCTGATCGCCAAGTACTTCCTGTGTCTCGCTGTTCCAGAGCACTTCGATGTTTGGAGTTTCCATTACGCGGTGCTGCATGGCTTTGGAGGCACGCATTTTGTCGCTCCGGACAATCATATAAACTTTTTTACAAAGCTTGGCCAGGTAGGTTGCTTCTTCTGCCGCCGTATCGCCGGCTCCTACGATAACCACATCCTGTCCCCTGTAAAAGAATCCATCGCATACTGCACAGGCACTTACACCGCCACCTGCTTCGCGCAATCTGGTTTCACTGGGCAATCCAAGCCACTTGGCGCTTGCACCTGTTGAAATAATGATTGTATTGGCCGAAATAGTATGTTTTCCATTGTCGATTTCTACATAATGCACAGGACCGGTGAAATCAGTTTTTGTGATCCATCCTGTTCTTACGTCTGTTTCAAATCGCTTCGCTTGCTCCATAAGGTCTTCCATCATTTCCGGACCTTTTACTCCATTGCGATATCCAGGAAAGTTATCTACTTCAGTCGTATCCATCAATTGCCCGCCCGGCTGATTTCCAAGATATAGTACAGGCTTCATATCTGCTCTTGCGGCATAAATTGCAGCAGTATATCCGGCTGGTCCGCTTCCTATAATAAGACACTTCACATGTTCCTTTGCTTCCATAATTCTTTTTTCGAATGTTGATTTCGTAATTATCTAAATTTTATCTGGATTGTTCTGATTGATTTTTTCTTCATGGAGAAGAGAAATCCTCAGGAATTCATCCCAAAGATTGTCTTCCGGTGGCGGAGCTATAATCGTAACCGGTGTTTTTTTAACCGGATGCACAAACTCAATTTTGCGGGCGTGAAGATGTATCGACGCATTGTCGTTGGTGCGCCGGCTGCCATATTTTATATCGCCTTTGATCGGGCATCCCAAGCTGGCAAGTGTTGCTCTGATCTGGTGGTGACGTCCGGTTTTGGGATAAACTTCTATGAAGGTATAATTGTCTCCCACACCAATTACTTTGTAACTGAGTTCTGATTCTTTGCGGTCAGGGGCGGGAGTATCGAAGGCGAAAGTTTTATTCTGTTTTTCATCCTTCCACAAATAATTGATAATTTGTGCCTCAGACTGTTCCGGAACACCTTTTACTATTGCCCAGTAGGTTTTCTGGACCTCACGAAACTTGAACATATTGCTGAGTCTGTTCAAAGCCTTGGTGGTTCTGGAATAAAGTACAATGCCACTTACTGGCCTGTCAAGACGGTGAACAGTGCCGATAAAGGCCAGCCCGGGCTTGTTGAATTTCCATTTTACATAGCTTTTCACCACATCACACAAAGTGCGGTCGCCACTGATATCACTTTGAATAATATCGGAATTGCGTTTGTTGATGGCAATAATGTGGTTGTCCTCGAAGAGTACGCGGAGATTCTCCACGGTGCTCATGATAATGGGTTCTCTGGGAATGGTCTTCCAATCTCTGTTTCCCGGATTGGAATCTTTAATTTCTGCCATAAATACTTGTTTTCTTTATGCGATAAAAAAATCATCGCTTCTGATTTGGGCCGCAAAACTAACACTTCAAGACACTGTTTGGTCTAATATTGTTCGTCTTTGTTTGGAAAGTCACGGCTTTTTACATCGGAAATGAATTGCTGAACAGCATTGTGCATTTGCTCTCCGGCATTCATATAACGGCGAAGAAACCGGGGGCTGAATTCCTGGGTAATTCCAAGCATATCATTTACCACCAATACCTGTCCGTCTACTTCAGATCCTGCTCCGATGCCAATTGTGGGTATCTCAATAGAGGCAGTTACCTCAGCGGCAAGTCTGGCTGGTATCTTTTCCAACACAATAGCGAAACAACCATAGCTATCCAGAAGTTTTGCATCGCTCATAAGTCTGGCGGCTTCTTCTTCTTCTTTGGCTCTAACCTGGTAAGTGCCAAACTTGTAAATGCTTTGAGGTGTCAAACCTAAGTGCCCCATTACAGGAATTCCGGCCGACAATATTCTTTGTATAGATTCTTTGATTTCTTCGCCACCTTCCATCTTCACCGCATGGGCTCCACATTCTTTCATAATTCTTATGGATGAGTTAAGTGCTTCCTTGGAGTTACCCTGATATGATCCAAATGGTAAGTCAACCACCACTAACGAACGCTTTGCTGCCCTTACCACAGAAGAGGCGTGGTAAATCATCTGATCCAGGGTAATGGGCAAGGTGGTTTCATGTCCGGCCATTACATTGCTGGCAGAATCGCCCACAAGAATGACGTCAATACCTGCGCCATCTACAATGCTTGCCATGCTGTAATCGTAAGAGGTAAGCATGGAGATTTTTTCTCCTTTGAGTTTCATCTCCTGAAGGGTGCGCGTAGTCACCCTTTTGATTTCTTTATGTGTTGACATGCGGCAAATGTACTATTCGAGTCCTTGTTTTAAGAGTTCGGTACTTTTAAATTACCATTGGGTAAAATTTTCAGGTGATGTGTACGTTGTTGAAGTTATTCATCCTTACTTTAGTCGCAAAACCAACCAGATATGAGGATAGTCCTTTTTCGCTTTTTCTTATGTTGTCTTGTTTTAGTTGTATTTTCTTGTAAAAAGCAGGAAGAAGTTGTTTTTGAAAATAATAATATTCCGCCATATAGCGAAGTGCCTACCCTGTTGGTGGAGAATTATGTGAACAGACTTTACATTGATCTTATCGGACGTGAGCCAAATGATGTGGAAATGAGCAATGATGTGGCAGCTCTGGAGAATGGCGATTTGAGTGCCGCAGCCAGAGAAGCACTTGTGGACAAACTCATGTTTTCTACAGTGGAAACGCCTGGAGATAGCTCATATACCAAGGCATATTTCAGAAAAATTTATGAGGACCATAAAGCAAGATTCCTCAATGGTGCTTCTGAAGCAGATTTGTATGAAGCCTATGGCTTGTATCAGGCAATTGCCTTTCAGGACTCTCTCAACGGCAATATTCTGGCGTATGAAGTGAATATGGGGACTGCCCTTAAAGTAAAAGATGTAATAGATAGCCGAACCTTCCTTCAAACGGATGTCATTGCCATAGATGAAATGTGTCGCCGAATGTGTAATAACACTGTTTATGATGAAATAAACATGAACACATTTAATTTTATCAATGCGAGTTTTGATGACCTGTTTTTCCGTTTCCCAACTGAGGCAGAATTGGAGCAAGCTTATGCGCCCATCGACTACAATGGAAGTGGCGTGTTGTTCGGGCAGGTAATCAACAACAAAAACGAATATCTCGATGTGCTCACTCAGTCGGCTGAGTTTGCAGAAGGTATGGTGAGATGGGCTTATCTGAGTTTACTCTCCCGTGAGCCTTCAACAGCAGAGATTATTACCAGACTTACTGATTTTAATAGTGGTCAGGATATTCAAAAAGTTCAGAAAAAAATTGTAATTAGCGATGAATATGCAGGATTTTGATAAAGGGCCTGAAGCAACCGGAGTTGTTTCGGCCAACAACTTACTGACCAGCGCATCTGCAGCCCTCGCTGCTGTGGCCCTCACACTTTCGTCCTGTAAAAAGGAAGCACTCACTACATTCGAGTTGAATGATGTGAACTTAGTGGGAAGTTCTGCCGAAAAGGACAAACAAAAATCAAATGCGCAATTCATAAGTATTTTACATACCAATCTTTTTCAAACAGCTATTTCGAGCCAATCAGTTTTTGAACTCGATCAGGCATTCAGAAGTATTGGCGATCAGGAGGTGGCGCGTGAAGTACTTATTTCAAACTTCTTCAACGATGAAGCTGTGCAATTGCCCACTTACGATGAAATGGTGTCCGACATTGATCTTTTTATTGAGAATACCTACAAACGTTTTTTGGTTAGATTGCCCAATGAAGCAGAGAAGTCGTGGGTAAAGAATTTTATTCAAAATAATTCTTACATGACACCTGAACTTATTTTCTTCTCATTCGCCTTGTGCACAGAATATCAATATTACTAAACCGCCTAAATACCAGCAACATGAAAAGAAGAGAATTTATTGCCAAATCGGCGCTCACAGCGGCAGGTACGGTGGCGGCGCCTTATATTCTACCAAGTGGCAGATTGTTCGCCTCCTCTGGAAACAGATCGGCGGAACACGTCATTCTGGTAATGTTTGCCGGTGGAGTCCGGCACCAGGAAAGTGTGGGTATGCGCTATCTGGACGACTCTCAGGTGAACGAGCCCTATGCGGGCAACATCATGTATAACATGCTCGCCGGCGCACCACCGGTACTCAAAATTGCATATGGAACAGGTGATGGTGGTATCAATCCGATTCCTCCGATTTTGTCGAATTCGATTCAATCTACAGGAACTTTGTTCAGCGAAGTGAGGGCACTTTCCAACGGACATTTTGGAGGACTGAACTCCATTATTCAGGGAGCGAATGTCAATGGACAGGGACTCAAACAAAGACCATTGTATCCCACAATTTTCGAATATCTCAGAAGACATGGTGGTTATGGCGCCACAGATATGTGGTTTGTGGGCAATGGAATTGAAGGCTCACTGCCTCTGCTCAATTACAGTGGAAATCCTGATTATGGTATCAGTTATGGCGCAAACTTTTTTGCCCCGCTCGTTACTTTTAATGATCAGACCCGCCAGCATTTTGGCAATGGAAAAATCTATCATCCGGAAAATGAATTGTCGCCAATGTATAAGTTGAAGGCATTTCTGGACAATAATTTTTCGCAAAACGGAGGCGCACTTACCGCCATTGGAAATACCGAAGAAGAGAAGCAAAATATCAAAACATTTATAGACCTGATGTACCAGAAAGTATCTGATGGTACAGTAAATATTCCACCCGTTACAGACAATGGCGACCTTGCCAATGTTGGATTCGCCTGCGAGGTAATGGAATATTTCAAGCCTGCATTTATGTGTGTCAACCTGAGTAATGTGGACAGTTGTCACAGTAATTTTACTTCTTATGTGGCTGCATTGCATAGAGCCGATCACGCCGTAGGGCATTTGTGGAATGTGATACAATCTAATCCGGATCTTGCCGGAAATACTACCATCATTTGTATACCTGAATGTGGCAGAAATGACGAGCCCAATAATATTTCCGACGCAAATGGCTGGTTCGCTTACGACCACAGCGATGAGAATTCTTATCGGATCTGGTCGTTGCTTGCAGGACATCCTGACTTGCCCGCAAATCAAATAATAGGTGGTGAAGGCAATCCCATAGGACAAGCCAGTGACGCCATGTTGACAATAGCTGAAATTCTCGGCGTGAAAAACGAAGTGCTGCAGGCCGGGTATGTCGATCCCGGCATTCATTCATTCTTTGATTTAATCTGAACATGATGATGGGTAATAACAGGCTATTTCAACTGTCTATTTTTCTGTGCATTTCAACGATGGCCTTTGTGTCATGCAAACCAGATGAGCCAGAGAATCCTTACGAAAACATTGTTACTCCGGTAAACAACGAAAATCCTTCGATTAATAATTTACCCGAAGGAAGTTTTGCATGGCTGCACGCAAAAGTTTTTCGTCCGACCTGCGCAAACAGCGGTTGTCATGATGGAACTTTTGAACCTGAATTCAGATCAATAGCCAGTTCTTATAATACGCTGGTCAATCAGCCTGTAATTACCAATGATGCAAATAATTCATTTGTGCATCGTGTAGTTCCCGGAAATGCAGTGGCATCTCTTCTTCATGAAAGATTAACATACTTTATTCCCAATACCAGCGGGAAGATGCCATTGCTCTTCGATGAATCCTGGAGCCAGGATAGTACCATGTATATCCAGAAAATTACCGATTGGATTAATCAGGGCGCTAAGGATATGTACGGCAATCCCGCCCCATCGGCAGAAGCCAATACTGCTCCGATAGTTTATGCATTGGCCATTTTTCCGCAGGGCAATACTACCACGCCTTATCCAAGAGACCCGAACAGTCCTTTTGATATTGGTGCCATCATGGTACCAAATGCAATGGTAGACGTTTGGATTGCCGCCTACGACGACATTGCAGGAGTGAATGAGTTTGAATCGATCCATTTAAAAGTTTCACCCAGTGCAACACTTTTCAGCCCGGCAGCCGAATCTCCTTTTGTGCTTTCCCCGTCAATTGAGGGTCTGGATTTCAGCTCGTCTCCTACTACAATGTTTTACAAGGCTACCATCAATCTAAGCTCCCTTACAAGCGGCAATACTTATTATCTGAGAACCTATCTGAATGATGGAGTTCAAACTTCTTCTACTGAAGTGCCCAATGATTCGAGCAGTCCTTTCTGGTATTTGTATTTCTCAATTAAAGTTCAATGAGTATGAAGTTACGATTTTCTAAATATCTCTGCGCTGCTACCATCTTTTGTGCTGCCTTGTTCTCAATAGCCGGTTGCAAAAAGAAGGATACCAATCCTGTTAATCCATCTATTTCTTTTGTCTCCGTCTCCGACAATACAGTTGAGCAATTTAACAACTCAGTTATCGTAACCTTTGACTACGAAGATTGGCAGGGTGATCTGGGAGAAACTGACCCGGACAATTATTCCCTCAGACTAAAAGACTCCAGACTCACAGGGTTTGACTGGTATCATATTCCTCCAATGACACCCGAATTAAAAGAACTTCATGTCAAAGGAACCTATCTTCTGGAACTAAATCCTCTTTTTTTAATGGGAAATGGGTCGCAGGAATCCACTTCATTGACCATTCAAATTCGCGATAGAGCGGGGAATTGGAGCAATGAAATAACAACTCCTTTGATTGCTGTGGTCGATTCTCTGTAAAATTTTGTAGCTTCGCGGCTGAGTGAATTTTTAACGTTAATTGATTTTTTCATTGACATTTTTTATCCCTTGAAATCTCTATTTATCACTTTAGCCTTGTTTTTAGGCTCCATTTGCTGGATGTTTTCTCAGGATTTGCCTGAGTTTAATATGTCTGACACGACCATCTCTTTGTGTAAGGGTATCCTTTACGACACCGGTGGTCCCGACAATGTGTACGGAATGAACCAGAATATTACCACCGTAATCGAAGGCGGTGGCCCAATTACCCTCACTTTCTTCAATTTGTTTTGTACTGAACCCGGTTTAGACTTTGTATATCTCTACGATGGACCAGACAATGGATCGCCTTTGCTGGGGCAATTCACCGGTACAACTCTTCCACCGGTTTTAGTGGCAAATTCAGGAGTGGTAACCGTGGTATTTACTTCAGATCAGAATATTGCTTCGTGCGGATTTAATTTACAATGGGATAGCGATGCACCTCCTCCTGTGCCGCCTTTGATCTCAGTTCCCTCCGATCCTTTCTGCGGAAACAACAACCTTGCTGTAGCGTTCTCTGAAGCTATTCCCTGCGATTGGCTTGATACGGCAGAATGGATTGTAACTGCCGACGGCGTCGATCAGGCGGTTCAAAATGTGATCCCGACTTGTGTTAATAACCTGACCTCCGGCGTGGTGTTGAGCATGGCAGAAGACTTTTCATTCAACTGCAATTTTGATGTGACCTGTATTATCCAAATTCCGGATGAATGCGGCGAACTGCATGAATTTACCCTCAATACCTCATTCCTTTTCAACGCATGTGGAGTGACTGCTACCCTTGCTGCCAGCGACAATTCAGTTTGTTCCGGAGCTCCTGTTGTTCTTACAGCTTCCACTACCGGATGCCTTACATACACCTATTTGTGGAACAATGGAGTACCTGCCGGAGCAGGCCCGCATACTGTTTTTCCAACAACTCAAACTACTTATACTGTAAGCGTTACAGAAGTTGAAACAGGAAATACCACAAGTCAATCTGTAACGATAACCGTTGCTGGCGATTTTATCCTTACACCACCTCAAACAGTTTGTCAATCGGCCGCTGATATCCCCATGCAGGCCAATACTGCAGGCATATGGTCGGGCAATGGAATTGAATTGGAAACCAATATTTTTGATCCCGACAGTGCTTTCGGAGGGATTAATTATGTGTACTTCGAGGCGCAGGGTTGTACAGATAGTGTGGCAATTACTGTCAATGCCATTCAAACAGAAAATGTAACAGCGGCTTGTCCGGGTTCTCAAACATTTCAGCTTGTTGCCACTCCTACAGGTGGTACATGGACAGGGTCTTTCACCAACTCTTCTGGTCTTTTTAATCCAAGTCTGGCCGGAACCTATTTTATTATTTACACGCTGGGAGGCTGTACTGATAGTCTTACAGTTAATGTAGGGAATATTGGCGCCACTATTAACATCGATACAATTTGTCAGTCTGTGGATAGCGCAATTTTAATGGCTACTCCTGTTGGCGGAACCTGGTCGGGACCTGGCATTACAGATGGAGATCTCGGGGTATTCGAACCCTCACAAGCTCCTGCTGGAAATGTCACTGTAACTTACGCCATCAATGGTTGTCAGGAAGACTTTGTAATCAACGTAAAAGGCATTGACATCGGAGGGAATTTTCACAGCACATGCCCTGAAGAACCACCCCTGGTTTGGTATACTGGCGCAGCACCAGAACCTCCGGGAGGAACTTGGTTTTCGGAAATTCCGGGCGCCGTCAATTCGATAAGCGGATTCTTCGACCCGTCATTAGCGCCTAATAACTCCTCAACTTATATAGTCTATGTAGCTCCTAACGGATGTGTAGACACTACTTTTATATTCAACCTTCAGACTGAAGTGAATCACGACACGTTATATTTTTGTCTTAATGATCCGAATTTTACTTTAAATGAAAACGAATTGGGGGCTGAACCCGGAGGAGGAGCATGGTCTGGATCGGGTGTTTTAAATCAGGGCAATGGAACTTATTTGTTCTCACCCGCCGGCGCCGGATTGGGCACCCATGAGGTGACTTATTCGCGAAACAATTGCACCGACTCCTTTTTTATTAAAGTATTCCCCGCAGGGCTCGCTACTTCTAACCTGAATTTTTGCGGAAACGAAGATCCACTTATTCTTGAGCCGGGCTTACAAGCAGGTGGTACCTGGTCGGGAGGTGGTATTGTCAATGCACAGACTGGTCTTTTCGATCCATCGTCTGCCGGTACAGGATTGATTTATGTGAATTGGATAAGTCCCGCAGGTTGTGCCGACAGCATTGCCATTTCTATTGAAGGGTTCGAACAGGCTGAAATAACCAACCTGGAAAGCACCTATTGTTTTGTGGATGAAGATTTCGCGTTTGAGGTTAGTCCTCCCGGAGGGCTTCTGACAGGTACAAACCCTAACCTTATTTTTAATCCTTCAGTGATTGGAGCAGGAGCATATCAGGTTGTCTACACCTATCAGGGTGTTTTGTGCAATAGTTCCGACACAGTAAATGTGGTTGTTTATCCGGAATTACTGTCCACCATTACGGTGAGCGACGAAACGGTTTGCGAAGGCTCCGCTACTACAATTGTGGCCAATACTACTGGCGGATCTCCCGATCTGAATTACTCTTATCAATGGAGCAATGGCGGTTTTCCGGTCAATACCAATACTTCCGTACCACCACAGTCTGGTTTGATTTACGTTCTTACTACAGATGGTTGTTCTGATCCTGATCTGGACTCTGCTTTTATTCTGGTAATTCCACCTCCTGATTTTGAAATCATTACCAATGACAGTGTATGTTTTGGTGAAGATGGTTTTGGAACTGCAGAGATATTGTCCATCGGCGACTATTCTATTGAGTGGGACGGCAATCCGGGAGCTACATTGAACGCACCAGCGGGAACCAATCACGAAGTAGTCATTACAAATAATGCTTTTGGATGCCAGACCGATACTACTGTTACTTTCCCTGCTTATTCTCCGGTAATTGCGGCATTCAGCATCACACCAAATGTGTCATGCATTGCCCTGGAAGATGCAGGAAATGTGAGCTTTATTGACCTCAGCCAAAATGCCGTGAGCGGAAGTTGGGATTTTGGCAATGGTGTTACAGCAGCCTATGTTCAGGGCGATTCGCCGTCACAGGCTTATCCGGGCACCGGAAGTTATCAGGTGGAATTGGCAGTGAGCAACGAAGGGGGCTGTGCTGATACATTGGTTAAATCTGTTTGTATTCTGCCCAAAGATCCAATTTTTATTCCGGATGCATTTTCACCCAATGATGATGGAAAGAATGATACATTATACGTGAGAGCAAGAGGGATTTCGAACATGGAGTTTCATCTCTACAGCCGCTGGGGAGAAGAAGTTTTTACCACCAAAACACCAGGCAATGGTTGGGATGGTCAGTTAAGAGGAAAGCCATCTCCAAGTGGCAGTTATTTTTATACGTTCCAATCGAAACTGGAAAACGGTGAGGAATACAAAAAAACCGGCGAAATACTTTTGATCCGATGAAGAAAAATCTACCAATTTATAATTTTCTTTCTTTTAAATTCGTAAAACGAATGAACGATATTCGTTTTAATTCTGCTGTTGTTGTTGCCTTCCTGATTATTTCAATATCTTCTTTCGCTCAGGATATTCACTTTTCTGAATTCAATAATTCGCCACTGTTGTACAATCCTGCCTATTCAGGCCGATTCGAACAAACGGTAAGGGCTTCTTTGCTTCGCAAGACACAGTACAGATCTATCGCCGGAGGATACACGACCAATGCACTCGACGCCCAATACAAGATTTTAGGGGCATATTCAGATGCTTTTTTGGGCACTGGACTGTTTATATACCAGGATGATGCGGGCAAAGGACAGGTGAAGTCTTTTGGTGCTTTGGGATCCATTGCCTATCACATCGTGGCCGGCAAGAAGGACCTTATTTCAGCAGGATTTCAGGTTGGCTTTTTTAGACGGAGTGTCGATGTGAATAGCCTTGCCTGGGATTCACAATACGACGGCATACAATACGACCCCAGCCTCGACAACAGAGAATCTTATCTGGCTATTAATGCCAAAACGCGGGTAGATCTTGGCCTTGGAGTGGCATGGAGACACAAGCGGGCGAATAAAGTGGATTATGATATGGGTTTTGCTTTTAAGCACACCGGCCAGCAACAATCTCCTCTGTTGCGCGGAGAAGATCGTCTATACATGCGTCAGACCTACCAATTTGCCAAGAAGAAGCGCTATAAGTACATCGATATGAGAACCGACATCATGTTTCAAAAGCAAAAAAGAGCGCATGAAATAATGTTGGGCGTAACCATGAATTACAGATTGGGTGAAGACTCAAGGTACACCGGCGTAAATACTTCGAGCAGTATTGGTGGAGGACTATATTACAGATACAGAGATGGAATCCATCCTTTTCTGGTTTTTGAATTCAAAAGAATGGCCTCTTTATCTGTGGGCTATGATCTGAGAACGCGCAAAATAAAAGGAGCTGAAGGACTCACCGGAGGACCGGAATTCTGTCTTACCTATCTCGGCGCTTTCGACAGAAAGAAAATGAAAATTATGGGGATTTAGAATCTCCTCATAGATTTTTTTTGTAAGGTTTTATAATGGTTTTGCCTACCAAAAGGTCGTCCCTCCGGGACTTTTGTGACGGCAGTGCTTTTGTGATTCTACCAAAGGGTCGTCCCTCCGGGACTTTTGTGACTGCCGCGCTTTTTTGACCAAAAGGTCGTCACCCCGGGACTATTTCGTATGTTCTACTTTCCTGTGTCGAAAAGTAATTTTTATGCTGATTATTTGATCGACTTCATGGTGTTCATTCGTACAAAATTATTTGTCCGAATATGGCATCATTTGAAATTATTGGCGGTAAGTCATTGGCAGGAGAAGTTATTCCTCAAGGTGCCAAAAATGAAGCACTTCAGATTATTTCTGCAGTACTTCTCACACCCGAAAAGGTTGTAATTTCCAACATTCCCAACATCAGAGATGTAATGAAGCTCATCGAGCTTCTGGCTTCAATGGGTGTGAAGGTGGAAAAAATAGAAGAACACAAATACGCCTTCGAAGCAAAGGATGTAGACCTGGAATATCTGCTCACAGAAGATTTTAAGAAAAAGGGCGGAGCGCTGAGAGGTTCCATCATGATCATCGGACCGCTGCTGGCCAGATTTGGCAGAGCCTATATTCCAGAACCGGGAGGCGATAAAATTGGCAGAAGACCAGTCGATACACATTTGCGCGGATTCGAAAACCTCGGCGCAACCTTCGAACACTTAAAAGAAGACCGCTTTTATAAAATCAATGCCACCAACCTGAAAGGTGCCTACATGGTGCTTGATGAGGCCTCCGTCACAGGAACGGCCAACATTCTTATGGCAGCATCACTTTCGAAAGGAGAGACTACCATTTACAATGCCGCTTGCGAACCTTATCTGCAGCAGCTCTGCAAAATGATCAATTCCATGGGTGGTAAGATTACCGGAATTGGCTCAAACAAACTCATTATTCAAGGGGTAGATAGTCTCGGAGGTTGCGAACACAGAATGCTTCCTGACATGATTGAGATCGGAAGTTTTATCGGTTTGGCTGCCACTACTAACTCAGAAATTACCATCAAGAATTGCTCTATACCGGAGTTGGGTGTAATCCCTTCAGTCTTCCGGAAAATGGGTATCGAAATGGAATTCAGGGGCGACGATATCTATCTTCCAAAACAAGATTCCTACAAGATCAATAGCCTCATCGATGGCTCAATGCTAACTATAAGAGACGGAATCTGGCCTGCCTTTACACCCGACCTGATCTCTGTGGCACTGGTTACCGCTACCCAGGCGAAAGGAAGTGTACTCATTCACCAATGGATGTTTGAGAGCCGCTTGTTTTTCGTGGATAACCTCATCGACATGGGCGCCAAAATTATTCTTTGCGACCCTCACCGGGCTGTGGTTATTGGCAGCAACCGCGAAACCCGATTGCGCGGAATTACCATGTCATCGCCCGATATCCGCGCCGGTGTATCCATGCTTATCGCAGCTCTGGCTGCCAACGGAAAGAGCACCATCAACAATATTGAGCAAATTGACAGAGGATACCAGGACATTGAGAACAGACTCAAGGCATTGGGTGCCGACATCAGAAGAATTGAGTCATGATGCAACTGAATGTGAATGCAATGCGTTAGAATTCCTGTTTGGCAGTATGTTTGCCATTGCGGATTCGAAAAAAATTCCGTTAATTTGACTTTTAAGAAATAATTTAAGATGAAAAAAGTATTTGCAATTGCTTTAATTACTGTTGGTTTGGTAGGAACCTACAGTTTCATGTCCGTTGAAACTCCTGTAAAGGCTATGAAAATGGCTGAGAAGGCACCACAAATTGGTCTCAATGTGGGCGATCAGGCTCCGGATATTGTAATGGCCGACATGAATGGCAAGGACATCAAATTGTCAAGCCTCAGAGGTAAAATTGTACTCATAGATTTCTGGGCTTCATGGTGCGGGCCTTGCAGACGCGAAAACCCAAACGTGGTTGGCGCTTATGACAAATATTCCAAAGCTAAATTTAAGACTGCCAAAGGGTTTGAGATATACTCTGTTTCTCTCGATCAGAATCTTGAAGGCTGGAAGGCTGCTGTAACAAAAGATGATTTAAAATGGAAAAACCACGTATGTGACCTCAAAGGATGGCAGAATGCCGCTGCAGCTTTGTACAAAGTGACAAGCATACCAATGAGTTTCCTTATCGACGAAAAAGGAGTCATTCTGGCCAAGAACCTACGCGGACTTGAATTGCACAAACAATTAGACATGCATGTGAAGAGTTTATAGTAAATTCGACCACAATAGAGATAAATTTGCGCCCCCGAATAATCGGGGGCTTTTTTTTTGGCAGCTACAATATGCCACATTGACCTTTTTTAACTCATGGCAAAGAACTTGACTAGCAGATTCCGCAAAATATTTAAACCAATGGTGAACGAAAATTCAGATAATACTGAACACACAGAAGATCTTAACCCAATTATTGAAGTAAGCCAGCCTGAAAATGAGGCTGATGATTCTGCATTAACTCCTGATGAACCCTTAGAAGTTGCCGAAAATATCTTGGAAGAAGAGAAGTGGAAGGCCGAAGCGGCTGACTGGAAAGACAAATACCTGCGACTTTTTGCAGAGTTTGACAATTTTAGAAAGCGCAGCATTCGCGAACGCCACGAGCTCATGGGCTCTGCCTCCGGTGATGTAATTAAAGACCTTTTGACAGTAGTGGATGATTTCGACCGCGCGATAAGAGCCAATGAAGGTCTGGAGGATATTAATATTGTGAAGGAAGGTTTTTCTCTTATTCACCATAAAATGATGAAACGCCTTGAAGCAAAAGGTTTAAAACCAATAGATGCCCAGGGCAAACCCTTCGATACAGATTTTCACGAATCCATTACACAAGTTCCTGCTCCTTCAGAAGACCTCAAAGGAAAGGTAATAGACGAAGTGGAAAAGGGATATATGTTAAACGATAAAGTACTGCGCTTTTCCAAAGTGGTCATTGGACAATAATATTTCAATAGAGAATAAACCAATTCAAATCAGAACGAGTGGCTAAAAGAGATTATTATGATATTCTGGGTGTTTCGAAAGGAGCGACGGAGGCTGAAATAAAGAAGGCTTACCGCCAGCTTGCCTTGAAATTTCACCCCGATAAAAATCCCGGAGATAAAGCAGCCGAAGAAAAATTTAAAGAAGCGGCCGAGGCCTATGACGTGCTGGGAAGCGCCGAAAAACGCCAGCGTTATGATCAGTTTGGTCATGCAGGAATGGGAGCAGGTGGTGGATTCGGCGGCGGCGGCGGCGGTGGAATGAACATGGACGACATCTTCTCTCAATTCGGCGATATTTTCGGCGGTGCATTCGGAGGCGGTGGCGGATTTAGCGGCGGCTTCGGCAGCGGCGGCGGTGGACAAAGAAGAGTGAAAGGCTCCAATATGAAGATCAAAGTCAAATTGACTTTGGAAGACATCGCTTACGGAGTAACCAAAAAAATTAAGATTTTCAAAAAGGTCAATGCAGATGGCGTTCAGTACGACACCTGTGTTACTTGTCGCGGCGCGGGTCAGGTGCGCCGAGTAACCAACACCATACTCGGACAAATGGCCACCACAAGCACTTGCCCGACGTGCAATGGCGCAGGAAAATCCATCAAATCCAAACCGAAAGATTCTGACGAAAACGGACAAAAAAGACAAGAGGAATTAATCGAAATAAATATACCCGCCGGAGTAGGCGAGGGCATGACACTCAATGTTTCCGGCAAAGGTAATGCTGGTCCATTTGGCGGTGTGCCCGGAGATCTTCTTGTACAAATAGAAGAAGAAGAACACGCAGAGTTGAAGCGCGATGGAGTTAATCTCTATTACGATTTGTACATCAATATGTCTGACGCTGCTTTGGGCACCAATGTAGAAATTCCGCTGGTAAGAGGAAGAGCACAAATAAAAGTGGACGCCGGCACACAGAGCGGAAAAATTCTGCGACTAAAAGGAAAAGGTCTTCCGGAAGTAAACGGATATGGCCACGGCGATTTGCTGGTAAACATCAACGTATGGACGCCACAAAAACTCAACGACGAAGAGAAAAAATTGCTGGAGAAGTTGAGAACCTCACCCAACTTCCAACCCCATCCCACAGGAAAAGACAAAAGTTTTTTCCAGAAAGTAAAAGAGATGTTTCATTGATTTTTTTTCAAAAGAAATAACGAAAAGGTCTGCTCGTGCAGGCCTTTTTTGTTTGGGGGAAATAAAAAAAATGGATCAACCGTAAAAGTTGATGAGAGATGGAACAAATTGAGTGGATTGACTCGGCGGGGATTCAATGCGCAAAGGCCAATTAACGTTCCATTGGCCATACTCTTTGTCGCAAATGCAAAAACGACCTTCGACTATTGTGAGCGCTCTGGACCGAGTCTCCGCTAAATGGTGTGGCAAGAGTGCTTTGCTAACCTATATGCTGCGCTGTCATCTCGAATTTCATTAGTACAACTAAACCATATATAATGACATTGCCGTGTAAATCATTATTCGAATCGGTGAATGAGTTTGAAGGGTTTCATGGAGTTTGCGCATTTTATGGCCTACGAACCGTGTCCTCGCCGAAGGGTGCAGGAGTAGGTCAAAGCTAAACAGCCCCAAGTTCTGTCATTCCGAAACGCAGCGGAGCGGAGTGAGGAATCTGGTGAAGTCAAAAGAGAGTAATAGACGTAACCAGATTCCACTGATCCTTTTTACCTAACCGCCTGTTTCAATAGCCGAATAAAGTGGAACTTACTTTATCAAAGACTTTTCTAACCAATAATCAGAATGAAAAACTAAATTAGCCACATAAAAGTTAAGAATTAAAGAAGAAGAATGAACGACAATTTGGAACGGCAAAAAAACCTCTGGCAGGCGGCCGACAAACTTCGCAACAACGAAATACTTTTTATTGATGCCCGCGAATCAGGCACCATGATAAGCCGTAAACAAAATGAGTTAAGCGATAAAGACATTGTCAAAATTTCGGACACCCGTCACAATTGGAGAACCAAAGTGAAATTCGAAACCGACGACAATGACATAGCAGGATTTTGTAAATCTGCCAACAAACAAGATGTACGCAAAAACAATTATATACTTGCCTCAGGAGGATACATTGACTTTAAAGAAATAACCGAATACGGAATTGCATTTGACGACAAAATGCAAACACCAACTGCAACACTTTCTGCACAAATGCAAAAAGCCAATAAGTTGGACGAAACCATTAAACTAAACCTTGCGAAAATTGGCTATGAACTCTAATACTAAAATATCGATTCGTTTTTTTGATGACCGGGAGGTTCGTGCCATTTGGGACAATGAACTTGCTAAATGGTGGTTTTCTGTGTTGGATATTATAGCTGTATTGCGAGACCA
Organism: Flavobacteriales bacterium; assembly: GCA_031378885.1. Classification (GTDB taxonomy): domain Bacteria; phylum Bacteroidota; class Bacteroidia; order Flavobacteriales_D; family Sanyastnellaceae; genus JANNEQ01. The sequence goes on from JANNEQ010000080.1 coordinate 40,223, forward strand.
GGATGACTATACCAAAAACCGTAACTATTGGAAGTATTTAAAAGCAAAACTAAAAAAGGAGAATAGTGAAGTGGTTAGTGTCACTACCCAGTTGAAATTGGTAGCACCTGATGAAAAAAGACGTTTGACCGATATGCTCGATTACAATGGCATTATAGCATTAGGCAAAACTTTTCCAAGTAAAAATGCCAACCGATTTATAGAATGGTTTACTTATAGTCCGGAAAGCATTGATGGTAAGAGCAAAACCAAGGCCTATGCCCTATTTGAAACATCTTTTGTAGATAGCATAGAAGTTGGCACAGCCAATGGATTACAACAAATACATGCCTATATTTTTGGTGGATTATATGATTTTGCCGGGCAAATCAGAACCAAAAATATTGCTAAGGGAGGGTATAGATTTGAATATGCACAATATTTAAACCGCACTTTGCTACAAATAGACAATATGCCCGAAACCAATTTTGATGAGATTGTAGAAAAATATGTGGCCATGAACAAAGCCCACCCATTTATGGAAGGCAATGGCAGAAGTACACGAATCTGGTTGGATTTAATACTGAAAAAGCAACTCAAAAAATGCATTGATTGGAGCAAAATAAGCAAAACCAACTACATGAATTCCATGATTATTAGCTCAGTAGATACCAGCGAATTGAACAGACTTCTAAAATATGGTTTAACAGATGAAATCTACAGCAGGGAAATGTATATGAAAGGTATAGATTACTCTTATTATTACGAAGAAAATTGACCTCGATTTACTTCATGATCAGGATTTAAAGGGAAATAAGATGCTTATCGGGAATCTTACCGGTACGATTTGGAAGCGGCCATAGCGAGGCGATCAATAATTTTTGCCAGAATATGGCCAATTAGATTTTTGAGGCACTGATCTGTCTTTGTATAAAATAACATTCGACCGGGTCGTTGGATCATTGCAAGCCGATTGAGCTATAAACGTTTGATCCATTCGGGATCAGTAGATGTTTGTAAACAATGGAATAAACGATCCAGGATGGATCGCATGTTTATAGGTACGATCTTGACTTCGGCGATAAACGACCAAGGTCGAATGTTGATCGGTCAATTCCTTAACTTAATGACATTGCCTGGCGGGGCGCATGAATTTACCCGTGGCATACGGATTTCATTTTTTCAGGAAGAATCCAGCCAAAAGGCCAATTCATAAAACAGGTCATTGTCTGGAATTATTTTCGTGGGAATTTTGTTTGGTTTTTTTTCGCGGGAATTATTTAAAATGCGCCAGATTTTGTTAACTGTTTTTCTGTTAACTAATTTTGGTTAACAAAAAAAACAGTTAACAAAATGAACCGACTCGATTGAAATGAAGTGATTACAAAAATTCCTCATGAGCTTCTCATTGAGAAAAGTTTTTTGATAAAAATTTTAGTTTCTGAATTTTGCTAAAGAAATGCCGAGAAATAAATCTGCATTAGCACCTTTCAGGGAAAAACCTGACCTGTTTCAAGCCGATCTCACGGGATTATTCAAATTGGAACGGTCGCAAGTCGCTCACATTGAGTCAGTAAATCGAAAACTCGTTGGCGACGCCCTGATCAGCAAAAGGATCCGGTTGCTCGAAAAATGCGGATCGGAGGGAAAGTATACCTTGTAAATAGTTATAGCAAGATTGAAGGCGGAGTTGAAGGAGAATAGTAAGGTGGTTGAGAATGGGGGTTAGCCAAGATTACCCCACCGAAACTTGTGGATGAATCTGGGCGAGCTCTAAAAAGGCGCAAATAGTTCGACAAGACAGGGAAATGTTTCGATGATTTTGTAGAATGAATTTTTTTTTGGGTAAAGTTGATCGTGGGTAAACGTGGAGGCTGTATTTTCGATGGCGGAGAAGGGATGATGATGCGTAGAAATACGTAATGCGCTTTTTGAATTTAATGATCATGGAATGGCATTCATTAAAACAAATTGTAGCTTGTAAGCAGCTAGAGATAATGGAGTTGCACTCCAATGTGTCAATGAAAAGATGCATAAAGCAGAATAGGGTTATTTTTGGTTTTGAGTAGATGTACTTGCATATATTTATGAGTTACCGCCAAGTGTAGAAACGCGTACTTATCAATTAAACGAAGTTAAATGAATTATAAAGTATTCTTTGCATACCAGTCAGACATTAATGAAATCTACGGCAAAAGATTTATAATTGAGGCCTTTGATATTGTAATCTCAAAATTTGAAAAGGAAGGGGTTAATATTGAATTAGATTTTGGAATGAGAAAATCGCCTGGAAATACAATATTAATTGATGAAATGCTTAGGAAAAGTAGAGAATCAGATCTTGTTATTGTTGATATGACATTTACTTCTTCAAAGATTTGGGCTGATGCAAAACGCTTTAATTTTTGGGGTAAAGAAATAAGATTATTAGAAAAAAATATTGATAAAAAATCGCCAAATCCCAATGTTCTGCTTGAAACAGGATATGCGTGGTCGCAAAAAGGTTTTGATAGAACTGTTTTATTAATGAATATTGCATATGGTACTGCAGAAGAACTACCTGTTGACTTAAAAGGATTTAGATGGGCAATCCCCTATTTGTTGAATGAGGTAAATTATTCGGAAAAAACCCAAATAAAAAGTGAATTAGCTAAAGATCTGTATAATTCAATAAAAACTGCAATAAATTCTGAGGCAGAGCATCAAAGGACGAAATGGCAACCTTTAAGACTTCATAAAGATTGGACACCTAAAGATTATAAAACAATTTATCAACCTACCACTAGAGTAAAACAACTAATTTCTCAATTAAGGGTTGATTTAGAAAACACTTCAATGGCTCAAAGAATTGTTGGGCCAAAAAATTCCGGGAAGACAAGACTGACTTATGAATTGTATAAGAAACTTGATGAAAATTTTCAGAAACATGAAAATTTAGAAAAGGTGCTTTACTATGATTTGGAAATTGGAAATTACGCATCAATAGAAAATAAATTACAGGATTTAAAATTATCAAACCAGCGTAAAATTATAATTCTTGATAATTGTTCTTATAAAATTCACAAGAAGGTTTTTGAAGAGTATTTTTTTGAAACAAGCATAAGTCTTTTATCGATAGGCAATACTGAGGATGGTGAAGGCGCAAATCATTTCATTGATAAGGATTTTGCAAATGATATAATTGAGAAATTATCTAATGAAACTGGAAATCCAAGAAATACGAACTTCGTCATTGAAAATTCGAATAGCAATATAAGAAATGCTCTTGCAATGATTGGTAAAATTCCAGAAGGTGAAATTGGACTATCTTTAGATTATTCCGAAAGATGGATACAAATACTTGGAAAAGAACTAAATGCACTTAAAGTATTACCGATTTTAGAAGAGTTGTCCTTGTTTACTCACGTTGGATTTTATGATAGATTTTCATCACAATCTGAATTTATTAGAAGTCAAAGTAAAATTGATACAAGAGATGAGTTTGAAAAAGTTATTTTAATGCTTGTTGATAAAGGATTTATTAAGATTACTGGAGACTTTATCATTTTAGAAGTATTCGTTGAAGAATTAGCGTTTCAAAGGTTAGATAGATTATCACGTGAAAATATTGAAACTTTTTTTGTAAATATTACTTCACTTGGTTTAGCAAGACATTTCAGCAATAGACTTGTTGAATTAAATAAGTTAGAGGGAACACGTCATTTGATTGATGCAATATCAAATGAAGATGGCCTTTTATCAAACTTTGATTTTCTTAACTCCGATCAAGGTGCAAAAATCATCATGAAACTTGCGGAAGTAGAACCAAATAAGATACTTAATGCCTTGGAAAAGGTTCTTAACAATAAGTCTGGGGAGGAATTATTTAGTTTAAAAAAGGGAAGAAGAAATTTGGTGTGGGCATTAGAAAGATTAGCATTTCGAAAAATCACCTTCAATAAAGCTTCAAAATTGTTATATAAATTGGCTCTTTCAGAAAATGAAAATATTGGTAATAATGCCACTTTTCAATTTATTCATTTATTCCAAATCACTAGTGTCCGAAACAAATAATATTAATGTTAAGAATAAAGGGAGTTACTAACAAGTAAACTCCCCTTTTCGACGCAGTTTTGTCTTTGCACAACAAACAGCATATGAACAAAAGTAAGTATTATTTCGGACAGAA
>JANNEQ010000132.1:0-22380 GCA_031378885.1 Flavobacteriales bacterium
CTTTATACTTGCTGACAAGAGATCCTCGATCTCCGAAAGGAGTTGTTTTTTTGCATGCAAACTAAAATCCTAACTCCTTTCTTTCCTTTTTAATCCTTTTTTACTTTTTTTCAACTTTAAAAAGTTACCAGAGTATTGTAAAGAGCTGTTGTTCATCATAAGTGGCGAATATAATACCTGTTTATGTGCTGGACAACTTTGAGCACGAATTTAGACAGAGTTCTTAAACGAATAAGTACAATTGGCCTACCCTGATTGAGTTCAATATTTTAAGCCAATATTCTTCTGTCTACACAAAATCCATTGTGGATTGATTTTAGCGCTGACCAAATAATAGCGAAACGGTTATTCAATTCTTTTATAAACTTCATAAGGTGTTGGCTTTGCATCCCAAAGTCCATTGCCTTTGTAAAGAAGTGTATCAGTTCCACAAAATACATTGGAATCTTGTTGGGCACAATGCAGAATGTGTTCTCCTTTAAATCGTTTTCCTTTCTGCACAATTTTTTCGGGTAATATAATAATGGTGTCACCTTTTAACTTCCATTTGCCATGACTGACTACTTTAAATCCTCCATGAACGTCTTGAACAACCAGGAGTTCTTTGTATTCGGAATTTTCTTTTAAACTTAAATAATATTTCGAATCTCCATCAATACCTGGTGTCCAATGCCTGAAGTAATTTCCGGCAATTGATTTTTCCCCCGGAAAATTGTCTTGATCGGAATGAATCTTCAAACCCGCAATAATTATCCAGAAAAGAATAACAATGGCGCTTGCCCATATTGATTTCATTTTTTTACAGTTTTATAAATCCTTTCTATTATCACTTTCATATCAGCGTTTATACATAGGGATATCTACAGTTTTTCCTGAGCCATCCAACACGAAAATCCACTGACCCGAATTATCCATGTATGGCGGTGTTTTTATTTTCACATGATACCTTTTTTCACCGTTACCACTTCCAATGATCAGAATGTTGTGCTTGTGATTGATTAAAGCCTTACCGCTGGTAAGCCCAGCGCATTCACAGGAAGTACAATTCAGGTCGCATAAAAAACCGTATTCGCTATTCTCTCCATCAATTATAATATACACCTCTTTGCCGCCGGTTGAGGTAGAAATAGTGTCTGAATGCCACTCACCGATATAGTTGGAGTCGTGGTCACCAATGTATTCTCTCTTGCATGCACTCATGGCTATCACAAGAAGAACAAACAAAATAATAAGTTGAAATTTTGTCATTTGATGTATCGGGGATTAATTACATTAATCAAGTATTAAGTCAGACCGGAGAACACAATTTTCAGGGAGCATTCGTTTAAATGCTTTCATCTCGTCTTTTTTATCCAACAAACTATAGCAACCAACAAGTCTAACAAACCTGAGGTTTTTCAGTTGAACCAGCTCTACAGGAACTTCATAAAGACCGTTATAAGTCAAGTTAATCTAATGGGTTTGGTTAAATTCGTTATCCACGCAAGGAAATTTTTGAACGTGATTGTAATCGAAGTATTCAAAATCATCTTCATTCCATGGCGCCAAAATAAAGTATTTTCGAACGGTCAAAAAAGAAAATACGATTTTAAATATTCTTAAATAAAAATATATGCGAAAAAATGCAAGAAAATAAACCCCGTAAAGCTTTCAGGTTAAGTAAGCCTGTTTACCTGATCACACTCGGTATGCTGGTAATCATCATGTTGGGGCTATTACTTACTACAATGTATCAGTTACCACCTTCCAGTTATATAGTTATTTGGTGGTGCCGGGTTCTAAATTCCGATACATACAGTGTAACGTGGGTTTGGATGATTCAACTCGTATTCTTGTTACCTTTCTTTAAATTATTGAATTCTTTCAAACCAAAATTATAAAACGGCCTGTGTGGCACAGGGCGTTTTGCTGATGACCTGACTGCGACTTTCAGATATGCGATGCATCGCGTATTTACCGCAAATAACCCAAAACAACAATGCCATACCCAATGTCCCATACCCCATTCACCACCAATCCCCACCACACATGTTGGAAACCTGTTCATTCACCTTCTACTTATCAACATTCACAAAGACACATCCAACTGAATATGACCAAAACGCGGCAATTCACAGTTACAAAACTTATGTGAACTCGTTCATTTTCAGTATCGGATTCAAACTTATCAACGCTCGATTCACAATACCAGTGTGTAAAACTTGAAACGTTCCACGCTTGTGTTTCACGGTACTTTCGCACTGGCCAAAAAATGGGGGCAGCAGATTTTTTAGCTTTACTATAAAGTATGATACTCACTTATCTCGGACACAGCACTTTTCAGATTAGCGCAAATGGCGTTAATATCGTATTGGATCCATTCATTAGCCCCAACCCTTTGGCTGCTGGCATCGACCTAAAATCGATTAAAGCAGACTACATCCTTATCTCTCATGGCCATCAGGACCATGTGGCCGATACAGAACAATTGGCCTCCATCAACAATTCTACAGTTGTGGCTTGTTATGAAATAGCCGTGTATTATGGTGCAAAAGGCATTGCCCATCACCCAATGAATATAGGTGGTACCAAAGACTTCGGCTCTTTCAGAGTGAAATGCGTGAATGCCATACACAGCAGCGTACTTCATGATGGCACTTATGGAGGAAGCGCGATGGGTTTTGTTATCAGCTTTGGTGACAAACACATCTATTACTCAGGCGATACAGCGTTGCACATGGATATGCAATTGATTAAAAGTCAATTTAATCTCACGGCAGCTATTCTCTGTGTGGGTGATAATTTCACTATGGGCGCGGAAGATGCTATGATAGCAGCAGAATTTGTGGGATGTAAGAACATTATTGGAATGCACTTCGACACATTCCCCTATATTAAAATAGACCATAAGTCGATTGTATCGAAATTTGAAGACGCAGGTCTGAGAATTACTTTACCTTCAATTGGTCAAGAGATTGAAATTTAAGTAGAAATATAATATTGGACTTTACTTAAGAAGTTCAAAAAAGCGGAACAATACAAATGGCAAAAGTTATAACCATTGCGAATCAGAAAGGTGGTGTAGGAAAAACCACAACAGCAATCAACCTTGCAGCATGTTTCGGTGTGCTCGAGTACAAAACCCTTTTGGTGGATGCCGATCCTCAGGCCAATGCTACCAGCGGCGTAGGTATCGACAACAAAGACATCAAAGCTGGGATTTATGAATGCCTGGTGAACGACCTGAATCCCAAAGATCTGATCATCAAAACGGAAAATCCAAACCTCGATTTGATTCCTGCACACATCGATCTGGTGGGCGCTGAAATAGAATTGATCAACATTCCCAACAGAGAATATATGATGCGAGCCGCACTCGGCAAGGTGCGCGATGAGTATGATTTTATTATCATGGATTGTTCACCTTCATTGGGATTGGTTACTGTAAATGCGTTAACCGCATCTGATGCTGTAATTGTACCGGTTCAATGCGAGTATTTCGCTCTGGAAGGTTTGGGCAAATTGCTCAACACCATCAAAATTGTTCAGCAAAAACTGAATACGGATCTCACCATTGAGGGCATATTGCTCACCATGTACGATTCGCGCTTGAGACTGAGTAATCAGGTGGTTGAAGAAGTTAAAATGCATTTTCAGGAAATGGTTTTCGATACCATCATTCACCGCAATACTACTTTAGGCGAAGCACCAAGCTTTGGTCAGACCATTATTATGCACGATGCTTCCTGCAAAGGCTCTGTGAACTACCTCAATCTTGCCAGAGAAATTCTGCAAAAGAATGAGATGACAAAAATGAAGAGTGAAGAAAAATATATCAATGTAGACAATGGCTAAGAAACAAGCATTAGGAAGAGGATTAAGCGCCTTGTTGGAAAACGCTTCAGGTTCGTCGAGAGAAAGACCTGCGGCACCAAAGGCAAATGAAGTTGAAACAGCAGTAGAAGAGCCAAAGGCAGTGGTTGCAGAAATCGGCAATGTTGCCGGCCCTATATCATTGCTGCGCATTGCGCAAGTGGAAGCCAATCCATTTCAGCCGCGTCAGGAATTCGACAAAGATGCCATGCGCGAACTTGCACAAAGTATCCGCGAACTTGGCCTGATTCAGCCCATTACGGTTCGTAAAATTTCCGCACAGAAATTTCAGATCATCAGTGGTGAAAGGAGATTCCGTGCTGCACAGATGGCCGGGCTCGACGAAGTACCTGTGTACATGCGCACCGCGAACGACCAGGCCATGCTCGAAATGGCATTGGTCGAAAACATTCAGCGCGAAAATCTCAATGCGATAGAAGTAGCCATCAGTTACAAAAGGCTGATGGAAGAATGTAATCTCACCACCGAGAAACTTGCCGAGCGTGTTGGTAAAGACCGTACTACTGTTACAAACTATGTAAGATTGCTCAAACTTCCTCCTGAAATTCAGATAGGAATTATCGAGAAGAAAATTTCGATGGGGCATGCCCGCGCTTTGATCAACACAGAACCCGAAGCCAAGCAGTTAAAAATCTATAAACTCATACTTGAAAAAGATTTGAGCGTTAGACGCGTGGAAGAATTAGCCAAAGAAGATGATGCGCCCAAACTCTTCAAGACAGAAAAGACCATTCTTCCATTGGAGTTTCAAAAAATGCAGGCCGACCTCAGATTGCGATTTGGTAAGAGAGCCAAATTGGTGAGAAGTGAGTCAGGATTAGGCAAAGTGGAAATTCCATTTGTCACTGACGACGACCTGCAGCGTATTGTAGACATGCTTGAACTTTGAGTATACAGACAAAGAATAAATACACCAAATATCACAAGGCACTGAACTTTATTGCATTCAGTGCCTTGCTTGTTTTGTTGTCAGCCAATTCGCTGTTCGCTCAGGATAGCACCGCTACAGATACTTCGGCAAAAGTGCGAAGCCCTTTTGTACAGGCATTTCAGAGCCGCTGGAATATGAAACCCCACTCACCACTGAAAGCCAGCTTGTACTCAGCCGCATTGCCCGGTGCAGGCCAGTGGTACAATGCCAAAGCATATAGCCGCAAGTACTGGAAAGTACCCATTGTGTACATAGGCCTTGGCACCGCTACAGGTTTTATTATCAGCAATACCAAAAACTATCGCTATTACAAATCACAATACATTGCCCAAGTTGATGACGATCCCAATACCATTGTCACCGCCAATCCACTTATTGACCTGAAGACCACCCAGGAGCAATACCATAAATGGCTGGATTTAAGTTACATGTCGCTTGTGGTGATCTATTTTCTGCAGATCATTGATGCCAATGTAGACGCACACATGTTCTATTTTGATATAGGCAAAGACCTTAGCTTATCTTTCCACCCATCTATTGTGAATACCGGACGTATAACAACAGGATTGAGTATCAGCCTAAAGCTATAGATTTGAAAAAAATATTTTTCCCAAAGAAAAAGAGGACATTAGTGCACCAATAATATGAATGTAGCAATACTGGGATATGGAAAAATGGGTCTTGAAATAGAGACCATACTCAAAGAGCGCAACCACAATATAGTATTGCGCGCCAGTTCTGAATCCCCTTTTAAGTCCGAAGACCTTGCAGGAGTTGACGTAGCCATTGAATTTTCGCAACCCGATTCGGCAGTAGAAAATATCTTCAAATGTTTTGAGGCCAATTGCCCGGTAGTAGTGGGCACCACTGGCTGGTACCAGCGCCTGCAGGAAGTGCGCGGCGAATGTGAGTCAGGAAACCAATCCATGATCTATGCCTCCAATTTTTCCATTGGAGTTAATGTATTGTTTCACCTCAATAAAGTACTTGCGGAAATCATGGACAAACTGGATGAGTATGAGCCCGGTTTGATGGAAATTCACCATTTGGGTAAATTAGACAAACCAAGCGGAACCGCCATTACACTGGCAGAGGACATCATCTCAAGAAGTACACACAAAACAAAATGGGTCAACCAACTGGCCGCCAATCCTGATGAACTTACTATTATTTCGCAGCGCGATGGTGAAGTTCCTGGAACGCATGTAATTAATTATACTTCGCAGGTAGACAATATCAGCCTTGTGCATCAGGCCAATAATCGCCGCGGATTTGCGCTGGGTGCAGTGAAAGCAGCCGAGTGGCTTAAAGACAAAAAAGGATGCTACTCCATCAATGATTTTCTAAAATTCTGATTTTATCGAACTATGATAGCCTGGATAATTCTCATTTTATTACTCGTCATTTATAGCCTGGCGCTTCCTGTTTTATTGAAGCGCGCAGGTCAAGATCCAACATTAGGATATATTCCGCTGGTGAATTTCTATCCTTTTTTGAAACTCATCAAACGCCCCTGGTGGTGGCTGTTGCTTTTACTTTGTCCGGGTGTGAATCTATTGATGCTCGTAGTGATGAACGTAGAGCTGGGCATTGCTTTTAATAAAAGAAGCACTGCAGAACAATGGTTTTTCGGCATATTGCCCTGGGTGGCTATTCCCAAACTTGCATATAGCGAAACCAATCAGGCATTTGTTGGTCCGCGCGACTGGACGGGCAAGAAAAAAAGTACTGCAAGAGAATGGGGCGAAGCCATTGTTTTTGCCATTGTGGCGGCTTCAGTAATTCGCACATTCTTTATCGAAGCATTTACCATTCCTTCTCCTTCCATGGAAAAAAGTATGCTGGTTGGCGATTATCTGTTTGTGAGTAAAATAAGTTATGGAGCAAAAATTCCGCAAACGCCTGTTAGTTTTCCTTTTGTGCACAATGCACTGCCGGGCGGCATGACCAACAGTTATCTGGAATGGTTTAGCCTTCCCTATTTCCGGTTGCCTGGATTGGGTAAGGTGGAACGCTTTGATCCGGTGGTTTTCAATTTCCCAAACGGAGATACAATTGTCGTAGATCCTGAATATGCAGGCCACGATTATTATTCTATTGTGCGCAATGGAGCTATTGGCAATGCGGGCAACGTGGCCAACTACTTAAAAAAACCTGATTATTACAACAGCGTTTTGAAAAGGGCCATTATACAGAAGTATGGCATCAAACACAGACCAATCGACAAGAAAGAAAACTACGTGAAACGCTGTATCGGCTTACCCGGCGACAATCTGAAAATAATAAACCGACAGGTTTATATCAACAATGCACCTATTGAGAATCCAAAGGACATGATGTTCAGCTATAATCTTGATGCCGATGAGAAAACAAGGAAGTCCATTTTCAATGAATGTAAAGTAAATCTCTCGGATCGTGTTGCCGGAAAAACGCCTTCATTTACGCAATACGAATATGAAAAGATCAAAACCATGTCCGGTGTAAGATCGATAGAAGTTGATACTGTGAATACCGACAATGAAATGGCTATTTACCCCAACTCCGGAAGACCGCCATACAGCTCATGGACCAGAGACAATATGGGCCCCATTCATATTCCTGCGAAAGGAGAAACAATAGAACTCACACCAGACAATATTATACTTTATAAAAGAGTCATTCAGGCTTATGAATGCAATCAGGTAGAGTTAAAGGGTGAAGTACTTTATATCAACGGTCAGGCTGCAAGCACTTATACATTCAAACAGAATTATTATTGGATGATGGGAGACAACCGCCACCAGAGTGCAGATAGTCGCTATTGGGGCTTTGTACCGGAAGACCATGTGGTGGGCAAACCAGTTTTCACTTGGTTCTCCAAGCCGAGCAGAGATTACCAGCCGGCCGATGCTTTGGGAATAAGATGGAGCCGGATGTTCCGCACGGTGAAATAAGCATTGCAGCCAGCACTTCCATCTTTATTTCAGCATTGAGCTTAACCATCATACCCTCCTGTTGTTTGTCGCCCATACATTGGTACGCCGCATTGCTGGATGGAGAAGTAGTTATTGACCTCAATGAAAATTATCCCAAACAAACCTTTCGCAACCGGTTTGAAATAATCGGTGTGAATGGCAGGCAAGTACTTACAATTCCGGTCGAAGGCCAGAAAGGCATGAAGATACCGGTGAAGGAAATCAAAATTGCAGAAGGCACATGGCGCAAAACCTACCTTCACGCCATTCGCTCCGCCTATGGAAGATCTGCGTTTTTCGAATATTATATTGATGTTATTACCCAAATTTTTTGTGGCTCACAGCAATACCTTCACACTTTCAATGCTGAAATTCTCGAATGGTCATTGGCTGCCATGAAAATTGCTCCTACCAGTTTTAATCCGCGTTTCAACACGGATTTGGTTTTTCCTTTTGAAAAAATACAGTCCGGTGAGCAAAGAGATTTGAGACTGGATTTTGAGCCTTCCGCAATTTGGCCCCCACTTCCGCCCTATCCTCAGGTTTTCGGCGACAGACATGGATTTCAGGGCAACTTATCCATTCTGGATCTGCTTATGAACAAAGGCCCTGGTGCTGTTGACTATTTATTATTGATAAAAAATGGCGGGCATAGCCTATAATCATAGGCACTCTCTTATCACCTTTGCTCGTGGTATTGACTCATCCCATCGAAGTCAGATCAACATCATTCAACTATGAAGACAGGAAGAAATGAAATAATAAGGCTGTTGCTTTCACTGGGTATTGTGCTTGCTGCGGCTTATGTGCTGTCGTTTGTTTTTTTTAAAGCAGATCTCACAGAAGAGAAACGCCATACCCTTACTGAGCCAACCAAAGAAATGCTGGAGAACCTTCAGGACAAAGTTTTGGTGCGTTGTTATTTACAAGGAGAATTTCCAGCAGGATTCAAACGACTCCAGCAGAGTATCAAAGAACAACTCGATGAGTTCAATGATTATAGCAGTGGGAAAATCGATTATGAATTTATTGATCCCTACGAAAGCGGTGACAAAAAAACCATTGCAAAAAATGAAGAAGCTCTCTACGAAAAAGGCCTTCGTTTTACCCGAATAGCCATTGATGAAAATGGTACACAATCTTACAAAATGATATGGCCGGGAGCCATTATTGAATACCAGGGTCAGGAAGTACCTGTGCAGTTTTTCAAAAGTGATATGCCCGAGCAAACTGATGCAATGATCAACACTTCGGTGAACAATCTGGAGTATGAGTTGGCGAGCAACCTCCGCAGGGCCATCAAATCAGAAAAACAGGCAGTGGCCATTCTGCAGGGAGAAGGTGAATTGAAAGACATTGAGATGGGCGATTTCCTTACCACACTCAACGAAAGTTATCCGATAGAATTTGTGAAGATTAATGAAAAAGTCAATGCCTTCAGCGATAAACTCGAAGGAATGACAAGGCGGATCAACAGGTACGCTGCCCTGATTATTGCCAAACCCGACAGTGCCTTCTCAGAGCGCAACCTCACACTCATCGATCAATATATAATGAACGGAGGTAAGGTGCTGTGGCTTGTAGACCCTGTCATCACAGATTTGGACAGCCTGGCGAAACAACAACAAACCTTGGCTGTAACCAATGATCTGGGAATTTTCCCTATGCTCTTTACCTATGGCGCCCGACTCAACCGCACGCTTATACTCGATTATCAGTGCGCGCCTATTGCATTGGATGCCGGCCCGAAAGGCAACCAGCGCGAAATGAAAATGTTTCCCTGGTACTATGCACCGCTCATGTTTGCCGGTGAAAGCCCCCATCCTATTACGGCCAATCTCGATCCGATCAAACTCGATTTCGCCAGTAGCATTGATACAGTGAACAACAATAGAGCTGTCAGAAAATTTCCTTTGTTGGTTTCTTCTAAACTGACCAAAGAAATGAAGGCGCCCATAAGAGTTAACCCGGGCATTGTAGATTTCGGTCAGGATTATTTCAAAAGTGGCAATCAGAGCAATAGAATTACCGCTCTTCTCATGGAAGGTATATTCCCATCAGCTTTTGTAGAAAACCTGACCGATGTAATTAAAAACGACCCCAATTTCGCATACCAGCCTCAAAGCGTTCCCACCAAAATGATTGTGGTAGCCGATGGCGATGTGGTGCGCAATAAAGTAGTCCCTACAAAAGATGGCACCTGGATGCCACAGGCACTGGGATATGATATGTATGCCAAGCAGGTGATCTACGACAACAAAGAATTTCTGATGAATTGTATGAATTACCTGATGGACGATCAGGCACTGATCAGTGTGCGATCCAGAAGCATCAAGTTGAGAAAGCTCAATGCAGAATTGGTAAACAATTCGAAAAACAGAATTAAATTCGACAACACGGTTTATCCATTGCTGATGATTGTAGCATTGGGTATTGCTCAATATTTCATCCGGAAGAAAAAGTGGGCTCAAATTTCAGTTGCATCTTAATTTATGAAAAAAAACCTCTTACTTTTTATCGCACTTCTCGCAATAGGTGGTCTGGCCTTTTACTTTTATAAGCACAACTCCGGTAGCACACTTTCCGGAAAACCACTCACCGAATTTGCCATAGAAGATACGGCATCCATCAACAAGATATTTATTGCCGATCACCTCGGGAAAACCGCTTTACTCGAGAGAATTCCAGGAGAGAAGCTATGGAAACTCAACGGTAAATATTACGCACGCCAGGATGCCATGGATGTATTGCTGGAGACCATTTGCAAAGTGCGTGTTCGGGGAAACATTGCCACTGCGGCAAAAGAAAACATCATGACAGTGCTGGCCACATCGGGCAAAAAAGTGGAAATATATACAGGAGGCACTGAGCCTGCTAAAATCTATTATGTGGGCCCGGCCACATCTGATCACGTGGGCACTTATATGCTTTTGGAAATACCAGGTCTGGGTCGAAGCGAAGAGGCTTATATTACCCACATGGAAGGCTTCACCGGATTTTTAACACCAAGGTTTTTTACTGATGAACTCGAATGGAGATACACCGGAGTATTTTCTTATCCCAATCTCAATCTTTCTGAAATTCGTATTTCAAATCATATCAATCCAACAGAATCTTTCGAAGTAAAATTGGCAACCGATAAATCAGTCTCTGTTTTCAAGGGAAAAGAGAGCGATCCACAGAATTTCACTGAACCTGTTCCGGGATTTGATACTACCGCCGTGCACGATCTGGTATTATTGTTCAAAAAGGTACACGTTGAATCATTCAACACTTTATTGAAAAATACAGTTCGCGATTCTATACTCATGATGCAGCCCACATTTACTATCGAAGTAATAGAGCCATCCGGCAAATCCAAAAAAATGGATTTATATTACAAAAGAGCTGCAAAAAGAGTGTTGGATGAGCACGGTAATGAATTGCCATGGGATGTCGAGCACTTCTGGGCCAGAACATCCGACAATGAACTGGCTCTGGCCCAAACTTATGTAGTGGAGCCATTGCTCAGGCCGCTAACCTATTACCTGAAAAAGTAAGGGTCAGGCCAAACGTTGGCGGCACATTTCAGCGAGGATAACAGAAGTAGCCACTGCCACATTCAGCGATTCTGCTTTTCCCACGCCGGGTATGGTGAGAACCTCGTCGGGCAATTTTGCCGCTCCACCGCGTATGCCATGACTTTCACTCCCCATAAGCAGAGCCACTTTTGGAGGAAAGTTGAAGTGGTAGACGGATGTACCTGT
The DNA here is from genome assembly GCA_031378885.1 of Flavobacteriales bacterium. Lineage (GTDB taxonomy): Bacteria > Bacteroidota > Bacteroidia > Flavobacteriales_D > Sanyastnellaceae > JANNEQ01. The sequence goes on from JANNEQ010000132.1 coordinate 11,505, forward strand.
CATATCCGCTCCCAGAATTTTGAAACCCTGAGATTTTACATAAGCCCCGATCTCCGTCAGATCTGCTGTTACCACAGAAATCCTGAAAATACTTCCCATCGAAGATTGAACTACTTTAGGGTTGTACAACTCCACTGTGTCTTCCGAACAAAAGATATGAGAGACACCGAACCACTCAGCCGATCGCATAATAGTGCCCAGATTGCCCGGATCAGAAATTCCATCCAGCATAAGGCAATTTGAAAAAATTAAGGAATTTAAGGGCACAGAAGCTCTTTGCTGAAGAACAATAAGGTGAGATGAGGGTGTATTTAAAGCACTGATTTGATCCATTTCTGTGGGCGAAATTCTGATGGCCTGAGGGTGTCCGGCCACGAAGTTATCATCAGTAGAATACAGGCTGTGTATCGGAAATTCCGATAGCAATGCCTCCTGCACCATCTTCAATCCTTCTACGATAAAAAGCCCCGTTTCATTTCTGAATTTTTTCTGTTGGAGCGATCGCACTAACTTCAAATCTTTTTTCAACGGCAACATTTTTGTAATTAAAAGCCCAAATCCATTTTTTTTGAGCAAAATTGCGCTGCAAGATAATGACATCACGTCTGTACCATAAACTGATCTTCATTACGGCAATCATATTATTGTTTGCTGCTTCCTCATGCAAAAAAATGAGGAATCTCCAGGAGGGCCAAACCTTCCTGAAATACCAGAATATTGAAGTCCACAACCCCAATAAGGAATATGTGGTAACAGACGAAGAAATACTCGCTCTATCCAGGTTAAAGGCCAACCGAAGAATTCTCTGGTTTCGTTTGAATCACTCAATCTACCTTCTGGTAGACAAAAAGAAGCTCGAGCTCAGTGAGAAAAAAGCAGAAGAAAAGTGCATTAAAAAGAATGCAAAACGTTTGGCAAAAAAGAAATTGCCGAAAGAAGAGTGCAAGACATGGCATACATTCTGGGCCTATACTGTAGGAGAGCGCACGGCATTACTCGATTCAATAAAACTAAAAAAAACCACCGAGCAGATAGCAGTGTATCTTAAGAAAAAAGGTTTTTTTGATGTCCGGGTAGAACCAGAAGTCAAATATTCGGCCGACAAAGAGAATTGCAAAGTAACCTTTCACCTATATCCGGGGGATCCTTATCACCTGCGGAAAATTGAATATGAAATTGCCGATTCGAACATGCTGGACGGATTCCGGCAATACCAGAAAAATAGCCTTCTAAGGGAAGGATTAATTTTCGATGTGGACTTACTTGATGCCGAACGCGAAGGAATTTCAACTTATTTCAGCAACAAAGGATATTACGAATTTACCAAGGACTACATTGTATATGATGCTGACAGCACAGTAGGCAACCACATGGTAGATATAAACATGATACTCAACCAGGCTCAGGTTCCGGTGCCCAACTACCCTGATAGCATCATGATACTTCCACACAAAAAGTACTTTATTGGCAATATTGACATTCACACCCATTACGACGCTACGCGTGCCGATTATGTGCCGTCCGATACGTTGAAAGTAGAAGGCATGAATGTAATGTGCTATAAGCAACCCGATATCAATGCCAAGTTGATTGCCTGCACTCAAGGCTTTATGACCGGTGATTTGTTTCAGCGTGATAAAATCGACAAGACTTACAAGCGCTATACCCAACTGGGCGCATTTAAAGCGACTACCATACAACTTATTCCGCGTACCGGAACACCTGCCAATATAAATATTCTCGATACCCGTATACTTCTTACACCCGCTAAAAGACAGCTATTTGGTTTTGACCCAAAAATGACCAACCGTGAAGGTTATCTCGGTATATATGGCAACCTTGTTTATCGTCATAAAAATCTTTTTCGCGGAGCTGAAAGTATGGAATTCCGGATCATTTCCGGATTGGAAGCCACCCAACCCGTTGCCGGAAATGGAAGTACCGAAGGCGAAACCGACAATGTCCGCAACTCTTTAAGATTAAATACATTTGAAATCGGGCCTGAACTTACTTTGCGCATACCCCGAACACTTCTGCGCGGGTGTGATTTTTCGGGCAAAATAAGCGATCCGCAAACTGCTATCAGTACCGCCCTGAGTTATCAGAAACGCCCAGACTATGAACGCACCCTATCACAATTTCGCTGGTCGTATAGTGAGCTCAGAGGAAAATCCAAGAACAAACGCCTCAATATTGACTGGGTAGACTTCAGCGTAATCAAAATCAAAAAAACAGCCGAGTTTGAAGCATTCATCGATGAGTTGAATGACATTTTCCTGGACAACAGTTACCGCGACCACCTTATTTTGAGTGTAGCTTATCCCACACTGACCATTAACTCACAAAAACAAAAATTCCAGCGCTACTACTACTACCTAAAATTAGGATTTGGCGGGGCCGGCAACCTCATGCAACTTGCCTATAACATTACCGGAGCCCAAAAAGACGAACTGGGTAGTTACGAACTTGCAGGTATTCGTTTTGCGCAATATATGCGTCTGGAAGTTGACTTCAGAAACATTCTGAATACAGATGAAAGAAACAATTTTGTTTTGCGCAGTTATGCAGGAGTTGGCGCACCCTATGGAAACTTACAAGTGTTGCCCTTCGAAAAAAGTTTTTTCAGCGGTGGTTCTAATGGCATCAGGGCCTGGCAGGCGCGGACGTTGGGACCTGGCTCTTACAGAAATATTACCCCGCGAGGCGATTCGATCAATGTGCGTAGCTTCAACAACATTGGCGACATAAAACTGGAGGGAAATTTCGAGTACAGGTTTAAAGTCACCAAGATGTTTCGAGGAGCCATCTTTGTGGATGCCGGTAATATCTGGCTTTCACGGCCCGACGAACGACGTCCGAACGCCGAGTTTGAGTTTGATCGTTTTATGAGCGAAATAGCCATTGGTACCGGAATTGGTGCCCGACTCGATTTCGACTTTTTCCTTGTCCGTCTTGACCTGGGATTTCAACTCAAAGACCCTGCAAAAATTCAGGGTGAACGTTGGATCTGGCAACCCAAAGACGAATACAATGCTTATCTCGATCAATACTTCAAAGGGCAATTATCCAAACCAACACCACTTGTATTCAATTTAGGGATAGGGTATCCTTTTTAGGGCGTGATAATTTTATGCTCCTTCATTTTAAAATAAAAAATATATGACCAAAAGAATATTCATCAAAGATTGGTTGATTTTGAAACCTTATGATAAACAGGCATTAACCGACAGCTATTACTTAAACATTAGCAACCAGGTGCATGATGGCATTCTGAAAAATACTTCGAGATCCGCACTTTTAAGTTATATAACCGATGAAGATTTTAAACAACTGGCCTGTTTTCTCACCTCCTATTTCGAAGACATTATTTCAAATACAAATATATGGAATAGCTTCATCAGAATCAACAAACGCCATTATAAAAAAGTGTTACCGTTTTATGATCTGACAGACTACGTGGAAGAAGAAATAAATACGCAGGACATCAGCTTTTTGATCTGGTACTTTTTAAATACCGCTCAAACTGAAAAATTCATTGTCGCTTCGAATGAATTCATTATCCCAATTGCCGAAACCGTAATGGAAGTTTTTGAAGAAGCCTGGGAGTATGCGCCTGTAAACGAAGTCCTTCAAAATTACTATCATATAGCACACACAGAAAATGATTTTTACGTTGCCCGCAACCTCATCACCAAACTCTTATTTAAGACCTACCTGTTCAAATACGATATAGTTACTGACTTAGAGGAACAAGAGTTAAACATAATAAATCAGTATCCCGACGATGACAACCTATTGTCTTTTTTAAATGAAAATTATGACATCCTCCTTCATACAAGTCATACGCGTTTACTCGCATTAAAAGGAAAAGAATGGGTTTCCGAAATATTAGGAAGTACGCACCCGCTTCATTCAGATTTTATTAATATGTCCGAAAAAATATCCGGCCATTTTCTTTATAAAGGACAAGATTCCACTGATATTTTTATTGAACACATTGCCTCGGGTAAAAAATTCAAATTGACAAAAAAATCATTTTCTCATAGTGAGGACTTCAGAGAAGTGGATAGCATTCTCTATATTGGAATAGTGAGATGGAAAGAAGAATGGTGGTTTTCCGGCATATTTCATCAACGTCCATTTAATGCTGATTTTATTTTGGACCAGAAAAATTCGCATCAAAGCAGATCAGCAGTAAATTTTCTTGACCATCAAAACAGCTTGATGCAGGAAATGTTAGAAGGGCAAATGAAAACCTTTTTGGATTTTACTGGTGGTCTGCAAATGGCATTTATGCCCTCTGAAAAGGTTAATGACTTTTTAAACCAATATACCAGATTCTATAATGAATCATTAAAACTTACACAAATAGAACACGAAGAGGCTCGCACCAGAGCAAGTAAAGAAGGTTTTTTCCATTCTGAAAATGAACCGCTTGATTTCGCGAAAATTTCGAGCACCGCATTGGTTTTTTTCAATCCGAAAAGTGGTTGTGAAATAGCCTTGGGTGTGAATTCGGCATTTCCACTTCCTTACAATCCCTATTTTGATAGGGATTTAAGCGTGGAGCATATTATGCGTTTGTTAATGAACGAGGAAATATCCGTTGAGTTAGTTAAATTCTGTATTGACAATTGCGCGAATAAATTACCCTTTTTCCAAATGGACATTGGCCAACAATCCCTAAAAGACATTGACTTTTTGCTTCGCTTCTGGAAAAAAAACAACTACCATACAAAGCCAGCTATTACTATTACAGGCCAAAACGAAACATCAAGCCAGTATGTATAATACATCGATATGAAAAAACGGGGGAAATGATACCTAATATTACCGGTGATGGCGCGATAATGGTGGAATAATGGTAATGGATTGCATTGTAGAGACGTTGCATGCAACGTCTCTACAAGGTAATCCGCGCCATCAAATAATCCCCGCCATCAAACAATCCCCGCCATCAAAAAATCCGCGCAATCGACGCCCCCCACCAATAAAATAAATTCAACCGCGCAATCCCAATTTAACCGTACATTTATAATGTTGAAACCCATGCCTTCGCGGTAAAACCCAAAAAAATGAAGGTAATCCTACGACAGGACAGGAATTATACCGATTTGGTATCTGTTTTAGTCCAATCTGCGCTGCGCTTGATTGTACTAAACAGCTACTCTCTCGGTATTTACCACTGTATGATTTCATCTACGGCATGGACTAAATTAAAATGAACATTGGTATTAAATGAAGAATTGACAATCCGGAAATAAATGAAAGTAGAATAATCGATGCCACTAAACCGGCGATTGACTGCTACTTCCAAAATGTGCTTCTTGTTAATCAGTGTATTTAATCATTCAGAAAATCAATATACCATGGTAACGCATCTTCACAACATTGCCCAAATAACGTACACTCCTGAGGCTGCCCCTGATGGTAATAAAGGATATCTGCACTTCATTTTTGCTACTGAAACAGATCTGCAGGAATCGCTGGAATTCCTCAATTCATTGCGCGAAAAAGACCTTATGTTTCATGTTACGATGACGGGAGAAAAAGTGCTGGCAGAGATTTACGAATCGGGCAAAAAAATATCGGACACTGGTTATGCCAATTGCGACAGGACCACCATGTTCAAGTATAAGAGTGAAAAGCGCTACAAAGCAGATTCTTTAATGGGTATTGGTTTTTTAAACCATGAAAAAATAGTTGTGGCTGGAATCGATGTCTTCGAACCAATAAAGTATACGCTGGAGACAATGACTGCCATGTAATAATCAATGTAATTATTGAATAATCCAAAATTCTTTTTTTTATTGTATTGGGTGCTATGTAAGGATTTACCTACAGGCGATTTTTGTATCGAAAGGATTTAACAAATCCAAAAAACCAGCGAGTAACCAGGTCCCGGTGGTACGACATTTTGGTAGTAAAGAAATTACAATGCCCGTCAAAAAGTCCCGACGGGACGACCTTTTGGTAGCATTGAAACACACGCAGTCAAACAAGTCCCGGCGGGACGACCTTCTGGTAAAAAAGAAAATCAACGCCCATCAAAAAGTCCCGGAGGGACGACATTTTGGTAGCAATTACGGGTTTGTTCTAAAAAGGTCGCCCCGCTGGGGCTTTGGGGATGGGTGTTGCCACTGAACTTCTACCATAAGGTCGCCCCGCTGGGGCTTTGTGATTCGAGTCACCTTAACTTAATGACATTGCCCAGCGGGACGACCTTTTGGTAGCCCCAGCAGCTCGACCTTTTGGTAGAAAAAAAATCACAACCTCCAAGTTATGACGTGGATTGCAAACTAAAAAAGCCACCCCCAATGGATGGCCTTTTCAAAATATCATCAATCAAGCTATTGCTTTACCATTCGTGCTACGAATGTCTCAGCAGAAGTTTGAACTTTTACCAAATAAATACCCGAAGCCAAAGTAGACAAATCAAGTGGAACTTGATTATTGCCTTGAGCCATATTTCCTTTGTTTAATTGAATTACATGCTCACCCATCAGGTTGTCTATAAATACACTTACCTGACCAGGCTCACTCAAAGTAAATCCAATCAGGGCAAACTTAGCAGCAGGATTTGGATAAAGTGAAAGCACAGTACTTTCCGATCTCAATTCAGTAATATTGACCGGCTGCAATTGAGGGAGTATAATATTGTCAACCCATGCTGCATCGCTACCTTGAGAGAATATATCGTCTTTGGCATAAACCCATTTGATCACGTGATTGCCTGCACTCAAGGAATAAGTGTAAGTGTCCCAGGCCAATTCACCACTCCACGATTCAATGGTCGAACCGTCTACAACGAAGTTTAGAAAATCATAATCACCTTCAGAACTTACACGGAAAGAAAACGTTATTTCGCCGGCCTCCATAACATTTGCAGTAAGCTGCAATGTGGTGGTTTGATTGCCGCTTATGTTGCCGCTTTCAAGACAATAATCGCCTTCGTAAGGCTGGTTGGCGGTTGTAAACCAATTGGCATTACCTGAAAGCTGCCAGTTATATGATTCCAGATCGTTCGATTCGAAATCTTCAACACTCTGGTTGATGACTTCCTGAATGTCACAATCAGCACCATAATAATCTGAAGTATAGGAGAAGTTGAACATTACAGATTCTGATGCAGGCGCTCCTGCTGCAACAACCACAGTAAACTCAGCCACCACAGTTTCTCCTGCCGCAATAATACCCATATCCACAGTTGAATTGGAAATGGTGGTATAATTGGAATTGTCAGCAAGCACAGCAATTACTGGTACAGCCGTTGCTGCGTGTCCGGTGTTGGTCACATTGAAAGAAACAGTAGTAGTTTCGCCACTATCGAATCGGCCATTGTTGTTGCCTGTCGCATCATCAATATCAAAGTTACTCTGGCAGGTAAACTCAGGTGCATTAATAATCACTTGAATAGTAGAAGTCCATGAATTGCCATTTCCATCAGTATAAACAACAGTAAAGATAACAACTGATTGGTCTTCTACTCCACCATTGAGTTCAAATGAGAATGCATCGTTGAATGATGCCATTCCATCTGGATCAATATCCCCCATGTTTTCAGTGCCATCAATAATAACAATGCTTGCATTGGTTGTGCTAAGAGTAGCAGTTACTCCAGGTGCTGATTCAATTCCTATATTGGTTACGTCCAGGTCGATCATCAAAGTTTCGTTATAATCTGAGAGACCATTGTTATTTCCCATCGAATCATCCACCATGTAGCCATCATTCACCACATAAGGGCCTTCAGCAGGAACCAGGTCAATGGCACCCTGATAAGGAATGGTATTGAATGAAGAAGCTGTTACAAGCAATTGCCCTGGTTCGGTAACTACGGGTATTGTAATCACAGCAACACCTCCGGATACCAAAGCCGTACCCATAATTTCTCCGTTGAATGATATACATACCATGGCATCAGCGGTATTACAAGTAATAGTAAATTCGGTTGTACCGAAAAATGCCTCAGTAACGTGTGTTGCTGTAATCTGCGATGGATATGCAGTTCTGATCTGCATACTTGGATCGGCCATTAACACCCATGTATCTGTCATATCATTTCCCTGAGTGCCGTACGCATCATTCATCGACCCGCAACCATGGTAGTGAATACTTCCAAGGGTATGTCTTGAAGGAACCTGTCCCATATTGGCAATGATCTTGTTCATCTCGTCCTGCCCTTCCATAGGAGGAGCCCACGACTGAAATACGCCACTAAAAGCACCGCCAATTCCTCCCGTTGGATTTTCAGCATCCTGCGATTTAACCCACGCTTCACCAAAAGTGTCGCCACTTCCTGAGTCGTCGTCAAAATCGCCCACACAACAACCCACGATAATAAAATAAGGATAGTGGTGGTTGTTGTCCAGTGCATAAATATCTGTATTGGTAAAATCGCCGGTAACAATAATATCGTGGTTGCCATGACCTGCATAATTGATCAGTGTGCATCCGCTGTTGATTACTTCAGCAACACTTGAACTTGCCGCATTACCTGCTGCATCTGCGGTTAGTCCGCCAGTTGGAGAATTTGTAGTGTGACTACCGTCATAGCACTCCCACACTTCGGTGTAAGTGAAAGCCAACAAGTCTTCTTTGATTCCATTTTGGTGCTGCCAATCGGCCTGATTGTCGTCGCCAATTCCATCGCCTTCATTTGATCCGATTCCCATTGCCACAGAAAACCAATCCGTACTCATGTCCGGATTCTTTTCGTATTCCAGAATTTTGCTGATCAGTGGAATGAGCTCAACATCATTGTGCACCAGAAATCTTCCCACAAAAAATTCCGAATAATGGTCGCCGCCCGATACATAACCGTAGCAAGCATCGCAATAACCTGTTCCGCTTGGATTGGTGACCAACTCAGAGGGTACCTGATCTTCGTCACCCACCAATACAAGATAAGTAAGACCATCATTGGTATATTTCCCTTCCGCATAAGCATATATAGCGGCAATAGAATTTACATCGGCCACATCCACCAATTCAACCGGAATTCCCTTTTCTTTTTTCCATTGAATCCATGGCTGCAATTCTTCGAAGTATTGAGCATGAGCCACCACGAGCATATTTCCTATTTCACTGATTGCATCATAACGATCTGCATGTTCCTGATAATTGATAAAATGCGAAGCATATATTTCATCCATCACCAGATTAGAATTTGGCTGAACATTGGCAGGCAATGGATTTTGCCCCGGAGCATCAGTAGCCACCACGTTGATTTCAATGTTGTGGTAGAGCCTCAATACCTTGGTAACCGGATTGTATTGAACCGGAAAAAAATGAAGCGATTGCCCTCTGAATTGTCCCTGCACATAAGCCTCGCTAAGTGAAGCCAAACGACCGGGAAAAAATTCGTCCTGAGCATAAGTGCTTCCATAGGTATAAGGCACAGTGGCCGGATCTATTGTTCTGGAGAAATTTCCTTTTGAAGGAAGCACATCCACATTATAAAACTCCTCGTAATCAGAAGAAATAATCTGAACGCTCATTTCCTTTGAATCGTCAACAATAATAGACGTCGTAATTTTAGGAAGATCGGGCGTCCCCAATTCCAGAATTGGAGTTCCTTCATCTACCTGAACAGTAACACCACCGGTTAATTCGGAAAAATGGACACTTTCAGTATTGCATTGCAATATTATACTTCCGTTAGATGGGCCTATCCATTCTACATTCGATTGCGATCGTACCCGACCTGAAAAAACAAAGACAAAAAAAATGGCTGTGTAAATAAATTTCATTGGTTGCGCGAGTTGAAAAAGGTTAAACTATTGAACTAAAAATTTAAAGGTTCTTCTGTTGGGGGAAACGAGTAAATACATTCCTTTCCGGGTGTTTGTGATGGAAACCATCTGGTATTCTGATCGGATATAAAACTCATCGATCATCTGACCAGAAGCTGAAAAGCACTTCCAAAGTCCTTGTGGTGCATTTTTAAATTGAAGCTCAGAAAGGTCGGTATTCCAGATTATTGAATTGCTATGGCCATTTAAGCTGCCTACATTGGCAATAATCGTTTCAAAATCGAAGAAGAAATCGACGTATTGGTCCATCATTCCTGTTGGGAAAACCCAAAAATGGATTGAGCCTGCACCCGCGATATCAAAAGGATTGACCGTAATTTTGATCAAACCTGCATTTCCGGCGGACACTGAATCCATGTCGTTGGTATTGACAAGCGAAGTAAAGCAGTTTTGCCAGTCGCACAATACCATGTCCCAGCCGGTGGGGCACGTATTGTCCACAATACGCCAGGTCATGCAATGGGCCGCGGGTTCGTCGTGGTAAATATTGATCTGGTGGTCGGTGTAATCGTTCATGTTGAGGACAGCATGAAGGTGATTGCCGGGGTCGAAGGTGTAGACCACTGCGGCCGAGCGCAAGGTGGCCATCAGGGACAATCCTATAAAAACTAATCTCTTGAGGTTCATTGTTTGGGGTACAATTTGCGACAATAATCTGCAATTTACACAATCATTCTTATAAACTCTTGAAAGGCTAAATGGTTTACTAAAATTTAATATACTTAATGGGAATCTTACCGGTACGAACAGAAGCCGCCAAAGTGAGGTGATCAATGATTTTTTACCACAATATGGCCAGTTAATTTTCTGTCGCGCTCTACCAAAAGGTCGTCCCTCCGGGCAATGTCATTAAGTTAAGAAATTGACCGATCAACATTCGACCCGTTCCGGGTCGTTTATCGCCGAAGTCAAGATCGTACCTATAAACATGCGATCCATCCTGGATCGTTTACCCCATTGATTACACGCATCTCCTGATCCAGAATGGATCAAACGTTTGTAGCACATTCTGTTTGCAATGATCAAACGACCCGGATAGGGTCGAATGTTATTTTATAAAA
>JANNEQ010000134.1:0-13078 GCA_031378885.1 Flavobacteriales bacterium
ATTTAACAAATCTTCTTTTTTCATATTGTATGTAATTTGCCGAAAAGTTATCTCCGAAATTTTTTTTGACCTGTAAAAGGGTCAAAAAATTTCAGAATAACTTTCCTACTTACACACATTGTGGGATACTACCGAAATAAACTTTCTTTTGCCTCCAAATACTGTGCAATGGGGGTATTATATTGGAGTAGATCAGCAAGGACAAGAAGCTTTTGAAGAGGCTTCAAAGGCTGTAGCAAAGAGCGCGCGGCCAATACTGGCGGCTGTTCCTGGATATGGGCCTTTGGCCTGCCTTATGACAACAGGTGTATCGTTCATAGCAACATTGCAATCGGGAGAAGACATCGATTATCGCTTAGTTACCGCTGAAAATATACAATTACTTAGATCAGGCGCTCAATATTACTATATCAAAAAAGGTAAAGTAATTAATGACAAATCAGTTGTATTAGGCAATAATAAATCTGGAAATTATTTTCTACATTTATCAAACGACAATGCCATTACTGGAGTTCAGGTAAAGGTTGTAATCACAGCCATGTGTGTAAAAGAAGAATGGGGTAAAAGACAAGTAAAAAGAATGGAAGTGAAAACAAGAGAATTGGCTTACCTAAAGGTATAGATTTTTGATGTATATATGAAGTCTAGCGAAAATTCTGATGTAAAGATTAAATTCACAAAAACAGGATGCAAATATTGTTACATTTTAATAGTGTGATTTTGAAATCGGGAAATTCAGCAAAAACCATATTTAAATTGAGATTAACCAAAAACCTCACTCCCCTCACTGCACCGCAAACTTCCCCTTCACCAACCGGCCATTGTTATTTCCATAATAGATATATATACCGTTGGCTAATCCGTTAAAATCAATTACAAGTCGGTCCTTTTCCATTGGCTGCACAGATTTGACAAAACTTCCGTTGGCGCTAAACACATCAAGGCGAGAAATATCCTTATATTGAATTTCAAGTGCATCGCTGGTTTGCATGATCAGAGGCTCTGATTGAACAGGTTCTGTTATCCCAGCCGGAATGCTGCAATTGCCCTGATAAAGCGTATCGCCATTGAGCACAAAACTGCTCAGACTATATCCACACTCCGGACATCCATTGCCACAAATAGGCGCAAGAAAACCCGAAGATGGCCCCACCCCTTCAATAAAATAATTTGCCTTCAGATATTGGGTGTAACTAACACTCCAGCGCTTTCTGCCAATGGTCCCGATACAAACTGTATTATGAGTCATAATCAGAGGTGCCTGTCCGGCCCAACATCCCGAATAGCCCGCTACAGAATCAACAGAAGTGAAATCAGGTTGTCCGAAGTCGTATTGGAAAGATTCTATCAGATTTACATCCATCATATATACCTTTTGGTCTTGTTCGCGGATATATCCCCTGAAGTTTGTGTTGATCGTTGAGTCAATATCCCAGTATTGTTCGCCAAGAGAATCGTACATAAGTTGATTGTAAACACAATCATTAATCGAATAAAGTTTGAGGTAAGAAAGAGAATTTACAGTTGTATCTCCATCGAAATACATAACAACATTACAGTTGTAAAAGTTATCAAAACTGTAATGACTATATGTCTGCGTCCAGCGTGCTGTTTCGTTGAGGTAATCCTGCGCATTAGACTCAATGAAGCTGATGAACAACCAACAAATTATGTATAGTTTTTTCATGCGAATTAAGGATATGGAATTTAGCCGTAATGGATACAAAAGTATTCAACATCACCCTACCTTACTCATTTTTAATGTCGTACCAAATTACTTTTGGAAATAATCCAGATTCAAATCCACAGACTTCACAACGCCTTGCCGCAGATGTATTGATGCTCCACCTGATAATATGTGAATAAGGAATAAGGTGAATCAAAAGTGAATAATTGCCGGGGATGATGGTTAGGTTATTTTTATTGGAAATGGGATGGATGGGTATATGTGCGATGGATATACATAGGATGTATTTGGCGCGTAGAGACGTTTCATGCAACGTCTCTACCGCCGCGCAAAAAACCACATTTTAAATACATCATTACGATATTATGCCCCTTCGTGCCCATATTTGCCACAATTACATTCTATGTATCCAACCATTTATCTTGCATTGTACGACCTGTTGGGAATTGACTGGTCGTGGACCAAATTGCTCAACAGTTTTGGCTTTTTTGTGGCGCTGGCCTTTGTGGTAGCCAGTTATACCCTTGGCAAAGAATTGAAAAGGCGCTCAACTGAAGGTCTTTTTCAACCTGAAATTCGCAAAGTCGTTGTTGGTCAGGGGCCTCAATGGCCTGATATCATTATCAATGCGCTGATTGGCTATCTTGTGGGCTGGAAGTTCATCTACCTGCTCATCAACAGCAATGAGCTGTTCGGTTCCGGGTCGCCTCAGCGGCACATCTTTTCATCAGAAGGCTATTGGTGGATGGGCATTATCACTGCCGCAGTATTTGGCGGATGGAGATGGTGGGAATACAAAAGGCAACAACTACCTACTCCGAAAGAAGAAGAGATCAGAATTTATCCGCACGATCTTACTGGCACAATTACCTTTTTGTCTGCCATTTTTGGTATTCTGGGGGCTAAACTCTTTCATCTTCTGGAAAATCCTAAAGAGTTCGTGGAATTCTTCACCCAGCCTTCGCTCAATAGTTTTCTGAGCGGGCTCACAGTCTACGGCGGACTCATTGTGGGTGCCGCCGGAGTATTGATTTATGCCTATCGCCGAAAAATCAATCTCCTTCATCTCTGCGATTCTGCGGCACCGGGAATGATCCTCTCTTACGGGATCGGACGAATTGGCTGTCATGTCAGTGGTGACGGAGACTGGGGAATCAATAATCTGGCTCCAAAGCCCGGATGGCTTTCGTGGGCACCCGATTGGTTCTGGGCCTATGATTACCCCAATAATGTAAACAGCGAAGGCATTCCGCTCTTCCCTTGTGATCCACATTTCGAAGGATATTGCACCCACCTTGTGCCTCCCGTTTTCCCTACCCCGGTGTACGAAACGATCCTGGCTACACTTATATTTGTGTTGCTTTGGTCAATCCGCAAAAGGCTCAAACTACCTGGGACAATGATGGCCCTGTACATGATTTTTAATGGTTTAGAGCGCTTTTTTATTGAAAAAATACGCGTCAATGTGCGAATGAAGTTTCTCGGAATGGAAATGACACAGGCAGAGTTGATTTCAGTTCTGTTTATTCTCACCGGTATTGTGATGTTGATATTTATATACCGCAGAAAATCAAAGACTTCAGCGTTATCCGCTACAGGGTGAATAAAAAATAACGGCCGGAATACCTTAATACAATATTACATTTGCTGTCCTCATTTACGGCAGCCTGGGATACAAGTCATTGACGAAATGACATAAAAAAAGCCTTTGGCTCAAGTCTTGAGAATCATGAAACCATTGTTTAAATAACTTTTTCATTCAAAAAAATTAGAAAATGGCTGTAGAAATCACTGATGCAAATTATACTGAAATTGCAATGAACTCAGATAAACCAGTAATGATCGACTTTTGGGCAGAATGGTGCGGACCATGCAGAATGGTTACCCCCATTGTAGAAGAAATGGCGCTCGATTATGAAGGTAAGGCTATCATTGGTAAAGTAAACGTAGATGACAACCAGGAGATTAGTGCCAAGTTTGGAATCAGAAACATTCCAACCATTATTTTCCTCAAAGGCGGTCAGGTAGTTGATAAAAGTGTGGGTGCCGTTCCAAAGAACGTACTTACCGACAAACTGGAAGCGCTGCTTTGATTCTTCTCAAATAAAGAAATCTAAAACCCTGGTGCGAACGCATCAGGGTTTTTTTATGGACATTGCCAACCACCAATGCCGGGATGAACTTTTATAATAGCCCAAGCTGTTACAAGGTATAGATGGAAGAAAAGGGCGCGAATAACGAGTCGACCCCAAAAGATGGAGCGCAGTGATTCCAATTATTAAGATTTGCTGGCACAACGAGAGAATTTTTCAGGGCAAAAGTTGCCGGCTGCCAATTTTCAGTAATTTTTTCAGCCCCTTTTTGTTTCAGGAAGAAATTTCTGAGAATTTTTTTCTGCGGAGTAAAATTTTGTGGCTAATTTTCTTGTGGCGTAAATTTACGCCACAAGAAAATTAGCCACAAAAAAATAAGTTTTCAATTCAAAAAAAGAACTTTGTAATTTGACTCTTATCACAATGGCATGGTCCATACTATACCTCATCATGGCGACCCGCCATTCGGGCTTTAAGTCCAAATAGAAAAATCAAACTATTGCTTTAAGTAAAGGATAGTAAATCACTATCTATCAATACAAAATCAAGAGACACCCAAGGAAAACTGACACAAAAAGGGTCGGAACAAATCCGACCCTCGTTATATAAAAGCTATCTTAATCTTTTAATGTTGCCCTGGGAAAGTTGGCATTTGCTGAGGCTGTCCTGGCTTGATGGAAAGCAGTTCAACTTCGAAAATAAGTGTAGAATATGGCTTGATTCCTCTTTGGCCACGACTTCCATAACCCAAAGCTTGTGGAACGTACAACATGTACTTGCTTCCGACACTCATGAGGCCCACGCCTTCTGTCCATCCTGGAATAACCTGGTTCAAAGGAAATGTAACCGGATCTTTACCATAAGATGAGTCAAATTCTTCACCGTTAATCAAGGTACCCCTGTAATTTACAGTCACTTCGTCAGTAGGTCCGGGTTTAGCCCCAGTGCCTTCTGTGATTACTTTGTATTGAAGTCCACTTGGGGTAACCATTACACCAGACTGAGACTTGTTGTTGGCAAGAAAATCTTCACCTGCTTTGCGCTCCGGAGCTGATTTTTTTTCCATTAAAGCCGTCATTTGCTCTTCAATAATTCCACTGGCCTCTTTAATGTCCATTTCTGCAGTAGAATCAAGTGTTTGTTTGATTCCGCTTACAAAAATTTCGTAATTCAAATCTTTAAGATCAATTTCAGCAAGGTTGGATCCCATAGATACACCTACGGCATAGCTCAAGCTATCAATCCCGTTGTTCAGCTTTACTTCAGCGGTACTTTTGTTTTCTTTACAAGAAGAAAAAACTAAGGCAGCAGCACCGGCCGCCAGAAATACATACTTCATTCTTTATTAAATTGGATTTTCGATAAATTTACGGTTTTATTGGCTCAATTTTTTCCTGGCAAATTGAGATTGCGAATGTAATGTTGTTCCAATAAATAAAAACATTGGAGCAATATTGTTCATCTCGCTCATTTTCAAGATGAAAAGTTTTGCTAAATTGATATAACTTGCATAAAATTGTAACCTGTCAGATAGACATAACGTTAAATGTCGGAAATGAGAAGGCAAATTTTTCCAAAACATGGAATGAACGCCGGTCTCATTAAGATGTAGATGAAAAAATGTGGCTAACAACCACTTGTGGTATAAACGTTTTTCTAATTTGACACGCCAAGCGCATGAAACGCACAACAACACTGGTCATTACCCTATGGATCATGTTTGTTGCCCCTGTACACGCACAAAAAGGTTCAGAGCAGCAGCTTGAAAAGGACGCCAACACGTACTTTAATTCGGGAGAATACTTAAAAGCATTCCCCTTGTTTTCACAGTTGGTTTCCCTTTATCCCAACCATCCCGATTATAACTATAAGTTCGGGGCTTGTTCTATTTTCAGTGATCCTGATAAGACCAAGGCAGTTTCTTACATTAATAAATCCATTAAGGAGAATGTATCGGATCCGATGGCCTGGTACTACCTTGGTAGAGCCTATCACCTGAACTACCAGTTCAAAGATGCGATCAAAGCTTATGAGGCCTATCTCGCTAAAGCAGATCCTAAATCTACTCAAAAAGGCGACGCCGAACGTCAGGTTCAGGCCTGTATTTATGGGTCCAAGCTCCTTTCCAATATCAAGGATGTTGTTGTAATCAACAAGACGGAGGCCGATAAACAAAACTTCTTCCGCTATATGGATCTGGTTGGCATTGGCGGAAAGATCCTCACCGTTCCTGAAGAACTTAAAAGTAAACTCGATGTGAAAAGCACTGAGCCGGGCGTAATTCACTACCCTGGCAACAGCACTACAATTTATTTCAGTTCATTTGGAAAAGACGGAGCCAATGGCAAAGACATTTATAAAGCAAACATTCTTCCTGACGGAAAATTCTCCACTCCGGAGAAACTTAAGGGTGATGTGAATACAAAATACGACGAAGACTATTGCTTCATGCATAGCGACGGCAAAACATTGTACTTCGCCTCCAAAGGTCACAACAGTATGGGAGGTTATGATATATTCAAGTGTATTTATGACCCTGCTACTGATACCTTCGGCACAGCGGTCAATCTCGATTTTGCCATCAATACTCCCGACGACGACATTTTTTATATCGCAGATTCATTGAATCAAAAGGCTTATTTCGCCAGCGGAAGAACCAGCGACCTCAATCACCTGCATGTTTACAATGTAATGGTTCAGGGAATGCCATCTCAGATTATCTATATCAAAGGTCAATATGCTTCTGATTTGGATGCTGAGCAATTGAAAGCAACGATGAAAATAACTGACCCAACCAGCGGCCGCATTGTAGCAGAGTCTTCCAGCAATCCGAACAATGGCGCTTATGTGGTGAATATTCCAAAATCAGGTAATTATACCTTTAGTGTAATTACTGAGAACAGTCCTACTGTGCACAAATCTTCTGTAACGATACCTTCATTCGACAAACCTGTGGCATTGCGACAGGAAATGAAACTCGTAAAAGAAAACGGAATCGAAAAACTTGTGGTAACAAATTACTTTGAGACTCCTCTTGACGAGGATATTTCTGCACTTGTGGCTGATATGCTCAGGAGAAAGGCCGGCCTTGATATCAATGTTACTCCCGAAAATACGCAAATTTCCACTTCCGATAAATCTGACGAAGGGCCTCTTACTTTCGAAAAAACAATGGCGAATGCCACTTTAGCAGCAGGTTATGCTGATGGAGTAACAATAGCTACTGTGATTGGTGGAATGGAGAAAGAACTAAACAAAATAAAATCATTCGTAGCAGAAAGCGATCAGAAGTATAATAATGGAATGGCATACGCATTGAAGAAGCAGAAAGAAGCCGACACTATGCTTTCAGATGCCGAAACATTGCGCAAATCTGCCGGATCATACGGTACGGAAAGCGACATCAAGAAGTTGAGAGAATCTAAAATGCTCACAGATGAAGCCGCAATATTGAAAAGAGAAGCAATGGCCGCCATCAATGCAGCCGAATCTGTAAGGAACTACAAACAAAGCGAAGCTGATCGCGGATCAGAACTCGAAAAACGCATTGAAGTTTTGAAAGCTGCCAATGCAGGTAACGATTTCAACACTGCTTTAAATGAATTAAAAATAGAAAAGGAAAGAGCTGCCGCAATAGAATCCGGAAAAGGCTCTACTCCTATCGACGAACTCACAGCAAAGGCAAAAGCCAAAAAATCGGCAGAGCAGAATGCCCAGGACAAAGTAGCCGATTTGCGCAAAGAAGAAAAAGAACTTGAAGCTGATGTGAGACAGGCTGAAGAAAAAATGCAAGCTGCCACCAAAAAGAATGAAAGAGCGGAAGCAGAAAACAATTATGCCAGCCTGAAAAGTCAATTGGATGCTACCCGAAAGGATATTATCGTTCGCACCCAAAAGGCCGAAGAATCATCTGAACTGGCAAAAGATGCATACGCCAACGCAGACATCTACAAACGACTTTCGGAAGACACTAAAATGGGGCTTTCAGATTCGGAGATGAAAAAACTCACCGAAGCCGAAAAATCTACCATGACCATGAAGCTGCAAAGTATGGACAACAGAATCGATGCTCTTGCTATTACTGATCCTCACATGTTGGCCTTGATCACTGATGAAGGTACGGGTGGCTCAACTGCTTCGGTTCGAACATCCGATCAGACTTCAGGAAACAACGGCACAAGCACCAGACCTGAAGGTACAACTGTTGCAACAGATACAAAGACCACACAAACTTCTGACAACACAGTAACCACTGTGGCTGCGAATACAACTGAACCTAAAGGCTCTCAAAACACAGGCAACAAGGGTTCCGATGTAGCTTCCAATAACTCAGATACGAATAGTACACCAACAGACAATACCAAAGGCACTAATGTGGTATCTAATACTGTTGATACAAAAGGCACCCAGGCAACCACAGGACCTGCAGTTGTAGCTAATACTGGCGGATCTGGCGATTTCCACACTAAGTCGCAAACAGCACTGGCCAGATTGGGAACAGATCCTTCCATGGCACCTTCGCGCAAAATGATATTGTCTGCAGACCTGGCCAATGTAAAACAAGAAATAACTGCGCTTGAATCGAAAAAATTAAGTGGTGGATTGACCGCAACTGATGATAAAAAGCTTGCACAGCTCACTTCTTCCCGCAATCAACTTACCGCAAGTATTGAACAGGAAAACGTGGCCACTACCTCATCCAATCCGGAACAACTCAGAAGCACTTATGTCTCTGTAGTTCCAGATTACAATGCCAAAGTTCAAACCATCAACAACAGCAAAGGCACTGAAATAGAACATGTTCAGCAACTTGTGGTATTGAAAGCTGAAACCGCCAATAGTTTGGAGAAAGCCAGAATGGACAATGCCCTTGCAGCCATGAATGAAACTGATACCAACAAACTGAATGAAATGGCCAAAAAGGACCAGCAGTTGGAGGCAGCCATTAATACACTCAGAAAAGAGTCGAACGACATTACCCAATACAGGGCGGCTTATGAATCGGAGAACAAATCCATTATTGAAAGTGATGCGACCTTTACAGATAAACTCCAGGACCAGATCGTAGTTACGGAGAGTTATGTTGGCGCACTTGAAAAAGTGGAAAAAGCCAAATCATTAAAGCTTGAGTCTACCAGTGATACCAAAGAGGCAGATGCAATTCGTATGCAGTTGGCCGAAATCAAACAGGAAAAGGTAGAAGCCAATACAAAATTGAATAGCTACAGAAGCGACATGCAACTTACCGCTGCCACCTCTGAGCCAAAAACAGATTCTGTTCAATCTGTGACCGCCAATTCGGCGAACAATTCAGGTACACTTGAAGATGCTATTCAAACCGACGAAGCGAAGTGGGATTTCAATGCACCTAAAACTGCAGCAGTAGATAAATCCGAAGTAGAAAAAGATGTTAGCACTGTAGAAAAGGTAATGAAGCCGCGCAAAGAAAAGGAATCCATATATGCGTATGAGTCATCCATGTTTGATGAGTTGATTAAAGAACACTCTAATACTGATCTGGAATTCAAACACAAGGAAGTCATTCAGGAAACGCAAACAGCCATTTTGAATTTAGAAGCTGAAATGGAGACGGAAACCGATCCTGGCAAATTGCGCAAGCTAGACTATAAGGCTGAGCAAATGTATCTCAGAAGAGCTATGATCGAAATTGAAAATTCAGAAGATCTGGCCGCAATGGTGAAAAACGAATATGGCCAAGAGTTGGTTAAGGCTGAAGAAAAGAGCGAGACCAACAAAGAAAAAATCGACTCACGCTCTGCCATAAGAGACGAAATAAACCGATTGCAGAGAAGTGCTTCTGACTATATGGAAGAAGCAGCTCAATTAAGAAGACAAGCACCTGATGTAGTAGACAATATTGAAAAGGCAGATTACTACCGCCGGGCATTCTCTAAAGAAGCATTGGCTATAGAACAGTTGCGTCAGATTCAGCAGATGAATGACAACATTGATGTACTGATGAAGTATAATGATGAGGAATTGGCTAAAATGAGAAATGGTCGTTCACCGATTAAAGAAACAACTCCGGTTGCATCTGCAGGAGGAAGTAACGCTTCTCAAACTGATTTGGCCGATACCACAACTCCAAAGCAGGCCGATACAGTGATCCCTGCAAATTCTTCTGTTGCCGCGACCAATACAACCAAAGCAGGTGCTGAAGGAGCAAATGGCAGCACCACAAGCCAGCTATTAACCAACAATACGGTTAAGCCAGAATCTGTAACCACAAATACAACTGTAACCAATGGCACTGCGAAGGCAGGAACTACAGGCAATGGTATCAATCCGGAAACAAACACGAACAATACCACTACCACCAAAAGTGTGGCAGGAAATGCCGTTAAACCAGAAACTGCAATGAATAATACAGCTACAACACAAGGTTTAGCTGGCAATGGAGTTAAACCTGAATCAATGGCTTCGAATACAAGTGAAGCCGGTTCGGTTAAATCGACAACCAAAACTTCAGGAGTAGCAGCACCTAAGACCAATCCTTCAGGTGATAATGCGCCTTCTGATTCTGGATCCACTCAACCCAACCAACCGGGCGAGTCGACAGCTTTGGCTTCTACACCGGGAATTCCAGCGGGTGCGGAAGGTTTGGGAGAAGGAAATAAGTATGTATATGAAGCACCTGCCACACTTGGCGGCAATATATTCGTAAAAACCACGAGAGCCGTATACAATGCCGAGCAGCCCATTCCTATTGATGAGCCAATGCCGCAAGGAGTATATTATAAAGTGCAGATTGGCGCATTCAGAAATGAAATACCCCAAAACTTATATGATCAGTTCGCGCCAATGTCGGGCGAATCTACCGGCAATGGAATGATTCGATATACCGCGGGTTACTTTGTATCATTTGGGTCTGCAGACGAAATGAAGAGCCAGATCAGAAGAATGGGATTTGCGGATGCATTTGTTGTAGCATATAAAAATGGCAAACGTATTCCATTGTACGAAGCAATTGATACGACTGATGAATCGGACTTTATGTCGGCCATCGAAAAAGAATATATCAATGGTGATGGTGGTGGTGCTCCGAAAGGAAAAATCAAAGTGACTCCGCTTGAAGGAGGCTTAAGTGTTGCCCCTGTCGAAAGCAAGCCAAAGGATGCTACTTATTACATGGCCTATCCTGAAGCAGCGAAGGCTAGACAAGTTGAAACCATATCAGGGCTTTTCTTCACTGTACAGGTGGGAGTTTACAGCAAGCCGGTTACTTCCGATAAGTTATTCTATGTAAATCCGCTTAACTCAGAACAGACCGATTCTAAAAAGATTCGTTATACTTCCGGAACCTTTACAGACATGCAGGCGGCAGTAGACAAGCGCGCTGAGGCCCGTGCATTGGGCATTACCGATGCCTTTATCACTGCATATTACAATGGACAAAGAATTACGTTAACTGAAGCCGATAAACTGATCAGAGAACTCGGAAATTCAGTTTTCATAAGAAACTAAATACCAACGCAACCTATGTTAAAAACCGGCTTCTGGAAACAGGGCCGGTTTTTAGTTTGATCTTATTGTGGTGATCATCGGGTTTAAACCCGGAGCTAATGAAACGCCCCTAAATCACTTAGTTTTTTTCTGCAAAACATCATGGGAGATTAAAACAGAATACCAATGCCAAAGTAGAGATTGTGTCCGTGGAATAAATTAAAATTCTCATAGAAATTAATATCCTGGTAATTTGATGCATTAATTTTACTTCTCTTTATTTCTGTTTCTTTGAGCTTTGTAGGCTTTAAAGGCAAATTCAAATCAAATTCAGTCAAAAAAAATAAGCTTTTGCTCAACATTGTTTTTAATCCAAGTCCATAAGACAACCGAAATAAAGAAAGATCTCTGGTAGTAATTGGCACCTGTAATGTGGAAGAGCCCGATGGAATATATTTAATTGAAATGTAATTGGCATCATCTCTATATCGCGCTGTGACCCATCCCACCTTAAATTGCTGATACCATCCAAAAGGTGCAATATTGTCATTGAAAAACCTTCTTACACCCATGTCAAAAAAGTATTCATTTACGTCGAGTGATTTTTCAACTTGTGCGATATAACCAGTCGGTGAACCCGAACCCGTGAAATATTGCGCCTTATAATTCCGAAACCTCACTCCTGCTCCGCCAATCAACTCATGCTTTCTGCTGATAACCCGTGCATATTTGAAATGATAACCTGCGAGCCATAGAAAGTCTTTTTGAGTGAAAAAATTTCCCAGAAAATTACTTCCTGGTCGTGGATAATATGGTGTGCATTCGAACTGAAATGCCAGGGTTGTTTTTTTACCCAAATAGCCCGGTTGTGCATGGGAGTTTACAGAAGATAAGGAGAAAAGAATAATACAGTAACAACAAATGATTTTCATTTTTTGCCTTTGTTTTTTAATTGATAGATTATGTCGAAGAGCAGAGAATTTATTTTGAATTCTCTGGGAAGTCTGCCTATCCCTTTATTCAAAAACCACATGGGTTCTCCGGATTCAATATCAAATAGAAAAAAATGCAGGGTGGTAAAACGTCTGGGGAGTCTTTTAGAATTACTCAGCGAGTGAGCATAGTACATTGGATTTCTACCCTGCCCGAAATTAAGTGAGTTAACACCTGTAAAACAAAAATAAGCAGTTCCATAATATTCCTTTAAAGCCGAGATGTATTCCGTTTCCAGCGCTATCATTTCTAGTTTGAGAGATTGCTGACCGAGTAATTCACTCACCCAGTCATTCATCATTGCCATATTATTGTAATGATCGGTTTCAGATTCGGCCATTGATTTTGGATGAAGCAGTTCGTTATTCAATCCCACTATCTCGCAGCTTTTTCTAATCTGATTCTTAAACTCCAGTAATTTATTTTCAGTATCCTCAGATCTGACCCCTAATGAGAAGTCAAATTGGGAGAAGAAGGGATCAACAAATACCACTTTGTCCAGACCTAAAGCAAATCCCTTTCGGTTAATCAGACTCTTATTCTTTGTTAAAATATGCCTCCCAAGCCATGTCCTGATTGGCTTCTTCAGAAATCACTTTTTTTAAACTATCGATTCTTCCGCCAAGTTCATTCAAATCTGAATTGGCAAAACAGAGGTAGTGAAAATAAAATTTTATATCATTTGGATCATCTTCTTCTATAACAATACTCTGGTAACTTTTTAAAGTTGAAAAAAAGTAAAAAAGGGTTAAAAAGGAAAGAAAGGAGTTAGGATTTTAGTTTGCATGCAAAAAAACAACTCCTTTGGGAGATCGAGGATCTCTTGTCAGCAAGTATAAAG
>JANNEQ010000227.1:0-140197 GCA_031378885.1 Flavobacteriales bacterium
AACGAAGCTACCAAAAAATGGACAATGGCAATAAGAGACTGGGGAATTATACTTAGCCAGTTTACCATTATATTTGGGGATAGATTAAAAATAAATTAAACCTCCGATTTTCTATTTACACACTTAGAGGGATAGTGTCAAATCATTTTGCTGATTTGACGTATTGCCAACGTCAATTGTAAAAGTAACATCAAAATCTGTAATTTGAGCCTTGGTGCTTCTTGTGTGTGTCCATTACGCCCATAGGGCCATATACTTGATTTAACAACCTTGTGGTTTTCAGCGTATTCATCAAGATTTTTTTCAGGAGGAAACTATTATTAAGATGTGACCCATCTCCAAAGCCAGGTTTAATTTCTCCAATTTAATTTTGTATTACAAAATTGGTTGTATTTTTATTCCGACGTTAGGTCTGATTTTGTGGTCTAGCCGTTACTGCCTGACCGAAAGGGAAAATTTAAAACGATGGATAAGATCAAAGCTATAATTGTGGATGATGAAAAGAAGGCTTGCCTGAATCTGAAAAGAATTCTTGAAGTCAATTGCAGTTTTGTGGAGGTAATCTATATTGCCATGGATGCCGATGATGCATTTGAAAGGATCAATTCTCTTATGCCGGATTTGGTGTTTCTGGATGTTGAAATGCCCGAAAAAAATGGTTTTGATCTGCTGGGGAAATTTCAGAAAATATTTTTCAGGATAATTTTTGTTACGGCCTATGACCAATACGCCTTGAAGGCGATTAAGCATGATGCACTGGACTTTATACTCAAGCCAATTGATCTGGACGAACTCCTGACAGCCTTGAATAAAGTGAAAGATCAGATAGGTAAAGATGTGGTGAGCGATCACAAAGTTTCGCACAAAAATCATTTGTTGTCAGTTCACGTACAAGATGGCATTGTATTTATCCGACCCGAAAACATCATCAGAATGGAAGCCAACGGAAGCTACACCACACTTTATATGCTCGACAATAAAAAAATTGTGGCTTCCAAAAACATCAGGGAGTTCGAAAAACAACTTTCTGCTGATCATTTTTTCCGATGCCATCAGTCGCATCTTATTAATCTTGGCCACATTGTTCGATATAAACACAATGTGGAAGGCAGTTATCTGGAAATGTCGGACGACTCGCAGGTGGAATTGGCCCGAAGACGCAAGGATGAATTCCTGACTATTATGAATAAGAGGTAGGTTGCGATTTTAAATTCAACATATTCAATATTCGATTTTTGCGGAATTGGAAACTCCCCTTTTTGCTTTAATAAAATTACCCTTACAGTTAATAAGCATTTCTATTCGAAACATCTGTACGCGTCAATTTTGAAAATATATAATCACAAAACTTCTCTGTGAAACTCACGGAAATTGCTCCTGGTATTTTCTTCGCATTGAAACTCTATCTGTCAGTATCGCCAGATTGGGGTTTCTGGAGCTATAGGTTACTCTAACCTTTTGATTTTTGCGCAACATATTAGCCTCATAAGAATAAAGCTCAATCCTGTCTTCATATTTTACGTTGTTCACCATGAAGGCCACATAACACCAATAGTCGGTCAGTTTCGAGGGCTTTCTTGCGGAGTCAATGCGGGTAACAACGGCCTCTGTTGTGACGCCGTAGTTTATGATTTGATCGGCAATCCAACTTTTATGCCTTTGAATAACCTGATATCCCACAATAAATGAACTTACGAAGCCAGGAATAATTCCTGCCATTAAAATATCCAGTCAAAAAAATGTAGAATTACCAACCTAATTCTATTATGAAAATCCCATTTGATAAAAACAGTTTGAGAAGGGCAATAAGATCAAGTGGCTAAACAATCCATGCTGTCTATTTTTAAACACTAAGGCACAAAAACTACATGAGTGATTTTTAATATTTTCTTACTGGTCTCGGTACCTCATGTGTTTATTTTTCTACCGCATAAAACACTTAGTAGTAAGTCTGGAAGAATTACCTGATCTACAATTCTTACTTTTTTACAGCCTACATATTCTCAGCGTTTAATGTGTCCCATTTGTCGGGAAATTCTTTTTGAGGCCCGACTAATTGAACTTCAATTTTTTAGGGTAAAAAAAATCCGGAAATTCTATTTTCAGGAATCTCCGGATCTTTTTAAATTTATTTACCTATTGTAAGGCCTTACAAACTTCTGATGAAATTATTTCTGAGAAGTCTTCACGAACTTCATATTCGCCAACTCGCCATCGTGAAGTATCAGCAAGGTGTATGCGCCCTCCGCGAATTGGGTTGTGTCAATCTGATAAAGTGATACATTGGGTTGGTTTTTTGCAAAAACAATTCGTCCTTGTGCATCTATGATCTGTATAGACTCAATATTCGGCAGATTAATTTTTATCGACAATTGATCTTGCACCGGATTGGGATAAATCATCACATTTCCTGTTGCAAATTCATTGACACTGATTACTTCAATGTACACCTCTGCACTGGTGGTGCCGCAGTCATTGGAGTTGGTTGCCACTACTGAATAATTTCCTGTAAGCGTGGCTTCATAAGTTGGGTTTGTAGCGCCATCAATTGGGTTGCCATTGAAGTACCATTGGTATGTAGCATCGGCTATGGTCAGTACGGAGAGCGTCATGTTATCGGTTTCGATAGCTCCGATCGCCGGCATTGTGAACATGGTTATTTCAATGGATGCAGCAGTAGTGGTACAATTTTCTTCTTCGATATTCAAGCTGTAGTTACCTCCTTGTGCCACTGTAATGGACTGTCCTGATCCAACCGGATTGCCATTGTTGTACCAGTAATTGTTGTCTGCATAGCTGGAAGTTAAAACAATGTATTCTCCTTCACAGAAAGTGCTGTCGGAAACTGAAATTGAAGGCATTTCATAGTTTATATGTTCGATGAAGACTTCAGTACTTGTTGGTTCGCAAAGCGCATTGTCAATGGTTACATCCAATATTGCATCAGCTTCTATTGTACCTAAATCTACTGTCGCCGCATTGCCCACAGGGTTGTCATTCAATGTCCATTCGATTGTTTCAAACCACTCTGAACTCACTTCGGCTGAAACATGCTGTTCAAAACAACTGGCCTCAGAAGTAGTGTTAATGGTTGCATTAAAATTGACGCAATCGAAAATAGTATTGGTGGTTGTATTGGTTACTATTGCCGGATTGTAATCAAAGTAGATCTCAGCAGTATTGGGTATTATTGTTCCATGCGTTACAGTTTCCAAAGGTTTTACTGTGTACCGGATAAAACCATGGCTTCCCGGTTCATCCATAGTGCTGTCGGGTAACATAATGTTCTGGAACAGGAAGGTAACCTTGCCATTTTCGTCGATGCTTGTTTCCATGTCATGCGAAGTGGCTATAACATGCAAACTACTTTTATCTACATTGGCACTCAACTGGTCTTCTACCCTTACATCGAATGCATAATAATTACCTGTATTTTGGAATCGAATAAGATATTCCAGCGGCTCATCGCCTGAAACATAGCCTTGCGAAGTGACTCCGGTAAATTCTGTTTTGTCATTTGGATCATAAGCGCATAAGAATGTGGGAACCGTATAATTGACCTCATATACATTGGGTTCGTCTTCCAATGTGGTAGTTATCATTTTGTATACGAAGGTTGCTCCCATAAACTGAAACCCGGGATTGATTGCATGAATCATGATTAATTGATTATCAGCAATGGCTAATGAATCAAACTCCCAGTACAAAGTATCGCCGGCGATGGAGTCGGGAGCCGGAGTGGAATAATCGAATGTTACAGGCTCAGGAAGTATAAACGATACCTTGTAATCTGCATTTACTGTTCCGATGTTATTGATATTGAGCCAGAGATTGGAAGGTCTGTTGCAGACTACTAAACTTCCCTGAACACTTGTTTCAAGAGCCATTTCCAACAAGCTGGGTACCACTCCGAATTGTACATCCAATTGCGCCGGATTGGTATCATCGAGAAATATACTTTCCTGAATGGGAGTGGTATTGGTCCAGTTATTTTGCAGTGCTAAATTTACTTCATAGGTACCACTATTGGCCATAAGAAACGAATAACCTCCTTCGCCATGAGTTATATCAGTCAAAGAAGGGCTGGTTATACTCATGCTCCATCCGTTTAATTTTTGTTCATTCGTCTCCCAAATACCATTTTCGTTTTCATCGTAGAAAACAATTCCGCTGATGCGCTTATTGGCAGAAATCAATGTCTCCATCCAGTAAACGCCATCCTGGCCGGTTCCGAATAGATAGTCGGCACAATACATTAAATCTTCATCGCCGTCGTTGTCCCAGTCCAAATGATCCAGCGATTTTACCACAAACCCGCTTAATATTTGTGTTGGCTGGTCAAATTGCCCGTTGCCCGTGTTGAGCATCTGGTATATTCCTGTTCCTTTGGCGTAAATAATATCCTGAAATAAATCACCATTAATATCGAATGAAGTGGAGTATGAGAAGCCTGTTGACTCAAATACAAATGACTCAGAAGTTCCATCGGCATTGGAAATATTGTATGCCTTTGTTACTCCGCTATAATTATCTGGTATCTGATCATTGTTAAAGTCGCAATCCACAAATTTATTGTTTGCATATAGTGCAGTACCATTATAAAACGTCCCCATAGAACGGAAGGGTGTATAAGATTCCCATGAGCCTTCATAAGGAATAAAAACACCTTCTGAGACCTGTATCTGAGAAGCCCAATCCATGGATAAATCCAATAGGCCATCGTTGTTGATGTCTGTTACACCTCTGTAATAATCATTGAAGCCCGCTACCCATGATAACGTGCCTTCGAAGTTCCAATAAATATCAGTGACATAGTTATTGTCGCTATACATTATAACTTCATCATATCCATCCTTATTGAGATCTTCTGCATATACCTGAGTATAATCTGAGAAGAAAAGGGCGGGAGCGAAGGTATAGGTATGGTTGGATGAATCGGATAAAAGAACATCACCTGAATGAATGGATGAATTGGGGCATAAAAAGTCAATCATGCCGTCGTTGTTGTAATGCAGAGGTAAAAAGTTTCTATTATAATAGTATGAATACCCATATGCATCATATTCAATATTGTATAGATTTACGGGCGCACTTGCGTTGTTGTCTCCACGATTTTGAACCACCTCTAAGGATGGATAATCGTAAGAGCCGATACTCAGTAAAATTTCATTATTTATGCCGTCAGCCGATTTCTGTATCATCATGTTTTCAGGAAGCATGCTGGTATGAATACATTTCGGCAATTTGAATTCCAAATCCTCGATTAGTACAACGGATGTCGCGGTTCCGGTAATTCCGTTATAATCGAGACCGTAACTCACCATATCTTTTACACCATCATCATTGTAATCGTATAATTTGTTGATGTAAGAAGGGTAAAAAATATTAGCAGCAGTATTTGTTACGGAAGCGGCAAAGGTTTGATTTCCATTATTGATATAAACATAACTTGTCCATTGGTTAAACGACCAACCTTGCTGGTAGATATCCTGTAAGTCATCACCATTCATATCGATGAATCCCGACGAACTGCTATAAATATAGTCTGTGCTATCCGAAGATTCATCATAGTCAATCGGTTCTGATTGCTCAAATGAATTGTTGTCATCATTGCGCAAATATCTGCAAATCTTGCTGTTAGAAGCGGGCAATTGAAACAGATCTAAATCTCCGTCACCATCAAAATCAAATAGCTGAGTGGTTGTGTATTGATTAAATATAAGTCCGGTAATACTTGTCGGCACTGAAAAACTGAGGTTGCCCAGGTTTTTACTCCAAGAGGAAGCCGTGCCATCATCAGCAAGAATATCCTTCAATCCATCCTGGTCAAAGTCAAGGTAACTTACGAAATTGGAGAAAGATGAATTGGTGGTTGCAGAGAAATTACCCATTCCATCATTGATGTAAATGCTGTTATTACTCGAACAATTTGTGACAATTAAATCCATGTCATTGTCTTCATCTAGATCTTCGGTGAATATTGAACCGCAGGCATCGCCAAGAAGTGTACCTGAGAAAGTTGAATTGTTGATATTGGATACAAAGTACAACTGGTCGTCCAGGATGGCGATAAAATCTATTGTGCCATCGCCGTTAAAGTCCGATACCTCACAAGGAATATTGTTCCATCCTGTTTCTACAATTATGGCTTCTTCCACATTCGCGGGATACAGATAAAGTGCTCCTGATTCAGTATAATAATCTTTGTCGCCTGAACCATCCATATCGGCAAGATAAATTCTCCCATCTTCTACCGGAAAGATAATTCCCGGTTCGCCATATAAATCTTCCTGCGCTACAGGTAGGTTGCCTGTGGCACTTAGGCCGAAGTGTATATCAGTGACGTTTGGATTTAATGTTGTCATGTTGATCGAAGCAGCGGATGGTGTTGTGAAATTATAGAAGTATGGATCAATGCCTGCCTGAATATTATATTCACCAATGGAGTCAAATGACAATTGGAATGTGCCATCGTCGAGGACCCAGCCGCTCAAAGCATCGCCAGACGATATAGAACCGGAGCCTATTGTATTCTCATTGTTGTCCATTATGCCATTGGAGTTGGTATCCAGAAAGAATGAACCTTGAGCGGTGTATCCGTTGGAATTTAGATTTTCAAGAAGATAAATTTCCCAACCAGAAGTCTGCCAATAATTATTGGTTAGATAAGTTTGCGATAACAGTAAGAGATCCATGTCACCATCATGGTCCCAGTCGGTTTGTTCCAAACCATTATATTGGAGGTTTTCATATATCCGTTCAGAAGGCTTATACTCCATGCCCGATTCGAAAATTTTGACGTACAAAGCTGAGCTGGTCTGGTATATAAGATCGAAGAGATTCGAAATGATATCCAGGTCGCCGTCCCCATCATAGTCGAGGATTTCACTTTCAACGTTGTTTGGACTGGAGTAGTAAAAAGTATTGGACCACGTTTGATCAATGAATTCATTCACCTGAATGGGATTGTGAAACTGATTATTGCCATCATTAAAGAACAAATAATTACCCAGAATAAAATCTTCAAAACCATCGTTGTTGAGGTCTGCTATATTCGGATATTGTAAAACTTGAGAATTGAATATTTGCTGTGCATCTTCCGACTTGAAAATATCAGTAATCAATTGGAAATTGAGCGGAGTAACCTGAACTGCCAGACCGTTGTCGGTAAATATCTCTTTATCGCCATCATTGTCCATATCAATCGCGAAGTAAGTAGCACCAAAAATATTGCTATCCAGGTAGTTTTCCAGATCAACGAAGGTTCCATTCTGATTCAGCAGGGAAGAGCCCCAATGACCTTCAAAATGTTCATTGAAAATTATGTCTTTACTCCCATCTTCGTCTATATCGGTTACCTGATAGGGTCGAATTTCAGAAGGACTGGAATTGTAATTGGATGCATAAGTATTTACCTTGGTAATATCTGCTGCTGAAAGCGAATAGCTCCCGTCAGATTGGGACAAGAAGAGGCCCGTGTTCTGGTTATCACCAGGTTTCATGGTTATATAGTCCAGGAGATCATCTCCATTTACATCTTCTATGGTAAATGTTCTTCCCGGATTGGGGCCGGTAAATGTTGTGCTTCGTTCATCCAGATCACCTGTTGTTGAATCGGCGTAAAAAGTCGTGATTGATGTAGAAGCCGCAGAAGTAGGTGCCACATTTGTCAATACTATGTCGGAGAGTCCATCCTGATTTCCATCATGGCTATGAATGGCTACATTATCTCCAATATTATATATATAGTGGCAATCATAAGTATTGGTGAGTTGGTTTTCTACCAATTCTATAAGATTAGAACTAAAGTAATTACTATTCCAATTGAAAAATCTTGGAATCGGATTTCCACCCATCCATACAGGGTAAGTATCTGATTTGAAAATGGTGGTGAGACTAAAGGAATTACCGCTGGAATTTTCCGCAATAACTTCACCACTATATACATCAGCAGATAATTGAGTGACTTGAAAAATAAGATCATCATCGCCATCTGCATCCTTGTCTACAACAATGGGTGGCTCGTAACGGCCAATTGTTGTGATTAATCCTGTATCAGTGAAAGTATTATTGCCGTTATTGATCATCAGTCTGGGCTGACCAGGATAATAATAAGCAACGGGCAAGCCATAAGGGTATTGAATAGTTTGGATACGAGGAACAATGATAAGGTCATCCTTGCCGTCGCCATTTTTATCCATGGCAGTAACAGAAGAGTAGTCATAAGGAGCTACAGTTAATAAAAGGCCCTGATTCACAAATGTACTTCCCGTCCCTATTGCCTTTTTCCAATGAAGATCGAAATTGTTAACTCCATTGGTAAAAACGGTGTACAAAATGTCTTTTAATCCATCTCCATCTATATCGGCTCTTTCAATCATATTGTAATAAGTCGCGCTATCCCCTGGGGTGAATTGTCCCGTTTCATCATTAATAAGTGTAAAATAGCTAGCATGGAAGTTTGGGGTTGAAAAATCTGTGCAGAGATCCAAAAAGCCATCGTTGTTCACGTCTCTTGTTTTATACTGGTTAGTTACAAAAGGAGCAGAAAATGCTGCTATGGTCGATGTTATCTCCCCGGAATCGTCTAACAGGGCCAAATTAATATTATTGGTAGTATAATCGGCGCTTGTGGTCCTATAGGCGATATCCGGAAAGCCATCTCCGCTAAAGTCAGCAATGCCCAATATGGTAACCTCGGCTACGTCGGTTTGGACAAAACGGGGATTGGCAGTTTCGATGTCGAAAACCATCATGCCGCTGCCGAACAATACGTCGAGTGTTCCGTTTTCGTCAAAATCATAGGGTGTCGGATTAGAAGTGTCAACTTTTTTGAGTAATTCCGGATGGCCAAATTGCGCCAGAATAGTGTTAATAGCACTCACGAGTACGAAAGAGAGAAGGGTAATGTTCTTTTTCACGGGATTATGTTTTGGTTTACCAGATAGTAAGATGATGATTAAATGGAAATTCCATAAAAAAAGAAAATTTTTATTGCGTTTTGTCTTGTGTGTTGATTTTTAGATTGTTATGCGGTCTCCGCGCTATTGCCAACGTGTGGATGCACACAGCGCGAGGTGATTTATTGATTTGTGGCGGGCCATTATCATTTGATACCAACATATGTTTTTTTTCATAGAAAAGCTTGCAACGCAATCAGAAATGGGTTAATAACCCGCGAAATGTCCGGATAATAGGAGGGTCAAACCAGAGCTTTAAAATGTTGCGGAATTATCGTACAAGGCTGCAAAACTTTTTTTATTTATTTTGGAGGCATAGCCCTTCTGAAAATAATTGAACCTTACATTGCTGCTTATTTATCGTGTATAATGAAAAATACTCATTTGCTTTTACTCATTGCTTTAATGATCATTCAAGGTTGTTCCATCCGGAAGTCCAACTCAATTGACAAGAATAATTATCCTGATGCCCTGGCTCTCAAAAACATCGCCTTTTGCAATTGTGTCAATCGTGCTGTACCATTATCCGATCAACAATGGCATAGCGATGGAAGTATCAGTGGATATGTGCAGTTGAGCGAAGTAGGAGAGAAGGAAATAGACACTACAATGCAGTTTGTGCAAACCTATGTTGACACTGCCAAATACTATAGTTCTACAAACTCTAATCTTGGCCTGATGAAGTGCATCAATTTTTACAATTCAATAGAATTGAAAAATTTTGTTCAGAAGGTGCTCAAAGGAGAAAAGTAATGCGTATTTGGGGGAGTAATCGGAAATGTTATTATCTACAATGCTGCAATGGAAATAATTAAACCAAAACCGCATTCGGAATGCACAAGTATGCGTTTAGGGAATATTTTTATTCTATGAAATTGTTTTTTTCCCAGGTCTTGACTTGACTTGAATTGGATCGTATCTTTTTTAGAATATCAAAAATAGAGGTTAAGTAACCTATTACCTCTTTTTTTTGCAGATTTATTACGAGAAGCAATTATTTAGAAGTTCAAATAAATAGTTCCAAAAGCATGATGCTATGAACAGCTTATAACTTATTCCATTAGTATGATGATTTCCCTGAAATGGCCATTCTCGTCATGAATTCTGAGTAGGTAAGTTCCACTAGGTATTCCTGAATGTGTTATTTTCTGACTATGTTGGATATTGCTCCATTTTGAAACAAGTTCCCCCATGATGTTGTAAACTTCGATTTGCCATATACCCGGTGGCAGATTTAAGATACTTTCTGATGTTACCGGATTGGGAATGATGCTGATCGGACTTTGTGTCAACTCGTTGATTCCTGTAAAAGACAAACTTAGGGAAATAGAATTGCAACCATTAATATCGGTCAGTGATACAGAATAAACACCATTGGATTCAGGTGCTAAGTTTGAAGCGTTTGCGTCATTAATAATGTTTCCGTCAAGTAACCATTGAAAACTGCCATTACCGG
Source organism: Flavobacteriales bacterium (assembly GCA_031378885.1). GTDB lineage: Bacteria > Bacteroidota > Bacteroidia > Flavobacteriales_D > Sanyastnellaceae > JANNEQ01. The sequence continues at coordinate 10,417 of JANNEQ010000227.1, forward strand.
AAGAATAAAAAATACCATCATTAAGATTGATGATGGGTATTTGCGGAATAAATACCAATATTTCCTCTTCAGTTACTTCATTACATAAAACATTCGTAGCTTGCATCTGAATGGTGTGTTCACCCGGAACAGAGGTTGTAAAGTTCAATGTGATTTCGTTAGAAAGATTTATACTATCAACATTCCAGAGGTATTGGGTTAGCGGCGTCATCACTGATGTACAGGTAATTTCTGTACCAGGACAAATTGAATCGATACTCACGGCAAATGTTGATATTCCTGTACAATCATAAATTATATTGCTCTCAGTATTTGTTATTACCGGAGGATTCATGTCAAAATAAATATCAGCAGTATTATAGATTGATATCCAGGGATCGATGTCATTTATGGAATGAATTTTATAAGTGATAAATCCATTACTTTCCAATTGATTGCTGCCGCTGTCTGGTAAGTTAATTTCAGGAAAATGAAAAATTGCCTTTCTATTTTCATCTATTACAACATTGAATTCATGGGACCAGGCAATGACCTGGAATGACTCTTTGTCTAATAAATCGCTCAACTGATTTTCGATCCTGACATTTTCTGTAGAGGCATTTCCGGTATTTTGAAAACGAATAGTGTACTCCAGCATATCTCCGGAAAGTATATAGCCCTCATCCGTCCAGCCTTTTGTTTCGGTTATATCATTCGGGTCATATCCACATGCAATCAATTCTGAAACCAACAGGGAATCACTTGTAATAATAGTGCTGTCTTCATCGATCTGAATCCATGTTAGTTCTTGACTCAATTGTTCACCCAGTGCACTAACGCCCGGGTAGCCCAGTACCAGTTCAATATTGTGGTTTTGAACAAAGCCTATACTATCAATTGTCCATGTGTATATATTTTCATCTGCGTTAAAAGGAAAATTGGATGATATCACATGGCATAGCGAATCTGTTTGCAATTGAATAACTACCGGGCCACTGGTGTTTCCGTAGTTAATAGCCGAGATAGTTGAATGTACGAGCGTATCACAAAAGTCACTTTGTGCAATGTAGGATAAATTGATTTGAGGTAAAATTCCATTAGGGACAAAGCCAAAATCAAAATCAATAATTTGTGATGAGTCGCTAATACTTACAACATATAAAGTATTTCCTGATGGTTGCCAGATGTCAGAAGTAACGGCTTGAATTTCATATTCACCGGCTATTACTACTACTCCAGTTTGGCCATTGGAGTTTGTATAATATGTAGCTCCACTTGGCACAATCGTTATAGGTTGGTAGGGTAGCACCGGCTCATTGTCATTGACTCCATTTGCGTTAATATCAAGAAAGGTATTTACCTGTATAGAACTAATACTCTGACCGGTGTTTTCTGTAATTAAAATACCCATATATTGCCATACCAAATCCTGATCACCATCCAGATCAAGATCTTTTTGAATCAGAGGAAATTCAGGACTGATAGGCCGGAGATTGAAATTCCCGTAAGTGGTAAATTGATTGTTTCCTTCGTTTATGTGCACTGCGGTATTCCAGGACGGAGGTTGAAATTGTAAAATATCGAGGAGGAAATCATTGTTGCAATCAATAAGTTTTGAGGCATAAATCGGACCGAGAGCCAGCGTGTCATACATCATAGTCATATTGGAATCTACTTCGTAAACAATAATTTCATTTGTGTTGGATGAACCCAGAAATTCAATATTCGAATCACTGTCTATGTTGCCTCCCTGTGTGGAAATGGAAAAATTCGGATCTGATTGCGGCAGTGATACGAAGTTTGGTCCGTCTACACCATAGTGGAATGTATTGAGGCTGTTGGACATAGCATAATCTGTTTTGTCGTCAGAGTTGAAATCTCCCACTTTTATTTCATAGTCATTATAAATGGAGAATAGATATCCGGTATCATTATAGTCACTTACTACAATCGAACTGGTATAAGTATTATTGGCTCTTACAAGTACTTCTTCTTTTATGTGAATATCCAGGTTCCATCCGATTGTATCTATTCCCCATCCTTGATGGGTGATTATTTCAGGTATTGAGTCGCCGAACAGGTTGGCCGCTTTAAAGCGTATTGTTCGTGTGGGATAAATACCGATCAAAGGGGCGGGCTCAACGATTACCTGGTCAAAACTGAAATTATTTACCCCGTTATTTGCGTACAACTCAAGGGATCCATCTATTTTTGAAACGAATAAATCTTTGTCCCCATCCATCTCAGCGTCTTCGAATTGAAAGTTCATGATATTTGTATTTTCAAAGATTACTTGCGGATTCAGAAACTCGAGGTTCCCCATGTTTTTGAATTGCACAATTTCATTTCTTGTACTGAATAAAATATCCGGAAGATTATCGTTGTCGTATTCCAGGACTTGCATTGTTTCTATTGATGGACTTATTGTGAGCTGCTGAGGCTGGATGCTGAAGTTTAAGCTCCCATCGCCAATTGCAAATTGTTCTTCACCATTTGTCCCGGTATAAACAATGTCGGGAATATTGTCATTGTCGAAGTCTGCAATGATGGGTGGTCGAAAGTCATACACCGGAAAATTTGCTGTTTGTTCAGTATAATTTCCTGCACCATCATTTAGCCAGAAATAAAGCGAATCTGCATGTATCTGCCAGCAATCTATGATACCATCTCCATTGAGATCCATGAAATTACCCTCCAGGCTGCTTCCGAGGTTTTCATTTTCAAACAACAACTGAGGTTCATTTATCTCAGAACTGCTGTCTGTAAGGCAAGACCATACATAGGGAGGTGAAATTCCGGTTTTCTCTAATATCACATCTGTGAAGGCATCGTTGTTAACATTGCCGAATCGAATTTCCAACCAGGATTCATTTGGGGTTTGGGTTGTGCTGGCCTCCCAATGGTCATTCGAATATTCCATTCTCAATACCTCTTCATTATTGTTGTAATAGATTTCATTGACTCCATCGTTATCTGTATCGAAACATCCAAATTTCTGAGGGTATTGAAGAAAGGAATCCACGATCGTGTCAGTCGTTGTGAAGTTCGAAGTTCCATCGTTAAGGTAGATTCCCTGCTCTACAATTATGTCAGAGAGACCGTCTCCATTGAAGTCATTACAAACAGTAAGTATGCCTGTAGGTATGGTGCAGGACTGACAAGTGGTGAAATTACCCAAACCATCATTGAATTTGATTTTTGATAAATTCGCATTGCTGGAAGATAATCGAACAACTAAATCCATATAGCCATCACCGTTGAAATCCTGAACCTGGGTAATAGCGTATTCAGAAATTAAATGGGGCGTGAAAGTTCCATTGCCTGTATTGAGATAAGGGCCAATATCGGTGATAATGTCCAACAACCCGTCGTAATTGACATCCAGGATTTCCAGCAAGAATGAATAGAAGATGTTTTGATTGCCAATTTGTTGTGGATTTCCTAAATATGTTCCATAATTCTTTCGCCACGTAAACCAACCATTAATGGCTATTACATCTTTTAGCCCGTCATTGTCCACATCCATTGTTGACATGTATGGAACATGGTACGAGGATAATTTGTCTATAAATAAAGTCTGCGGAGAGTTGAACTGAGCAACTGAATGAATTGCCACAGATAAAAAACAAATTGAGAAAAGTTTAATTTTCATGGATTAATGATTATTGCTATTTGCATTTGTACCAAAAACCAAAGGTACTAAGTTATTTTTTATCACGGCAATGAAAAAATTCTTTGCAAAGTAAGATCCTTATATGCACCCCGGATGGGCTTTCTAATCCGTCTCTTATCCGAATAGTCAGTTTGAAACACCACACACTCAATTCATTTGCCGTTTACTCAATAACAACAGTCCGTTAGTTTTTTTTACCGAATTTAGCCCCTATCAAACCATTATCCAATGAAGGCATTATACTTTTTTCTGGCAGCATTATTACTCCACAGCTCGTTAATGGCCCAGTGGGGCAATGACCCGACAAATCCAACTGTCGTATCTCAAGAGGAGAATACTCAACACTTAGTCCAATCTCAACCCGATGGCCAGGGCGGCTTATTCGTATTTTGGAGGGATACCCGAATGGACTTATATAAAGGAGATATTTATGGCCAGCATTACAACAGCGAAGGTGTGGCCCAATGGGAAGAAGGCGGCAAAGAAATTTTTGATTATTCTGGAAATATTTACTTTTTCAGGGCCCATTATTCAACTGCTAAGGATGAATTAATCATTGGTTGTATCAATACTTCAACTATATATCAGGATAGTGTGATGGTTCAAAAACTCGATGTCAATGGCGATAAGGTCTGGGAGAATGATTTAATGCTCGCTCAGGGCACAGCCTGCACTGAGCCATATTACATTCTCAATATCACGGATTTTGATTGGGTCGAAAGAGACAATGATTATGTACTGGCTTTTATTGTTACCTATTGCGGAGGTGCGGGCGGAACGCGAATAACTAGTTTCGGAAGTGATGGTATTGCCGAAGGACCTTTTCAGGGGGCGCCATTGAGCGGTGGTTGGGCTACAACGCATCTTTGCAATACATACGATGGTTCTGATGACGTGATTCAGGTTTATTCAGCCGGAAATGGGGCAGGGGCACACGCGTGGGCACTGAGAGCCGACGCAACCGGTTCTATTGTTTGGGGACCCATTGACATTATGGAGAATACCTCCGGACTCAATTATAAATTGGATGCACAATCGGATGCAAATGGTTTCAAGATTATGTGGGAGGGTTCTGGTACCGGAACTGGTATTGATATTATTGTAAGAAGTTTTGATTTCGATGCAGTTATGCAATGGGAGAATATTGTTTGCAGTGCTGAAGGTAGTCAGGAACGTTTTTTTTGGAAGCAAAAGAATGATATGAACTACATAGTATGGGCTGATGGAAGGCCCGGTGTAGTCGGGAACTATGCTATGTATGCGCAGAAATTCAGCGACACAGGCGTAAATCAATGGACAGAAGACGGTGTGGAAGTTGCAGATCTCAATACTTATATTCCATATCCCAAACTTGAATTGGATTCGGACAATAATATACTTGTTTGTCATGCGCCCAATTTTTTAGGTACAAGAATTCATAAAATGAATGATGAAGGTGTTGTGCTCAATCCCGGAGAAGGCGATCTCATTTGCGAATATACATTTTCTCAAAGTTATGGTGATTATGACATGAATCAAACAGGAGATAAAGTAGTGGTTGCCTGGGTGCAAGGCACAGGACAAGGCTCTGATGGTATATACATGGGTTGCGCTGGTCAGATAAACGGTGTGGTAGAAGTTTCTGAAGTGGTTACCTCTTGTAATTCTTATACCATAAATGGAGTGACCTACGATCAGTCGGGTATTTATGCAATAGAATTACCCGGCGATACTTTACTCACGCTCGACTTAACCATCAATTCAGTTGTGGCTACTACCACTCTTAATGGAAATACATTGACTGCAGGTGCTACTGATGGTGACAACACCTGGATAGATTGCAGCAACAACCAGATTCTGTCAACGGGCTCGGATACTTTTACCCCAACAGCTACAGGCGAATATGCTTTGGTTGTTGCTCTCGACGCCTGCGCGGATACTTCTGCATGCACACAAATAACTATTATAACTGTAGAAGAATGGGGATTGAAAAATTCTATACAAGTTTGGCCTAACCCTGTAAAGAATGTGTTGAACATTCAAAGTAATGAATCACTGAAAAATGCAACATTGACCCTCACAGATTTGTCGGGAAGTAGCGTTGTCCAAAAGAAAAGTATTACAGGTAATCTGGTCACTGAAGATGTTTCTGGCCTCGCTTCGGGTATTTACATTGTCAATATTTGCAATGACAATGTAATAATGAAAATCAAGTGGATTAAAGAGTAGATTTTTTTTTGATAAAAAAAAAGAGAGGTCATGTTATTAGTGACCTCTCTTTTTTTATTTGATATTATTTATCTTGACCCAATATTCAAAAAGTCATTGCGTCCAAAATTACTCAACAATAAACGATTTTGATGTGTCCCTGATTTTTACGAGGTACAATCCTTTACTCCAGCCCGCTACATCTACAATAATCTGCTTGCCTTTAATAACATTGGGTGAGGCAATCAACTTTCCGGTTTCATCGAAAATCTGAACCGGCTGACCGGCAAGTTCAACGGGAATGTTTACATAAAGAAGATTGCTGGCGGGATTGGGATAAATGTTGAGCTGAATACTTTCATCCTCGTTTACACCAACTATAAATGCTGAATGGGATCCCATGCAGCCATTCTCATCTGTTACCACCACAGTGTATTCATAGCTACCAGGCCAAACGAGTAATGAATCACCCGTAATTTCATTTTGTATTTGTCCATTGACAATCCATTCATACGATTCAAATCCAGGTGTGGCGTAAACATAATTTCCGGGTAGATTGAAAAAATTCACCACAGGATTTTCATGTACCACTACCTCAATTTCTTCTTCATTCTGACAAACTCCATTGTCTGCTATTATATGAATAGTTGAGGTCTCAGAAATCGTCATTTCAGTTTGTCCTTGGATTATCTCATTGTTGATATTCCAACTCAATGCACTGCCATCTGTTGCAACATTGATCTGCACACTTTCTCCTTCACAGAATTCAAGTGCCCCCTGAACATTCACTGTTAAGGATGGGGTAGGGAAAAACATTACTTCAATGGTCTGATCGTTTGTATAACATCCATTGTCTAAATGTGCGGTGTAGCTGCCGGATTGGTTTACGGCGAGAGAAGTTCCCATGCCAACAACTTCATCATTCAAAAGCCATGTAATTTCTGATGCCGAAGTGGCTTCGAGAAGAGCGCTAAAGTCGCAGGTTGTTATGTCTTCAGAGATTGAATTGAATATTGGGCCTTCCATGAAATAAATAGCAATATCTGATTGTGTTGTACCACATTCGTTGGTGAGTTCTGCTGTATATTGACCAGTATTCGATATTGTAATTGCATTACCAGAACCTATTGCTTCAGAGGCGTAATACCATACTATGTTTCCGTTGCCTTCAGCTTCAAGTGTCAGTGAAGTGCAGAGCATCTGATCTTCTGGTGTAATGGTAAATTCAGGACTTGCCTTTACCTCAAAATTGATCTCGTCACTCAAATCGCATATCGGAGAATTACATTCCAATCTCAAATTATACACTCCGTTTTCCGCAACATTTAAAATCAACTCCTGACCGGAGTTAACAAGCTGGTCATTCAAATACCAAGAGTAAGTCTCAAACTCTGTTCTGTCTGATTGAATATTGACTATTTCATTTTCACATATTAGTGAAGGAGCTGAAATATTGAGGTTCACACAATCAAAGATTGTATTCGCAACTGTTTCAGTCACCACTGCCGGATTGACGTCGAAATAAATACTGGCCGTATTTTCTATAACCGTACCTGGTGCAAGATTTTCTACCGCATTTATTACAAAAGAAACAAAACCCATACTTCCGGTGAAATCTGCAGAACTATCCGGCAATTGAATGTTGTTGAACTGGAATATGGCCTTACCGGTTGGGCTGATAGTTACATTATAAGGATGCGATGACCCGCGGGGCTCCAAAGTGGACCAATCGAGCAGGTTACTCAATTGATCTTCCAGGCGAACGTTGGTAGCGGGTGCATTTCCGGTATTCTGAAAGTGAATTACATAGTGGAGTTGACCATCGGGCAGAATAAATCCTTCTTCCGTCCATCCATTTTTTTCTTCTTTGTAATTGGGGTCGTAGGCGCACTGAATAACGTAGTTCAGATTGTCGGTATCACTGAAGAGAATGTTGTTGCTTTGATCAGTAACATTGGCAACAACCATATTATAAGTTGAATCTCCAATGGCATTAAAATCGGGGTTAGAAAATTCAAAATTGATTACAAGTACTTCGCCGTAATACAAGCTGTCGAAGTCCCATTGGTATTCATTCAGACCAGTAACCAGAGGTGCAATATCGGCCTCGAAGTAACCCAATATCGAATCAAGTTGGAAATCAATATAGCCCGAAGCCAGGGTGTTGCCGGTATTGGTCACTGTAATGGCGCCTATTGCAGTGGAGTTGCACAATTGTTCTTCCATTACCAGACTCACATCTATTGTGGGTTGCACGCCATTGGGTTGAAGACCGAAGTAAAGCTCAGCAACTGGATTGCCTGTGGTTAAAACAGAAGTATAAGTCCAGGGAGTGCTTGCATTCCATAGTGATGTATTTGCATTGATACTCGCAGTGATTTCGTCCTGTGAAGCGTATAGATTAAAGTTTCCATTTTCATCTGTGTAGCCATAGCCCCAATCAGGTCCGAAGTAAATTTGTTTATTGACGTATCCGGCTTCTCCGGCGTCCATAATACCATCGCCATCATCATCTACAAATACATGACAATGTACCTGGTAGGGTGAATCTTGATTGTTTAAGGCAACAAAGAACCGTACGGAACTTTGAGAATTAACATCATTTGCCAGTCCTACAATAATATCCTGAAGTCCGTCTTCATCCAAATCAGCAAAGTCAATTGAATTGAAAAAAGCACTTTCCAATCCCAGCAATGTCGTGAAAGTGTCCTGAAAAATACCTGAGCCATTGTTGGTCATGATTTTTATGCCTTGATTGTTGAAGTACACAATGTCTTCATCTCCGTCGGCATCGAAATCCAGATGACGGAAATTCCTATGAGCGACGTAGAAATTCTGTGGTGGATTGGACATGGCTATTTCCTGATAGTCATAACCGGTTCCGTTGAATTTGAAAAGGCCGAATTTACCGAATGCATTATTCGTATTTACCGAGAAATAAAGCACGTCATCTATGCCGTCTCCGGTAAAGTCTGCCGGGAGTCCATGCACAGGATGAAGTAATTCATATTGCTGTATTGGGCGCGTAGGATTGATCATGGCATAGTCTCCAAGGCCATTTCCGTGAAAGATACGGATGCTTCCTTGTGCCGCGACCATGAGGTCAAGGTGTCCGTCTCCATTATAGTCTCCTGTAGAGATTACGTCTGAATAAAACGAATAAGTGTTACTGTCATTGTTCCATGTACCCAATTGGTGTGGAATTCCCAGACCGCTGGAAGTGTTATAGGTGCGCCAACTCAGCGTAAATGGTGGTAAATATTGTATAGTTGATGAGCGTGTCAGATAAAAAAAGTCTTTTACCCCATCTAAGTCAGCATCTATCAATGCTAAATCTGAATAGCTGCCGACCAATGTGTCAATGCTATGAACTTCGCCAAATTCGTTATTTCCAAGACCTTCCACATAAACAATGAGATAACCATTTTCCTGATAGGTCACACAGATAATGTCATCAATGTTATCGTTGTTTACATCAGAAAGCCCACGTGCATTAAGTCCTGAATAGGCAGCTAAAAATTTAACGGGACTATAAACACCATTGGAAGGGTTCTCATAAACTCCAAGCCCGTTGCCTATTGAAGATAATATATCTTCATCGCCATCATTATCATAGTCCAGTGTGCAAACTGAAGCGTCCATAGCCTCGATACCATTATCGACTATATCATGAGCTATTAAATGGCCATTGCTATCCTGATAGGAACAATAAACGCTTTCAATACACCTGATGCAATCTAATTTCGAATCCCTATTGAGGTCGTGCCAGAGAACGATGCTTTGCCATCCAGTGGTACAGATACTAATTTCCTCTTGATAAGTGAAATTTCCTGTACCGTCATTTACTATAAGTAGAACATTAGCGTCGTTACATTGATATAAGATATCAATATAGCCGTCGTCGTTATAATCTCCATAATTGGTATAATCCCAGAAAGTCCACATGTTTGTAGAACAGGGAATGGGTATGAATTGTCCAGGACTGAACACACCATTGCCTTCATTGATTCTTACTACGAGCGAACCAGAAGTGAGATAATAAAAGTCATCCAGTCCGTCGTTGTTGAGGTCTGCCATTGGACCGGGATAGTTACCAATAGGCAAATCAGGAGTTAAAACATATTCGGTGGTGAAATTACCATCACCATCACTAATGGCCACTATTTGGTTAGTTGGGGGATAATTGCTATATAAAAGGTCGTCGTCGCCATCTCCGTCAGCATCACCTAAATAACCTTCCCAATTAGTGATTGATTCTGGAAAGATAGACAAATTGCTGAGTAAAAACTCACCGGTCCCATCGTTCAAAACAATTACTGTACTACCCTGATAAACACCCGGATTCTGAATACCGGTCAACATGACATCTATAGCCCCGTCTCCGTTTATGTCACCAAATTTTAAATTACCAGTATTCGATTTTAATTGAAGTGAAGTGTAATAATGGACCGTGGTAAAATTGAAATTGTCATTTTCTATCCATCCAAATTCATTGGTGGGATCAAGATCTCCGTCACCATCCATGTCCAGAAGATATGTTCGTGAAACATCGCCAAATCCGTCATCATAATTAAATGGAGCTAAATTAAAACTATATTCATCAGTGAATGTCCCGCTATAACCTTTCAGAATGTATAGCATGGAGCCATTGAGCGTGGCCAGATCCACAGTTCCGTCTCCGTCGAGATCGCCCAATGCTGAATGAGAGAGATAACTCCCCTCTTTGCCCTTGCTTATTTCTACAGCAGGTAAAAATTGAGAGATGCAATCATATGCTGTCAATATTACAGCACAAAGAATTAATAGTTTGATTTTCATGGCTTTACAGTGTTGGTTGTTTTGGGTTAATAAGTATTTACAATATTAAGCACACCTTATGGATGCAGTACTGCGGTAATTTCCATAAATTTTCCGAAGAATTTTCATAACTCCTGCTAATTGGTTAAAAAACAAGGTGGTATAGCCCTTCTTAATTGCCTTTTAGAAAGCAAAAAGTAAGGGTAATATGGGGTTGGCCTCAAAACTCTGTAAAATTCCTCAAAATAAATGTAACTATACTACTCTACAATAAATGATTTTGATGCGTCCCTGATTTTTACGAGGTAAAATCCTTTACTTCAGCCGGCTACTTCTGCAATAATCTACTTGCCTTTAACAACATTGGGTGAGGCAATCAACTTTCCTGTTTCATCGAAAATCTGAACGGGCTGACCGGCAAGTTCAATTGGAATCTTTAAATAAGGCAGATTGTTGGCGGAGTTGGGGCAGAGTTTCAACATATCATAGTGCTAATTTCTACTCTGGGTAGGAATTGAGCAAATCCTTTAAATGAGAGCACTATGAAAGGCAGAAAAGAAATGTTTTGTTTTCATTGCATTTGAGTGTGATTGTCGTTCAAACAAAAAAAAATAACCATTAATGTGTTGCCCTATAATTTTTCCAGTCCCAAGTGTAAGGGTTCGCAAAAAAAAACAAGGCCGTAAAAAAAATCCTGCTCCACATCAGCAGAGCAGGATTTAAAAACAATATTTAATCTTCTATTTTCTCACTTCAATCATCACGGATTTCGAACTTCCATTCTCATCTATGGCCCTCAGTAGATAATTGCCATCACTCAAACCTTCTGCGTTGATCTGCATGCTTTGTTGCACATTGCTCCACTCTTTGGTTTTCTGTCCCATCGAATTGTAAAGTTGTACATTCCAGTTGCCCTGCGATAACTTCAATGTCGAATAATCACTCATGGGGTTTGGGTACAATTCTATTTTCGAATCGGGCGATTCAGATACAGAGGTAATTGTGAGTGTATTACTTTGTCCATCACAACCCTCCGGCGATGTAATCACGGCATAAATTTCAGCCACATCAACGCCATTCTCCCAGGGATTGATACTGTTCTCAGTGGTGCTTTGTAATTGGCCATTCACGTACCAGTTATAGTAATACCCGGCAGGACCACTCACCAATTGTGTGTTTGAATCGTAGGCAATGGTAAGATTCGGATTCGGATTTACTGTCACTATCATTGTGCTCGCATTGGTACAAAGCGAATTGCCCAATGTGAGTCCGATAGTGTGCTCACCCGGCGTGGTAAATGGAATTTGAATAAATGATTCATTGGTGTTGAGGACTACTCCGTCTACTGTCCATTCGTAGATGTCGATGTAATTCGATGAGATGGCGGTCAAATTCATTGTACCCGGACACATTTCCTGGGTTGCGGGAAGTCCCTCATTCCATGTACAATCATAGATGGTGTGAAAAGTTGTGTTGGTAATGATAGCAGGATTGGAATCGAAATAAATGTAAGCTGTATTATTGATCTCATCCCAGCCTTGTAAATAGGAGTGAGTTTTTATTTTGTACACCACAAACCCCTGCGAACCAGGCTCATCACTGGCACTATCTGGCAAATTGATGTTGTCGAAATGGAAGTGAACTACACCATCCGCATCAACTACAGTATTCAAAGCATGAGATGCAAATTTCACTTCGAAGGTGGTCAAATCGAGATGTGCGATATCCAATGAATCCACCACTTCTACATTGGCTGCAGGAGCATTACCTGTATTCTGAAAACGAATTCTGTACTCGATTTCATCATCGGCCAGAACGAAGTGTGGTTCTGCAAAACCTTCCGGCACGGCATTTTTGTCGTTCGGATCGAAGCTGCATACAACAGTTGGGCTGATAAGCCAATCTGTATCAATGAATGTTCCGCCCATACCATCATCCAATGTCATGTTGATACTGAAATCGAATACATCTCCCATAAAGGTAAAGCCCGGTCCCTGAATATGGCATTGATAGAACATAGATTCACCCGGTGCAAGATCTGTTACATTCCAGACCATCGTGCCATTGGAATAGCTGTCGTATGGCTGCACACCAGAGAGGTATTCGGGTACCAATACAGGATCGAATATCATGGTAATGGTTCCATTCAGTGGCAAGTTGCCGGAGTTGCTGAGCCAGATACCTGGATTAAATCCATTCTCACAATGAATGGTATTGTTGCTCCATACATCGGCCAGATAACTAACCTGTTCCATTAGGTCGAAATTGGGAATGGCACCAATGTAAATTGGCCCGCAATCTGCCGAATTATGGATGTATGTATTTGTAGTACTCAATATCCAATTGTTATCTGGATCAGAAAAGGAATATGTATAATTGCCCTCGGGAATATCAGGGAATGTAAAACTACCGTTTTGGCCAACATTTGCTGTCAGATTCAATTCTTCTATCGTTACTATTCCAATCGAATTGAGAGTTGTTTCTGTCCAGTTGTCCCAAATACCGTCCTGATCCGCATCGTTGAAAACAGTGCCCGATACTGTGTGCAAATTGTCAAGCATGTTTTCGGAAATGTCAAAAAAGTTTGTTAATGTGCAGCCAAACTGGTCCGTTACTACAACGTTATAGGTGCCAGGCGCAGTGAAACAATGCACATCTGTGAACGGGTACATTGAGAAAGGGCTATCGTTACCTATCATCACATTATAAGAGTTGCCACCTCCACCCTGGGTGATGATATTGAAGCAATCATTATCACAACTTGCTGGTGCAATAAAGAATAATTGTGGAATCCAGACTCCCAACTCACAATCGGAAGCCGTGGCTATTTCCTCGTAGTTCGCATTGAAAATATGTATTTCGTAACAAATATCTGCAATGGGCATTCCCAGATTCCATTCGGGTCCAAGAGAAACGTAGCTTGGTGTTACAAAGTCTGTTGTAGTGGTTTCGAGGACGACAATGTCGCCCTCTTTCCATTTAATCACCATAAAGGAAGCGTCAGGACAATCCACCGTTGGCGTGGCCTCTAAGAAAGGAGGCGAGTCGAAGCAATAGCCCGGAATGTAGGTTGTAATGGTGGCTGTAACTGTGCATTGCGCTGTCATTTGCAGTATTCCTGCCATGGCTGCAATGAGTAAGGTAATAACTTTTTTCATGTGTAAAGGGTTTTTGTTGTTTGAATATTTAACCTGAATTTGAAAAAGAGCGTTGCATCGGGCAACTTTTTATTTTTTATTGAATCAACGCCCGATTTTAGCCTTTTTGAGGTGATTTGGGTTATGAAAGGGACAGGCGAATTGGACTATTTCATGTCCTGAATGGGTGTAAGGAATTGAATTTTGATAATTAAATTGAACGGCTATGGATTGGTAGCGGCCATCACTCGTGCCAGGACCATAGGAGCGATGATAGTGTTTTCTGGCAGGAAGCATACCGTACCCCAACTTCCATTAATATTGCCCCCAATTATGCAACCAACAGACTTTTCACAACTCATTGCCGCTCAATTGGGCGTGACCAGAAATCAGGTTATAGCCACAGTCAAACTTATTGAAGAGGGCTGCACAACACCCTTTATTGCGCGCTACAGAAAAGAGCAAACTTTTGCACTCGACGAAGTAAAAATCGAGGAAATCAGATTGCTCAACCAAAAGTATGAGGAACTCTCTAAAAGGAAAGTTCTTGTACTGGATACGATCCGCGTAGCTGGTAAACTCACGCCAGAACTGGAAAAAACCATTCTCAATTGCTGGGAGAGTAATTTACTCGAAGACATCTACCTTCCGTACAAACCCAAACGCAAAACCAAAGCTACTGCGGCCAAAGAAAAAGGACTCGAACCATTGGCGCTTTGGATATTACAGGAGAGCAACCAAAATCCTGATCTGGAGGCCAGGCGTTTTCTCAACGGTGAAGTCAAAGACATTGAAGAGGCATTGGAAGGTGCCCGTGATATTATTGCTGAAGTCATCAGCGAAGATTCCAGGGCGCGTAGCGTTGTTCGACATCAGTTCGAAAGATATGCGGTGGTGCGCACCAAAGCGGCACGCAACAAAGAAGCCGAAGCTGTGAAGTACAGAGATTACTTCGAATTCGATGAAATGCTCCATCGTTGCCCTTCACACAGAATGTTAGCCATTTTCAGAGGAGAAGACGAAGGTTTGCTTCGGGTAAATATTGGCCCCGACGAAGAACCTGCGTTGGAAAAACTCAGTTACTTATTTATAAAAAAGAATAATGCCTGCAGCGAACAAATCGAATTGGCCATGATCGATTCTTACAAACGATTGCTACAGCCTTCAATGGAAAATGAATTCCGCAGCCTGGCAAAAGCCAAAGCGGACGAAGAAGCCATCAAAGTTTTTACAGAAAATTTGCGACAGCTTTTATTGGCCGCACCACTGGGCAACAAAAGAATTCTGGCCATAGATCCGGGCTTTCGTTCGGGCTGCAAAGTGGTTTGCCTCAACGAAGAAGGCAAATTGCTCAAAGACGATATTATCTATCCGCACGAACCGCAAAACGAATATCGGAAAGCGGAGGATAAAATTTATGCATTGGTAGAAAAATATAAAATTCAGGCCATAGCCATTGGCAATGGAACCGCAGGAAGAGAAACCGAAGACCTTGTGCGAAGTATGACCTTCAAAGAAAACATCGACGTTTTTATGGTCAATGAAAATGGCGCGTCCGTTTATTCGGCTTCGGCCATTGCACGCGACGAATTTCCTGACAAAGATATCACCGTCCGGGGTGCAGTATCCATCGGAAGAAGATTGTCAGATCCATTGGCCGAATTGGTAAAGATCGATGCCAAGTCGATAGGAGTGGGGCAATACCAGCATGATGTGGACCAGAACAAACTAAAACAAAGTCTGGACACGGTGGTGATGAGTTGCGTAAACCTGGTGGGTGTAAATGTGAACTATGCCAGCAAAAGTTTGCTTACCTACGTCTCCGGACTTTCAGAACAAACGGCCCAGAACATTATTGATTACAGAAATGAAAATGGCCCTTTCCATTCGCGCAGCGAATTGAAGAAAGTGCCACGCCTGGGGCCTAAAGCATTCGAACAATGTGCCGCCTTCATCAGAATCCCCAACGCGAAGAATGTTCTCGACAACAGTGCCGTACACCCCGAAAGTTATGGTATTGTAGAAGAAATGGCCAAAAGACAGAAGTGCAAAGTACAGGATTTGATTCAGCAGGAATCCATCCGCAAGGCCATTCGTGCAGAAGATTTTATTACAGAAGAGGCAGGACTTCCCACGATCACCGATATTCTCAAGGAACTGGCGCGCCCCGGACGCGATCCGCGCGACACCATCAAATCATTCTCTTTCGCCAATATCAAAAAACCGGAAGACCTCACCGTTGGAATGGTTGTGCCTGGCATTGTAACCAACATCACAAGATTCGGATGTTTTGTAGACATCGGCGTAAAACAAGATGGCATGGTACACATCAGCCAGATGGCCGACAAATTTATCAGCGATCCACACGAAATTGTAAAGTTGCAACAGCAGGTTCAAGTGAAGGTGACAGAGGTGGATATGGAAAGGAAGCGGATAGGGTTGTCGATGAAAGGGGTGTGATAGGTTCAGTGTTGGTTTTAAAAAGAGGAACGTTGCGTTCCATCTGAAATAGAAAGTCGGAATTATCGAAGAATTTGTTCAGCCGTTATTGCGGGTTTAGATCGCTTTCCATTATTCATGGTCCCGGAGGGCAATACCATTAGGTTATGGACTTTGTATAAAATAACATTCGACCCTTTCCGGGTCGTTTGATCATTGCACACCTATTGTGCTATAAACATTTGATCCATCTGGATCAGGAGATGCTCGTAAACAATGGGATAAACGATCCAGGATGGATCGCATGTTTATAGGTACGATCTTGACTTTGGCGATAAACGACCCGGGTCGAATGTTGATCGGTCAATTCCTTAACTTAATGACATTGCACGCCGGGGCTTTGTAATTCGCGTCCTTAATCGCAGATCAATATGCCGACAAAGCCGCCAGATAATGCCCACATCAATTCCTCCTTCCAACAAAAACATCTGTCCAAAAACAAAAAAGCCACCACCTTTCGGCAGCGGCTTTTCAATATTATACTTGTATCAGATTACTCTGCTACTACTTCGAATTTAACCACAGCAGATACTTCTTTGTGAAGTTTTACTTTGGCTTCGTAGTTGCCCAGCATTTTGATGTGGTCATCGCTGATGCTGATACTTCTGCGGTCGATGTTGAAACCTGCTTTGGTAAGCGCTTCAGAGATCTGAATGGTGTTGACAGAACCAAAGATTTTGCCTGTTTCAGATGCTTTGGTACCGATTTTCAGTTCCAATGCGCCCAATTTCTCAGCAAGACCTTGTGCTTCATCCAGGATTTTAGTCTCCTTGTGAGCACGTTGCTTGAGGTTTTCTGCCAGAATTTTCTTGGCACTTTCGGTAGCTGCAACAGCATAATCGCGCGGGATCAAAAAGTTGCGGGCATAACCCGGCTTTACTTTTACAATCTCGTCCTTAGCTCCGAGCTTCTCGATGTTTGATTTTAATATTACTTCCATGATAATTGCCCTCCTGAATTATTTCATCATATCTGCTACATAAGGCATCAGAGCGAGGTGGCGAGCTTTTTTAACAGCTTGAGCCACTTTGCGCTGGTACTTCAACGAGGTGCCTGTGAGCCTGCGTGGAAGGAGTTTTCCCTGCTCATTGCAAAGCTTGAGTAGGAAGTCAGCGTCTTTATAGTCGACATACTTGATGCCGCTTTTCTTGAAACGGCAATACTTAGCTTGCTTGGTTTCAATTTCTATGGGATTCAGATAACGAATTTCTTCGGCCATGTTGTTCTGTTTTTGTAGAGATTAAGCCTCAGCCTTCACCTCACTGGATTTATTATCTTTTTTGTCCTTGCCTTTTGCCCTGCGGCTTTCAGCGTAAGTAACATGGTGCTTGTCCATGTTTGTAGTGAGGAAGCGCAGGATGCGCTCATCGCGGCGGAATTCGGTCTCGAAAGGCCCAATCACATCGCCGGTAGCTTCGAACTCCAACAGATAGTAGAATCCAGTAGTTTTTTTCTGGATAGGATAAGCCAATTTGCGCAAGCCCCAGTTTTCCTCGTGCTTGATTTTGGCACCCTTTCCTTTCAAAAACTTCTTGAACTTATCTACTGTTTCCGCTGCCTGTTCTTCAGACAGCACGGGAGTCATAATGAAAACAGTTTCGTAACGGTTCATTGATTTTGAATTGATTAAGATTTTTAAAAATGGACGGCAAAAGTAGTAAACTTTCTTTCATTTCCAAGCTGGACGTCGAAATTCTTTGTCCAATGGCACAAATGGAAGTATTGTATAGAAATCTACCCCACAACCTAAACCACTTAATCACAACAAGATAAAACAAATAAGATTCTTATTCGTGCGAGATTTTGCGCCATTTCCAGGGCTTAAAAATATGGCTGTTTTGACGCCAGAAGTGAAGCACCAGATAAACCAACACGGGCGATCCGAAAGTAAGAAACGATAAGTAGATAAAGGACAAACGCACTCTTCTTGTTCGAACACCCATTTTGTGGGCAATCCACGAACAGACTCCAAAAGCCTGACGTTCTACCAATGTTTGAAATTGTCTCATCGTCTAATTGTTTGTTCCTGTCAATATTTGCGTTCCAATCTGGCAACTCAGGCATCGCTTCACCACGCAATACTTATTATAGAGCTGAATTAAAGCCTGCGATTCAGCGGCATTGGTGGAAGTTACCCCGAAGGTAGACCAATTTTTGGTAATACGGTTGTCTTCTGGTGGACAAATTTCCGACAATTTTATGGCTTTCTCCAGAAAACGATCATCATTCATCGATCTGCCGTAAGCAAAGAGCACAACCGAGACTGTGTTGACAAGAATATTCTCAATGGCAGATTTACCAAGCACACGCAATCTCCGGCCTGTAAGCCCAGCCTGTTCGTCAAACTGATAATGGTCAGTCCAGTACTCATGTGCTTCGGTGCCAAACAACCTCAAAATACTGTCTGCATCTGGGGCTTCTGAAATGGCGCGAAAGAGCTGTTCACTTTTTGAAATGAGCGCGGCAAACTGAGCCAGGCGAATAGTAGGAAAATTAACCGGTCTTATTTTTCCAAAATTCCAGATTGAAACTTTGAGCGGATTGAGGCCTAATTTTTTTCTGAAAAAAATATATTCTTTGCGCAATCGCTGTGGGTATTCATCTCTAAAATCAGCTTCAAGAAATCCGGCCTGTCCGAACAACAGGGCTTCTATCTGAAACGGATCTGACTTGTACCTGCCAAGTATAATAATCGGCAATGATTCGGCCAGCATCTCCATGGCATCAGCATTGGTTTTAAATCCGAAATTGCGCGCCAGCATCCGGTACAATACAGTCGACCAATCGCCCCTGCACAAATACAAACGGGTAAGCACCGCCTGCGACTTCTGTTCCAGACGCTCAATCATCAACCTGTCTTTCCAGGCATTCCAGAAAATTTCGGGAACTTTGGAAGCTGATGCCTGACAAGCCACCCAATTTTTGCTTTGCAACCAACCCTCGTATTGTTTCCACAATTCCTGCGGCAATAAATTCTTTAATTCCAACACCTGCAGATCATTTTGCTGAATGAGATGAATGTCTTCGTCGTGATCAAATACCACATGAAGTATTACATTTTGGTAACGCTCATCGTCTGTATGTCCATGCCGACGCCAATCGGAAGATTTGATGTGAATCTCCACGTGTCCAATCCACATCTCCCCTCCCACTTTAATTTGTGCGTTGAGAAAATCAGGTCCGGCATTAAAATTATGAACGCCCGGATTGATGATTCTAAGCACCTCTCCTGTTGTGGTGGACAATTCTTTCGAATTGAATAAACGGAATTTCCAGATGTAATGGAGGAAGTCTTCTTTCAATGGTGCTTTTTTTTATAATCCAAAATTGCGGACAAATAAGAAGAAACACAAGACAAAATTATTCAATTTTATTCTAATTATGAATATATGAATTTGAAAAGGTATACCTAGTTCATTCCCTGACTTGTACTTCATCTGTCGATTAAACCAAATATCCAAGATTCAAGGAGCATCAGAGCAACAATAAAATATTAATTATCAATGGCTTGCAAAAAAAAAGAACATCAGAAAAGCCAAATCATCTTATTTTCAACAATATAATGTCCAAAATGTTAATTTCTTAAGTACTTTTGCGGCCCAATTCTAATTTAATTTGTCACATGGCAAAACAAACAAAAAGCAAAAAAGCAATGGAAAAAAACGCTAATAGTATTTCTCAAGATTCCATTCAAGCATATTGGGATAGTTTAATGAAGTTAAATGCCGAAAGTAAAAGACTAGAGCAAGTATATAAAATAAATCCTGAATCACTCTCGATACCATTCAACAAATAAAATTTAACTGGTGAATTAGCGAATAACTGCACTAAAACTATTCTTAAGTCTTGAACAATAAATTTGAGGTTCTCCCTTTCACTCAGGAAAATTTATGTGAGGTACTTCGTTCGGAAAGTCAACATGCTGAAGACATTCCTCACAAAATACAGTTTCCGCATATTTTTGAATATTTCACGAGAAAGGGCGATGACGGATTGCAAATGGCTAAAACCATTCTAGTTGAGAACGATTACTTTAGTCAATCCTTTTTTGACGACTACAAGACAAAGCATATTGATTCCTACTCTGCAAGGGAGCTGAATAAACACTGCAAAAGGGTACATTTCTTTTCGTTGGAGTTTAACTATACAGCAGCCGAGAGTTTATTCTTCTCCGAGAGCCTGAATAAAAATCAAGTAAAACTACTGAGTGCCTACTTAGGCTATATTGTAATAAGACCAATCCAATACCCGATTGGCGCCACAATTCTGAAATGGATACCACCAACAAAAGACAAATACAATCTACCATGCCTTGTGAAAAATAATGTGAATCTTTTCGGAAGAAAAATTAATCCATACTCTTCCTTAATCTTCCAAGAGCAAGATAAATTGGTCGGTGCTTGTGCCACCTCGGCCCTATGGTCAATCCTTGAAAAATGCTCCCGAAATTTCAAAACCATGAATTACAGCCCATCAAGACTAACAGAATTGGCCGGCGAAAATACAAATAATATTCCTCGAAGACTATTTCCCAATAGCGGTCTTGATATAAACCAATTGTGTTCAGTATTAAAAAGAATTGGCCTAGACTGGGATATTCTAAGTCCTTCGAACGAAAGCGAGAAAATGGGTGAGCAAATTGTGGATAATTTAAATGATGAACCACAAATTGGATTTACCGAACATCTTGACGAGTCTGAAACATATAATACAGTTGACTTCAACTATTTAAGTTTTCGCTCTAAACTGTATGCCTACATTAAGGGGGGATTCCCTAGCCTTTTCGGTATTCGTTTTTCAGACAATACTTATCACGCTGTCGCGTCGATAGGTTATAGAGAAGTGAGCGAAAATGACTACAATAATTTCAATAACGATGTTGAAGGATTTAATAAACAGTTTACGAGACCAATTATAGTTAATGAAATGATTGATGAATTTATATTTCACGATGATCAAATTGGGCCATTCACAAGTATAAGAATCACAAAAAACGGATTATTCAGTGTCTGGAATATGATAGAAATTGCGAAAATCGAACCTCATAGCCTATTGACACCTATACACCCCACATGGATTATCAATCATCAACATATTGAAGACATTGTCCACAAACTCAACTTCATAATGAATCCAAGTGAAACAGTCCAAAACTCGAAAATATTAATTTGGGATTTTCACCTTACCAAAAGCAATACATTTAAAACCGGCGTCGCAAAATCCAAACCCAAATTTGGTAAAGAATGCTTACTGAACTCTCTTCCAGAATATGTTTGGTTAATCGATGCTTACCATAGCATAAACAATGTGAAAGCAGGCGAAAAATCCTTAACTGTTGTTTTAGATCCAACGTCCATAAATCCAATTTGTCCAATAATTGAAATTCTAGTCTATGATTTCTCCACGCTAAATATTCTTAAAGAAATCCGCATAAATAATATGTATATTGAAACACTGCGTAGCTATCGTCCAAAGGATAAAATACCTTATAAAAACATGAAAGATAACAGTCGCGCAATAGAACAACTTAAGTTTAATATTGCATTCCGTACATTTTTAGAATTAAAAAAAATCAAGTGACGCACAATCATGAGACAATTCAAAAAATTCATTAAACCAATAGTTCTCGTAATTTCAGGATTCCTTTCTATAATTTTTGTGATAAAAGCATACTGGTACTTTATTTCAAAATACTTTCCTAGCAATAAAAACTTCGCTCATCCAATTGACTTTCCCACAGCAGGTCAATTTGGAGATATGTTTGGAATGCTCAACGCATTTCTTTCCGTACTGAATATAAGTATTCTTACCTACTCTCTTATCAATCAAATGAAAGCCAATGTAGATACCACAAATGCGCTCAAAAAACAACTTCGATCTCAAGCAGAAAATAAAACCTTTGATACGGCCAAGATTCTGGCAACCGAATTTAACTCGAACTTAGAAAGCATAGTAACACATGAAAATAAAAGTAAAATTGAATGTTTAACTCATGAATTGCATAAAGTTCATTCATTCGATGAACGCATCAGACCAACTGATCTTCATCTACCTGAGTTGAAACTAAATCTTCATAATATAAAAAAAATACTACTGGAGGCAAATCCAAGAATATCCATCATTAAAAACTTAGTCAATAACCACCCCATCTCAGACCAGGATAAACAATTGGTTCGTTCTATTATTGGTATCCATTTAACCAAAGCTACTTTAAAGGAGCTAAATCGTATTGTCAAAATATACTCGCTGTGGAATAGTGATCACCCAGGAAAGGATAATTTTAAGTTTGAAATACTTATTGAATTTCAGACTTCACTCGAATGGATTCATCAAAATAATGAGACTGAAGGACAAAACTAATTATTATTCGTATAACGTATAATAAAAACTCCTATTAAAGGTCTTGAAATATGAGGCTTGGCAAGACTTGTAACACAAATAATCATGGTGGTGGTGCATTATGACCTAAATCCGTATTTCTCCTCTCGTTTCTTGAACGCATCCTCTCCTCCTTCCACGACTTCAGCAACGTGTTCTCTTATCCCCATAGATTTCAAGACATCAATACTTTCATTTTTTGTAAATGAATCTTCCAGTGCCCCGTTTATATAATCAAATTTAAAATCGCTTGTGTGTTCTCCATCATTTTGCCCTTTCTGGTTAGCAACAATAATATTCTCAGCATCAGCGTTAACTACAATATTTGGATTGTGAGTTACCAGAATTATTTGACGCTCCCTCTTCTTTTCCTTTAAGAAATCCACTAGCTCTCTTGATACAGAGCGATTATCAAGATTATCTTCCGGTTGGTCTATTAATATCGGCCCGTTCTCTCTACTTAGCTTTATTATCAATTTCAATAAAACAAAACTCGCTTTACCAGTTGACATTTTATGTATATCATCGCCCTGAGATTTTACATCCCAATGGTCAAAAAAGTAGTCTGTGAATATTTTCTGGACAGCATCCCTTTCAGTGTTACGTCCTTTGGGTGATAGCTTCTTACTCTCGATACCATCGAAAATACACTCCAAGGACTTTTTTATCTCACCATAATCAACATCTGCTAGTGCCGATTTAGGACTTTTATCCAAATCTTGATATAAATACTCAAAATCTCTAGCATCAAAACTTCTTCTATCGAAAATATCATCTACCAATTTTCTGAAAGCAGGATATTGATATTTTGTACTTGGCAGTATTTCTATTTCATCAGTACTACTTTGAACTTCATTAATCCTTGGTTCCAAATCATCAATTAACTTTCCGTATAAATTAAAATTATCTTGAAAATCTCTAAATATCTTTTCTTTACAAGAAATAATTTCTTTTTCCATAGCTTCAATTTCCTTTTTGAATTGTTCAATAGAGGCAATTTTACCTTCGTCATCTTCAATGCTTTTTTGCAATGAAGATATCTGTTTTTGGTTCTCAACTCTTTCGTTGAAGGGCTGCAATTGTTGTGTAATCTCCTCCCTTTCCAAAGTATTTTTTTGCATTTCATCAGCAAAGTATGAGCCTTCAATGAAGTCTCCATTTTCCAGCCTAATTAACTGTTTGGCTATGTCAGATATATGTTCTATAGCTTCGTTAACAAATTTAAATTTATTCGAATATTCAACTTTAATTCTTTCCGTTTGTAAGGAGTCAATTTTAATTTTCATTATGTTCGATAATTCCGCTAATAACCGATTTGCATCAGTTTGTAAATCATACAACTTGTCAAAATCGGCATAAACCTGATTATCCTTTATCTTTAATTGACTTAGTTTTCCAATAAGATCCACATATTGCGCTTGTTTTTCTTGTGGGAAGTCCTTATTTAGTTGTTCAATTTTCTTTTTATTAAAAGATATCCCTTCAATTAATGCTTTTATATCACCTTGGCTAAGTAACTCTCCCTTTTGCTTGGATAAACCCTCCTTTAATGAATAATAAAAATCAATATCTTGATTTCTTTGCAAGTCATTTTTTTTTAACTGCGCGATAAAGTCGTCATATTTCGACTTGCACTCAGGCGCTTCTAAGATCAAATCACGTATTAATTTTTTTAAAGTGGCTCCATTTTTCCTGCTCTTATCCACAAGATTTGACAGATGATTTTGAGGAATATATTTTACGCCTGGTAAAATACTGGAATGATTTTGACGGTCTTTTTTATTTTGCTTACTCTTCGAATATAATTCAACGCAAAAATTATAGTCTTGATCATCCTGTTGCCCTGATATCTCGGCCAGATTGTACAAATCCTTTTCCTTGCCCTCGTTTTCGGCATCTTTAAATCTTAAAACTCCATCTTTTGTATTGGCATATAACGTTCTTGCAATTTCATATAATAAAATCGACTTTCCAGATGATTTTCCGCCAATAATGACATTTAAACTTTTACCAAAATAAATGGATTCAGTTGTAAATCGATTTTGAGAAGAGGTAAACGTTACCTTTTCAATCATTAAATTATCTAATTTCTCCGACTCCGGCATTTCAGCTTGGATTTTAACTCTTTCCTCCGGTTCATAAATAATTTGTTTTAATCCCTGAAAAGTTGGGTCTGCTTTTATCCAAGTGTGACACGTATAATTTTTAATTGGCAATTTCCCACCATTACTATCCAACTCATAAGTATCCAATAAGTCAAAACCATGAATATCCAGTGAGTGCAAGAGTCGCTTATTACCATACTCGTTCAGCCATAGTTGATTTTTACTGTTCGTATCAATTCCATTGCTGAAAAAAGCATGCGCTTCGTCGTATAAATCACCCTTAAACGGCTTTAATTGCTGATTTTTTTCCAGATTACTCCATTCTTTATATCCCAAAAACAAAAATGTTTTTTCCTTCCAGGCACTCGATTTTATTATTTTTAAAACCTCATCCGTTGAAGGAATCAGATTAGCAAAACCTTTCTTTAAATCACCTGCTTCCTCCGCCATATTTTCCTTTGTGAGACTTTTTGTTGAATGCTTATCCAATTTTGTTAGATGGATTTGTAGAATAAACTCCCTTTTAACAAGATCAATTTCCTTTTCTAAATTATCCTCGTCTAGATCAAAAAGGATATGAAGGTTTATTTTTTGAAAATTATTCTCGCTTGCGCTTGCAAAAGTGTCAATTCTAAATTCAAGTATTGGAAATATCTTTTTGATATTTTTCAATCTTCCATTATTCCGGTATTCCATTACCCGCTCGTAACCATCTATAAAATAGTAGTCCGTTATACCAATAACCTCAACCTCTCTCGGAAGATTTTCAAGAGCATTGATAAATTTTTCCCAAGTAGCATCTGAATTCCCGTAATGTTGTATTATGGAATTTGGTGTATGAATGTGTAAATCCCATTTCCTCCATTCTGACCCTCTTTTTATCATAAAATATTGCAGTTATTGTTATATTGTTCATCCGTCAAAACATCACTACGCACAGAAAATACAAATCAATTGCTCGAACTTCACCAACCATCTCAAAACAATCCCACTAATCAAACCCACCTCATACAAATTAATCCCAAATTCGAGTGCCGAAAATAACTACCCACAACCCAATCTCAAATATTTCATTCACTTTATTATAACGCCACTCGGTCACGCCCTAAATCGTTCGATCAATCCGCAAAATTCATAGACAAACTATTGCCGTTCAAAGCTTGAGCCGCAAATCACCAAGCTAAATTGCTTTTTCGTTCTAAAATATTGCGCACTTCCAAGCACAGACCCATTTACCAGCATTCCATTTTTCAAAAAAGGCAAAAAAATTTCCACCATTCGAGAAAATGAATTAAATCACTCTTTCCCAACCAATTGCTTCTCTAATAGCCCTAAGGCCTCGAGCGATTTATTCTTGAAGACAAGTGGGTTTTGTAAATTATTATGTTATGGTCAAATTCAAGAGATTATTTGAATAGCAATTCGGAATCCTCGTCGCACATGACACTTTGCTAAAGTTTAAAAATAAAGATTCCAAGTTATTATTATAACATTGGTTATGATAGAGTTGAATATACAATTCTAGACCAACTTAGTTTTATACGTTCTTTGGGGTAATAGCATTCCATAATTTCATTGCAAATGCCAAAACCATTTAGCTTATTCGGGCCAAATTGAGTTCAAAACGATTGTTAGAGAAAATACTGTCACTTTTGGATAAACAATTGGCAAAAAATTGACTCGTTTTTAAAACGGGTTAATAAAAATCCCATTAATATATCCAAATCATTCATACATCCAGTAAAATAAGACGATTAGTATTCCAGTAACATAACAAGCAATTCTTTCATTTTATCATAATATAGAGTTTCTATGATGAATATGGTAAAGACCAATCTTTGCCCCGAAATAATTCAAAAACAACCCAAAAATTATTTGAGATGAAAAAAATCCTTACCCTTATGTCTGTTTGTTTCCTCAGTCTGATGAATCTCAATACTTCTGCTCAAGGTGTGGCAGTTGAGAACATCAACAATGCACTCGTTTCTGCCAATGATATACTGAATACAGTAAAAAATGAGAGAAAGGCGGTGAATACGCTGGTTAAACAAATTGTGGTTCTGAACAATCCAAATCTTACACAATTTTTAAGTGTAATGACGCCTGCTCACAATGTTATTGTAGATCAATCGGACAACATTAACTATTATATGTCACTTGCTTATGCCGCCTCGCCGACCTTCAATCAGGTTCCAGTCCAAACCAGACTGGACCAGATTGTAGGAATAGACGATAACGTAGTGCTTTCCACACAGCAAGTCGCTACTGCATTACAATCGACCAACAACAATGCTGCTCTTCAAGCCCTGACATCTCTTTCAGGTTATCTGAGCAACCAGCAGAGCCTTACCAATCAGGTAATAACACGCCTGAACAACATCAAAAATGCACTTCCAAGATTTTATGATGTCTGTATTACACTTACCGATTCTTATGGAAATCCTGTTCAGGGATCAGACCTATTCGGATATTATGGTCAGAATACCGGAACCGGTGAGTATTTGTATCCGGATAATCAGGAAGGAACTTGCTTTACCCAACTTCCGGCAGGAACTTATGTATTTGATTCCTTCGACGGGTATTTTAGTGGCACTGGTGCAACACAAGTTACACTAAGCGACGCTTTGGTAAATGAAAATGGCATAATTGAAGTAACGTTGATTTATTGGTCAGAATAAGAGTTGATCCAATTGCTTAAACAATTTCAGGCGACCATAACAGGTCGCCTGTTTTGTTTTTGCCTCAGCGCAGTTTTGAAATTGATTTGAATAAACCAAATTATTCCCCACCCAATAACTTTATTTCTCAAAAAGCACTTTTGTAGCTTCATAAGGCAGTTCTTTCCGATTGGCGCATGACACAATGAGTACATTTGCGCAAAATTTTCGGCACGTATGAAATCAATTCTACTTATATTCTCTCTTGTACTCATTCAATTATGCACTATCGCGCAAACCACGCCCGCATCGAGGCTTGTTTTAAAAAACAAAGACGTCATCACCGGAAAAATTATTGAGGTAAAACCAGGCGAGTATGTGAAAATAGAGATACTTGGAAATAATGTTATCACGATACCTTATACTGATATTGAGACTATTTATCTGGATGCCACACAAGCCGTTTCGACCAAAAGTAGTTCTGATAATACTCCATCCACTAAAGAAGACAAACCTTTAAACGACTTCTACTTTGAATCGCATAATGAATTACTGTTGAGTGTGGGCGCTGGCAAGATATACGGACTACCTGCGGAGATAGGCGGATTTCCAACCGGAATTGGCCGACCGCGCAACAGCAATATATTCGGAGGCATATACACTTCAAACGGCGTGGGTTACAAAAAGCAGTATTATGCAGGAATAGGCTTTGGATACAATGGCCACAGCTCGAATAATAATTTTTCCATTCCATACGTGCTTGATCTGAGGTATAGATTATTTCCCGATAAAAAATTCAGCCCAATGGCCATGCTTGCATTTGGTGCAGAGTACCAGCGCGGAGGTATGGGCGCTATTACATTTATAGATGGTTTGGGATTGAGCATAAAATTTAAAGAACACTTCAGTGCACATTTTATATTCTCGCATACTTATGTTCGCCACAACAGAGGACTAAGCATAGAAAACGGTATTGTTGAAGAAAGTCTGGCAACATCTTACTCCAATTATGTCGGAGCCCGCATAGGGGTTTCATTCAAATTATAATGCCTGAAATTCGAAAGGCCTGATTCTTTATTTCACTTGAACTGATTTATTGATTCTATTCTCACGGTAGGTTAAATTTTGTAACGGCTGTATAAGGCGTCGAACAATCTTTAACTAACTCCGATGAGAAAGAACACTATCCTACTCTCATTATTGTCCGCACTACTTTTGTCGATGGATAATTCAGCACTCTCACAATATCATTCAATTGGATTTTCGTATGAATTTCTTTTGCCGAAATGGACTGAAAACGTTCAAGGTGACGAGTATAAAGTTAATCTTGAAGATGTGCCCAAATCCACGTGCAATCATAAAATCACCCTGTCCACAAATTTTGCAGGTGACAAATAATGTTTGCTCAATTGTTAATTTATCTCTAGTTTTGATTTACTTGAAATCACACATTAAAAAAGCCTTTGATCATGATCAGAATTTCAATTTTCTCCATTGACTTTCTCAGAAGAAAAACGTTGGAACTTTCTATTTTACTCATTTTCATTTCTTGCTCAAGTCAGGTCATATTTTCACAAACCATTTCCCATGGCATCAGGTTTAACATGGAGACAGTGGCCTATTCGTGGCACAAATCAAGTTCACCAGATCCAAGCTTTCGAATTACAAGCCGCTGGGGGAAAAACTATTCGTTGAGCTCAGAATTCAGCATCAAAGAATTTTTTATCCCTGTAAGCCTTTCTGTGGGGCTGAACTTAAGGAACATGAATGTGAAGATTTCTAAATCCAATAGTTACTATGGTTCGGACTCCTTCATCTATATATCCAACAAGATTGTTTCGAAATATGAGGCCGAATACCAGTATGCAGGCCTTAATTTTCTTTTTCATCAATTGATCAGGAGGAAATCCAATTACTGGATCCATTCCAAAGTATGTTATGGTTTAAGTTACAACCTGCTTGTACATAAAAAAGTAATAGAAAACAGCCATGTTGAACACCTCAGGATAAACCACAGCCCATTTCAGGTAAATGATCCAAATGACACTGATATAACTGTAACTAAAACAGCAACCGAGGCTTTGGGATATGCACCCCGAAAAGGGTTCTGGACGGTGCCGGTTTCTATTTGTTTAGAATTCCGCGTGTACAAAGGATTGTTTCTTAGTCTGCAAGGCGGAATCTCACTTTTACCTTACGACCGATTCAGTTCAGACCGCTATGAAAGAGATCTCAGAGGTCCGGGCTTTGGTTTTGGAATAAGCTACACGTTTGAAAAAACAACCAAATGAGTACCTTTCGATTGGGAACGGAAAAAAGTAGAATTTACAATTTGAAAGTGTAAGTTCAGTGGGAATTGAGCATTTTGTTTTACTCACCATTGCTCCATTTCAAAATTTCTTCTAATTTGCGCTCAAAATTAACCCATTCCTTTTGGCAATGCGATACATCTATATTATACTGTGTGCAGCTACTATTCTGGCTGGATGTGCTTCCGGACAAAAACAGCCGCAGCAAGATCAGAAACCTTCAACTCAAATAAGCCAGGATAAGCCAAAGACAGAAGTTATCCAGGGTGCTGCGACCTCAACCAAAGGTCAGGAACATGGTTACACTTTTTTCACCAGCATAGAAGAAGCCCAAAAAGAATCTGTGGCGCAAAACAAACCATTATTCATCTTATTTACAGCTCACACCGGATTGATATCACCTTTCGATCCATGGGAAATATTGGAGCAGAAGGAAGTGAAACAATTTATTGTTGAGCACTTTGTAATGGCTGTATTGTATGCAGACGATGCAACACCGGCAAGTGAAAGTGATAAGAGTACTTACTTATTGGGGAAAACACCTGTGAAAACCATTGGTGAAAAGAATGTATCCATTGAAATTGCGAAATTCCAGACCAACTTCCAGCCCATCTATGGCATTGCAAATGTCGACCTTAGCCGCCGTACTTTGCCCTACGGAGAAACAAATCCAAAGGACTCAAATAATTTTATGAAGTTTCTGGCCAAGGGTCAATAAGGTTAATTTAAAATCTGGAGAAACAATAATTCGGCGAAGTTTGGGTTTTCGGAGCAGATCATAAACTAAGCTCATTGTGTGATGAATTTTGGGAATATTTTTCAAGAGTCCTTTTTTTGTTTTACCAGAAATATAGTATTGAGTTGTTTCATTATTATACTTCAGGCAAATGCTATATTCGGACAATCTGAAGATAGCACAACAATAAAAGTTCATTTTTTATATGGGTCCAAACCATCCAAAGAATATAAGAATCAGGAATCAAATTGGTTTGGGGGCAAATTAGGCGGTCATGTGGGAATTGAAGCTTCGAATAACCTTATATACGATTTTATTCCCTTTGGAGACTTTCATGTATTTGCACATAGAAATAGTAGACACAGTAAATTTACAACCCATAGTTTCCGCGGTTTTTGGCAAATTTTTGGCGCTCATGCCGACTCCGTAAAACAAATGACAATTGTTATTCCCATTTCCAATAAGCAAAAAACACAGCTCGACAGTCTTCTCGCAACCTATTCCAATAACACACCCTATGATTATGCCTTCTGGGGAATGAGATGCGGAGCAGCCGCATACGATGTGCTCGCCAAAATTGGGATTGTCAAAGAATATTCATACAGAAAAACCTACCGCAGAATATTCTATCCGAGAAGGCTCAGAAAGCGCTTGATTTCATTGGCTGAAGCTAATAACTGGACAATCATCCATCAACACGGAACCAAAAGAAGAAACTGGGAAAAGGATTGATGGATAAGAAGTAGTCAATTATTCAAAATCTATAGGACATCAGGTTAACTTTGGCAGCAATTGCAATCAATGAAAAAATTCCTTTTGTGCTCTATTTTATTGACCCAAAGTTTGGTTTACCTGGGGCAAAAAACCAAAGCTTCTGAATCTTTGCGACAAGGCTTTGATTCGCTTTTGGTTCTTTCCAGAGAGCCTGGTTTCACCGGAACAATTCTAATAACTCAACAGAATAACATTCTGTACTCAAGGTGTTATGGCTATGTAGATTTGAACCATTCTAAAAAAATCAAGAAGAAAAATCAATTTGTAATTGGGTCTGTCAGTAAACAAATAACAGCAGTTCTTGTGCTTATTGAAGTTGAAAAAAGTAAATTAGATCTGCACATGCCTATAAGTAAATACCTGCCGGACTTCGGAGCCACGTGGGCCGATACAATAACTATTGATCATTTACTGACACACATGGATGGTATTGTAGCCTTCGACAAGCCCCTGCGGTTTGAGCCAGGATCTCAGTTCAAATACAACCAGATCAATTTTGAATTGCTTGCAATGATTCTGGAACAGGTTACGCAGAAAAGTTTTGCTGCATTATCACGGGAACTTTTCCTCAAATTAAAAATGAACGACAGCTTTCACCCTGACAATAAAGGTTATAAAAATCTGGCAAATGGAATTACAAGAAATCAAGACGGAAATTTAGAAGAAGTAAAAGATTCATTCAGGAAAAATTATACAGCCGCCGGTGGATTTATTTCTACCGCCGGAGATTTAGAAAAATGGAATAAGGCCCTTCATGGAGGAAAAATACTTAGGGCAAAATATTACGATCTTATGCTCAGCAAAAAGCCCGGAGCCATTAGAGACCATCCGCTATTTTCCATTACAGAATATGGTTATGGCATTACCGTTAAGACCGACGACAATCTGTTGCAAGTAGGTCAAACAGGCTATTCGGAAGGATTTTCTTCTATGAATTTCTATTTTCCTGAAACAGGAACCAGCGTTATTGTTTTACAAAACATCACATCTGATCCTGATGATTTGAAAAAGACATTCTATTATCAAATGGAAGTACTCCGCTTAATCCGAAATTATCTTCTCAACAAAAACTGATCACCATCGATTCCAGAGCAGAAAAAAAAATTCCCTAAGCTCGACCATTCAATTTTATCTACCGAAAAAATAATTGGATTGAGACAGCACATTTTAAAATGAGATTGTCTCAGTGATAGAACCATAAATTATTTTATCATGAAAACCCCTTTTATTATTCTGGCAATGGCAACAACATTTGCAATTGGCTGCACCAAAAATGAACAATCGACTGGCACACCTGAGTGTTTGAGTGACAAAATTCAAGCCTTCCAAACCGAATGCTGCGACCAGGGAGCCAATGTCAAAAAATACCAGTTTCAGGGAGCCCCGGCCTATCTGTTCGATCCCGGAACTTGCGGTGCAGATATGACCTCAGAAGTCATTGATGAAAATTGTAATGTACTTGGTTACCTCGGTGGAATTGCAGGAAATACCACGATCAACGGAAGCAATTTTGAAACAGCCCAATTGCAAGCCACAATCTGGCAGCAATAACCGGGGCGTTTTCAATCGATTATTTTGAACGCACTTTATTCTTTCATGATTAACTAAAAAAAGAATAAAAGGCCGATAGAAACAGGCACAAGTAACACCCGGGATATGAGATTCAATCCAGGTGTTTCCTGTGTCTTTTTCGTTAGCTTTCAGCCCTAAAGTTTTGAGTTCTGAAACACAATCAAAATGCACCTAACCAGACTTTATAATGCGGTAAGTGCAGGAACTCCATAATAGAGGTATCTGAGTTTTTGGAAATAGCCTCAAAGGCCTTACTTTCACGCCGCTAACCAGAACCAGATTATGACCTTAAGAATAACTAACCTCGTTGCCCTCGCATTTTTGTTCACATTATCGCCATGCTACTCACAGTCCGGCGATACAACAATTGTTCAGACGTTTACCTTCGAACAGCAGAATAATCCTAATACGGCTTATGATTCACCGGGAAGGCAAACCTTTCAGTTTCCTGACAACAGCACGAGCTACCAAAAAATTCTGATGTATTATACCCTCAAGTGTTTTGAGGATGGCACCGCAGGCGGCCTGGGTTTTCCATGCGGCGAGTGGGATTATCTGACCTACACTTATCTTTACGACCATACCGGAGAGTACGATTCTACCTATCTCAATCATCCGCATTATTTACTTGGGAACCAAAATTTCGAAGAAATAGATGTTGTATCAATTCCTTATTACAACGAGTACCAGTACAGTCAGACACAAACCATAGTAGACAATGTTATTTCAGAGACCATAGCAGAAGTCGGTACCGGAACGTCTCAAATGGATTTCCCTTTTACCGGCGATATTAATTCTTCCCGCTCTCAATTTCTATGGACTGCCACCGAAATGAGCGCCGCCGGTTTAATGGCTGGCGATATTAATCAAATGGCGCTATTCTTTCAATCTGCCGGAATAGCCCCGGGCCAATTCAGAATAAAAATGAAGTCCACTTCTTCTACCGAATTGACGGCATTTGACAATGGCAGCTTTCAGGAAGTCTTGTACCTTGATAATCCAATCTCCATTGGCTGGAATAATTTTGTTTTCAATTCGGCATTCACGTGGGATGGAATCTCAAATATAATAGTTGAATTCAGTCATATTGAAGAACAAATGTCATCTTATTCTACTGTATCCGGAGATGAAACCGGATTCAATAGTTCAGCTCATTCGACAGGTTCAGATCGTTATATTCATTTCGATGGCAACGACGAGGTAAAAGTACCTCAGGAAGTTTTTGACAATATTTCTGATCAGATTACTATCAGTTTTTGGTTGAATGGCGATGCAGAATTTCAGCCACAGGACGGCACTTGTTTTGAAGGTGCCAATTCGTTAAATCAGCGCTTATTGAACTCTCACCTTCCCTGGAGCAACAGCCGGGTATATTGGGACGCAGGATTCGAAGACGGTGGTTATGATCGTATTGATAAAGCAGCTATACCAGCTAATTTTGAGGGGCAATGGAATCACTGGGCCTTTACCAAAAATACCACTTCAGGTGAAATGAAGATATTCCTCAATGGAGTGCAATGGCATATCGGCACGGGCAAGGATAATCCTATGACTGATCTGGTCAAATTTTCCATCGGAGCTGCTGTGGCATGGAGTAATTACTACAGGGGAAAGATAGATGACTTCGCCATTTTCAATACAGCCCTGGATGCAGCGACCATTGCTTCGTGGAGATTCAAAGACATGGATGCCACACATCCCAATTGGTCAAATTTGCAGGCATATTATAAATTCAATGAGAGTGTTGGAGCATGTCTTGATTCCGGACCGAATGGATTGGACGCTTATATCCATGGCAATGCCCAGCGAATATTGTATTTACCCAACGAATTATTTAAAAACGCAGGCATAAGCCAGTTGCGTCCTCAGATAAGATTTTACCAGGGTGAATATGAAACGCATACTGAAGATATTACGCAAAGTTATTTGGAACAGGTATGGCCCATTTCTGTAACCGAATATTATATTGCAGATCATTTGGCACAAGCCAATGCACCAGATTATTATTATCCTGAAGGATGGAGCTATGTATACGGAACGGATGGTGAAATCATCGATAGCACATTTCAGGCCTCTGATATGAGTATCACCAACGACACACTTTTCTGGTATTCTGCACCTTTCGAAATAGTTGACCGTTACGAATTGAATCGCTTTATTACTCCTTATGGAATCAACCTGGACCTCGGGCCTGATGGATGGACATGGATTGTGGACGTGACAGATTGGGAACCATTGCTTCATGGAGAAGTGGAGCTCGAATCTGGCAACTGGCAGGAATTGCTGGATATGAAATTTTTATTTATTGAAGGAACTCCGGCAAGAGAAGTATTGCGTATCGAAAAATTATGGGATCGCGACATTGGCTTGTCCACCTTCGACCAACAAATCGTAAATAAAACAATCAATAAATTACCCGGAGAAATTGCATGGAAGGCTGCCTTTACAACTACAGGACATGGTTTCGGCAATAACAGCAATAACTGTGGAGAGTTCTGCAACAACATCCATAAAATAAGAGTCAACAACCAACTTCAATGGCAGTATGACATTATTCAACCTTGTGCAGTCAATCCATTGTTTCCGCAAGGTGGTACATGGATTTATGATCGCGCAGGATGGTGTCCGGGAATGAACAGCACCACCAGAGAATTTGAGTTAACACCATTTACCGGAAACGGAAATACTTTCGATCTGGACTATGATATTACCTATGATCCTTATGGCAATTATGTATTCTTCGGAACGCTGTTTGGTTATGGCGCACCCAATCATCAGGTTGATCCTGAAATTCAGGAAGTACTTGCACCAAGTGACTTCAAGATACACAGCCGGTGGAATCCGATGTGCGACAATCCGCGTTTCGTATTGCGCAATAAAGGAGAATTGCCTTTAACCGATTTGGAAATATTCTACAAAGTGGAAGGCGGAAGTACACAATCATTTCAGTGGACAGGCAATTTAGCCTTTATGCAAAGTGAAGAAGTCATTCTCACCTATACAGACCCGATTATGTGGGAAGGCGACGACAACGAATTGTTGAGTTTTACCATTTGGTTTGGAACAACTACAAATGGAATTGATGAAAATACCGGAAACAATACAGCCATCAGTCATTTCAATCGTCCACCTGTATACAAATATCCCAATCTCGATGACAACAGACTTATTATACAACTGAAGACAAATCTTTCGAATACTGAAAGTTCTTACACCTTGTATGATTTGAATGGAAACACGGTTTTCGAGCGTGATAATTTCCCTGCGCCAAATACCACATACAAGGACACCATTCAACTCAATGCGGGTTGTTATATGTTTTACCTGAGGGATGAGGGCCAGGACGGGCTTAGTTTTTTTGCAAACAATGATGGCAATGGAAATTGCAAATTAGATAGAGTTGCAGGAATAGATTTTATTAATTTCGAGAATGATTTTGGCCGTGAGCTGATACATTATTTTTATTGGGATACTGATTTGGTTTCTGTGGATGAACAGCCTCAGTTGCCCACTGTTCAAATTCGCGTAGTTCCCAATCCGGTGCAAGATCAATTCAGATTACAGCTAAAAGGATTTGACAGAAAAATCATCATTCAGGTCTATGATTCATTTGGCACATTGGTGCACGAAGAACAGGTGAGTAACCAACAGGGCAATTCTCAAATAACTATTTCTTCCGCGCAATTGGCTTCGGGATTATATACTGTAAGGGTTTCTGATAATACAAATATCCGGACTACGAAATTCATCAAACATTAACAAAAAACCAATCACGTGTCTTCAAAACTAAGGGCCAATATTGAAAAGCGCATTCCAATCAATGATGTTGAGTGGTACAGCTTTCTAGCCATTCACGAAACACAATATCTCAAAAAGCGCGATCTGTGGCTTAAATCAGGAGAGGTTTGTAATCACAACGCTTATGTGGTAAAGGGTTGTTTGCGTACTTATTACACAGACCCTAAAGGACATGAACACATTTTGCAATTTTCGATTGAGGATTGGTGGGCAGCAGATCTGATGAGTTTCATTACAGGATTGCCTTCTAATCTCAGTATAGAAGCATTAGAAGACACAGAATTGCTCGTATCAGAAAAGGATGCGCTGAATGCCTTCTACGATAACTCGCACAAGTTTGAAAAATTCAGGAGAATAATGTCGCAGAACGCCTTTCTTTCTGCCCAGCAAAGGATCATTAGCGGAATGAGTAAAAATGCAGAACAGCGCTATCTTGATTTTCTTCAGAAATTCCCCAATCTGGATCAACGAATTGCACAGCATCACATTGCTTCTTATCTGGGTATTACGCCGGAAGCATTGAGCAGAACCAAAAAAATTATCCTTGACAAATCAAAAGATTTAACCGAATAGCCATTCGCATTTAATCCACTTTGCAATATTGAACAAATTATGGTGAGCCGATTTCACCTGAGGATATTTATATTAAGTTTGGGCCAATAACAAACCTATTGCGCCAAATTCAGCTTTTATTATCAGTCCTGCTTATTATTGTCTTTATCAATTCCTGTACAATTGAAAAGCGCAGATACCGCAGTGGCTATCACATTGACTGGGTCAATTCAGGAAGTGAGCAATCCCCTGATCATTCTAAAAATTCCGGTTCAGATACCACGGCGAATGCACCCACCAGAGAAGCATTGCATAGCCCGAATTCTTCAGTTGTACCTGAAGAAAATGTTTCAAAAACTTCAATTGTTTCGCCATTGGAAGAAATATCTATTGTTGAACCTATTCAATTGAAACAAGATACTCCCGCCCAAAGCGCGACTGAAATTGAGCATGGAC
Organism: Flavobacteriales bacterium; assembly: GCA_031378885.1. Classification (GTDB taxonomy): domain Bacteria; phylum Bacteroidota; class Bacteroidia; order Flavobacteriales_D; family Sanyastnellaceae; genus JANNEQ01. The sequence continues at coordinate 48,026 of JANNEQ010000227.1, forward strand.
AAATCCAAAAATCCACAACAGGTGAGCAACAGAAAGGCGGCATGGGTGTATTGCATCCTGATGCAGGTGCGAGTTTTCTTTTGGGTTTGCTTTCTGTTGGTTCCATTGTGGCCATGTTCTTATTAGGCTTATCGCCTTTTTGGGCCATAGCAGCATTATTCGTAATCGGTCTGGCTTGTGGCTATCTGGCAATTTACCTTGCGCGCAGAGCCATGAACGATTTTTATCAAGGCCGTGATCGTTATTCAGGACAGCCTCTGGCCATTGCAGGAATGATATTAGGAGTGCTTTCATTGGTCGTTTTGATTGGTGCAATTGTTATACTTCTGCTCAGTTTGATTTTTGTGAATTTAACTTAATAGAAATGAAATTTCTCTCAATTTTATCGCGCACATCGGTTACTTTAGTTGCTGTGATGTTTATACTATCTTCTTGCTCCATTCAAAAAAGACATTATACAACAGGCTATTATGTAGAATGGCACAAGAAAAATTCTCTTAAAATTAAAAATACCACGATAAGGAAATCAACTGTGGATAAAGTTGTGGCGAATGAATCCAATATTAACAAATCAAATATTGATAGCCTCTGTGTTGTAACGTTGTCGAACGAAAGATTGCCCGAAAAAACGAAGACCAATAGAAACATTGAAAAAGGCTATTCAAATTCAATCCGGGATAAAAAAACTAAAGTTCAAACAGAAAAGGGCTATGACCAAGCCGGGCCTGATTCAATAGGTAAATTCAACACACCTCCAAGCAAAGCAAGGAGTAATAATGATGATATGGCCATGGCAGCGCAAGTAACAGGAATAGGTTCCTGGGTCTGGATTATTATTCTGAATCTGCTCTCTGAATCTGCTGCTATGGCGCTAACGGGCTTTATACTCAGTTTGGCGCTCATTTTTGCTATGCTTGGCGTGATATTCGGAATTGTTTACCTGTACAAAACCAAAGGAGACGAAGATAAAAGACGTCGCAGAAGAATGGCACGAAGAGGAATGATCTGGGGACTGTGCTTTCTAAGTATAATTCTTTTGGGTAGTGTACTGATTCTTATGGCAGGTTCAATATAAGAGAATAATGTCTCTTAAAGTATTGCGTAATTCTAAGAAAACACTCATTTTTACATTGTATATCTCATCAACAGCTCAAACTTATTTTTTGGAAAAGAATAAGAGTTATTTGATTGCTTTGTAAAATAAGAATAACTAAGACGATATTTTCAATATGAACTAAATGAGAAAATCAGCATACCCGCAATTTACTTTAAAATTTCCAGGAGTTCGTCCGGTCACTAGCCTTTTCGTACTCATTGTTATGATACTTTCCTCCTGCTCCATTCAAAAACGGCATTATAATGATGGCTATTATGTAGAGTGGCGCAGAAAAAATACACCACATAAACAAAAGGCGAATGCGGATCATGAAGTGCTGATTGAAGAAATTCCAACGATCTCAACAAACACAAAATTAACTATCGAAAAAGCCAATCCGCCAATTCTGATCAGTACGCCCGTTTCGAAGTTTAGCGCACTCCATAAGAAATCAAGCTCCACAAAAAAAACAGAACCTACTGATCTCCTTTCAGAAGAAAAACCAGCCCCAACACTGCCTGAAAATGCGCCAACTTCAGGCGCTGCCGCCTCTGGTGTTGATGCACCGGCAGTTGTATCTGCATTTATGGGATGGGTAGCAGTAATCAGCCTGATGCTAACAGTCATTCTTTTCGCAGTGAATCTGGCTACGATTGCATTGGGAATATTGTTTATTGGAGCCTTGTTTGCTCTAATTGCGATAATAATTGGATCGTCTTATCTCAATAGAACCAAAGGAAACCTGGACAGAGGATTAGATCGTCATATTGCGCGCAAAGGACTAACCCTTGGAATAAGTTTCTTTGTGATCATACTTGCCTTTTTTCTCTTCGGTATACTGATCCTGTCTCTCGGATGAAGTGCACTACTTTAGAGGAAAATACTAGTTCGTTCTGCCCGGATACACTTTTAAAGCCTCCCGCAGACATTCTACAGCACCCATAAGAGATTCCTTATTGAGCACATAAGCCAACCTAACCTGACGCATTCCGGGTTCTGGTTTCGAATAAAATCCGGTAGCAGGAGCCATCATCACAGTGTATCCATTTAATTCGAATTTTTCAAGCATCCATTGGCAAAAAATATCTGAATTGTCGATGGGCAATTGGGCAATACAATAAAAAGCGCCTTTCGGTTTAGGGCAAATAACGCCTGGAATTGAGTTCAGTCCATCTACCAGAATATCTCTTCTTTCCACGTACTCCTCCACTACTCCATCAAAATACGATTGCGGAGTTTCAAGAGCATAGAGCGAGGCCATTTGTCCGAATGTTGGCGGCGATAACCTGGCCTGTGCAAATTTCAATGCAGCAGCCATCACCAATCTGTTTCTTGTTATCAATGCCCCAATTCTGGCACCGCACATACTATAGCGTTTGCTCACACTATCAATCATGATGGCATTGTCTTCAATTCCTTCAAGATTCATTACTGAATAGGGCTTTGCGCCGTCATAGGCAAACTCCCTGTACACTTCATCGGCCATGAGAAAGAGGTCGTGGCGTTTCACTACGTCACGCAGTTGAGTCAATTCATTTTGGCTGTATAAATATCCTGTTGGATTTCCAGGATTGCAAATAAGGATGCCTTTGGTTCTTGGAGTAATTAGCTTTTCAAATTCTTCTATCGGTGGCAATGCAAAACCAGTTTCAATATACGACATTACCGGGACCACTTTTACTCCTGCCATTACAGCAAAGCCGTTGTAATTGGCGTAAAAAGGTTCAGGTACAATCACTTCATCACCCGGATTAAAACAAGTCATAAAAGCAAAGACCAATGCCTCACTTCCGCCGGTTGTAACCATTATATTTTCAATTGCAAGAGAAATCTCTTTGCTCCGATAATATTTCACAAGCCCCTGGCGATAAGCGGCAATGCCTTCGCTATTGCTGTACTCTACCACTTTCAATTCCAACTCTTTCATTTTTTGACGCACTACCTCCGGCGTTTCAATATCGGGCTGGCCAATATTGAGGTGGTGAACTTTGCGGCCTGCTTTTTTAGCCGCTTCGGCATAAGGCACAAGCTTTCTGATAGGCGAAGCCGGCATGTCGTGAGCTTTCTGTGAAATAGATGGCATAGAACAATAATTGAAGGCGCTAAAGTAGACAATCAATTGCAGAGTTGATAGGGCAGTTTGAGCAAAAAAGAATTACAATCACTTATTGATTTACAATGAATTGACATTTTTCAATTCATCATCAAGCCTCAATAAGGCACTACTTATCGCCCTTTACTACTTCTTAATCTCGATCAATTGAATTGCGCGGCAAACACTACAACTTTGCGGCAAAATAAAACCCTATAAAAAATGAAAAAAAGCCTTCACTTTGCCTCAGCATTAATTCTATCGGCATCTCTTCTCGCTTCATGCGATTCTACACCAAAGGGAGACGCTGCGCACGTTTCAGAAAAAACTGAAGCCAAACCAACTACCGCCGCTGCTACAACGTTGAACGTTGATGGAGCAATTTCGGAAGTAATGTTCACAGGAAATGGAGTGGGCAAAAATCACCCCGGTAAGTTTTCAATAGACAAAGGAACCATTATGGTTGCCGATGGAAAAGTAACCGGAGGTAAATTCAACATTGCCATTTCAACTATGAAAATGAGTGAAGAAGGAGAAGCCATTCAAACCAAATTGGCAGGCCACCTTTTGAGCGGCGACTTTTTTGACAGCGCCAAATTTCCTGCTGCCACATTCGAGATTACCTCAGTAGCTCCTTATATAGCCGCTGCCGGAGAAGCCTCGGTTGTAGCCGGTGCCAATTACACTGTGAGTGGTAACCTTACCTTAAAAGATGTAACCAAGAATGTGAGTTTCCCTGCCAACATTGCTGTACTTGGAAATACAGTAACGGCCAAAGCCAATTTCAATATCGACCGCACAACCTGGGGAATGAGCTATGGCAATGACAAATCTTTGGGAGATAAATTCATTTCACCAGAAGTGAACATTTCATTGAACTTGTCGGCGAAATAATATTCAGTCTGACTTTATACAAAATTGTTTCGAAGGACCGCTCTTGATGGGCGGTCTTTTGTTTTGCTGAAAAAGACAAAAAAACTCACATCTGCAAAGAGCTTGCAACTACCAGATCAGCCTTAAACCTATTCCAAATTTCGAGTCTTTTGGACTGGCTCTTAGCAGAGAAGCTTGGCGTTGGAGATTTCAATCCTACGCACATGCATGCAACCAATTTTCTACCTCCGAAAGTAACTTTCTTCGCTACAAAGGCCTCTATTGTGGTTAACAACTGGCTATATGCTTTATCTCTCGAAGTGTTTCCTTGCTTTTTCTTACTCGCTTTCATTTCAACAAATACAAATGTGAAGTCATTAAAAAGAGCGAAATCGCATTTTTCATGATCACTATTAAATAACAAACAATGATCAATCGCAAGAAAACCAATTCTTCTTTCAGAAAGATTTTCAACTTTAAAAAAAGGGTATTCAGAACGACTACCATCCTTCACAACTACTGACTTCCCGGCAACTTCTATAACAAAAAATTGTGTTGCGTTTAGGAATTCCAGACAGCCATTGACAGAGCAATCAGGGAATGCCTCTTTGATAGATTCAGTCATTTCTAGCCCTTATAGATTTCAAATAAACTATTATAGTCCTCTAGAATATTTTCAGAAATACTATCAATTTCGTTGTCTGAAATCAGACCAAGTTCTGGCTTGAAGATAGATCTCACTTCGCCGTCTGCAACATAATAAGCCTCGAATTCATCAGGATTTATTTGATAGGCAGGATTAACTATTTCGTTGATTTCCTGAACTCTTTCGGGATGTTTTTTAGTGGTAACAAATGCAAACAACATATTATTCAAAGAGCTCAGAATATAAGGGCTGTGTGTGGTGATCAGTAAGTCATTTGTCTTATTGGTATTACAACTAGAAACAAGGAAATAAACCAACTCCTTTTGAGTAATTGGATAGAGACTTAGCTCGGGTTCTTCCACAATAAATGCTTGTTTATACTTCAAATCCAATGGCGAACCGTCACCTGCCCTTCCTGTTTTTGAATAATAGTCGACAACTACGTATAGGGGTATTATTGATTGAACACCGCTAGAACATTCTCTCAATAGAAGCTTTTCATCATCTTTTTGAAAAATGACATTTTCATTTTTTTCGAAACGGTAAGTTAATTCTAAAAAATTCAAACTAAATTGATGAGTAGTCCTACGGGCAGCCTCAAAAAAAGCTATAAAATCTTTTAAATAATCTGGCAATAATAAATCTCTGTTAGAAAAAGGTGCGTCAGAGATTAATGGTATTAAAATTCTATCTGCCGGGATAAAAACAGATTTTTTTACAAAATCCGATAAATCAGAAAAAACTTCTAATCCAAAACTCTTGATCCAAAAAGAATAATCTTCCCTATCTAAGTCTTCAATTTTTTCAGGCCGAGCCTCGGGCATCATAACAGCATGTACTAAATCACGAACTCTTTTTCTTTCACTTGTAAGTCTGGCCAATACTTCTTCTGATAAATTAATAGACCATTGAGAATTTTTCAGCGAAATAGAGTAGTTTGAACTCTTATATTCAATGAAACTATTCGTTTTAAGGTAGTTTTGAATTTCATAATTTCTAAATCTGGCACCAAAATACTCATCCATTTTTTCCATTGAAAAATCGAGACTCGCATTATCCATAAAACCATTCAAAACCTCCGGATTCCTCAACATAGCCAATACCTTCGCTATGGTACTTTTTCCAGATGATTGCTTTCCAATCAATATAGTAAACCTCTTTATCACAAGATCACAATGCAGAATTGGACCAAAGTTCTTAATGATCAAAGTTTCTTCTTCATTCTGATTTGGCGCTGGAACTATATTCTGTGTAGTTTTGGACATATTAAATAAAATTCACTGCGAATTTAGCTATAATTGCAGATCATCTAATAAAAGTATCGAATGCCCAATTGGGTACTTTCTCCAATAGAATAAACCAGGGAGAAACAACAAGCCACTAAAAATCAATACATTAAAAACACTTTTAGAACTGCAAAAACCTTGTTCCATATCGAAAACATTTCATAGCTCGAAGTACATAAACTGATGCGGCCCGATCAAGGGCACTTCATACACATCTTCTACCAAAGCAAATCCAAGCCTTTTGTAAAACCCTGTTGCCTTTAATCTGGCATCACACCAAAGCACCCCGACTTGCTTAGAACGAAGAAGTTCGATGGCAAATTCGATCAACAATTTTCCTGAACCCGTTCCGCGAAAATCAGGATCGGTGGCCATTGCGCGCAGTCGATATTGCTTTTCGAAGTTCAGTCGTGGAGATTTCAGCTCGAACAATGAGCCAATGCTTACCAATTGATTCTGAGCAAATGTGCCCAGATGAATGGCGTCTTCTCGTTCGTCGATGTCGATTACACAGCGATCTTCCCGATCAATATGCGGCCACAACACGCGGTGTCGCAGTGAATGAGTGAGTTCTGGCGAAATGATTTTGACTTCCATTGTACTTGGCCGTTATTTGACACCAAATTGATTGTTGATATGGCGAGCCAAAATAAGGCATTATTGAGTATTATTATTCCAGTTTATAATGAAGAGAAAACTGTGGAGCAATTGCTGAGCAGAGTTGCAGAATTAAAGTTGACAGAGGGATTTGAAAAACAAATCATCGTGGTGAACGATGCATCGCGCGATGGAAGTCTGGCAGGAATAGAGCGCTTTATCAAGGCATCCACGGAGGAAATCACCTTTCTCAATCACAAAGAGAATCGAGGCAAAGGCGCCGCCATTCGGACTGCTTGGGGTGCAGCCAAAGGAGATTATATTATTATACAGGATGCTGATCTGGAGTTAGAGCCGCGCGATATCAATCTTTTGCTATCCGAAGCAGTGAACAACAATAAAGACGTGGTTTATGGTTCGAGATTTCTCCAGAAATCAAATCAACAAAAAATCACATTGAGTTATATGGCCAATCAATTTCTTACCTGGCTGACTGGTGCTCTTGTGGGGAAAAAAATAACGGACATGGAAACCTGTTACAAACTGATCAAAAGTGAATGGATCAAGTCTGTTGATTTAAAAGAAGACCGTTTTGGATTCGAGCCGGAAATCACCATGCGATTATTGAGGCAAAAGAATATTCGTTATGGAGAAGTTCCTATTACTTATGTGCCACGCACAGCGGATGAAGGCAAAAAAATAGGATGGAAAGATGGTGTTCGCGCAGTTTATTGTTTGATTCGCTATCGATTTTCAAAATGAAATTAGCATTTCCTCTGAAATTTCTGATACTGCCTGCACTTATCTGTCTTGCATTGATTTGGAAATTTCGATGGAATGATGAACCCTATAAAACTTCAAAAAATATTATTGATGGAGATGGTGCAGGATTCTACGCGTGGCTGCCAGCAATATTTATCTATGGTGATGTAAGCTTTGCCTATTTACAAAAAGAAGAAAATGCTGAAATCAGGGCTTTTGTAAACGAAAGATTTTTACTCGATCACGAGGGAAGAAAAGTTTTGAAAACGCCATCAGGTGTGGCAATAATGCAATCTCCATTTTTTTTGTCTACACTGGCTTTGCGAAAAGTGATGGGCAAAAACTCCTCCGGTTATGAAGGGAGTTTTCAAAAAGCAATTTCTTTGGGAGCATTCTTCTATCTATTTGCCGGGCTCATATTTTACATTGAAATTCTCCGGCGAATTATTAAAACAAAATATGCACTTGCCTTATCAGTGTTAGCCCTGCTTTTTGGTACCAATCTTTTGTTTTACGGGCTCTTCCACCCCGCTATGACGCATGTTTACAGCTTCTTTCTCATTGGCGCATTTTCGTTTTGTGCTATGCGTTGGAAAGAAACTGCCCAAAATAAATTTCTCTATTGCATAGCCATAATATTGGGCCTGATCTACCTGGTAAGACCCGTGAATCTGCTGATACCATTGATCCTTCCCTTTATCCTGGGCGGATGGAAGGAAGTGCTTATCATGTTACAAACAATCTTTAAGAAACCATTTGCTATACTCATTGTTATACTTCTTTTTTCGGCGGTCATTTCCATTCAATTCATTTTAAATTATGCACAATGTGGCGATTTCTTTGTCTGGTCTTATAAAGGAGAAGGATTCAGATTCAATGATCCGCACATACTTGATGTTCTTTTCAGCTTCAATCATGGACTGTTTGTCTATACACCATTAGCACTCATTTCATTGATCGCACTTTTAAGTGAGTTCAGAAAAAACAGACTCCAGAAAATACATTGGCTCTTATTTTTTGGAGTGACGATTTATATAATGTCAAGTTGGTGGAACTGGTATTATGGCAGTAGTTTCAGTATGAGGCCCATGGTAGATTATTATGCATTGTGGTTCTTACCTCTTCCTCTTTTACTGGAAGGTAACAAATGGAAAAAATTCGTTTCAAGTGTATTGATCCTGCTGTGCATAGGGCTCAATCTGATCCAGACCTATCAGTACAATCACTGGATTATTTATCCTGAAGATATGGATAGAGAAAAGTACAATTTCGTTTTTCTAAAAACCAATAAAGAGTTTGAGAATGTCTTGGGTGGCGGAAATGAGCAACCCACTTTTGAACTGGAAAATTCACCCTTCCACTCCAATTCTATCAATAGTGAAACAATCACTGAACTTGGTCCGGACAATGAGTTTGCCTGTACTTATCGTATTCCATATCAAGAAGAAATGGGTTTACCGTTTCATCTTGCGATTGATCTGGAAAGATTAGAATTGGATTCGCTGGCCGGCACAAAATCAGTTATTGTTGTTGCAGTAAGCGATAGTTCCGATACAAATTACAGGTACAATACTTTGAAAATAAATAATCATCCCTATTCACTTAGCGGCGAGTGGAGAAAGTTCAGTTATTCCTTACGCATGCCCGCATTGCGGTCTAAAACAGATGAAGTGGCTGTCTATATTTACAATCCGAATAAACTTCGGATGAAAATCAGGCAATTTGATTTGAAACTATTTAGTCAGCTCGAATAATGCATCTTAACAATGTAGAATTAGGTTCTTGTAAAACCGCATACAGGTTGAAATTTTATTCAAATACATTTAACCTCAAACAATAAAGCCCGTGTGAAGGGGCTTTGAAGGCAAATTTTCTAAAATTACTCAATTACAAAATGGCCTTTCTCTATAACATCATTCTGAGTAATAACCAGAATATACAAACCTGAGCTCACTTCTGTTAATTCAATTTGATTGGTGTTTGTTCTTATTGAAGATAGCACCAACTCACCGTTGGCATTGTATACACTAATAAGCGAGGAAGACCCCAAAGCAGAATTAAAATACAATACACCATTCTTTCTGCAGGGATTGGGATAAACGCCGAAGTTAACTTTGTCACTGGCAGGCAATTCATCGTTTGACGTGGTCGAACACATTCCAGCCTGGCAGAATGTCACTCCCGCGCCGGTTGTACCAAAATTAAAATCCATGACACCACCAGGGCTTGAGTCGCAAATATCTATACTACCTGTAAGGTCACCCGCATTTTGAAAACTTCCTGAAATACAAAATCTACCTGAATTCCCGGTAATTGTGCCTTCCCCATTCAGCAAATCGACGCAGGAAATATCGCCATCATTTACGAGTAAACCGGACAAAACAATATTTTGGGCAACAATTACTCCGCCTGATTGATTGACCATACCATCAAATGCCAGATAACCAGGGCCGGTTAAATTCATTGTCCCACCAGTATGATTTGTGAATCCGGATTCAAAAGCCATTGTAAAAGTAACTTCGATACCTCCGAAGTTGTGCCAGCCCTCGCTTAAGCCCAATTCGTAGGCACTTATTTCACCATAATTTTCAAAATTCGTTTCGCTACTTGCGAGGATTTCACTACAGGTAATTGTGCCGTAATTCTTATATTGCGGATTTCCAGAGGCATAATTATTTGAAGTAATATTTCCATAATTAAAGGTAAAATCGCCATCACCAACGGCGAGCGTAGTGATATTCAAATTTCCATTTACAATTAAATTGCCATGCAAACCAAAAGTAACATTGCCGGATAAAGTTTTACCGTTGTTTATTCTAAGTAATCCTAAAGGAACATCATGATCGCCCGAGAGCGTAATATCATGATTGATGTGGACTGAATCAACAGAAAAAGGAACCACATTTGTGCTCCATGTGGCGGGATTATCCCAATCTCCATTCGAAATGGACTGAATGAATTGACCGTAGTGATTGAAGCTCACCAAAAAGGCCAAAGTGAAGTTTAAAATTCTTTTCATGGTTATTTATTTTATTAGTACATAACAAGGTCACATTGCGCTTAAACCAATTACTTTTTACGAGCTCCACGATCAATCACACTAAAAAATGATGGGTTATAATTCAATATTGAAATGGTAAATTTTAGCAATTTTTTAACAATAACGGTGCCAAACTACCATTTCATAATTTCAGTGTTGCTTTACATTAAGGGTGATCAAATAAATACACCACAAACCTACATTTTTAAATCATCCCATTTTCTGTTCGTTAAAGTTTGGACTCTTCAAGTTAATAACACCTTACTTTATTGAAATTAGATATGATCCCGGATTAACATACATCGCATTGCCGGAGAGAATTTCGGAATCCGGAATCGCTCGTATGAGAGAAAAGCTTAGCAAAAATATTTTAAGACCGAGAGAAAGTCACAATATCCATCTTGCCAGGCGCTTCGCTGCTTAGAATAGTTCACATTTTGGTTGATTAAGATGCTTTGTTCGCAAGAGTTTCTTCGGAAAGTTCTCTCTTCTGATTATTTTTAGCCCCAAATCATCAGAACTACTACATAAGCCGGGACATAAATAATGTCAGGCACAACATTAAGACAAAATATGATAGCTATAATTACTTACGATTGCCCACATAGAAAGACCCAGGATCTGGTAACACAATTGCTCGTCAAAGGGCACAAAGATCTTTTGATTCTTGCCATTCCGTTTGTAGAACGCAAAAACTTTCAGCCTTTGTTTATACATCGGCCCAGTAAAGCCATTCCAGTGAGTTTGGATGATATGTGTCGCAATCTCGGGCTCAGGTTGGTGCGAAAAGAAATCGCAGACCTTCACCCCTATCTCCTTGAAAACAAATGTGAGCATGTCATCATAGCAGGTGCTGGTGTTTTACCCGAGGAACTCGCGAAGAATCACAGGATAATCAATTCGCATCCCGGCTATCTGCCATTTGTGAAAGGATTGGATGCATTGAAATGGGCCATTTATCATGGCCATCCCATTGGAGCCACTACGCACTATATCTCAGAAAAGGCCGACGAAGGCTTGTTGATAGAAAAAAGAGAAGTCCCCGTTTTTTTCGAAGACAGTTTTCACAGTGTTGCTTACAGGCAATATGAAATGGAAATCGAGATGCTGGCCAATGCAGTAGATGTGGTAAAAAATCTTCAAACCATGGAAGAACTTGCAGATGACAGATTCGAAGCCAACAGAAGAATGCCACATCATCTGGAATTGAAAATGATGACGATTTTCAGAAAACTGGCCGACAACTCGCCGTCATTCAGAAAAGACTGAGGAGCACAAAACGATATTGCAAATGAAAATACTTTAGACTCTTATACTCATCCTTTCAATTCCACTGATCCGGGGCGGGCAATATTATGTTTCTACAACCAGAATTAATACCAATAGTGGAGTCATTTCATCACCGTGGCTCAATATGCAATATAGTATTGATCAGCTCCAGGCCGGTGATATGCTGAATATCTTCTCAGTACTGTAGGAAAGATTATTATACAATACAATAGATACCAGTGCACTCTCCCGGGGAATATATGTTTTGGTCGCTGGGAAAGAAAGAGTTTTGTTGGTCAAATAATTGAGATGGCTTCGAAACAAATCCAATTCCTGGTACTATGCCGGAAACTGGATCATCAAATATAGAAATTTTGCCATTGGTATTTGATTAGGATGAAAACAAAATCTTAGGTATTTTAAGAATAAAAGTATTTACCTATGAATTTCAGATTATTCATTTATAGAATTGTTGCGACAGTGTCGCAACAATTGGCCAAAGCAATGCATTGATTTTAAAGCCATTAAGTCGGATTTTTTTGATGGAATATAAAATCTGAATTGTTGCGACAGTGTCGCAACAATTCAGATTTTGGAATTCTTCCAATTTAGTTTTTGTAACCACGCTGATTATTTTTTAGTGTTCAAGGCAGAATGAGCAAATCATTCGCACTACATTTAATGAGGTTATTGCGGTTATATGAATAAAAATGGTTGAGCCATCCCTGATGGTTACAGCCATCGCAGAGAGCAAATCTTATTCAATTTTATTCATTTTTGCGGCTATTGCTACCCGTCCACATATTTTAGCCAAAGAAACTTCTTATTCAACTTATACAATTGAGTATTTCAAACAAATTTCAATTACTTTTCTTCAATGGCTGACATCACAAAAAAGAATATTTCGATAAAAAAATCGAGTAATATTTTACTAAAGGGTATTTGTAAAATCGTTGATAAGTCAATGAGCCAGGTTGCGGTGTTTCTCAATGCAGAAACTACTCTGATGTATTGGAGTATTGGCAACTTTATCAATGAAAACCTCAAAGAAAACAACCGTACACCATACGGATTACAAATTATTGCGACAGTGTCGCAACAATTGACAGAAAAATATGGAAAGGGGTTCACCTACACGGCTTTAACCAGAATGTCAAAAGTGGCATCAACAGTCAATTCAGAGATTATTGCGACACTGTCGCAACAATTAAGCTGGAGTCATTTGATAGAGCTTTCATTGATTGAAGATGATCTGAAAAGGGAATATTATACACAGATGAATATTGTCGAACGCTGGGGAGTGAGGGAATTGAGGTTGCAGATTGACAAAATGCTCTATGAAAGAACCAGTATTGCCAAACAACCAAAAGAGAAAAGACAGAAAAGCATTGAACAGATGAAAAATAACGCCTATTTTTCGCCTGATTCGGTATTCAAAAACACTTACGTACTCGACTTTCTAAACCTTCCGAATAAATACCGCGAAAGTGATCTTGAAAATGCTTTGGTCTCAGAAATAGAAAAGTTCATCCTTGAATTGGGCAATGGATTCACTTTTGTAGAACGTCAAAAAAGGATAAGTGTAGATAGCACTGATTACCACCTGGATTTACTTTTTTATCATCGGAAACTAAAAAGGTTAGTAGCCATTGACTTGAAACTCGGGAAATTCAAGCCACAATTCAAAGCGCAAATGGAATTGTATTTGCGCTGGCTTCAAAAGTATGAAATGCAGAAAGGTGAAGCCGCGCCTATTGGGCTTCTGCTCTGTAGCCAGGGAAATACTGAGCATGTAGAACTTCTAATGCTAGACAATAAGGAAATAAAAGTGGCCCAATACCTCACCGAGCTTCCCAATAAAGAGTGGTTTGCCCAAAAACTACATCGCGCAATTGAAATTACTCAATCAAATTCAACAGAAAAGAAAACTCCTTCGAAAACCAGAAAAAAATAATTCAAGTGCGTCTGGTAGGATTTGTTTTTTTTTATTTTATAATATATTCGTATTTAGAATTGTTGCGACAGTGTCGCAACAATTCTAAATACGACTAATAAAGCAGCTTGTTTTCATCTCTTTAAGCGTTGTAGCTCATTCGGAATAATTTCGTAATTTTTGAACCATTCGGGAATAATGCATCGATTAAAAAATGTAGGTTTTAAAAAAATACAAAAAAACCTGACACCGCTTCATTAGCTTGTATCTATTGTAAATTTTCTTGTATAATTTAACTCGGCCAACTTTCTGGTAGCTGATTAGTCTAAATTAGCACTGTGCTTTTGATCGGCATAACTTTCAGAAGAAACCATAGGATGGATATACAATACATGTTTAAATTCACAACATGAAAACATTGTTACTATTAGCTTTATTTGGACTTCTGGCAACTAGTTTGTCTGCACAAACTTTATGCTTTGAAGACCCCAATACGGGAGCAATATATCATAATGGTTCTTTAGCCATTTATGACATTACTACCGGCGATTTTAATGGTGATGGTCATTTGGACTTAGTAACGGCAAACAGCATTGGCGGCAATATTTCATTTATTCCGGGTTATGGAAACGGCACTTTAGGAGCTCCAGACACTATAAGTGTTCCATCGGTACTGTTTGGTATAACTTCGGCAGATTATAACAACGATGGTGAACTTGATGTGGTAACAGTGAATGGCGCCAACATATTCGTTTTATTAGGAAACGGTGACGGAACATTTCAGCCCTATCAGACTTATACAGCAGGTGGATTACCCTCCAGAATATACAGTAAGGACATTAATTTTGACAATATAACCGATCTGTTGGTAGCTTCTTCCGCGGGTGTGTATGTGGCTATTGGTCAGGCTTCGGGTGAATTTTTAACCCCAATATTATACGGAGTAAATGGCGGTTGTATTGATATTACCCCTGCTGATTTTGATGGAGACCAGATAACCGATTTGGTTTCTGTAACCCATTTAAGTTGGGTCACATCCGAGCTGTCCTTTCTGAAAGGCATTGGCGATGGTACTTTCGAATTAAGTGGCTCAACTCCTGTCCCACATCACAGTATTTTCGGAATTAACTCTACGGATATCGACGGCAATGGCAGTTCAGATCTGATTGTTTCAAATAGCAACAACACAATCAACAGAATAGAAATTTACACCGGAAACGGCGATGGTACTTTTAATACACCCATCTTCTATCCGACATTTTATGCCCCGGTATACTTATACCTGGTTGATGTTAACAACGACCTGATTCAGGACGTTCTAATTCCGGAAGGAAGTGGTTACTCTATTTTAACCGGCAATAGTGATGGTACTTTCAATGATTTTCAATATTTCGTAATAACATCTTCTGTCAATGGAATAGCCATTGGCGATTACAATGAAGACAACAAAGTAGACTTCGCAGTTCCATCAGGCGATATTGGATACATACATCTGCAATTGAATTGCTCTATCGAAATTGGAGTTGAAGCACCATACCCAATAGATCATAACGATATAAATATTTATCCAAATCCCGTTGGGAAATCATTTACCCTGCGATCAACACAAAAAAATGATCTATCCTACATTGAAATTTTAGACTGTGCCGGACGGGTTGTATACGCTCAGCAAGGAATTACAGATCAAGAAATTATTGTTGATGGACACAATCTTTCGGATGGTTTGTATTTCGTTCGTTTTACCCATGCACACAAAGTTTTAAGTACACAGAAAATCACTGTTCTGAACTAAAAATAATGTCTTAAAGCAATATCCGGCAATTCAAATAATCCATACTTGTCATAGATTCTTTTCTCCGGCATGTTGCCAATAAAGAATTATTTCCTTTTAGGAAAGGGCATAGCCAATTGACTTCCATTCGATTACAGCAAACTTCAGCTATTCATTCTGTAAAAAGTGCCTATTGCAAAAAAAAACCATACTGACCCAAGGTTTTGGCCATTATAAGTGTATAGCCATTTGACTCCAGATTATTTTGATCAATTTGATTAAACCAAATGGAGGTAAAATGTCTAACCATCTTATCATTGCACTTTAACAATCAACACTTTAAATGAAAAAAATTTTAGTTGGCGTTCTAGCCTTATTACCCATACTTCTATCGGCTCAGGTAATTCCTTATGTAGTATTCAATGAACTCAATATGGACAATCCGGGAGGTCCGGATATTGCGGAGTTTGTAGAACTTTACGGAACCCCAAATGGATCACTTGATAGTCTTGTCATCGTGCTATATGATGGTGATACGGACGCCAGTTATTGGGCCATTGATCTGGACGGCTACACTTTAAATGCCTTTGGCTTTTTTACAATTGGCAATGCTGCAGTGCCGGGAGTGGATTATATTCTGCCCGATGCCACTATCCAAAACGATGAAAACGCAATTGCGCTGTATGTTGGCGACGCTGTGGATTTTCCGGATGGGACTGCTCCCACATCTGCAGATTTGATCGACGCGGCAGTCTATAGCACAGCCGATCCTACTTCCCTCAATCTCATTACCGGTCTTGGGCTGGATATTCTTGTACCAGGATATTTTCAATTGGATGAAACGGCGCAGCAATTTGGCGCAGACTTGAGTCTATCTCGTATACCGGATGGCGGAGATCCCTTTACTGAAAGTACATTTGTGTTGCAAGTCATCACACCGGATACCTGGAATCAGGCCCAATGTTCAGGCGGAACAATTGCCTTTGCAGACAGCAGCACTGAGGCCACATTTTGTGATAATGCAATCAACGCAGTGGTAGATTTCGAATTAGACTCCACCGCATTCGGAACCGGGTTTGGCTATGTGATTACGAATATCGCCGATTTGATAGTGGCTACCACTTCAACTGGCAATTATGACTTCACGGGGTTTGTGCCAGCGACATATCACATTTATGGATTTGCTTACAATGGTGTTTTAGACAGCACTACAATAGCCATTGATCAACCGGTTGGTGGCATTCTGGATAATTCATGCGTATCGCTGAGCAGCAATTTTGCCACAGTAATTATATTGCAATGTACAGGCTGCATTGGTGCCACGGTTAGTGACTCAAACAACAATACTGAACTTGCATTTTGCCAAGGCAGTGAAGGTCTGATTAATTTTATCAATACAACCACTTCATCCGAAGCAAGCTACTTGTATATTCTGGTTGATAGTTCAAATTCAATTGTGACAACTTCCTCTGTAGCAATTGACTTTACCAACATTGCTGTCGGCAATTATCAGGTATATGGTTTGAGTTACATGGGCATACTTGATGGCACTACTACAGAAACAGGCGACGATTTCAATTTGATTTCAAGTTCAATCTGTACCGATTTCTCAAACAACTTCGTGAGTGTAACAGTGTTCAATTGTACATCACCTGAACCCTGTACCACTCTATTCTTTTCTGAATATCTTGAAGGAAACGGCGGAACCAAGGCATTGGAAATTTTCAATCCGACATTGAATGAAGTTGATCTTTCAGACTATTCGATTTTAAACTATTCGAATGGCGCAACTACTCCCACTGTAACCTTTACACTTAACGGAACACTTGGTCCGCTTTCTACTTATCTCGTTGTTAATCCCGGCACCGGTGGCGGAGGTGGCGGTCAACCTGATCCTGCTGTGCTTGCGCTTGCGGACACAACAAGCCTTGTGGCAAACAACGGTGGTAACGACGCTATTGAACTTCGGCTGAATGATGTGGTGGTCGATGTAATCGGCGTGGTAGGAGAAGATCCAGGCAATAACAACGGATGGTCTGTTGGCACGGGAACTACGCGCAATCAGGATTTGGTGCGTATGAGCACAGTTCAGGCGCCAATGAATATTTGGTTGGTAAGTGCTACACAATGGGATGTTTATGCATTAGACGATTATAGTCACCTGGGATGGCATGATTTTACACCATGTTCTAATGAACTTCTGGCAGGCATTGCAAGCGGAGATCTAGTTTTACAGGAAAATGCAGGCACGATTGACATAGTGGTAAATGCTTATAACGTAAGCAACCCACTTACAATTACAGTGAATGTGACGAACAACACAGCACAAAATGAAGATTACAGTGGTTCATTTCCTGTGACATTGGTTTTTGATGGAACGAACTCTCCACTGACCATTCCTATCGACATTATCAATGACCTGATTACTGAAGGTGATGAAGTATTCACCTTAACTTTAACTTCTACTGATAATGTATCCTGGCTTACTCAAAGTATTACCGTTACAATTTTGGCTAATGACCCAAACTGTGATGGAGGAAATATAACATATGGCAATTTTGGACCAGTACAACAATGTTCTGATTTACCCAATCCAACAATTGATCTTACCACAAACAGCAATCTACCGGCAAATTATGTGTATGTGATTGCTGATGCGAATGATCTGCTGCTTGAAATTGTAAACGGAGCATCAGTAGATATGGACGCCTATGCAGCAGGAACGTATCACATCTGGGGACTTTCTTATTCAGGAACACTTGACAATGGTACCATAACGATCAATTCACCAGTAGATGCTATCAGCGCTGACACTTGTTCATCTATTTCAAATAATTTCATTACTGTAAATCGTCAACCATGTATTGTTACAGGTTGTGCAGGCGGAGAAGTTATGCTATCTGACAGCACCGGTTATGTTACATTCTGCGTGGATGCTCTGGCTGACATCGTTTCATTCATCAACAACGGAGAATCTATAGATGATCAATATTCTTATTTCCTTACTGATGACAATGACAACATTATACAACAAATAACAGGGTTGTGGAATGCCAATGATTTGGCTATAGGCACGTACCATATCTGGGGCGTTTCATATCAGGGAACGCTTGACAATACAACGATTTCAGCGGGAATGCCGGCCAATGGCATCAGTGCATCTACTTGCGCAGTGTTGTCATCCAATTTTGTGGAAGTTGGATTATATGATTGCAATGGCGAAGAAGGTTGTGCTGAGTTATTTTTCTCTGAATATCTCGAAGGCAATGGTGCTAACAGAGCATTGGAGATTTTTAATCCGACTTCACAGAGCATCGATCTGACAGAATACAGTATCAATTATTACAGCAACGGCTCTCCCACACCAACAGCTACATTTCAGGGAACCGGAACAATAGCTTCTATGGGAACATTTGTAATTGTAGGGCCCGGCTTTGGAGGTAATCAGGTAGATCCTGAATTAAGCGCATTGGCCGATGTAATTAATGCCGTGGGTAATGTAGGAGGTAATGATGCGGTTGAACTGATTCATTCGGGAACTACAGTTGACTTGATTGGCATCATTGGAGATGATCCGGGAAATCAGGGCTGGACATTTGGCAATTCCTCTACTGCGAATCACGATTTGGTGCGAAGAGTTTATGTAAATTCCCCTTCTACCGATTGGACTTTTGTTTCGGGCCAATGGGAAGTATATGACTTCGGCGATTACAGTCATATTGGAAGCCATGAATTTAATGGATGCAGTGCCTCACCAATGCAAATCAGTTTTGATGTCATTACACAATCTGTAACAGAAAACGTTGGAGCTGTTCAAGTGACTGTGGAGGGCTTTGGCATAACTACAGATGTCTCTGTAACAGTTACCGCCGCAGGAACGGCTATCTCAAACATTGATTATGCCAGCCCATTTCCGATGACATTAAATTTCAATGAAAACATCAGCAGCCAGACATTTATTATTCCAATAGTAAATGACATCATTCTGGAAGGCGATGAAACGATAGTTATGTCACTAAGTTCAAACGACAACATAAGTTACATCAACCAGAGTTCCACAATTATCATTCTTGAAAATGATGTCATTGGTGTGAATGAGATTGAAAGTTCTGGTCTTCAGCTTTATCCCAATCCAGTTGCGAACCAGCTTTTTGTAAAAGCCAAAGACAAGATTTCCTCCTGGGCAATTTATGACATGAGTGGCCGTGTGGTTTTATCACAACAAAATTTGAATATTCATACATTGAATATTGATACTTCTAATCTGGCCATTGGGCAATATGTAATAAAAATGAATACCGGCGAGGGATTGTTTCATACGCCTGTCATGGTAGTGAGGTAAAACTTCGTTCAAAAAAGAGAATTAAAAAAACGCGGACTATCAGAGCCCGCGTTTTTTTATCTCATAATATTCGATTTCTGAAGTGATGCTCCTGGTGTCTCGCTACAGGTGAATCACCTATTCATAAATCGCCATAAACATTGTTCAATCATGCACCACTTTGGTTATTTCAATAACAATACATTCCCTGTTTTCACCTTCTTATTTCCGTACAGATCAGAATAATTGATCACATAAAAATACATGGCTGATGCTGCGGCATTTCCATTGATTGTACCGCCATTCCAAACCATTGGAAATGTATTTCCATACTGCACCAATCTTCCAATATCATCAAATATTTTTATGTCATAGACTTCTACATTCTGGTAACTGGCCATCAGACCATTGTTTCCATAAAAGAAAAAGTCTGGAACTTCAATAAATGATTCGGTGGAGATTATATTAAAAACAACAGTGATCTGATCTGTGAATTGACAGCCATTTTCGTCTGTAACAGTAACTGAATATGTACCTGATGAATTTACGGTAAGTGTAGACCCGCTTTCACCAGGCACATTCCAGTTATATGAGGAATATCCATCAGGAACAGTAATGCTAAATGATGCGGCAGTGAGCAGTGTATCATTACCCAATGAGAAACCAGTAAATGGATATTGTATAATATTGATAAATTCTGTTTCGCTACAGTTTTCTAATGCAGAAGTAAATGACAAACTTCCTCCACCGACGAGGGTTGTAGAAGTATTATTGGTTCCATCACTCCATAAATAGCTGTTGCCATTGGTTGAAGCCTGTATCAACAAAGTGTCGTTTGGACAATTGTATAATAGTTCATCAAGATTGACAAATAGCGTGGATTCTATGACTTGTGTGGTGGCAGAATTAATACACCCATTATCGCCAATTGAAGTTAGCGTATATTCTCCGGCCTCGCTCACCACAATATCGTTGGTGGTTTCTCCTGTGCTCCATGCATTGCTGTATTCGGCTGATGCACTGAGAATAATATCCTGATTTGAACATAAAATGGTATCTGCTGGAATAAGCATAACTGGTGATTCGAGTACTTCAAGAAAAGTACTATCTGTTCTTTGACCACATTGGTAATCTGCTTGTAGTATATACCAGCCTTCGGAGTTCATTTGAGTGGTAGGTGAGTTGGATCCATTGTTCCATGAATATTGTAGTGCAGGATCTCCAGTTGCAGTTAATGGCAGAGGAAGAGCAGCTTGACAAGCCGATAAAAAATCCGGCAATGTTAATTGGTAAGATGCATTATTTTGCAAAGTCACATCAAAGTTGAAAAATCGATTGCAAAAATAATCGGTTGCATAAATCCAATAGGTACCAGTATCTGCAACTTGAATCGGAGCATCAAAGTTTAGTCCATTGAAAAACCAATACCAGTATTCAGCATTCGTATTGGGTATAATTACAATAGAATCTCCCGGGCAAATAGAGGTATCGCTTACATCAAAGTAAAGTGATTGAAAATACACCTGAACACTATCTGAGATCGTGCATTCATTGCCAATGGAGGTAGTATAATGGTACAAGCCGTCAGTACTTACTAAAATGGAGTCAGCAGTAATTCCATCCCAAATTGTGAGTTGGTCTTCAGGTTGACTCAACCATGTGCTTGTGCTGTCACAAACATATAAAGTTTGTGGAATTAAATCTACAGGAGATGGAGCTATTTGTATATAGCAAGTGTCGTACACCTCACCACAGGCATAATGTCCGATTACAGATAAGGTACCCTCTTCATATACATATCCGCCAAAGCCATTGCTCCAATTGTAATACCATAGATTCGGATTGATAACCGGAACAACTTGCGTTGGCAGTGATGCCGCGCAAGCATAAACCGTATCAGGAAGTCCAATCTGGTAAAGAGAAGGGTCAATGGCAATTATATGTGTTGTATCAGAAAATACGCCACATCCGGTAACTACTTTTACCCAATATGTCCCGGATTCCGTAGCATTATAAAAATAATCAGTTGATCCATCCTGCCATTCATAATTATCGAAATACCATCCTGCATAGAGCATATTCTCGGTGCCTTCGCAAGTGGTAATTGAATCCGGCAGTGTAAGATCTTCAGGAGAAGGAGAATACACATTGATAAAGTCAGCAGAAGCGGTATTACACAATGAATCATATCTGACGACCCAATAAGTGCTTGATTGACCTTCAACATTTTCATAAATTGTATAAGGATTATCATTGCTTCCATCCTGCCATGTATACAAACAGTCGGTACAACCGGAATCGTCTATAGTAAAAGTAATAACTTCATTATCGCACAATACCAGGTCATCGCCCAGAAAGGGATCAGGTAATGGCGGCCTCACTTGTACAACAAGCGTTTCTTCATCTATACATCCATGTTCATTCTTGTAATAAATAGCAAATTCGTAAGGTGCATATTCTACGTACAAATAAACCGGTAAGACGTCAGTAATTGGTCCATTCGCTGAATACCAATTGTGCGTAAAATCACCTTGCTGTGCTTCCAGATAAAACCAGTTGTTATTTGTTCCGCATATTTCAAGGGTATCGCCAGGAACATCAAATGGTTCATTAAAAATAGCAACGTGAATGGTGTCGCGTGCAATACAACCGCCAATCGCAGTAGCGGCCACCCAGTAATTTCCTGTAATGCTTACAGTATTATTTGGACCATAAGCATTGTTACTCCAGGTGTAATTGGTGAATTGACCAGATGCGTTTAGTGTAAGCGATCCTGTTGAACAAATGGTGGTATCATTTCCTAAAAACAAATCAGGAATTCCCACATGGATCAATAAAGTATCTGTTTTTGTACCAGAGCAGGCCGTAGTTGAAGTACACATTAGTGTATCAACACCGGCAACGGTAAAATCAATGCTTACTTCTGTAGATGAAATTTCATTAAAAGTATTGTTGCCCTGATAAGTCCAGACATTGTTGCCACAGGCTGCCGTATAATGAACATCCAAAGTATTACTGCATATTTGTGAAAGGCCTGTTATCTGCGGGCCGGAATTGGCAAATGCCGAAGACAATGTATTCTGTATTCCATAACTAGTGTAGCCGGCAAGTTCGATCTCACCAGACAAAAAATTGCACGTAAGACCAGGTTCATTCGGATTGGCAATTACATCGAGATAATTTTGAGATGTTCCCTGAATACTATATATTTTTCCGTCAGGGCCTAGTTCCATAGAGCCCTTATAAAATTGAGTGGCGGAAGTTCCTATAGACATGATGGAGTTAATCATCATTTGTTGATTGCCGGATGATAAATCGCATTGATATATATAAGGCGAACTATCGGGGCTGTAGTACAACTTGGATCCGTCGGGAGAAAAAGCCAGACCGTAAACAGGAGTATAAAGTGCAGAGTTAAGTTGTGCAAAATCATCAGTAAACTCTCCCGAATTGGTATCGAAACCGAATAATTGAACGCCCATATAAATTCCGGTAATGCCCACAACATTACCCTGAGGCGAAGCCTTCATACAACCAAGACCAAAGTATCCCGTAAGGTCATTGTTTAAGAAACCCACATCTGAAATCACCGGCTCACTGACGCCTTCGTCAGTAATTAAATAACTGTAAAAAGAATTCCCGAAATAAGCGCGGGTTACTATCCATATATCATGACCATTGCAATGCCTTATGGCACATTGCGCTTCATAGGGATGTTCCAACAATTGGGGAGACACTTCAGAGACACCGCCCAGACCGCCATTCAGGTTCATATCCACTTTGACATAGGCGAAACCCCAATTGGTATCATAACCCGGAACAGTAACATAACCTCCGAAATTTTCCAGCATAAAAACATAATACTCACTTGTGTTTCCCGGGTCTGGAACAATCAATGCACCTTGCGCACTGGAAGGCCCGGCGGCGGGATAATCATAGAATACCTCATAGTTTTTATTGAATATTCTGTTGCCATCACAATAAAAAAGCAACTCACCATTTTGATCCGACATCGTAGAAATCCCTTCTATTGTTGTGATGTAATTATCCTCATTAAAAGGAATCGCAGTGGAGGTTGGGACACCGGCAGAGAAGTCAACATGCACTCCACCAAAAATCCAATGATTGTTTTGTCCGCCCTCACAGCTCCCAACTGCAAAATAATCCACAGCAGTAGTATCAGTGCATTGACCATTACCAGTAACCAAATAAATATGATGCCCTTCGGCTGCAGTAAACTGATACGTAAGAACTGCACTTGTGCCAACCAAATTCCCATCCAGAAACCACTGGTACGAAGTATTAAGAGGATTCGTGGCATCGAAAACTGCCACATCATTTACCTCCAGATATTGCGGAGACATGGTGTAAGATGCAGGAGGATTACATTTTACATTTATCAATAAAGTATCCTCTCTTGAGCAGCCGAGTTCTGAATTGATAACAGAAAGCACAATATAACCCTCACCTATTTGTGCATTGGTGAAAGTGTAGTTCAATGTACTGTCGGTAGAAATTATATCACCATTAAATGTCCATTGAAAATCAACATCCACAATTGCAAGTGTATTTTGTGTCAGAGAAAAAGAAGTGCCAGCGAGGAAAATATCCAACTCATCATTAATTTCGACAGGACCGATACCGCATGAGCTGACACAACCACCTGAGTTGAGCAAACTTGAACGTTCATTTTCCAATGCCGCATTCATTCGTTCACTCTGACCGGAAGTAAATAAAGTCTGACAGGCCTGTGTGCTGTAGTCCATGTAGTTTTCTGTCAAATCATCCTGATCGCCAAGGCCACCCAAAAGCACTGGACGAAAGGGATTATTGGATGAAGTATCGTCTTCATCAGAACTGCAGCTATTCTGTGCAAGACTGCAAGGAGAAGCACCAGTGCTGCCATCAGGAGGTGTATCACAAACCAGATCGCCATCGAGTGTGCAATCCAGGTTGGTGCATCCATTTTGAAAAGTATGGTACAAACCAAGGTAATGACCTACTTCATGAATGTGTACTTTTGAATTATCCGAACTGCTGCCGAACCAACTGGCTTCATTTACAATACCATCTTCGGGCAATCCATGAGAGTATGGCAGATAAGCATATCCTGCCACTCCTGAGCCCATTGCCGAGGAGTTGATACTGGCCACTAACCATATATTCAGATACAAAGTCTGGTCCCATGTACTAATAGACTTTACTACCAAATCTTCACTTTCCATTACCATATTGGTATAAGTGCTTTGATGTCTGGTTATACCATTGGTAGGAAGGCCAAGCGGATCCTGTTGTGCCAGACAGAACCGTAGGTGGGTGTCGACGCCATCTTCACTAGCATAAGCGCCAGTGTTGGCAAATGCATCATTCAAATCTGAAATTCCCTGTATGATCAGCTCATCACTGATATTTTCGGGGCCTTCTTCAGAGCCGTATATAACGTGAACCACCACAGATATGTATTGGTCTGCACCGCGCTGTTGACCTCGCAAACTACGGGCATTTCGAATGGCATCATTCATTGCACTTTCTTTATGCAACAAGTGTGGATACCTGCCCATGATATGGGTTCTGGCTGCATCATCAGCACATCCATGCCCACGATGCTCATTTTTTTTCGTTATATTTCCTATAGCATTTGGGGCAATTGGTGCTTCAGCGATACGCTGAGCAGCGAAACTCAAATGAAGCAGTATAGCGGTAAAAAGCAAGAATGTCTTCATCATAATCTGGTTGTATTGCCCATGGAAGATGTCCTTAAAGAAGAGATTCCACAAAGTTTCTTTATTAAATTTTCACATTAACGCCTACCGCATTCATAATGAAGAACCTAATCCATTTCAACAAAACGATTAAATGGACTTCATAAGAATTGCAAAATGATGATTTGTTCACTATAAATTTGTAGCAATGGTTAAAGATGAAAATCCCCTGCATTGCTTGAATCGTTCATTTGAAAAAATAGTCCTGCTGACATTTTTGTTGATCACTTTTATCTCATGCGGCCAATCCGAAACAACTTCCTGTGAAGATAGCGAAGGACTTTATAGGCTGGCAACCTTTCCCATAGGCGTAGCGATCAACTATCCCGAATTTATGTCCAATCCAGCTCATAGTTCAATAGCCGATCGGCAATTCAACAGCTTTACTGCCGAGAACATTTTTAAACCGGAATATCTACACCCCGAAGCAGAAACCTTTTACTGGGAAGAAGCTGATGCATTGGCCGAATATTGCCAATTGCGCAACAAAAGACTTCATGGCCATACCCTGATATGGCACAATCAGCTTCCATTGTGGATTACAGAGTTTCAAGGCAACGACGAAGAATTTGAACAGATGTTCAAAAAGCACATTCAAACCATTGTACTCCATTTCAAAGGCAAGGTTGCTTCATGGGATGCAGTGAATGAGGCGTTTAATGAAGATGGCACATTGAGGAATTCGATCTGGCGTCAAAAACTGGGAGATACTTATATTGAAAAGGCGTTTTTATATGCACATGAAGCAGATCCTGATGTATTGCTCTTTTACAATGATTACAATCTTGAATTCAATGTGAACAAAAGAAACAGCGTCTTGCAATACTTCAACAATATTCGCAATAGAAATGTACAGGTTGATGGCATTGGCCTTCAAATGCATGTTAGTCTTCAATATCCTGAACTTGCTCAAATAGCCGGTGCCTTTCAGCATGTTGTTCAAAATGGCTTCAAATTGCATTTATCTGAACTTGACATTTCTATACATCCCTTAGAATTATCGGAAGATGTTTTGGAACGTCAGGCGGATTATCTGGGGAAAATCGTTTATCATTACCAACAAATACCGGCGCAATATCAATACGGTATTACTTTCTGGGGTTTGAGCGACAAGGACTCGTGGATAAGGGGTTTCTACAACAGAATTGATTATCCATTGCTTTACGACGACTCTTATCAAATCAAGCCCATGTATTGTAAATTAAAAGAAATACTATGAGAGTGATTTTTATGTTCATTATTTTATGCTTATGCAATCATCTGCATTCGCAGGTTGCAGTGAGTTACTTTCCTTTTCAGTCCATACTCTCTATCAGCACCAATACTGAAAAATTGTGTTGGGCAGAATACAAAATAGAGACCAATTCATTTGTGGGCAATTTCAACATGGAACTTTCACCGAAGTTGAATTTCAGAAAAAGAGAACTCACCAACTATTACACAGGTCCGGGAATCAGCTTCAATCCGGCATACTCCTTTGTGAACCTGAACATCATGAATGGATATTTCATCGATTTTGGTGTAAGAATAAAACCATTACCCAAACGAAGGAACCTGCAAATTGTATTTGAAATTTCGCCTTATGTGAACAGAGAATTTTCTGGTGGAAATATCAGAACAAGGCTTGGCCTTTCATGGAACTTTCAGAAATCCGAGGAGAAATGAGATTAATTTTAATACTGCCGCTATCCATTTTCATTTCATGCAACCCGTCTTTAAACAAAGAAAAACACTCATTTGACTCAATTGAAGTAACACATAGCAGTACATGGAATGGATGCACTTCAGTACGTGTAGACAGCACAGGATCAATTGTAAAATGTAATAAGGTTGATCAATATAAAACAGATTCTATGCTCTGTTTTAAAGGCCATATAAGCAAAGTACAATTAGATTCCATTGATCAACAAATTAAACTTCTCCAACTAGCAGCCGACTCCATTCTCATCGAATCCAATTGTAAAGATTGCAGTGAGGGCGCTATTCTGATCAATGAAAATGGAATAATCAGAAAAATCCGATTTCTATATGATGAATCAGCTCCAGATGAATTTATCATACTATCTGACTATTTGTTAAAACTAGAGGTTCAGGACAAAATACTGTGCCCGTCCGTTGAATTTGAAACAAAAAAATGGCTTATAGTTCCTCATCCAGAGAACTTCAAGCCCATTCAATTTACGGTTCCCGATAAACTTGAGTAATGGTTGATGATTTGTCCATTCAGTCTAAAAATGATTTTAGTTTTTTTACTTAGCCATTTTTCTATGCATTTTTTCATCGAACCAAGTCAAAATAATTAAATTTACACTAACTTAGCACTAAGCTATTTTTCAGTAAGGTAGCAGAATTTCGACGGTTCATTTTGAAAATCTTGGTAAAGTGTGATTATAAGTAAACCACATCAATGAATTTTTACATTTTTATATCCATCTTTTTTCTCTTCACACTGGGGACAATTAAAAATTCATGGTCTTCCAATGTCATCGTTTATAAGGGCGATACACTCTACACCTTTGAAGAAATGCTTGAAGAGAGGCAAGACTCAGATAGTCTTTTATCGGCATTATTGGGAACATTCCAATTCCGACAAAAAACCCATTACGCATGTGATTACAATGCTGAATGGCTTATTGAAAACGAGCTGCTCTATCTGACAAAGATTGAGATAGTAGACGATCATCAAGTAGTATATCAATTGGATTTGTCTTCTATATTTAAAGACGAATACACCAACAAAAGAGTACCCGCTAAATGGATCACCAGTTATGTTTCTATACATCCCCGCAATTCGCTGATGCGATTGGGGAAATTCCAACCTATTTTTAAATATGAAATTTTCCTTTGCTTTGAGAACGGGAACTTAATTGAACAAACATTCTATGACAATTCGAAATCTTATCGTTCAGTTTTTCACCGCAGTATGGATAGCCTGAATGCATTTGTATACAGCAATATCAATTGGTCTTATATTCCTGATCTCAAAGAAGAAACATACACTGTGTACATAAGTTTTCAAAGCCGTGAAATTGCCAAAGTCGATAGTGTACAAATAGATTATGGCTGTGAAATAGACATTCTCAATGAAGAAGCCTTGCGCGTAATAGAGTTGCTTCCTGAGTGGGATGTTTATTATTACCGGGGCCAGTTTAAAAGGATGAGCTACATTTGTCCAATAATCTTTTCGGAAAAACAAAGGCAACCCTATCAGCATCTAAAGCGTCAATAAAATAAATGCGCGATTCCTACATATTTCTTTTGACAATATCAAAATAAAATATTCGTTTGAATCAAACCTAATAACCTTTATCATGAAAAAAATATTTCTTGCATTAACTTGTTTAATTTCAACCAGCTTATGCGCAAAGGACGCCAATTCCTCCCTTATTCTGGCACTTCCAAAAAAAATTAGCATTGGCGTTGTCTTCTCTCCAGACTATTGTTTCCGTACCATCAAAGACAATGAAGGCAGCACAACAACCAATGGCATTGTGAACAACAGGGCATTGATTGAATCGCCCAAAATAAGCTATACAACCGGGGTTTTTTCCAGCTACAATATAAGTAATAAATTAGCGCTATCACTTGGCCTTCAATATTCCAATAAAGGCTATAAAACTGTTATGAATGATCTTACATACGGCGACATTGTTGATCCGAGAAGAGGATTTTTATATTCTACCGGAGGTTCAACTCCAACAAACGTTCAACTCACTGATCAATACCACTACCTCGATATACCTTTAAAAGTGAACTATGTCCTGGGCAATGGGAAATTATGTTTCATTTCAACAACAGGAATTACAGTGAACATTCTGCTGGGCACCTCAACAAAATTAAGCTATACTTACTCAGATGGATCTAAAGATAATAAAACAGAAAAGTACGATTATGGTACAAATCGTTTTAATCTTTCACCTGAGGTTGGCATTGGTTTAGGTTGGAGAATAAGTCCTGCGGGTAGCTTATCTTTTGTGCCTACATTCAGATACGGACTCCTAAAAACTTTCAACACGTCAATCACAGAATACCTGTGGTCGGGAGGAATTGTTATTGGGTATTCAGTTTCAATTTAGGAACGATCAGGTTCTTTAAAACAGAATCAATTTTTACCCAAGAAAAAAGGGAGGCCACACCCTAAGTAGCCTCCCCTGAATCTAAACGTAAACTAATTGATATTTATAACGAAGAATTTGTTCTTAGTGTTGTATTATAAATCTGAATACCTGTTGCTGAACGTCAACTTTCACATGTGCTGTATAATCTCCGGAAGCCCAGTTGCTGGTATCTACCTGCAGTGATTGTTGTGCGGTCCAAGTACCGATCAATTGACCGGAATTGTTATAAATGGCTATTTCACTTTTTTCATTTCTGTTCAATTTAAAGTTAATCACGTCATCCGTTGGATTTGGGTAAATAGTAATTAACTCAGCTGTCAAAGCATCATTATTTACACCGGTGCAAGCATCGATGTAAATAACTTCATTGGCGGTATTGATACAATTATTTTCATCGATATAAGTGTAAATAATATTCTGGGGTCCGGTTCCAGCCGCAGAAGGTGTAAAGACATTATCTAACACACCATCACCCTCAAATGAACCTCCGGAAGGAAAAGCCTCCAGAACCACTGGAGAACCAGTCAAACATGATTCGTCGATAGTTTCGAACGTAACCATTGTTGGATAAAAAACACTTACTTCAATTGTATCTGAATTTGAGAAGCATCCGTATTCATCTGTGAAATTGTATGAAACCTGATGAACACCGCCGCCGGAAACAAGTGGATCAAAATTATTTCCCGCTGCTCCATTTCCGACAAATTCACCACCCAGAGGCAATGCAATCATAGGTGTTTGTCCATCGGAAATACACAAAACAGTCTCAGCAATAGCTATTGATACTTGTGGTTCTTCTACAAATATCACATCGATGTTTTCGCTTTTATCGCGGCATCCATTTTCAGCAGTACCCAAAACCGAGTAAGTACCTGATTCTGTAACAATCATTGACATTTCAGTAGATCCATCTGTCCAGACATAAGTTTCTGCGCCATCTGCTATCAATTCAAGTTCGCCTTCACCGCAGATCACAATTGGTCCAAGCGCAATAGCTTCGACACTAGGTTTTTCGAGAACAGTAATCATAATACGATTGGACAAAGCAGAACATCCAAAACTGTCAGAGCCTCTTGCGTAAATATAACCTTCATTTCCTTCGAAAGTAAGTGCAGTTGTATCCTGATTAGTCCAAACATAATGTTGTCCGCCGCCAGCGCAAAATTGAGCCAAATAGCCTTCGCAGAGCGTTGTATCTGATAGGGCGTGAATTTCGATCATTGGGTTGTTGCATTCACTGATTCGGATGATGGTTCCATCTGTTGCTCCCTGATAAGCATATCCTTCAATACTATTTTCCATATTTCCGGATTGAGAATTTCCACCCAAAACAATCTTACCGAAACGATCAATAACAATTCCGGCAGAAAAATCGTCGTTTATTCCACCGAGATAGGTTGACCAAACCACGTTTCCATTCTGAGCGAATTTCGCAACATAACTATCCTTTCCACCATTATTTTCGCTATACAATCCATTTATAATTTCGAGATCATCAGAATCCGTATTGGCCGCTAAATAAATATTACCCATACCATCAGCAGTAACAGCACTGGGCTTGTCGTCGCCAATACCATAAATATAAGAGTGCCATTCCAATTCGCCAGCCCATGTATAAGAGGCTACCATTATATCAAACTGATTGGGAAATACATCCGAAGAAGTTTCAAAACCTTCGAGGTAATCGCTGCTGGTATAACCGGCCACAATAACTTTTCCCTGAGGTGTGCTTGTAATGGAGTGAAAACTATCAGCTCCTTCTCCACCCACATAATGCCCCCATTGAATTGTATTGCCATACACACATCCGATAAAAGCATCAGAAGCTCCACCATTTTCAATTGGAAGATCCTGATTGGATACGATTACATTGTCGTAACCTTTTCCACAGAAAAATACCCTGCCATTATCGCCGACTGTAATATCATTTACATAATCACTTCCAAGTCCACCTACATAGCTGAACCACGACACAGAACCATTGTCATTCATTTCTGCAATAAAGCCGTCTGAAACACCTCCACCATATACAGGTTGGAAATGTGTCGCATAGGGAAAGTCCATTGACTTAGTATTGCCACAAAGATAGATTTTTCCATTAGGGCCAATAGCCACTTGCGTGATGATGTCATCATTGTTACCACTGAAATATGTAGACCAAACCAATTCACCCGAGGGAGAATAAACAGCGCAGAATCCATCCGCACCGCCACCCGTAAGCGAAGACGGAGTTACATTAAAATCGAACCCTGCCTGAGAAGAAGTATAGCCAACCACTACAATATTACCGTTTGGTAATTCAGCGATTGAAGTTCCAAAATCACTTGACTCGCCTCCAATATAGATAGCCCAAATCAATCCACCTTCTTTGGCAAATTTACAAAGAAAGGCATCGCTCATTCCACCCTGATAGGCATTAAGAAAATTAAGTGATCCGGTTTGAGGAGATTGACTCATAAATCCGGTTGTGTAAATATTACCATTATAATCGGCATGAATACCTTTTACTTCATCAAAACTGTTACCTCCGGTATAACAATTCCAGTCGATAGTTGGGCTGAAATTGACCGCAGCCAGCTCCTGGGCGCGCGAAGTAATGGATAAGGAAAGTATTAAGATGAGGGAGAAGAAAACAGGAGCGTAGCATGTACCGAAGTACTTAGAGGATAAATTTTTCATACGGTGATAGTGTTTAGTTTTTAAGGATTCGGAATCTAACTGAGCTGTGAAGCTTAATTGTTCCGTTTCATGGCTTTTAACTTCTGGCAAAAACAAATAGTTACCGCGCCAGATAAGAGCTCCGGTCAAAATTTCGATCTCCATTTTTTGGAAAGAGCCCCCCCTCGTTTCGACGAATTTCACAATACAAGATTCAAATCTCAATTTACAAAAGATCGAAGGAAAAAGAATTCCAAAAACTGGATTTAAAGTTGATTAAACAAGCCCACTTTTCAGTTAAAATTTTTCGACAGAACGCACTATTTCATAGACACAATTTTTGGTTATTTTCATAAAAAAAACTCAATTCAGACACACTTAAGAACCAATCTACAATAACTCGTACAAACAAATGCGCCATTTTAAGTTTGTATTCATATATAGATTTTTAAAGTTTATCAAATTTCGCCTGTGCCCAATTACATTTACTATCCGGCAAGTATGAAAACAATATTTGATGCGCCCAGGCTATATATTCACCAGACAAAGTGCATTATTGCCATTCATAAAATTATATTACATGCTTCTTCCCTGTGAACTAATCTTGCATAGAACAACAATTCACAAATGAACAGATTATACTTTTTCTTTGGATTATTACTGATGGTCAAAACCGGCATAGCCCAAACCATTGATACACAAAAACTGGATCAATTCTTCGATATCCTGAATGCTGACAATGAAGCTATGGGAAGTATAACCATATCACAAAATGGTAAGATTGTATATACTAAGTCCATTGGTTATGCCGATGCCAATCTCACAGTGGTATCCAATGCACAGACAAAATACCGCATCGGTTCCATTACCAAGATGTTCACGGCAGTGATGGTATTTCAACTTATCGAAGAAGGAAAACTCAGTTTAGAAACCAAACTTCATGGCTTCTATCCGCAAATACCAAATTCCAAAGAAATTACCATTCGCCAATTGCTGAGCCACAGAACCGGCATTCACAACTTCACTGACGATGCCTCCTTTCGTGCGTCAACCACAGTTGCCAGAACACGTGATGAAATGCTGGAAATGATTAAAGCTGGTGGCTCTGACTTTGCGCCTGATACCAAAAGTGAATACTCAAATTCAAATTTTGTTCTATTGGGTTATATCGTTGAGAAGTTGACTTCAATGAAATACAATGATGCCCTTCAATCGAGAATTGTAAAACGCGCAAAACTCAAAGACGTGCACATAGGCGGCCCGGCAGATATAAGCAAAAATGAATGCTACTCATTTTACAAAGAAAACACCTGGGTGCTTGCTCCTGAGACCGATATGAGCATACCCCAGGGCGCTGGTGCTATTGTGTCCACTCCTACTGAACTCACCCGGTTTATAGAAAGCCTTTTCGCATTGGAGCTGATGAGTGAAAAGAGTTTAAATGACATGAAGACCTTTACAGACGGAATGGGACTTGGCATGTTTCAGATTCCATTTGGCAAGCAACAGGGGTTCGGCCACAATGGTGGAATTGACGGCTTCGCCTCCATTCTTGCTCATTTTCCTGAAGATAAATTAACGGTCGCTTATTGTTCCAATGGAGAATCTTATGCCTTGAATGATATACTTATTGGTGTGCTCAGTATATGTTATGGTCTTCCTTACGAGATGCCTGAATTCAAAGTAATCGAACTTCCCTCCGACGAGTTGGATCAGTTTGTTGGTGTCTATTCCAGTCCCGATTTCCCTTTGAAAGTAACCATCTACAAACAAGAAGATAAGTTGATGGCGAAAGCCACAGGTCAATCCAGCTTCCCACTTGAGGCCACAGGAAAAACCAGATTCAAGTTTGATCCGGCAGGTGTAGTGCTCAAATTTCATCCCGAAACTGGCGAAATGACGTTGTTACAAAGTGGCAATGAGGTGAGGATGAAAATGGAGTAATGGGACCGTTATTTATCACCTTGTTCCAAAATTCCGAAGTCGGAATATTCTGTTTTAATTGCTGGCAATTCCTTTAATTCAATCCGTAGAAATTATTTTCATCTGAATTCACCAAGCCTGGTGATAATGAGTATTTTTACGCGATATTGAATATAATATTTACCTACAATTACAAGATGAATAACAAGCTTTTAAAGTTCTTTATTTGCCTGCTATGTCTGGCTATCATAAGTTCCTGTGCGAGCTCTAAAAAAAGCTCAATGAATAATGCGGTTGCCAGATTGGAAGTAAAAGAACCGATCAAAGGTGTTTGCGATAATTCAAACGTACTGGTGATCTTGCCAATTCCAGGCAATGGTCAGGTTAAGGCAGAAGCTCCTAAAACCAAAAAAGAAATCGAAGAAAACCTCAATTCCAGGGTGATTTTTCTGAAAGACAAACTAGATTATGCCGATAAGGGAATGGTCAATTTAATTATAAATTGCAAAGGAGAGCTTGTACAATGTAAAATAGACAATAAAACAAAAAGTCCGGAATTGGATAATCAGGTGCTGGCTGTATTCGCAGAATTGAAATCCTGGACCGCTGGAACAATTAGTGGTAAATCAGTTGATACAGTAGTCTTATATAGTTTTACCATCGAAGCCGGGAAAATAATATTGTCCTGATAGTCATTTGCGTGCTTTCATTCTATCAACATTCAACTTACTTTTATTTAAATATTTAGAAACCATCGGACAATGTTTTTAAATGTATTTGCAGAAAGAAAAATAGAAATTTAAAAAGGTCAAAAAATTAAATGCAGCTTATGAAAATCTTCTACAAGACCACTTACTACTTTTGGATTGTAACAAAATTTATTTTCGGATTTGGGATTTTAATAGCTGCCTTTCCGATGTTCTTGCTAAAAAATCCGACCTCTGTAGCAAAAACAGGAAGTTACATTACCCTTACTTATGCCATACTTCTGATTGCATCCCTGTTCAGTGCCAGAAGTAAGTTACTTAAATATTTCACCGGAACACTATCGGTAGTTATGGGACTTTCTCTGATATATTTAGCTATAAAAGCCAAACCTGTTAGCTTACCATTTACACTTTTACTCGCAGCCTGGTTATTTCTGTTAGGACTATTTGATCTATTGCAAATCTCAAAAAAGACAACCATGAATTCGCGAGGTTAAACGGAGTTCATTTCAATCCGATATACGAATACATTAAATCTGACACTTCAGGATCAAAATTGCCGACAACAGAATCATCCATTCCGATCACATTTCAGCATCAACAAAAATGAACACATCAAAAGAAAACAATCATTCGCATAGCGCAGAAAAGCTATACCACGGCACCAAAGCCAATTTAAAAAAAGGAGACCTCATTGAACCCGGTTTTAATTCGAATTATGGTAAAAACAAAAATGCATCCTACGTCTATCTTACTGCCACATTGGACGCCGCCATTTGGGGAGCCGAACTTGCACTTGGTGAAAGCCCGGGTAAAATTTATATTGTTGAGCCAACAGGTTCGATTGAAGACGATCCCAATTTGACTGACAAAAAATTCCCGGGAAATCCCACGAAATCATACCGATCTAAACACCCACTTCGTATAATTGATGAGGTAAGGAATTGGCAAGGACACTCGCCTGAACAACTCAAAGCAATGAAAGACAGACTTGAGAAACTTAAACAACTTGGTATTGAAGCGATAGAGGATTGAGGCGACTGTCATTGGAAATCTGAACTATATTCGGTAATATTTTACAATGAATCGAGTCCATAAATTCCCTTTCGATAATGGCTAATATCATGAAGAAAACATTATTTACCTTTTTTATTGTTTTGACATTAATTGCTTGTTCGAACAAGCGAATCGTCAACAGCTTTAACACAAACAACTCAGATGTGTTATTCGCGGGTATTGAACAAACCATTAAATTGAATACAACTACCAGAAACTATAAAGCCGAAACCAATATTGGAATACTTAAAAAAATTGACGAAAACACATATCTGATATTCCCCGATACTTTACCAGGCAAGTTAAAACTAACGTTGACTAAGGGAAGAAGAAAAGAAGAAATTACTTTTAGAATAAAACCCATTCCAGAAATCAAAATAACACTTGTTGCCGATACAAACCTCCAAAACCAGGGCATCGCTTCTGCATTAAACTTCAGGACATTCAAGGGCCTGAGGACTTACATGGAAAATTTTGATGCAAGTTGTACAGCAAAAATAACAAGCTTCAAAATAACCCGCATCTCTTCCAATGGAACGACAGATTCAAAATTCATTTCTTCACCTTCCGGAGCGCCAAATGATGCCACTGTTCTGGCGAAGCAGGTTCAATCGGGTGATGTAATTCTGTTTGAGGATATTCTGGTGCAAATTTCATCAGGAGGCATTGATGGTGGAGGTTTTCAGAGAAAGCTTGATGATAAAGTGTATTACATCCATTAGTGGCAATGGATAAGACCTAAGGCTCAAATAAAATTTCGTTTGGTTAAATTCATCAATTCCATAAAATTCACCTGAACGCATTTTCATAGGCCTTAACGAGTGCTCCTTTCCAGAGCCTGACTACTCAATCAAGTCAACAATTACTTCGAAGAACATTCTTTTGTTAGGCTGAGACCTTATACCAGACACCGCAACCAAGTACCCACAGCTCCGTATCAATTCCGACAAATCCACCTCGTCGTGTTAAAGTTTTGTTATAGGCTATTGATTTATATGACTACAATCACAATCTTTGGGCGGATTTCCAATATGTACTCTTCGTTCAAAATCATAGCGCTCGTTTTTATTCTGTTCGCCAAAACGGCGCTCGGTTATTTCGACGTTGATTTAGACCAGGCCAAAGGCATAGCCTGCGTGCGTAGTGCAGATCATTCTAATGCGGTCCATCCTATCGATGGGCCTTTTGTTTTTGAAAATGAATCGCGTTCTGAAACTGAGGACGACAACGATGATGACCTTGATTGTACGATTGCTTCTCACCAGGATTCAAATCAGCCAAAATCCAATCACCATTTTTATAATGGTCTGAGAAAAGATCTGAGAAACGACAGCCGGCTTTTTATTCTTTACGGCAATTTCAGACTATGAGATCGTCTTTCTGACGTTCAGTATCAGAATATAAATTGCGCATTCTGCGCAATTCGTTTATACCAATATCCGCTCTTAATGATTGGCAAATGTGCCAACTCCCGGATACATTTAACGAGTTAAATCAAAAATAAATAATGAGTATCAATAAGGTTGCGTTGCCTGGCAACGTTGTTACGCGTATTGAATCACACTCAGAAATATTTAATCTTACAGAAGTGCTTCACGATCTGAAGCACTATCTTCCAGCTCAGGCTCCGCTCAAAGACTTCATTCACCACAATACCCTTCATGCCTTTCAGGACATGAAATTCTTTGATGCAATCAGAAACGCGTCGGTGAAATTCGGGTACAATATTTCGCTTTCCCTCAACGAGTATAGAGCGGCATATGAAAGTGGTCGAATTACAGAAAAAAATCTGGAGCGTGCTATTGACAGCCGCACTGGCTCAACAAACGTGGCCAACTGGAAGAAAAGATTGTTGATTGAAAATTTTGAGAATAGAAATCTTCCCAGAATAGGAGCAGTTCGTTCCTTATGGAAGAAAGAATATAAAATAGATATGGACTCGCTGGTACATCCGAATCTGTTCCGGATTATATGCAGCTTTCTCGATCAGGGCATTTCCATCTGGAGCTTTCCCTCGGGCGACAAAAACTTCCTGAACGCCATCCGCGAGTTAGAGACACAAAGTCACGTCAGCCTATTCCGAAGCAAACGCGCTTCGAGGTTGATCAAGTCGGGCCACATTGAAGTCTATCAATTACTGGAAATTCTGGTTGGAGACGAGAAGTACTTCAAACAATACTTGTTCGATCAGCAATTTGCTCACCAGGGCTGGTCAGGGATGATTTCTACCATTGAAAGCCAACCGGAGACTTTGATCGACCGCAAAAAATTCACCTTACAGGATTTGATTATTTTCGAATTGCTGATGGAGATTGATGCAATGGATGATCACTTTGGAGAAAAATGGCAACCCTTGTGTTCTCATATTTCAACTGCACCAGTTGATCTTTTTGATTCCGCTCCTGAATCCGATTATTATACTGCGCTTTCCATCTGGCAGGAAGCATTCGAATGGGGATATCACGATGAAGTGCTCAGTGCGCTTAAAGCAGGAAGAAAGCCCAACCCCGAAAAATCTGCAAGAAGTTTTCAGGCGATGTTCTGTATCGATGACAGGGAGTGCTCTCTCAGAAGATATATCGAGAAGGCAGACGAAAAATGTGAGACATTCAGCACGCCAGGATTCTTTGGAGTGGAGTTCTATTTTCAACCCCAAAATGGCAAACACATTACCAAATTATGCCCTGCTCCGGTTACACCAAAATTTCTGGTAAAGGAACTGGGTAATAACAATAAACTAAAAAAAGATCCGCATTTTAACAAGAACTCGCATTCCTTTCATGGTGGTTGGCTGATTACGCAGACTTTGGGTTACTGGTCGGCCTTCAAACTGTTGCTGAACATTTTTCGCCCAACAATGAGTGCTACAACAGCTTCATCCTTTCAACACATGGATAGGAACTCCAAATTGACTGTAGAAACCCATCATCCTGAACACAAGGAAAGAAACTTACAGGTGGGTTTTACTGAGGAAGAAATGATTATTCGTGTAGAAAATTTGCTGCGCAGTATCGGATTAATTGAAAATTTCGCCCCAATCGTATATGTGGTAGGTCATGGATCGAGCAGTGTAAATAATCCGCACTATTCAGCTTACGATTGTGGTGCCTGCTCAGGCCGTGCAGGCTCAGTAAATGCCCGTGTACTCTGCCACATGGCCAACAATCTTTCGGTGAGAAAAGCATTGAGAACAAGAGGAATTGATATTCCTGCGGAAACACAATTCGTTGGAGGATTACATGATACTACGCGCGACGAAATCGAATTTTTTGATGAAGAAGCCCTTATAGAAAAAAACGCCATTCAACACAAAGAGAATGAGCAAATATTTCTCAGAGCGCTTGATGAAAATGCCAAAGAAAGATCTAGAAGATTTGAGTCGATTCCTACAAAAGGAAATGCAAAGTCAGTTCATGACAAGGTAAAACTTCGTTCTGTATCGCTGTTCGAACCCCGACCAGAATTGAACCATGCCACCAATGCCCTTTGCATTGTAGGAAGAAGAAGTCTTACCTCCAATATTTTTCTGGATAGAAGATCGTTCCTGAACTCATTCGATTATAAGGTAGATCCGGAAGGAAAATACCTGACCAACATTCTCAATGCAGCAGCACCTGTTTGCGGTGGAATCAATCTGGAATACTTCTTTTCGAGAGTAGACAATCAGAAATTAGGAGCAGGAACGAAATTACCACATAACGTCATGGGATTGTTTGGTGTAGCCAATGGAATTGACGGAGATCTGAGAACTGGCTTACCCAGTCAGATGATTGAAGTACATGATCCTGTAAGATTGATGATCATAGTGGAACATTTCAATGAAGTGGTACTACAGACCATTCAAAAGAATCCGGAAACCTATGAATGGTTTATCAATGAGTGGGTAAAACTCGTCACAGTAAATCCTGAAACTGGTGCACTTTCCTTTTTCAGCGAGGGTGAATTCGTTCCTTACGAACCCACAGCTTCTGTAAGAAGAACTGATAATATCGGTGAAGTAATAGAAAGAGAAACAGAAAATATTCCCGTGTATATCTTAAATTAATATGGAACCAACAATTTTTTTGCGGGGCCTCGTGCTTCTACCTGTGCTCACTTTTCTGGTTACACTTTTCATTAAAGAAAAATCGGAGGCCCTCTTGTCCAGAGTAGTCAATCTTTCTGTTGGACTTCATCTGGCAACTCTTTTGTGTTTTGTCACAGCATGGATCATTGGAGGTCACCCAATTCTCGATGAGAAAGACATTGTGCTATTCAAAAATGCAGAATATGAATTTTTTATTGACTTCTATTTTGATAGAGTAACTGCGACTTACTTACTGGTAGGTGCCTTCCTTACATGGCTGGTGACCATCTACAGTAAATTTTATCTGCACAGAGAAAAAGGTTACAAGAGATTTTTCTCCACCATTATGTTCTTCTACACTGGATACAACATTACAGTTCTGTCAGGTAATTTAGAGACCTTGTTTTTGGGTTGGGAAATTCTGGGCATTTCATCCTTTTTGTTGATTGCCTTCTATCGCGATCGATATCTTCCGGTAAAAAATGCAGTCAAAGTATTTTCAATTTATCGGATTGGAGATGTGGGAATTATTCTCGCCATGTGGCTAAGCCACCATATCTGGCACGAGAACATTACTTTTTTCAAGCTGAATAATTTTGAATTGGTGCATGAGCATTTGCAAACACACAATCTCACTGGAATTGTTATTGCCATAATGATTCTTATCACAGCCGCTGCCAAATCAGCCCAACTTCCCTTTTCCACCTGGTTGCCGCGCGCAATGGAAGGTCCTACTCCATCGAGCGCAATATTCTATGGTTCGTTGTCGGTACACATGGGGGTATTTTTATTGATCAGAACCCATGCTTTTTGGGAGAATCAGTATTCTGTTCGTTTGATGATTGGTGCGCTGGGGGTAATCACCGCCATCGTTACCACAGGCATAGCACGCGTTCAATCCTCAGTGAAAAGTCAGATCGCTTATTCGTCTATCGCACAAATTGGATTAATCTTTCTGGAAATTTCTTTGGGTTGGCTGGACATCGCTTTGATTCACTTCGCCGGCAATGCATTTTTAAGAACCTATCAGTTGCTGGTATCGCCTTCTGTGGTAACGTACCTCATCAGAGAGCAATTTTACAGCTACCACAAGGTGACTAAAAAAATTGAATCCATTTTCCCAAAAAGATTAGCCTACTCCTTCTACATTTTGTGCCTCAAAGAATTCAACCTCGATTCTATAATGTATAAATATTTATGGAATCCTATGAAATATCTGGGAAAGAAACTCGACTTCCTCAATCCTAAACGGGCAATGATCATTTTTGCCATCACATTTGGTGTCGGGTGTTTACTTCTGTTCAAAGAAGAAAGTATACCTGAAAATCTTGAGCATTACTTACCCGGAATATGCGCATTTCTGGGGTTGGTGATGGTCCTCAAATCCTTCACTGAACGCAAAAATGTCCTGGTAGCCTGGATTCTTATTATAATGAATCATTGCTGGGTGGCATTGGCCATATCATTTAATGAGCATTACAATCTGTCTGAAAATTTCCTTTACCTCAGTGGCATCTTAGTATTCGGTGCATTGGGTGTTTACATCATCAGAAGATTGCAGAAGAAGGGAGAAAACCTGGATCTGGATCGCTTTCATGGTTTGTCTTTTGAATACCCGGCGATATCAATGATTTTCCTTCTCGCGTGTCTGGGAGCCAGTGGTTTTCCCATCACGCCCACCTTCATTGGAGAAGATTTGATCTTCAGTCATATTCACGAAGAGCAGGCCCTTCTGGCGTTTTTTGTCACACTCAGTTTCATTCTGGATGGTCTTTCAATAATGAGAATCTTCGCCCGTGTATTCATGGGACCTCATGTAAAATCGATTTATGAAATGGCTTATCGCTCATCATAAATTCAAACACCATTATTTCAATTTTAATATATTCTTATGAAAGATAATAGCAAACCAAAAGACGGATTAGAAGCCCTTAAAAGATACTGGCAAAAGGATATTTTATCTGGATTCCTGGTGTTCATACTGGCCCTTCCACTCAGCATGGGCATTGCGCAAGCCAGCGAATTTCCGATAATATTCGGATTGATTACCGCTACAATAGGAGGCTTAATAGTCTCCCTCTTTGCCGGATCACATCTCACTATTAAAGGGCCCGCCGCGGGTCTTATAGTTATCGTAGCCAGTTGTGTTGGTTCATTCGGAGGAGGCGAAATGGGATGGCACCTCACTTTGGGTGCAATAGTAATAGCGGGTATTTTGCAAATCATTTTCGGTTTTTTGAAATTCGGTAAGCTGGTCGATTTCTTTCCTTTGGCGGCAGTACACG
The DNA here is from genome assembly GCA_031378885.1 of Flavobacteriales bacterium. GTDB lineage: Bacteria > Bacteroidota > Bacteroidia > Flavobacteriales_D > Sanyastnellaceae > JANNEQ01. The sequence goes on from JANNEQ010000227.1 coordinate 90,287, forward strand.
GCATGTTGGCGGCCATCGGAATTATTATTGTAAGTAAACAATTTCACGGCCTTATGGGACTCAACCCTGTACAAGGATGGTTGGACAGCTCACTTGTAGCACCGCAAAGCACCAGATCAATTGTCGAACCACTGGAATTATTTGAAGCTATTCCCTACTCACTTTCACACTTCGATAAAAACGCATTGATTGTAGGTATAGTCAGCTTGATTATTGTTTTTGGCTGGCCAAAAATCAGGCATAAAATTTTGAAAAAAATACCCTCACCTTTGGTCGTTCTATTGGTAGCCATTCCGCTCTCCAAAGCACTGGGGCTGGGCGGTGGCTTGTTTGTGCATTTCGATAAAAGCCTTGTAGATATTATCGAAGTCGATGCAAATTTTGGGGGCATCAAGGACACTTTCATATTTATCAAATTTGTCCTGATGTTCGCTTTAGTGGGGAGTCTTGAATCACTTCTCACAGTGAAGGCTATTGATATGATCGACCCATTTCGCAGAAAGTCAAATGCCAATAAAGATTTAAAAGCGGTAGGATTGGGCAATGTCATTTCCGGAATATTAGGTGGGCTGCCAATGATTTCAGAAGTTGCACGTTCATCGGCTAATGTGGCCAACGGAGCCATTTCCAGATGGGCCAATTTCTATCATGGATTATTCATGCTTGGGTTCCTAATTCTCGATATTCAATTTAGCGATCTCATTCCCAAACCTGCGTTGGCAGCCATGCTTGTAGGTGTAGGTGTAAAACTCGCCCATCCGCGGGAATTCAGACACATGCTTAATATAGGAAGAGAACAATTGATTATTTTTGTCGGAACAATTTTGGTAACTCTTTCTACGGATTTGCTGATTGGCATATTTGCAGGTATAATTATCAAATTGATAATGGGACTTTTAAATGGGGTAAAGACGCGCGAAATTTTTCAAATTTCCCCGTTCATCAGCGAAGTAGATAATGAAATAAACATTGAAATTAAATCTTCACTTGTTTTTAGCAATTATATTTCGCTCGATAAATTACTTCAGTCATTGCCAAAGGGCAAAAAGGTGACGATGGACATTAGTCAGGCCACCATGATTGACCATACCACCTTTGAAAATATAATGCATTTCCAGGAAGACTACCATCGAGAACACGGCGAATTTATTCTGGAAGGGTTGGAACATTTCAAACAAAAATCACCGCATAAATTAGCAGTAAGGTTAAATAAATCGAGAAGTAAATAAGTAAAGACTCAGAAATTATGATAAATATACAAAGAACAATTATTCAATGTCTATACGTAATTGTACTAATTTCTTTTACTTCGAAAATACGCGCTCAAGCAACAGAATCAGCCCCGGTGAAAAGGAAAACCGATTTAACCTATTCTCTCAATGAGGACGGCACTCAATATATCAAACTGAATTTCACCAACCAGGTTTGGATTCGTTACGCCGAAGAAAATCAAGGTTCCACGGTAAATGGCAATCCGGTAAAAAATGTTTTTGACATGGGTCTTCGACGTACACGAATGCAGCTTTATGGCAAGCCGTCTGACCATATATTTTTCTATTTACAATTTGGCCAGAACAATTTCAACTACCTCAGTGCGCGCAAAACAGGATTCTTTATCCATGATGCCTTAATGGAAATGAGTTTTTCGAAACATTTTGAAATGGGTGCCGGGCTCACAGCCTGGGCAGGGTTTTCGCGGTTTAGTTCGCCTTCAGTGGGTGGAATTATGGGATTGGATGCACCACTTTTTTTGCAAGCTACCAACGATGCCACAGATCAATTCCTCCGTAAATTCAGCACTTATGCGAAAGGCAAAATTGGTAAACTGGACTATAGAGTAGTATTGTCCAAGCCAATGGTTTTTACGACTTCTTCACTTTATAGTGCAGCCAATCCTATAGATACTGTTGCAGCTAAATTCAGTCCTTTACCACCCAACTTGCAATATGGCGTTTATTTGAATTATCAGTTTTTTGATCAGGAAAGCAATCAGGTGCCTTATATGAAGGGAAGTTATCTGGGTCAAAAAAAAGTATTCAATATCGGAGCCGGAATGCAATATCAGAAAAACGCCATGTGGATGAAACAAGGCACTGATACAGTACAGCACAATATGCTGCTGACCGCTGTAGATTTCTTTTTTGATGCACCATTGAATAAGGAGAAAGGAAATGCCATTTCGATTTATGGTGTACTCACCCATTACGACCTGGGCAAAAACTACCTGCGCGAATTGGGTGTGATGAACAATGCCGATGGCACATTGAATGGCAATGCTTTAAATGGGGGTTATGGCGTAGCCTTACCAATGATAGGAACGGGCAACACCGTATATGTCCAAGCCGGCTATCTGACCAAAAATCTGGTTTCAGGAAAATTCAATGGACGTCTGATGCCTTATGTCTCAGGCCAGTTGAGTCAATGGGAAAGGCTGAACGATAAAATGCTCTTTGTAGATGCGGGATGTTCACTGTTTCTGGACGACACCCGATCAAAGATTACACTGGCTCTTCAGAACAGACCAGAGTTCAGCAACCAGACCTTCAGACAAACACACCGACATAACGCGTTGATATTGCAATATCAATTTAGTATTTAAGACAAACCGCGCAAGGTTAAATTTAGCAACCTTAAAAAAACAGAGCCTGCCATTGAAAGATGGCGGGTTTTGTTTTTTATTGAATAAGGATAGTCTTAAAAATTAGATGTTACCAGATACCTGAAAGAATCAACCCCCGCGCCTTTGCCCGGGGGTTGAATAACGAACCTAACTAAACCTAAACCACTTAACTAAACTAACTTTCCATTTAGAAAGCTGAACTTATTTCAGCAACTTTCAAGCAGCATTCATCTTTAACCTTCGGTTGCTGATTTTTGCGGGCCAAAAAGTTGAATTGATCGAATTATTCTCAAAAAACACCAGAAAAAGTGACATTTAGACCTCTTGGCTTCAGACCATAGAAAATGGAAGAAACTAATGGCACTTTCATCGGAATTAATTAAGATTTCACAGAACAAACATAAACATAACCAAATCAAATTCAGAAGATTACATTCCAATCGAGCCAAATAAATCGCCGAACAAGAAGGCCCTAATATTGAACGGTCAAAAACCACCTTTCACGTCTTCCTGACCTCATTCTGCCGATTAATTGAAATTTTTCCCGTTTATAGACCAACCTTCCACAATTTGGAGCGGTATAAAAGCCCTGAAACCTCAACTAAACATAACAACCAATTACAATTGTTCTGCATGAATAACAAGAAAATGAAATGCAACGGCATCAAATTTCTCTTATTCAAAGTAGAGTAACGAACTGAAATACTAACTTTTATATAGCAAATGCGTATGGGCAATTTTAAAATATTTATTGTAGAGGACGATCCATGGTATGGCGAATTATTAAAATACCATTTGTCGCTTAACCCAGATTATGACGTGCACTTGTATACCACAGGTCAGTCTTGTATTGACCATTTACGCATGGGTCCGCAGGTAATTTCGGCTGACTTTAATCTGCCCGATATGCAGGGAACAGAATTGCTGAAAAAAATCAAAGCATGGAATTCAGATATTCCTGTTATAATGATAAGTGCTCAGGAAGACATTACTGTTGCTCTTAATCTTTTGAAAGAAGGTGCCAATGAGTACATGGTGAAAGACGACAACACCAAAGAACTACTCTGGAACAGCATTCAGCGCATTAAAGAAAATTCTTCACTCAAAAAGGAAGTTGAAGAGCTCAAAGAACAACTTGAAAGTAAATACAATTTTGAGAAAACCATTATTGGTCAAAGCCCGGCCATTAAGAAATCATTTACTCTGGTAGAAAAAGCAGTCAGATCGGGTATCACTGTTTCTATTACCGGCGAAACCGGAACAGGTAAAGAAGTCATAGCCAAAGCCATCCACTACAACAGCGAAAGAAAAAAGAAACCCTTTGTAGCCGTCAATATGGCTGCCATTCCCAAAGAACTTATCGAGAGCGAATTATTTGGCCACGAAAAAGGTGCGTTTACAGGAGCAATCGGTCGAAAAGTGGGCAAGTTCGAAGAGGCAAATGGAGGTACAATATTTTTAGATGAAATAGCAGAACTGGATCTGAATCTTCAAAGCAAATTACTGCGTGTACTGCAGGAAAGAGAAGTTGTAAGAGTTGGTGGAAACGAGAATATAAAATTTGACGCCAGACTTCTGATAGCCACTCACAAAAACCTCGCAGAAGAAGTAAAGAAAGGAAATTTCAGAGAGGATTTGTATTACAGAATCATGGGTCTTCCCATTGAACTTCCTCCATTGCGTCAACGTGGAAATGACATTCTCATTCTTGCCAAATACTTTGCAGAACAATGTGCAAAAGAGAATAATTTTAAAGTTCCGAACATCGGTGTAGAAGCACGTGAAAAACTTCTTAAGTACAACTTCCCTGGCAATGTACGAGAGCTGAAAGCCATAATAGATCTGGCCTGCATAATGTGCGACGGGCAGGACATCAAAGCAGAAGACATTACATTTAATACTGTAAAAGACGACGAAATGTATACCGCTGTTGAAAAATCCCTAAGGGAGCATACAGCCGATATCATTACCTTTTACCTCAATAAATATGATCATAATGTGGTTGAAGTGGCCCGAAAACTTGAAATCGGAAAATCCACCATCTACAATATGTTGAATGCAGGTGAATTGAAAAGAGCTTAAACCTTGTTTACTTATGTACGGAATCATCAACAGGTCGATTGAAGAGATGGTAACTTTCAATTATGGAGAAGCCACCTGGCTTTCGATCAAAAAACTGAGTAACATTGATGTTGATTACTTCATCAGTACAGAACCGTATGACGATGATATAACTTATAAGCTTGCCACTGCCGCGGCAACTTCACTTGGAGCAACACTTTCAGAAGTATTATTCAGTTTTGGTGAGTGGTGGATTCTTCGGACTTCTAAAGAAAAATATGGCTCGATGATGGCCAGTGGTGGCGATTCGTTGCGCGATTTCCTTATCAATCTACCCAACTTCCACACACGAATTATGTTGATTTATCCGAAATTGACACCTCCGGAGTTTCAGGTTTCTGATATTACAGACAGAAGTCTGCATATACATTATTACTCCAAAAGAGAGGGGTTGGGCGATTTCGTAAAAGGATTGTTCATGGGACTTAGTAAAATGTATGAAACTCCCATAGAAATAGAAGACATATTTAGTAAGTCGCCCGGCAACGACCATGATACTTTTTGTATTACCTGGAAATGAAGCAAGAAAACTACCTCCATATTACTTTTGAAGAATTAGGCTATCTATTTCCTTTTTACCTTATGCTCGACCATGAGTTGAAGGTAATTTCATGTGGAATGAGTATGCAAAAACTTCTGCCAGAAATTACATTCGACAAGAGTTTTACCCACGAATGGTCCATTATAAGGCCAAGGGTAATAGGATTCGATGACCAAGTGCTGGAAGATATTTCTGGCATTCTCACTGTAATTCAAAATTCCACAAAGCCTAATTTAAGGTTCAAGGGCCAATTTGAAAAAATCAAAAGAACCAATCAATTTGTTTTTCTCGGCTCTCCGTGGTTTACCACCTCAGATCAGCTTCTTGAAAATGATTTGCGCATTCATGACTTTGCAGTGCATGATTCAATTACTGACTTGTTGCATATTCTGAAAAACAATGAAATTGCCAATCATGAATTAAAAGAAGTAGTAAGCAAAGTAAACTCACAGAAACTTGAACTTGAAAAAGCCAATGACCAGCTCAGACTTTTTCAGAGTCTCATAAACAACTCCTCCGATGCCATACAGGTGGCAGATGAAACGGGCACATTGTTTTATATCAACCATGTGGCCAGTGAACGATTGGGAATTCCAGCTGGAGAATGTCATCAGTACAAAATCAGCGACTTCGAACCTATGTTTAAAGATCCACAAGCCTGGACCAATCACCTTGATCAACTCAAAAATACTGACTTTCTCACATTAGATGGAGAGAACATCAACCAAACTACCGGGCAAACTTTCCCCGTGGAGGTAACGGTCAATTACACGAACATTGGCGGCAAAGGCTACGTCATAGCACACTTAAGAGATGTTACAGAAAGGAAAAGTACTGAGAGTAAAATCAGATTACAAGAAGAAAAATTCAGAAACATTATTGCCAATATGAACCTGGGATTGTTGGAGGTTGACAACAATGATGTGGTGCAATTTTGCAATCAGAGTTTTGTAGAAATGTCAGGCTTTACCATTGAGGAAATCAAAGGTTGCAAAGCCTCTGAAATATTGTTATCGCCAGAAAGTCATGAACTAATTTCGCAAAAAGTACAAGATAGAATAATAGGAAAGTCGGACAGCTTCGAAGTAGAATTGGTCAATAAACGCGGTGAGAAAAAGTGGTGGTTAATTAGTGGAGCACCCAATTATAACGACAAAGGAGTTATCATTGGGTCGATAGGAATTCATCTTGATATAACAGAACAAAAGCGGCTGGAAAAAGAACTTGCCGAATCTCTCACCACCAGTCGCGACGCCTCGAAAGCCAAAGAATCCTTTTTGGCCAATATGAGTCATGAAATCAGAACTCCTTTAAATGGAATTATTGGCATGATTCGGGAATTGAATAAGGAAGAACTTTCAAGAAAACAACAGAATTATCTCAACAGCGCACAGAAAGCATCACGGCACCTGCTTTCTATTATCAACAACATTCTTGACATTTCGAAAATTGAGGCAGGCGAACTGCAATTGTCAGAAGAGCACTTCAGCATTCCCGAAGTCTTGGATGATGTACAAAAAATTCTGAGCACGAATGCCCGCCACAAGAATCTCAAACTGAACATATCGCATGATCCAAAGATTTCTCATGCGCACATTGGCGATCCCGCCCGTATAAGACAGGTATTGCTCAACCTTACTGGTAATGCAATTAAATTTACCGAAACCGGTGGAATTAAAGTGCAATGTCTGGTGAGAGAAACAACTTCAATTGCTCAGACCATTTCCATTTACATTCAGGACTCAGGAATTGGAATGGACAAAGAATTTCTGGAAAAGGCCTTCAGTAAATTTCAGCAGGAAGACAAATCGAGCTCGAGAAAATTTGGTGGCACCGGATTAGGTCTTGCTATCACCAAAGAGCTTATAGATATGATGTCAGGTCAAATTCAAATTACCAGCGAGAAAGGAAAAGGCTCTGAAGTAGAGATTATTCTCACACTGCCTTTAGGAGAGTATTCCAAAATAGAGAGATACCAGGCCACTGTGGATGCTTCGTCTTTGCGCGGCAAAAGAATATTGCTGGTGGAGGACAATGAAATGAACAGATTAGTGGCACACAACGCGATGGCGCCCTATCAATTGAATGTTACCGAAGCAGAAAATGGCGTAATTGCAATAGAGCAACTTAAAGAAAACGAATTTGACATAATTCTGATGGACCTTCAGATGCCTGTAATGGGAGGACTTGAAGCCACAGGAATTATTCGGAAAAAAATGGGCATTACCACTCCTATCATTGCATTAACAGCCAATGCATTTAAGTCAGAAATTGATGCTACTGTGGAAGTTGGTATGACCTCTTATGTCACCAAACCATTCGAAGAAGAAGATTTGGTTCAGGCCATGCTTAAGGTACTGGATTTACCGTCCACACAAATTGATAAGAAATCATCGAATAAAGCTGATGTGCGAACGGAAGCATTGTACGACCTATCCAAATTGGTAGAAATGAGTCGCGGTAACGAAGAGTTTGTGCAAAAAATGCTTCACTTGTTTATTGAGAACATTCCAATCTCTATTCAGCAAATGCGTCATGCACTCAGCTTAAAAGATATGGAATCCATCAAACAACTCGCACACAAGCTCAAGCCTACGATTGATAGTATCAAAATCAATCTTATTACCAAAGACATCAGAGACCTGGAAAAAATGGCCGTGAGTGAGGTACCCGAAGAAGAATTGGTTCAAACCATTAATCACGTTACCTCAGTGCTTGAAGAAGTGGTAACTGCCATTAAAGGAAACGACATCAAGTAAATTACCATCAATCAATTTTCTTTATTAATAATACCGGGGCATTGATTATATCAATGGTATTTTTCAATTTCGCCTGAACTGTAAAACACAAATTAGCTTTCACATTTTCAATTAGTTACTTCCCCGTTCCACCATTTGGAAAAAGTGTTTCAATTCTGGACAAATTACAAAATTCTCCCCACTTACACAACTGATTAGAAGCGTTTTAAATTTTCGGTACAGCTTGTGCCAATGGCCCGATCCTAACTATTACTTTAAACAATGACAAATCAACTTAAAATCTTCTTAGTGGATGATGACATGTACTACATCAATCTATTTGAACAATTCCTTCGCAATCTGGGATGTGAAAACATTGTCAGTTTTAACAACGGAGTGGACTGTCTTAACAGAATGGCAGAAAAACCCGACGTGGTCTTTTTAGATTATAATATGGAACATTATACAGGCTACGAAATACTAAAAAAAATCAAGCGCGTTGACCCCGAAAGTTTCGTGGTAATGATATCTGGTCAGGATGAAATTAAACCTGCAGTAGATACACTAAAACAAGGTGCTTTTGACTATCTGCAGAAAGGCGACAACGAACCCGCTAAAGTGCAGGCCGTATTGAACAGAATATTGGAAGTAAAAGATATGTTGGAAAGATCGAAGCCAAGTCTTCTCAAAAAAATATTTCACTTTATCTGATATGAGATTTCTTTTATACTCACTTGTAATTATTTGCCTGTTTTCCTGCAAGACGCACAATCTCCTGATGGAGCCCAGAGCTGAACGCGAAGAGGCTGTGCTCACACTTGATTCATCTTTTTATTATGCACCCGATTATCAATACCACATCCGCAAGGATGACAAGATCAGCATCAGTGTATGGGGGCAAGACGAATTGAGTGTGGGATCGAGCTATGGTATTTATAATTCGAATGAAGTATATGGAAAATGGCTCATGGTAGACTTCAATGGCAACATTGAAATTCCAAAATTAGGAACTACCGAAGTTGATGGACTGACAACGATCGAGCTCAAAGAACAACTCAAAGCATCTTTTGCCAAATGGGTAATCAACCCAGTAGTGGATATTAAGATCTTGAATAAAGAAATCACAGTGCTGGGAGAAGTCCGCAATCCGCAGGTAATTCCCGTGGATAAAGATCATTACCCCTTACTGCAGTTAATTGCAGTAAGCGGTGGATTCGAATTTTACGCCAACATACGTTATATCAAAGTATTGCGTCAGCAAGGCACAGATGTAGTGGTAGCCAATATCGATCTAAGTGAATCCGGCAACTACCTGGAAAAAAACATTCAGATTCTTCCCGGCGATATCATCATTGTTCCATCTAAGAAGAACAAAGAATTCGACAAACGGGTATCTACTATTATTCCGTTTACCACAGCAGCGACTACTGCGGCAATATTACTTGGCACATTCTAAGAAGACATGAAAGAAAGTTTGAAATCATTAAAACCTTATCTGCGCGCAATGCCACTCATTGTGCTGGCCATGATAATTGGTGTAATGATTGCAAAAAAATACCTTAACTACGTTACTCCGATGTATGAGAGTACGGTTAAACTTCGCCTGGCCGATGTAGGAGAAGGTGTACCGAGTAGCAACCTGTTTAAAGACCTTGATGTATTCGCATCTTCCAATAAAATAGCAGCAGAAATAGAAATTCTGAAATCACAGGTACTCATCACCAAGGTGATGGAAGGTCTCAACTTTGATATGGAGCTTTATCGTGTGGGCCAGTTCAAATCATCTGAATTATACAACAACTCTCCTATACGCATTAAATACGAGCTCAACACACCCAAAGCTTATGACAAAGAGTACAACGTGATGGTACTCAATAACGATGAGTACACTTTACAACTCCCAAACTCCATGGAGGCTTTGCCCGGAAAAATGGGAGATACCTTGTACACTGCCTTGGGCAATTTCTGTATTACCCTCAATGATTCATTGCTCGCAAAATTTCCTAAGTTACCCATTGTAGATCATTACAAATTCGAAATTTGTAGTGCCTCAGCAATGCTCAATAAAATTGGCAAAAATCTCGATATTACTCCTGTAGATAAAGACGTTGCAGTTGTGCGTATCAGCTTCAAACACCGCGACCCGGAGAAAGCCGCCATCTTTACCAACCGATTAGCCGAAAGTTATATTGAAGATTATATCGAAGCCAAGTATAAAGCAGCCAACGTTACAGTGAGTTTTCTTGAAAAACAAATAGAAGCCGCGATTGTAAAACTTACAGAGGCTGAAAACAATATAGAATCCTATCGCAACGACGAAAGTATCACCAACATTACACAGGAAACAGAAACAGATCTGAGAAAAATATCTCAACTCAAGATTCAACAGACTAACCTCAAAATGAATCTTGAAGCCATCAGTGAGCTGGAAGATTACATCAAAGCGGGACATAACAGGTTTTTAGAACTAGCCCCCAATTTTGAGGCCTTCACAGATCTTTTGTCCACAGAGATTATCAAGAAAATGAAAGAGCTACAATCTGAACGCATTGACCTGATGACTGTCTATACAAAAGAAGATGACCGGGTAAAAGTGATTGAGCAAAAACTAAAGAACCTCACCTCCTATCTTGAAGAAAGTATTACAAATACCCGAAAAAATCTTGAGACCAAGTTTGATAATATTTCGAATGACATTTATGAAGCAGAACAAGTATTTATCACTGTTCCTGAAAAAGAAAAAATACTTCATACCTTGTATCGCGAATTCAATATCTATGAGAAGTCGTACAATTTTCTGAATGAAAAAAAGATAGAGGCCGAAATTGCTCAAGCTGCTAAAATCGCCTTTCACAGAATTATCTCCAAAGCCCAGATTTCTGATAAACCTGTATCGCCCAACCGAGCCATTATCGTAATAGTTTCAGCCCTGCTTGCACTCTTTGGATCTTTGATATTGGTATTTATAGTTCACACATTGAAGGCAAAAGTAAACGACGTTGATACAATCGAAAGCAATTGCTCCATGCCTGTGGTAATGCTCACACCCAAACTCAGAACAAAAGAGGCCATCAGAAAACATTTTGCCAAAGAAGCCATCGAACTTGAATTGAAAAAAATCATTCCAACAAAGGGAATTGTATCTTTCAACTCATATAACAAAGAAGAAGGCAATGTATTTAATGCCCTTCAACTCGCTAAAGCTCTCGCAACACAAGGCCGCAAAATTCTTATACTGGATGTTGACAATCTGACCGGAAAAGGTAAATCCTTCATTTCGCCCGATGCTGAAGAACAGTTGCCGGTGCTTTCATTGACAGATAAAAAGTTCAATGAATTTAGTAAAGCTTCGATGAAAGATTTCTTTGCTCAATACATGGACGTTTATGACCTGATACTTGTCATCAACGAGCCACTTGCAGATCCCCGAAAAGCAATGATGTTTATGAGCCTTGCCGACATCAACCTGATGGTACTCGACAGCAGGCTCACACCCAGAAAGCGCATCAATGAAATCGAATTGATGAAAGAAGAATTCTCTTTGGATAATATGTCATTTATTCTGAATCGTTTTGCATACAACCCAAATGTCATTATTGAAATAAAAAACTGGATCCGATCCAAAATCAAAAAATTCAGCAAAAATTAATACAGAGTGAAAAGGAGAATTGTAAAACTGGTAACTGACAGCAAAGCCTTGATCCTGATGGATCAGGTGATCTTCAGTGGAACCAGCTTTGCCACTACCCTATTTCTTGCCAGACTTCTAAGCCCCACTGATTTTGGCCTTTACTCTACATTGGTGCTTGTGATGTACTTTTTATCCGGGATGATCAGCGCTCTTGTTATTCAGCCCTTCCAGGTTAACTATGCAAGTGAATCAAATAAAAAAAAATACTCGAATTTTTCAATTGTCTTTCAACTCATTCTAATCACTTTCATCAGTCTATTCCTTTGGTTCATTTCATTCATTAAGTTTGATCTGATTCATTCAATGAAAGAGTCAATTGTGCCCATCATTGTTCTTTCAGCAGGATTTCTTTTACAGGATTACTTCAGGAGGCTCATGATTACCATAGGATCAATCCGCACATTGCTCATTGCTGATGCACTGATATCCGTTGCTCAACTCACTACCGTATTTATACAATTACTAATCGGCGCATCGGATTTTAAACAAATACTTCTGGCGCAATCACTTTCCTATTTGCCGCTATTATTCATACTTATATATCATTTCAGAAATTTCAGCATCTCTGCGCAAACTATGTTCTCCTTTGGGCAGAAACACATGCTCCAGGGCAAGTGGTTATTGATGACCAACATCATTCAATGGTGGTCGGGCAATTTTATCATCGTAGCCTCCGGCTTACTTATTGGCCCCATTGCATTGGGTGCCTTCAGATTGGTTCAATCGCTTTTCGGAGTACTCAACGTACTTCTACAGGCATTCGAAAATTATTCGATACCAAAAGCCGCAACACTGCTTTGCGAATCTGCACAGAGCGCACAAACCTATCTTCAAAACATCAGCAGAAAAGTGGCATTTCTTTTTGGCGGAATATTACTCATTCTATTTGCCTTTGCCGATCAATTCATTATCCTGGCCGGTGGCGAACAATATGCTCAGTTTGGTTTTATCATACGCGGAATGGTTATTTTATACATACTCATTTTTATAGGGTATCCAATCAGAATCGGCATTCGGATTATGATGATGGACAAAATATTCTTCACGGGATATTGCTTTACACTCATTTTTAACCTTCTCACATTTAAGTACTTTTTATCACAATGGAGTATTTCAGGAGTATTGACCGGATTGATTTTATCACAAATCATCCTCATTATTTACTGGCAATATACCCTGTACAAAAAACAATTTAGATTATGGAAATTATCCATTTGATTCTGGGCAAAGCCAATCCACAAAGAATGAACGGCGTGAACAGCGTTGTTTATCAACTGGCCACAAAACAAGTTGAGTCCGGCAGAAATGTAGCCGTTTGGGGTATAACCAGAGACCTAAAACACAACTACGGCAAAAGAGTTTTTGAAACCAGACTCTTCAAAGCCTCGCGTAATCCATTTGGAATGGACCCCGAATTAAAAGCAGCTTTAAAAAGTAAAAAAGACTCAATTGTTGTGCACCTGCACGGAGGTTGGATACCGGTTTATTCCAGCATTTCCAAATTTTTAAAGCGTCACAAAATTCGATTTGTACTTACACCTCATGGCGCATACAACACTATTGCCATGCAAAGAAGTGGTACACTAAAAAAAATGTACTTTAAACTCTTTGAGAAAAACCTCCTGACAAGAGCCACGAAAATACATTCCATAGGCGAAAGTGAAATCACAGGACTCATGGACATCTTTCCCAATCGCAAATCCGTTTTACTTCCTTACGGCTTTGACGCCAAAAAAAACATTAGAGAAACTACTTCAAAAAAAGCTGAATTTGTAATCGGATTTGTAGGGCGTATTGATATTTATACAAAAGGCCTGGATCTTTTGGTCAAAAGTTTTGGAACGCTGATTGAAAAAGGGTATAATTCAAAACTTTGGATTATTGGAGACAGCAAAGAAATACCACTGTTGAAACAACTGATTCAGGAAGCAAAGGTTGAAAAACAAGTGGTTCTATGGGGTGGAAAGTTTGGTGATGATAAAGCACAACTCATGTCCAAAATGGACATTTTCGTGCATCCATCACGCAACGAAGGCCTTCCCGCAGCCGTATTGGAGGCATGCAACCAGGGCATACCCTGTGTCGTAAGTCAAGCCACCAATCTGGCCAGATACATTCAGGAATACAAAGCCGGAATTTCTGTAGAAAATGAAAGTGTAGAATCCTTAACATCGGCTTTAATTACTATGGCCGATAAATGGAAAAGTGATGAACTTAAGTTGATGTCAGGAAAAGCAGCTCAAATGGTGGAAGAAGCATTTAACTGGAATATTCAGATAGAAAAATTTGATAACCTTTACGGCATTCAATGAGTAGCCTTGCCAAACAAATATCACATAAGGAATTTCTCAAAAAGACCAACCTCAACTTATTATTGATCCTGCTCTTGATGACAGCGTGTTTCTTCACGTGGAGCGAAAATGTCAATATCACAAGGGCCATAAAAGTGGTGGGCAGAATGGGTGTTCTCTTTGGCAGTTACTACCAGTACAAGCGCATCATTGAGTATGGAGCTGTCGACAACTTCAAATGGCAGAATGTATTTTCACCACTCTTATATGTAGCTTATCTGCTTCTGGGAGCCGCTTCCTTTTTGTGGAGTACCAATGTTGGCTATAGTGCGCTCCAATGGTTCATGACCTCGCAGACACTTATCTTTGCTTATTTCTTTATCAAATGCCTCTACCTGCTCGATGAGTACTTTCCTGATCACCCGATCAGATTGTACAATCTTGTTGGCAACACAGTATTTATTCTACTTCTGATATTTGTAATTGGAATGTGGGTCAATCCTGACGTTTTTTTCAGGCTTACCCATGGCGGTGAAGAAGCCCGACTGGGAGGCTATATGATGAATCCCAATGAGCTTGGTATGTTAGCAGGAATTGGCGTAGCAGGATTGCTGTTCGATCTCACACGCAAACATGCCATGGCATGGACTATCATCAAACTATTGGTATTATTCTACGCCCTTTATGCCACCGGATCCAGGTCCTCATTAATCGGTGCATTTCTCATCATTGGATTCCATATTAAACAATCTTCTCATAAAAAACTGAAGTTTGCCGTTGTAAGCATGATGCTTATTATTGGTCCGATTGCAGTACAAAAAATCATTTTCAAAGATGGAGATTCCAGTCGCATGGAAGAAGTAATGAGTATGACCGGAAGGCTTCCATTCTGGACGGCGCTGATCAATGAAGGACTACCGCGCGAACCTTTGCTTGGATTTGGTTTTATGCGCATTGATTATAAAGAGTATTTCCAAAGTACACATACTTATCCCGGCAAAATGACACACAACACATTTATGCAAGTGTTGATGAATCTTGGATTTATTGGACTTACCATAATTATTTTTCAATTGGCTTTCACCATGAAAGCCATATCCAAAGAGAGCAAGGAGAAGAAACTCATGTTGTACAGCATGTTCATACCGCTGCTGATTAACTCCTTTACAGAATTTGGAATTTTCGGAGAATCGAATTATGGCATTCTGTTTTACCAATTGATTATCCTTTATATAGCACTTCGTCCACATAGCATTCTCACCACCTTTCAGAAGATTTATCTCAAGAGAAGAAGGCCGGATCTGGCAGGCATTATCGGTGTTTCCAAAATCAAATAGACTTGGAAAAAAATTCCATCAATTGGAATTCTGGCATATCTACAAACTGTTTTCCCATTGATTTAAAGCGACTTGCAATGTTGGCCGCGTAATTGACTCTACTATTACACCAACAAACTAAAAGCATCAATGGATACAATATTTAAAATTCTCAATTACCGCATTACGGATTCCAATGAGTACGGCAAGTCCTTAAGTGCAATCATTGTCAACAACACAGATGGAAGCCCAAGATGGATTTGTCCGGCGGATTCGAGGCAGCCGTTGTTCCTGAAATTTTACAGCACAGCAAGTGGCAGATCCAGAATGATTGCTAAACTCATCCAATTGGTATTTTTGCTTAGACTACAAAAACTATTTTTCAAGACCACTACATTCAAACTCACAAAGGACAATCACACTGCCGAATGTCCTATTGATTTATTTTCACAAAACTGGGCCATCTTCACAGGAACAATCGGACCCAATAATAAAATCGTAATTTACCAGGAAGACATTCACGGTAACCATTTTAAAAAGGTAGCCACATCAGTAACTTCGATAGATATCTTAGAAAACGAAAAAAATGCCATTGATCGTTTGCATGCATTGGCCCCAGGCACTTTTCATTTTCCGCATATCACCAACCAGAAAGAAAATTATCTGCAACTCACAGATATTTCTAAAAATGGAAAAAGGCTCAATCAATTTTCTCAATACCACGCTGATGCATTGAACGAAATCAACGAAAACACGAACATCACCATGAAGTTAAACGAACTTCCCGTCTTTATAGACACCATAGATAAACTCACAAAACTCAATGAAAACAAAGACAAACGCATGCCCAAAGGCATAGTACGCAAATTGAATAACCTCTTAAACTCAATAAAAGACTTTGACGAAGAAATTGAAGTTTGTATGAGCCACGGTGACTTTACTCCATGGAATATGTACATCAATGGCGAAAGGCTTCACATCTACGATTGGGAGTTGGCTAATCCGTTGATGCCAATCGGGTTTGATGCATTTCACTTTATCATTCAAAATGGCATTTTAAATAAAAGAAAAAACTGGACAGAAATTCAAATGGAAATTTATCAATGCCTGTCCCCTGAATTATTCAGAAAATGGTCTTCACACCAAAATGCAGCTACTGACAAATACTTGAGATTGTATCTATTGATCAATTTGACACAATCGTTGGATTTGTACAGCCAACAGCCCATCTGGCATACTCAGATCCATTGGCTCATCAATACATGGAATGAAGGCATCAGCCACATCATGATGTATGAGAAAAACAACAGAGAACTTATAATTACAGACATATTTGATTTTCTGTTGCCAAAAGAATATGCCACCATCAAATTCCCACAAGGGCTTCCCGAAAAGCTGAGCGAGTATTCCGACATTGATATTTTTATAACTGCTTCAAACCAAAAAGAGCTTTTAAAGTTTATCAGTCAGCATCCTCTTGTCAAGCACATTTCCAAAAACTCAAGAACCCACATGCAAACCCTGCACGTCATCCTGAAAGACGACAGAATACTGAGTATAGATTGCATCTGGAAATTCAAACGCAAGGCACTCACATTAATGGATGTGAATGAGGTACTCAATTCCACATTCCAGACAGAGTTTGGTGTAAAAATGATGGATCCATTAAATCAGGCGCGGTACATCGGCCTATTCTATGGTTTGAACAATGCGAAAATACCTGCGCGATTCCAGGCCTATGAACAAATATTGTCAACGCCTAAAAATTCTGTAGACAATATCATTTACTGCAACATGGTAGATTACACCATTCGAAAGGATAAACTTGAGGCACAACTCAAAAAACAAAGCATGAACAACCCGCTGAATTTGTTTATTGGGAAAATTGAGTACCTGTTGGATACAGCACGCCAGATATTGTTCAACAAAGGTTTGCTCATTACCTTCAGTGGTGTTGATGGCTCCGGCAAATCAACCATAATCGAAAGAACTAAATTTGAATTAGAGAAGAAATTGCGCAAACGCGTAGTCGTATTGCGCCACAGACCATCATTGCTTCCCATTCTCAGCGCCTGGACCAAAGGAAAAGCCGCTGCAGAAAAAGAAGCAGCAACAAGGCTTCCGCGTCAGGGTACCAACCAAAGCAAATTATCTTCTTATTTGAGATTTTCCTACTATTACATGGACTACCTCATGGGTCAGTTCTATGTACACTTCAGGTACATCAGAAGAGGTTATGTAGTACTCTATGACAGATATTATTTTGATTTTATTATTGATGGAAAAAGAACCAACATCAACCTTGCACCAGATTTGACAAGAATGTTGTATAGCCTGATCATGAAACCGGATCTCAACTTTTTCCTTCATGCACACAGCAGCATTATACTCTCGCGCAAGCAGGAAATGACTGCGGAAACTATAGAAGAACTCAATAAAAGATATACTGAACTTTTTACAGAGCTGGAATCAAAATCAGCCACGGGTGCTGAACGTTATATCATCATAGAAAACAAAGAAATGGATGTCACGCTGGAAAAAATCATCAACCTGACACACCAGAAAGCTGCGTAATATGATGAAGTTGCTGGAAAAAATAATAAGACTGCGCAACCCACAATTTTCTTTTGACAGAAATGTGGATACCAGAATATTCCTCGTTTTTCTATTTACCCAGCTCATTAATTATACAAGGGCATTTCGCTTGTTTTTGTACCTGCGTCTTCCCAAATCGATGCTGATGTCCAGTGGTGTGAGATTATTTTATATACATAAAATTCAATTCGGTAGATTTCTTAAACTCGGAAAATATGTAGAACTTTCAGCGCTTGGCACAGAAGGTATTACCCTGGGAAACAATGTGAGTATTGGCTCATTCAGCAGGGTAATCGTGAGCACTACTTTATCCGATATAGGCCAATTCATCAGAATTGGCGATAAAGTCGGCATCGGGGAATTCGCCTATCTGGGCGGTGCAGGCGGCCTTGAGATAGGAGAAGAATGTATTATCGGCCAATACTTCAGTTGTCATCCTGAAAACCACAATTTTGAAGAAAC
The DNA here is from genome assembly GCA_031378885.1 of Flavobacteriales bacterium. Classification (GTDB taxonomy): domain Bacteria; phylum Bacteroidota; class Bacteroidia; order Flavobacteriales_D; family Sanyastnellaceae; genus JANNEQ01. The sequence continues at coordinate 108,662 of JANNEQ010000227.1, forward strand.
CGAAACCGCTATTCGCCACCAGGGAGTATCCAGAAAAGGAATCAAAGTAGGAGCAAATTGCTGGATTGGAAGCAAAGTAACCATTCTGGATGGATGCGAAATAGGCGAAGGTTGTGTGATTGCCGCAGGAAGTGTTGTCAACAAATCCTTTCCCTCAAACTGTGTCATAGCCGGTGTACCGGCAAGAATTATTAAAATGAGAAATGAACAATAACAAAACAATATTAGCCTCAGCCTATGCCGTAAATCCTTTCAAAGGATCTGAAGATGGCATGGGTTGGAATTTTATCTGTCAGATAGCAAGATTCAACAAAGTCATTGCTGTGACAAGAGAAAACAATCGCCCGCATATTGAAAAATATATGGCGGCCAATCCAAATGAAATTTATCAGAACATCGAATTCAGGTATTTTGATTTGCCTTATTGGATGCGCTTCTGGAAGAAAGGACAACGCGGCGCCATGCTCTATTACTGGATGTGGCAGAAAGGCATTATTTCATTTATCAGAAATCAAAAAATTGAATTCGATATTGTACACAATCTCAATTTCCACAACGATTGGACACCGAGTTATCTGTGGAAACTCGACAAACCATTTGTTTGGGGGCCTGTGGGACATCATCCGCAAATTCCGAATGAAGTGCTTGCACATTATCCACTAAAATATAAAATAAAAGAAAAACTTACCTGGCTCGTAAAAAACTACTTCTGGAAAATATCACCGGCATTAAAAAGTACTACCCGAAATGCGAATACAGTACTTTGTATGAACAAATCTGCACAAGAAGTGCTTCATTTACAACAAAAGCATCAGGTAATTCCATCCGTAGCTTCAGAGGATTTTGGTATCAACGCAAATAATGGCTCAACAGAAAAATTCACCTTATTGTCAATTGGCAGATTGGTTCCACTCAAAGGATTTGATCTTACAATAGAGGCCTATGCACAATTTCTGGAATCCCTTTCTCCGGAAAAAAAGAACCAAACAGAATTAATCATTGTGGGCAGCGGGCCCGAACTATGCAGCTACAAAGAATTGGTCTCGAAATACAAAATTCAGGAGTATGTTCAATTCAGAGAGTGGATGGACAGAAAAGAACTCATAGATATATATCGCAACTCCTCTGCATTTCTATTTCCATCACACGAAGGAGCAGGCATGGTAGTTTCAGAAGCATTATCCTTTTCATTACCTGTTATTTGTCTCAACAACAGTGGTCCCGGCGAATTCATTGATTCCACTTGTGGCATCGCTGTGCAAATGGAAGGCTATCAGGAGACAATCAAAAGCCTTTCAAAAGCCATCACACGTTTGTTTCAAAATCCCGAAGTGCAAAAACAAATGAGCCTATCAGCACGCAAAAAGTTCGAACAATACTTTCATTGGGACAAACGCGGTGAGCAACTCAATCTCATTTACCAAAATATCTGACCATGAGAATTTATGCCTTTCATTTACTGAACGATTACAGTGGAAGTCCGAAAGTACTGATGCAACTGGTCAAAGGCTGGAAGCAAAACAACATAGAAGTTATCTTGGCAACAAACAAAGAAAATCAAGGATTTCTCTCAGAAATTGACGGCATTATTTACAAAAACTTCAACTACAAATTCGCAAAGAATCCCTTAATAAGATTGATTCGCTTGCTATTTAGTCAGGTTCAGATTATTTTTCAATTTCTATTCAGGATCAATAAGCAGGACATAGTTTATGTGAATACCGTCTTGCCATTTGGTGCAGGAATATTGGGGAAGCTAGTCGGATGCAGAGTAATTTATCACATTCACGAAACTTCGGTCAAGCCTAAAATTCTCAAGAAGTTTCTCTTTGGTATTGTCAGGTGGACCGCTGATGAAGTTATATATGTTTCAGAGTTTCTGGCAAAAGAAGAATGCCTGAATAAGGTCAAAAAATCCATATTACATAACGGCATTGAAGATACATTTTTAAACGAAGCGAGAATCCAAAGAACAACTCTTACTTCAGAGCGAAAAAATGTACTGATGGTTTGTTCCTTGAAAGAATATAAAGGAGTACATGAATTTATTTCACTGGCAAACAAAAATCCTGAATTTAGTTTTAAGCTGGTGGTTAATTCATCAGAAGCAGCCGTTACGACATTCAAAGCGCAATACTCCATTCCAACTAATGTAATTCTCTTCCCCACACACAAAAATCTACATCCATTTTATCAATGGGCGGATATAATTCTCAATCTTTCCAGACCCGATCAATGGGTTGAAACATTTGGATTGACCATTATTGAAGGAATGGCTTATGGATTGCCCGCCATTGTCCCACCTGTGGGTGGAATTACCGAACTGGTGGAGGATGGCTCTAATGGCTTCCATGTGGATTGCAGAAATGGAGATGAACTTCACTTCAAATTGAATCAATTGTTATCCAACAAGGAGCTTTATTTCAGAATGAAATCAGATTCACTTTTGCGCATCAATCAATTCAGTGAAATTTCATTTATTTCCAGAAGCATTTCGCTACTTTATCAAGCAGATAAACCTTTGGAAAAACCTTCCAAAGAATGGAAAAACGAATTGTCGCATTCTGCATAAAAGCCTGATTTCTGTATACTTACAAAAGAGGAACAATTATAGAGAATGCCATTCGTGGAGATGAACCTAAGTCAACATTAAGATGAGTAAACAAAAAATAGCGATTATAGGAACGGTTGGTTTGCCGGCCAATTACGGTGGATTCGAAACACTCACAGAACACCTGGTGACTCAAATGTCGAACGAGTATGATCTGACTGTGTATTGTTCAGGAAAAAGATACCCGAAAGAAAAAAGACAAAAAACGTACAAAGGTGCAAGACTGCGATACATTCCACTTGATGCCAATGGTATGCAAAGCATTCCATATGATTCACTATCGATATTACATTCATTGTTTTTCGCAGATGTCATCATAGTTCTTGGCGTAGCCGGAGCCTGGATGCTTCCATTCGTTCGGTTCTTCACGAATAAAAAAATAATTATATCAATTGATGGCATCGAGTGGAAAAGAAACAAATGGAGTTTGCTTGCCAAACTCTATCTTTTCTGGGCCGAGAAAATGGCAGTCAAATACTCTCACATCGATATTTCAGACAATGAATCCATACAGGACTATACAGCAATGCGCTATGGAAGTTTGAGCCGTATTATCGAATACGGTGCAGACCATACGATGAAGGTTGCACCCACAATTGAAGATAAACTGGAATTTCCATTTCTAAAAAAGCCTTATGCCTTCAAGGTTTGCCGGATAGAACCTGAGAACAACATTGACAGTGTTTTGTCGGCCTTTTCGGAACTACCGAAACACGTAATGGTATTGGTTGGCAACTGGAACAACAGCGAGTATGGCAAAGGTTTAAGAGAGCAATATAAAAACAACAGCAACCTTCTCCTGCTCGATCCCATTTACGACCAGCGAAAACTTGATGTACTTCGGGGTAATGCCTTTGTTTACATTCACGGGCATTCGGCAGGTGGAACCAACCCATCGCTGGTAGAAGCCATGTACCTGGGATTGCCCATTATTTCATTTGATGTATCCTACAACAGAACCACTACCGAATCCAAAGCACTTTATTTCAAAAACAGGGAAGAATTAAAGTCCATTATTCAATCTTCCACTTTTGTTCAACTCAAGGCATTGGGCGAAAACATGAAGTCCATTGCAGATAGAAGATATACATGGAAAATAATTGCCAATAAATACAGAGATCTTGTTGCGGAAGTACTTCTCTCGAAAGAAAAGAAATCCGTAAAGTCAGGAATGACCGATATCTCAGAGACCAACCTCATCGGAATGGATTTGGGTCATCTCAAACACCAGCAAGTATTTTTTGAATCACGTTAAAACCCCAAACTATGAAAATCCTGAACGAACTGCCCATCATTCCATTTCTGGCGCTTGTATTTACGCTTGTGCTCACACCGGCCATCAGAAAATTTGCGCAAAAAATAAATTTAGTGGACAAGCCCAATGCCCGAAAAGTACACAATACGCCAGTGCCATTGATAGGAGGCATTGTGGTGTTCATTTCCTCGTCAGTTGCAATGTTGTTGTGTCCCGGAATTTTCGCTAAAAACGATCAACTTTACGCAATAGTGGTTGGAGCCTTTATTCTATTGTTCATGGGTGTAATAGACGATAAAATAGACATTCGCGCTTCTTACAAGTTGTTTATTCAACTTGCACTTTCGCATTTCGCATTTACCTCCGGAATTAAGATCGATTCATTCTTCGGTGTTTTTGGTATATATGCGTTACCCGAATTCATTTCTTACATCGTAACCCTCGTAGTGATTGCCGGAGTGGTCAATGCCTTCAATCTCACAGATGGCATCGATGGACTTGCGGCGGGCATGGCCATAGTAGGATTTGCAGCCTTTGCCATACTCGCATGGATGTTGGATTCAGGAATATATTTCACTTTGTTTCTCACCATCATTGGCGCATTGCTCGGATTTCTCAGACACAATCTTTCGAAAACAAAGAAAATATTCATGGGCGATGCCGGCTCATTGTTTCTAGGATTTATTCTGGTTACTTCCGGTATTATTTTGATACAAACCTCGCAGCATACAGAAAGATTGAGTACAACCTGCCTTACTGTAATCAGCGTGCTCATTATACCTGTCGCTGATTCGCTAAGAGTTTACAGAAGCCGCATCAAAGAAGGCTACAGCCCATTCAGAGCCGACAAAACACATTTGCACCACCTGATGTTGCATTTTGGTATCAAACACAAAGCAGCCTCGGCACTTATCGTATCATTTGCCGCCGGACTTATTCTCATTGCCGTATTTACAGGTTCGTACTTTTCGCTTACATTTACTTTGCTGGCGTTGATTGGAATTTTCATCATCATTTCATCCATTCTTTCTTTGAATAAAGAGGTCAGCACATGGCTGGAAAGGATTAAGAATATGGAGAAATAAAAAAAATCAACATTCAAAAGGCAATTCAATTCTATTGACTTTGTATTGGATTCAATCTGACAGGATTGAAATCAACCCTAATCAGGCGCATCAAATTCTTCGATGTCAAAGAAATCATCCAATACACGTCGCTCTCTTTTGGTAGGTCTTCCGAGTCCGCGTGGTCTTTCTTCCACACGCTGAAGCTTGAATATTTCCAGTTTCTTTTTGTCCTCGTCAGAGGTTACATCAGTGGCAAATCCCGGAACCAGTTTTGCACCAAGGCGCGCCGATGGAATGGCCAATACCTGAAATGAAAAATGAATCGGGCCCTTTCGCACTTTAACCACATCGTTTAATTTAACCTCGCGACTGGCTTTGATCAGTTCACCATTCACCCAAACCTTTTCGAGTTTGCATTGCGAAGCAGCAAGACTTCTGGTCTTGTACACTCTTATACACCAAAGATATTTGTCAACGCGCACAGGGTCGATTGTTTAATGAGCAACAAAGCTAATCAAACACAACCAATATTTATATCTCAATTATCACACCCACAGTTGGCAATACACTTCCGTTAGTATTGGGAAGAAAATTATATTGATAATTGCCCGGGTTATTGGTATCCAACACCGGATTTCCCGAAGAATCGCGTTTTACATCGAGTATTGGCTTTAACTGAGTTTGCTGATTGTAGATATTCTGTATATCGAGAAATACATCCAGCGACCATTTTTTAAAGAACCATTTTTTATCGACCCTAATGTCCAGTTGATGAAAAGTCTTGATTCGCTGGCTGTTCAATTGCGAATAATCAGGAATTCCGAAGCCGATGGCATCCCAGGTTGCCACATTAATTGAAGCTTCAACATTATCGGGTGTATAAGGTAAACCTCCACTCAATTGGAATCTTCCGCCAATTTCCCAGTTCTTACCGAATTTCCAGCCACCTGTCATACTCAACAAATGCCTGCTGTCCCAACTGGATGGGATGTATTCTCCCACCACTCCCCTGAATTCGCTTCTTACGAAAGTATAGGCCATAATACCATAAAGACCTTTGAAGAATTTTTGCTGATACAATACTTCAACTCCATAAGTCCGGCCTTCGCCCGTAAACAACAAAGCCTCGTTGCCTACCACACCGAAATCTGCACCAAAATTGGCAAGGCTGATTCCGTTGGCAATACTCAAAGGATAATTACTATACTTCTTATAAAATCCTTCTACAGTGATGATCGTATTTCTTTTGTCCCAATTGTATTCCAGACCTCCAACCACCTGTCTGTTGGAAATATAATCTGCATTTTTATTTACAAAAGCACCGTTGCTTTGGAAAGCCAATGCAGTGTAGGCCGGCAACTGATAATAAATGCCCGTATTGGCATTGATGCTCCAGCCAGGAGCAAAAGAATATCGCGCAGAAATTCTTGGAGAAAGATGCTCAAGTGGATTGCTCATTTTCGAATTAAAATCTGTACCATCCATTCTCAATCCTGCCGACAATATAATTCTGTCATTGAGTAATTTTTTGCTGGTTTGCACAAAACCACCATACTTCTGTAAGTTCAGGTTGGTATTGTACACAAAATTGACCAGAGCATCCGATGAAGGTAAAAATCGCACTGAGTTATTTCTTGCGAAGAAATCTACATATTCATAACCCACTCCATAAACTAGCTTCCAGTCTTTCGGGTAAATGATTTTATTTTCAAAACGAATCTTATTTTCTGTCTCGCGGCTTGAGTAATCGAATGTTTTAGCCAGGGACTCATCATTGTCAATGTGTTTGAAGGCATCATTTTGCAGGGCGTTGCGACTTACAATGAGCGACCATTTTCCATTCTCTTTGAAATGATCAAACTTGGCACCCACCACATAATTCCATTGCTCATTAACCGGCAGGTTGGCCAGAAGGTATTTATTGCTCAGAAAATTTTCATTGGTAGAATCCTCGCCGACTTCCAGATTCAATTTAAACTGATCAATGGCTCCAAGTCCCAGTATAGTCAATTGATTTTTGTCGTTGATCTGACTTTTCCATTTGAACTGCATATCATTGTAGGTGGGCAAAAACGGAAGACCCAGCAAAGAAAATAAACCTTGCAAATAACTTCTTCTCACCGACATAATCAACGAACTGTTCTTACCAGTCGGGCCTTCTGCAGCAATGGCCAGATCGCTGCTTCCCAAAACCACATTGGCAGTATATTTATCCTTTCTTGCTTCCTTTACCTCAAATTCGAATACACTGCTTAGCGCATTTCCACGTGAAGCGGGAAAAGCTCCGGAGTAAAACTCCACTTCTTTGATCAAATCCACATTGAGCATACCCACTGGCCCACCACTGGCACCTTGTGTACTGAAGTGATTGATATTGGGTATTTCAATTCCGTCCAAATAAAATCTGTTTTCACTGGCCGCACCGCCGCGAATAATAATGTCATTTCGAAAACTTGGAATAGCTGCTACACCAGGAAGTGATCGGATAACTTTAGAAATGTCGCGGTTACCACCAGGGTTTCTTTTGATTTCATTGCTGCCGATGGTTCTGATAGAAACAGGCGACTCTTCGCGATTGGAAATGGTGGATGAAACTACTTCCACCGTGCCGGTTTCATTGGCCAACTCCAACATGGAAAAATCTACTGTTGCCGGCCTGTCGAGTGTTACCTCAATTTCAAACACTACCCTTTTTTCAAAGCCTACTATACTACATTCGATATTGTACAATCCCGGATTTACTTCTTTTATCGAATAATTGCCATCAATATCACTGGTAGCACCCTGCTGTGAACCTTGAATCATTACGACAGCAAAAGGAAGAGGCTCGTTATTTTTTTCGTTGAACACCTTGCCCGAAACAGAAGACATTTGGGCCAATGAACTCAAACCAGCAATCGTAAGTATAAATGTGAGTATAACTTTATTCATGTTGCCATAACAAAAAGAAAGAAAAAAAGTTCAGTATAATTTTGAAAGTCAGGATTGCACTTTGTCCATCAAGCCAATGAGCAGCCAATATCCAAGACCTGTGCAAATGAGCAAAGCCAGGGCGTAGAGCACAAGTGTGAAGGCTATATTGTATCTTGTAGTAAAAAAAGCAGCCACCATGTTTGCGCCGGTCCAGACAAATCGAACAAAGAAATAAAGCGCAAAAAATAAAAGTAAAAAGCCCCACCCAGAACCACCATTGGAAATAGCATTGGTGTAAAAAAGCACCAGATAAACCAACGCTCCCACAGTCAATACCAGTGCATCTCTCGTAATGAGCTTTTTCCAGTTATAGAATGATGATTCCATCAGAAATCAATTTGTAGATTAAATCGCTTGCGGAGTGTTTCTAATGCCGAGTTCTTTTCTACCAATTGGTCAAATTGTTGTTTGGCAGTTTTATAAATTTGTTTGATTTCATCTTGTTTGAGAATTTCCACTTCGAATTCAAGACCGCGAATATCAAATTCGTTTCTGAAATATTCCCCAAGCTTCGATCTATGATCATTGAAATACATCTGCTGTGTTTCACTTGGAAAAGCCACGCGCAACAGTTCATTGTTTTTCAATTCGATTTCTGCCACCTGAAAAGCTGCCTGCACTTGCTTATTAGCGGTGAGCTCTTTCGCTGTAAACGCGCGCCATGCGGCCTCTACCTCCTTTTGAGTATAGGCACGGGTGGCCTGTTCTTTAGCGATTACCTCTTCATGAGCCGCAGCAAATTCACCCTGACTTTTGCTCAATTGCATATTTCGTTTGATCGAAATAGACTCAGAAGATTGGTTGATAATGGATCTTTTCCCCAACGAAGGGCGACTCATTGGTTCCGCAACAGACGATGATAAAAGCGGGGTGGCCATCGTGGTTTCCTGAAGAACCGGAGAACCTCCATTGTTCTGGGCTGGGCTGCCCACAGGCGATGTAGGCAGACTAAGACTCCTTACTGGTTGTGTAGGCGTATTGCGAAAAGGCTTTAGTTTAAAGTTTTTTTTTTCGCCTTCTCTTTGGTTGTAGAGAATGCTTGCTGCTTTCATGAGTGTCAGTTCAACCAACAAACGCTGGTGTTTACTGGTTCGATATTGAATGTCGCATTCGTTGATGAGATTCAATCCCTGAATAAGCAACCTGATGTCACTTTGTTCTCCCTGAATCTTATATTTCGCAGCAATGGCCTCGCTTACTTCGAGCAATGGAATTGTGGAAGCGTCTTTGCAGACCATGAGGTTTCTGAAATGTGTTCCAAAACCGGTAATAAAATGATGACCATCGAATCCTTTGTTCAATACTTCATCGAACAATACAAGACATGAAGCCACATCTTCGCTCAGAACAAAATCAGTGAGTTTAAAATAGTAGTCGTAATCCAGCACATTAAGGTTCTGAATTACCATTTTATATTCCAGATGCCTGCCGCAAAATGCCACCACCTGATCGAAGATGGAGAGTGCATCGCGCATGGCACCATCTGCTTTTTGGGCTATCACATGCAATGCCTCAGGTTCGGCTGTAATGCCTTCTTTGACAGCAATACCCGCAAGATGATCTGTCATGTCCTTCACCTTGATTCTGTTGAAGTCAAAAATCTGACAACGACTCAGAATGGTAGGAATGATTTTGTGCTTTTCTGTAGTGGCAAGAATGAAAATGGCATGAGGTGGTGGTTCTTCCAATGTTTTCAGAAATGCATTGAATGCTGCTGCCGAAAGCATGTGAACCTCGTCTATAATATACACCTTGTACTTTCCGGTTTGTGGTGGAATTCTAACAGAATCCACAATACCGCGAATGTCATCCACAGAGTTATTAGAAGCCGCATCCAGTTCGAATACACTGAACTGAAGGTCTTCCATTTCCTGACCCAGATTTCCGTTTACAGCTTTGGCAAAAATTCTTGCACAGGTAGTTTTCCCCACACCACGCGGTCCGGTAAACAAATAAGCTTGTGCAATCTGATTGTTGGCAATGGCATTTTGAAGCGTAGAGGTAATGTGCTTCTGCCCCACCACAGTGTCCCAGGTATCAGGCCTGTATTTTCTTGCTGAAACGATAAAATTTTCTGCCATAACTGCGCAAAGATGAACCAGAGCCGCGAAACCATCATCAACAGAATATTCACAGCTTGTAAACATTTTGCAACAAGTACTGAAAAGCACTGGATTAGGTACATTGGTTTCTGGCAAAAGAATATTCTCAAGACACGTTTAGGCAGAAACCAAAGCGGCATAAACTATTTAAACCAAAATTGACTTTCTTTGCCCTCAACCTTTTCCTGTTTTATGAAAAAAATTCTGGTACTACTTTTTTGCCTTGTGCTTATTGCCTCTAAGGCTCAGTTGAATGTGCAACTGACTTATGGCAATAATTCTCCTGACATTAAAGATGCTCAGGCCGAAGCTACAGTTTCAGGTGGAAAAGGAAGCCTCACCTACAAATGGTCCAACCAGGCCACTCCACTTACTTCAGCCATTTGTTCCGGAATGGACGAAGGAGTGCAATATTCACTCTTAGTAACTGACCAAAGCGGGCAAAAAGCTGAAGTAAATGCTGTAGTACCAGCCGAATCATTTCAGGAAAAAATAAATGCACTTTTCACTCCCGCAGTTCAGGCATTGGAATGGCTGCTTTTCAGCGATCCATTTGCTGCAATGGGTTTGTACGACAACCACATATTGGATGCGAACGGCCAATATATGTACCATCCAAATGGCAACCCCAGGGAGAAAAAAGTATGGTTAGTAGTTGTTTGGTTGATGTGTGGCGCTATATTTTTTACCATCAGAATGGGCTTTATCAATGTAAGAGGATTCAAACACGCCATTCAACTCGCCAGAGGGCAATTTGACCGACCCGAAGACAAAGGAGAAGTAACACACTTCCAGGCCCTAGCAACGGCATTGTCGGGCACTGTTGGTTTGGGAAATATTGCAGGAGTAGCTGTAGCAATAGCAGTTGGCGGACCCGGTGCTACCTTTTGGATGATCGTAGCCGGGCTTTTCGGTATGTCAGCAAAATTTGTGGAATGTACTCTTGCTGTAAAGTACAGAAACATCAATGATAAGGGTGTAGTGAGTGGCGGCCCGATGTATTACCTGACCAAAGGCCTGGCCTTGAGAGGCATGGGAACTTTTGGGAAAATCCTCGCCGTATTATTTGCTGTGTTATGTGTAGGTGGCTCATTGGGCGGAGGAAATATGTTGCAATCCAATCAAACCATTGCACAAATTAAACAGGTTATTCCTGCTGCTGCTGATCATGGTGTGGCTATAGGAATTGTAATGGCCCTCATGGTTGGTGTGGTGATTATTGGCGGTGTAAAAAGAATAGCCAAAGTGACCGACAAACTGGTTCCGCTGATGGTTTTTATATATGTGGGATTTTCACTCTTCATTATATTCAGTAATTTCAGTCATATCGGAGACGCCTTTCGTCAGATTTTCGATGGAGCTTTTTCACCGGAGGCCGGCAAGGGCGGATTGCTGGGAGTGATGATTATGGGCTTTCGCAGAGCAGCTTTCAGCAATGAGGCAGGTGTAGGAAGTGCGTCTATTGCTCACTCAGCCTCAAAGACTGACAGGCCCGTGAGCGAAGGAATAGTTTCCTTACTCGAACCCTTTATCGACACAGTGATAATCTGCACCATGACAGCATTGGTACTGGTATTCACAGGGTTTGCACAAAATCCACAAGGCTTGACAGGTTCAGCTCTCACAAATGCAGCATTCACTTCAAGCATACCCTGGTTTGATGTTGTGTTGATGGTGGCTATTTTCTTATTCGCCTTCAGCACCATGATTTCATGGTCATATTACGGAGTAAAATCATGGACCTATCTTTTCGGTGAAACGAAAATTTCCGAAATTACCTTTAAACTTCTATTTCTGGTTTGTACGGTGATTGGCGCATCATCGGGGCTTGGTGCAGTAATGGATTTTTCAGATATGATGATACTTGGAATGGCCTTCCCCAATATTATAGGACTGTTGATTATGAGCGGTGAAGTGCGAAAAGATCTCAAACAATATTGGAGTGATCTGAAATCTGGTGTTATTAAAAAACACAGTTAGGTAAAATTAGCGGAAAGAGGATTTAAAAAATCTTATTCAACTTTATTCATAAACTTGTTTATTCGGCTTTCTTCATTCAATTTCGTGGATATTATTCTATATTATGTCACGAACAAATTGGAAAGACTGGTTTTCATTCGCAAGAAGAGAACGAAATGGCATTGTGGTCCTGTTAATTCTAATATTAAGCTTATTGATTCTACAATACTTTCTCCCATTACTAAATTGTGGAGAAAAGAAAACCGTTGCAAACTACAGCGATGATATTCAGGAATGGATGGCGATGAATCAACCCGATACGTCTTCTGCGTTCGAACAATCTTCATATCCCAAAGTAAAGTTGCATGCTACTTTATTTCCATTCGATCCAAATTTAATGGATGAATCCGGATGGCAAAAATTAGGAATGACCAAAGGGCAGATCAAAACCATTCAGAATTACCTGAGCAAAGGTGGCAAATTCAAATACAAAGAAGATCTTGCCAAAATGTATTGCATCAAATCAGAACAATATGAAGAATTGAAAGAGTACATATTGCTTCCTGACAAATCAGAAGCAAAAGTTTATTCATATGACTCTTCAAAATTCAAAAATAATTTTCCCAATAATACTTATACTAACACATATCCAAAATCGTTTCCGGAAAAAAAGAAGTTGAATATTGATATCAACTCAGCAGATTCAGCCACCCTTGTTCAGCTCAATGGAATTGGTCCCTATCTGGCCGGAAAAATAATACAATACCGCAATCGGCTTGGTGGATTTCAGCGCAGAGAGCAATTGTTGGAAGTGTACAGAATGGACAGTGTTAAACTCAATGAAATTGACTCAGAAGTCTATTTGGACCCCAACAATATACGCAAGCTTAATCTCAATAAAGTCGAATACCTTGATCTGGCTAAACATCCTTATCTCAATAAGAACCAGGTGAAGGCTCTCCTCGCATACAGAGAACAACATGGGGCATTTCAAAGAATAGAAGACATTAAAAAATCCGTTCTGATTGATGAAAATACATTTCAAAAAATAAAAGATTATCTGATGATTGAATGATGCTCTTTCGGTCATTGAAACGCACAATTAAGAAATTAACTTTAACTGAAACCACCCTTCAGTCATAATACCCAAAGACCATTCTTTGGTCGCTAAAAAACAGGAGGAATTCTATTCAATTGACCTACAGCATTCTAACAAAAAAGGTTGAATTGAAAGAAAAATAAAATCTTATAAATCACTAAATAACAAGACTTTACCATAATCCTCAGAAATAAAATTTCCATCGTAAATAGGTTACAACAACAAGTGCTACCATTGCATCACTAAATACAAAACAAAACAAATTCGCATCAGAAAATTTATTCCAGAGATTTCTTTCTCTTGTAAATAGATTACAACTGAACCGCTCAGATTTGTAAAAATTATTAAGCAATGAAAGCACCAAAAAAAACAGTAGCATCTGTTCACCTCAATGTGACCAAAAAAATCTTGCGAAAGACATTTGATCAAAGCTTTGAAAGGCGAAAAATCACCTTTAATTACAACCTAAACTGAGAAGCTTTTATTCTGAGACTTGATAAACTCATGTTCATTCTTTCAGATTTTTTCGTTTAATAGAGATATCTAATTTCCTGCGCGACAAAAAATCAGGCAAGAATCATTCATCGAGCTTAAAACTTAATTCTAGCAGAAAAAAACATTGCATTCTTTAATGCACTTCACCCCAACAATTAGTCTAAAAAACAAATCAAAATCTATGAGCGACTTTGGAACTTTTATTACAGCCACAAAAAACAATGACGGCAGTATTTCGGCTTCAGAAGCAACTATTCTTTCACATGCACTCGAAAAACTCATAACAAAAGAAGAATACTGTACAGTAATTGGGTCAATGTTCAATCACATATTCGAAATTGAAAGCCATAAAAAATCGGCTATAGCTATATTGAGCAACCACTTTTACACAGGATATGCCCAGGAAGATTGGGATGCATTTGAATTCGTTCGCGCCGAAGAGCTCATCCAGGCAGAAGAAATATGCAAGAGTTTAAATTCACAATTTGCAGAATTCAAATTCAGCTCCACTGTGGATGAATTCTAAAGAAGTTCAAAGAATGAACTCAATGGATGAAGTAAATGCAAAAAATAATTCTCATTGTACATAGATTACAATCACCGGTCGGATCATTGCAAAAAGAATTATTTCCCTACACTTCTATTCTAAAAAACTTCAAAAAAAAACTAAAATAAAACTTCCATTGTAAATAGATTACATTACCAAAATCAATATTTGCACACGCAAAAAAAAACACCCCAAAAAACTAAATATATCCATACAATCCGGCAAAAATCACTGAAATAAACGATCATTATAATTAGATCAAAAGCACAATACGGATTATTGCAAAGCGAAAACAGATGAGATAGTTCATGTACAACCATCAGGCTTAAACTGAAAAACTAATGCACACTTAAAGTGTAGACCTGATTATAACTGAAAACTATCTTTTCTCTCCTTCCCTCTTCCTTCCGTAATCGGAGTCTACCATACAACCTCGGCGAGATTGGGTAATAACAATTCGGTTCATTACCCTTTCTTTCTGATCTCGAGTAGATAATATTCTTGATGAGATAACGAATGATAAATGAAAAAGCTACAAATCAATAAAACTATGTTTCAAACATTTAAAATTTCCTATCGACTCTCAATAAAAGAGTTTCTGTTTAGAATTAAAGGCACATTCACTACACAATTCAGAAGGCAAAAACCTAACACTGAAACACTAACCGAAATGGCAGATCTGAATCAAATCAATTATTCCTCATTCGAAATGATAAAATTTTCACCCGAAAAAATTTATTACAACCCATAAACCATTCATTACAGAAGTAAAAACACCTTCCTGCAGGAATCAGGACAATCATGTGATATGCTGCGAAAACATTTTTGGAGCAATTAATAAGCGACACATAAATCAGTAAATTAATTAAATAATTCGAAAAATAAGAATTTAAGATAACTGAACAATAAACTCAACGGTTAAATCAATTCAGATAAAAAACGAATATATCCATAAAAAAATTCAAATCAACATGAGCCAACAAACGTTTCAATTGCCTTCAGAGAATAATGTACAGATTATTACAAAACAAATTGACAAAATGCCTGGATTCCTGATTTTGAAGGAGCATTTTGAAGCACAAGGATTTGAATTCATCTATGAAAGAGCCCAGATTTTTATGACGTATGAAAGCAATAACAAACCGGGGCGTCCTTCATTGCTTCTCATTATTCCGAGTCTTGTATCGGTCGATTTGAGAACTGACCCGTCGCACCAGGCGATAAGTCTTACAGCTTTCATCAATGGTGAAGACTATTCCTTTTTGGCTACGGAAGTTACTGTAAAACATAACCCCTATTCCATTCACGACTATACACTTTATTCGCTCAATGCGAACAAGACAGTACAATCTATTGCCTCCATTACAAAAGAAGAGTTAATCTGGAATGAACTTGATGCTTTGGTGGACAATCTTCAGGAAATTGATATAAAAAAGACACAGGTAATGAATGCCAGCGTTCCAACAGGCGACTTTGGCTATATAATTAAAAGAAGTCTATCCAAATTTCTGAACGACGAATACACCCAACAATATCCTGACAAGTACAGATTCAAAATGTTAGAGGAATGCCCGCTCATTGAAAAGTTCTCAAAAGCTATAGCCGAAAAACAAAAGAAAGCCGCGCATACCATTACCCTTTGTTGTTCCACCAGTTGCAATGCCTGCTGCACCACTTCGAGCAGTGTTGCATTTTGCAAATAACAAAAAAAAAACCGACCTGATATGATCAAATTTCCAAAGCTTAATACAGACAAACTTGAATCGGAAGGATTTCCAATCGCATTGGCTATTGATCCCAAAGATATCAAAATGATCTTTGATGGAAAGAACTCAATGGAAGACATATACTGTCAATTGCTCTCTGAAAGCTATAGCTTACATGAGATCAACGAGCTTTTTGATCATCTTATTGAACAAGACTTAATTTCAGATAAGATCAATATTTCAAGCAATGTTCTCAGCGAAGTTGAAATAGAAGAGTTCACAACACAAATTGCGACCTTATCACATTTCAATTCTAAGTCGGCCCAAAGTGCCCATCAGAATTACGCCGAAGGGCTTTTTTACCAGGAAAAAATCTCACAATCCACCGTTATTGTTTGTGGCGACTCTCCCATAGCGGAAGACATAGAAGTCAAGTGCAAAAAAATGGGGGTTAAAAATTGTTTTAACTTTACCAAAGAAGAAGTCATTCAGTTTAAAGATAAAGGCATCCTAATCTATGCACCGAACAATTACAATGAGAGTGAACTCCTGGAATTGCTCGATTATGCAAGTTCACGGCAACTCAACTTTCTTCCTGTAGTCAATACAACATTCGGTACTGAAATCGGGCCCTTCTATATTCCAAAAGAAAGCTCATGTTCTCAATGCCTTATTGATCGCAAAAAATCAATATTAGGAGAAAATTATAGCCACAACTTATTCAATAAACTTCAATTCAATTTTTCAATTGGTGCAGATTTGGTAGTCCTTGAAATACTGAAACAAATTACTGCAATCACCAGTCTTGCTACGCGCAATAATCTACTTCAGTTCAACCACATTAATGGCAACATAAAATACCATCCGGTACTGAAAGTGCCCAATTGCAATATATGTGGATCTAAACACACTAAACCAGCCAGAAAGCTATGGGAAGGAATACTTTAAACAATCTTGCCATCGGTGATTTGTACAGCGACTATTGCGGTCTGGTTTCCTTCATTGCCAAAACCGAAAGATTGCTTGCCGAACCTGAAGTACATGTGCTTGCAGCCGAATTATGCACCGTTCAAAGGCTCAACTACAAAAACAATCCGGGCTCTAATGGATCGGGCGCAGGATTGACCCACGAAGAAGCTCTTTACTCCACACTGGGCGAATGCGCTGAGCGCTATGCCTTGAGTATTTATGACGAAGAAATGCTCATTTTCGGTTCATACGAAGAACTACATTCCAGATATGATCTCGTAGAACCCGATAAATGGAATCTATTCTCTGACCAGCAATTTGGAAAAATTCCTTTTCATAAGTTCACTGAGAAAAGTAGAATTGCCTGGGCACAAGTCGACGATCTTCTGAATCAAAAAGAATGTTATGTCCCGGCCTGTGCAGTTTATCTGCCCTACATTCCCTCGCCAAAAAACGAAAGTGAAGAAATATTATATCCGGCAGTTTCAACCGGAGCAGCATGCGCTGTTACCGCAAGTGAAGCCATGCTCAAAGGAATTTATGAGTTAATCGAACGCGATGCTTTTCTGATTAATTGGCGCAACATGATTCCCATGACTGAAATCATTATCGATGAAAACTCAGCAATCTATGAGACTTATATAAGAAGGTTCAAGAGAAGTAATCTGGAGTACAAGTTATATTCTACAACCCTCGACTTTAAAGTCTGTTCCGTCTTCGGAGTTCTTTACAACAAAGAAAAAGACTCAGGCAAACAAGTAATAAACTGCGGAGGAGCCTGCCATCACGATCCTGAAATTGCAGTGTTGAAAACCATGCTCGAACTAGTTCAGGGTTTAAAGTGGGGCGAGTACACAAAATCCGAAAGAATTAATCCGACAGAAAACTTCTCCAACATCCAATCATTTAAAGATCGAATGTTGATGTACTCCACAGGAGATTTCAATCATGCCTTTGAATTTCTGGCCCAGGGTGAAAAAATAAATCTTTCTGAAATACAATTTGATCATTCGCTGACAATCACTGAACGCCTGAAAAAAGTGATCGCAAACATCAAAGAAAAAAACTACGGCATCTACGCTTTGGATATGACTACCGACGACATAAGACAATGCAATCTTTTTATCACCAAAGTCATCATTCCTGAACTGGAAACCATGGAAGGCAACTATCAATGGCAATTTTCAGGAAAAACACGACACAAAGAGCTACCTGCAAAACTTGGCCTTCGTTGCCTTGCTGCAAATGCATCCAATCCTTTTCCACATCCCTACCCATAAGAAATTGTAAAACTATGAGACAAGAATACGCCTTTGAAATCTTTCACGAGAACTCCAAACTCAGATCAGGAGATGTTGATCTCTATGCCTGGATCAATTATGTAAATTCTGATCCTGATATCAGAAATGTAATCTCCAAACCAACTTTGGAATATGGAAGTCCGAATGAAGTTTTACTACCTGGTCCGGTTGATGCCGGCGCCATGTCATTCGCAGAATGCATTATGAAAAGAAGGTCGGGTAGAAAATTCGATTCTCCCACTTGCCAGTTGAACATTCTATCTTCCATACTTTCACTTTCTGTTAGAGAAAATGTTGAATTTAAATACCAGGATGGAACAAAATGGAGTTTCCGGCCTTATCCATCAGGAGGCGGATTGTATCCTGTAGATATCTACATTGCTATTTACAATGTAGAATCAATTGAAAGAGGGGTCTATTCCTACAACCCCAAAAAGCACAGCTTGACCGAAATTGAAAATAACCTATCCATTGGTGAAATAGAAAGAGCCTTCCCCACCCTGGAAGACGAAATCAACCAATCTTCCTTTGTAGTCTTCCTGGCATCGGATCTCAACAAAATGGCATTCAAGTACCAGGAAAGGGCTTACAGATTCGCTTTACTCGAATGTGGACACATTGCACAGAATTTACTTCTCAGCGCCACCAATTTCAAAATGAATTCCTTTCCTGCCGGAGCCTATATGGATGATGTCATCAACGACTTCTTTCAGTTGGATGGAGTTTCATCGAACGTACAATATGCTTTACTATTTGGAAAATAATTGATTCCTGCCATGAATCAGTCTCTTATCAGATAACGATTTGAAAAGGGACACCGAAGTCAGTTCAAAGTTCCAATTTTCATTGCCGAACTGACTGTATTAAGTGATGCGGATTATTCAACGACTAAACTTGGGCCAACCGATCGTAATCGGGTCTGCGCTTTTACAACTTTATCGGACGAATAATCCGTTTTCTTTTTCTAAAATTCTGCGGTTGCTTTCACGCTGCACCTGATTGCGGTTGAATTACCTTTTTTTTAAAAAAATTAATTCTGCCATTATTTTGTTAGATTTGCATTATCACATAATAATTTAGCAATGAAACACATTATACTATTCTATTGTTTGGCTGTGTTATACTTCATGCCTTTTAACGGTCAGAGTCAAACTTGCAATTCCAATGGCAATGTCATCATCTTCGCTAACTATGACGGTGGAATATTGAACATCAATTGTGATGTGAACATTCCCAATCTCAAGATTGGAGTTTGCGCCTTCACCGATTGCGAAATCAACATCAGCGGGCCATTTGCCGGAAATGTAACAGAAGTTATTTATGCTGGCTCCGGAATTGACTACGACAATTGTAATCTTGGATTGACGGAGACTACGATAAACGGTGTGCCCATTGGCATTACTTCGGTTCTGATACAACCCGATGGCGTGTTAAGCGATCCGGACGGAAATGATGTAATTCTTTGTGGCTACAGTTGCAGCGCAACCGAATGGCAGGGTGGCTGCAATACTTCAGCACAAATCTTAGCTTACTTCATGAATGAATTTAGCGGAACGCTTCGAAGTTACCGCACGCAATACAATTGCTGGTTGGGCGAAATTTATAATTCTTCTGCAAGTCTCTGCTGCCCTGAAGAGGTTGAAACAACAGTCAATGCTAATTTTTCCATTTCAGATCCCATCGTTTGTATCGGGCAATGTATCACGTTCGGCGATTTGAGTACAGGCAATCCGGATTCATGGACCTGGACCTTTGAAGGCACTGAATCTGGCACGATAACATCGCAATTTCCGGGAGAAATTTGCTACACCGACCTGGGAATTCATCTTGTAACTCTTACAGCAGCCAACGGAAACGAAAGCAATACATACACTGGCTCTGTCGAAGTAATTGCGTGCGGAATTCCAGGCTGTACTTATGAAGCTGCCGCCAATTACAATTCTACGGCCACCATAGATAACGGGACTTGCACTTTTGGTCCCTGTGAATGTTCTTGTCCTGGAGATCTAACTTTGGATGGTTTTGTTGGCGTGGCAGATTTATTGGAATTCATATCCTTGTTCGGCACCAATTGCCCAGATTAAATTCTTCGTCAAAATTCCCTATTCGAATAGCCTGACCCATTTAATACCAATGTTCATTTCAATTTAGTCCATAGAATAATTGAAATGATACAGTGGTATATGCAGATGGAGTAGCTGTTTAATAGAATCAAGCGCAGCGCAGATTCTATTAAACAGCTACCAAATCGGTATAAGCATCAAAATCCTCGTTTTGTTTTGATTCTGATCCACATTTCCTGCATGGCCCTTTTCATAAAATACTTGCGATCCGTGCTTAACATAGCGCCAAACCGTATTCTGCTCTGTCCATCCATCTGAATAGACTCCGCTCGCCTGTTATAAGAATAGGACTGTGACTCCGTAATGACTGAAATTTCATCCCATTTGAATTTTTTTCTGATCCCGATTTTTCCCACCCCTGTAAATATCTCGCCTTCTGTTTTATTGAATCTCACTTCCACTTTCCCAAAAACAAACATTAGCGCCAGGCTCCAGAAAAAAACCGATCCAATGATAAAAGGGATGCTAACCAGCGTCATAAATAAATTAAATTCTCCCTTGAAAATTTGCATTCCAAATAATCCTCCCAAAGATCCTCCTGACCAAACAACTAAGAAAGGAACCAGAAAAAAGGCAATGGGAGAACGAACTGATGCTCCGATTACTACATTGTCAAAATCTTTCGTAAACCATGCACCAGAAGGCGGAGAGTTGAAATCAAAAGGACCAGCTATCCCGCCATGTACAGATTCCGACAACTTAAATACATTGCCGCAAGAACTGCAACTGGCCACATCTGTCTGTACATTAATGTTAGCAGCTAAAAGTTCTGAGCCACAATTAGGACATTTCATCAATCATTTGATTTATTCGGTTTCTATCTGCGAAACTAACCAAATCTATAGGCCCGCCAAAATTTGTGGCGAATAATGGGTTTAAGGCCTGAACAACTCAGGCTATTTCTTGTTAAGCGATCTTAACCTGCCTCAATGCGAATCACGTAATTATAACCCTAATTTTGACGCCTGATTATATTGGTAAGTTTTTCCGGGACGAAACAATTTATATATTGTCGTTTTACAAAAGCATGCAAGACTACTAATCGAATCAACTTAACAATTCTCAAATATTATATTTGTTGTTTCATTTACCACTAAACTATGAGTTCAATTAAAATAGCCCAAACACAATATCCTGTTATCGATGTGATTAAGAATCGCTGGAGCGCAAGGGCCTTTGCAGATAAAAGCATTTCAACTGAAACGCTGAACACCATTTTCGAAGCTGCCAGTTGGGCTGCCAGCGCCATGAACGAACAACCATGGCATTATTCGTACGCCCACCGCGGAACACCAGGTTTCGAAAGAATCTGGAATTGCCTCATGGGTGGCAACCAACCATGGGCGAAAAATGCCGCTGCGCTCGTCGTTTCAATGGCCAGAAAAACATACCAATCCAATCAAAAAGAAAATCACTCTGCCTTACACGACCTTGGTATGGCCAATGCACATTTTCTGCTTCAAGCCACTTCAATGAATTTGTATTGTCATCAGATGGGCGGATTCGAAAGAGAAATGTTGATCAAAGAACTCGATCTCAGCAGTGATCTTAATCCCGTTTGCGTCATCGCCATAGGTTATCTGGATTCTCCCGAAACACTTATTGAACCTTTCAAAACACGTGAAATCACAGGGCGAAAAAGAAGAGGTGTGGAAGAGTTTACAGAGGAAATAAAGTAGCGTGTAATTCGATCCGAAATTTATGTTTTGTTTTATTCCCTGTCTGCCTTAACTTTCACCGTGAAATCCATCCAGACTTTTTACAGATGAAAGACATCACTAAAAGATATACCAATGGAGAAGTAACCATTGTATGGCAACCCGGAATGTGCATCCACTCCACGCTTTGCTGGAAAGGATCTGCAGGACTTTCTTCAGTTTTCAATCCAATGGAAAAACCCTGGATAAAACCGGAAGGTGCGGATACCAAAGCCATCATAGAACAAATCAAAAAATGCCCAAGCGGAGCACTCAGCTATTATATGAACGAAGAAACAGCCGCCAATCAAGAGATACAAGGAGAAAGTATCGTTGAAGTAATTCCCAATGGACCATTGTTGGTTTATGGCAATCTCAAAGTAAAAGACAGTGCCGGCAACACTACACAAAAAAGCAAAGTCACGGCTTTTTGTCGCTGCGGTGCTTCTCAAAACAAGCCATTTTGCGATGGTTCGCACACCAAAACCGGATTTGAGGGTTGAGCTTTGGTTCCGATTGTGCAGGTCTTTTTACCGCCTGAAATAGGCCTAAAGCCAACAGCTTGAAGGCAGAAAGTAGTCGCAGCTCCTGTCCAGGCTCTTTTATGTTTGAAAATAAGACCAATGAATCTGGATAAAAAGAGGCCATTTCAACTGCCAAATCCTCAATATCTTTACCGCAAACAATCAAGGCTGCCGCCACGAACTTAACAAGTCGGTGCTTTCAGTCTGCGTAAAGAAATAATATGCGACACACTCATTGGTCTTACAGGATAATCATCCTTACTGCCATTCTTTCTTCAACTCTTCATCTTATTGCTCAAAATAAATATCAGGGACATCTCTGGGAAATAACCGGCAATGGACTGACCAAACCCTCTTACCTGTTTGGTACAATGCACGTGAGCAGCAAAGTAGCCTTCCACCTTGGCGATCCATTCTACGATGCCATTCAGAACTGCGATTTTGTTGCACTCGAACTTGAACCCGATCTTTGGATGCACGACATGTTCAAAGGTGATTACATGGAAAAAATGTTGGGCAAAACATTCGGTCGTTTTGGAGGAGGAAGAAATGGTCAATTCAACGGTAATTTCAGGTATGAACCTGATCTGGAAAATCAAATAAAAGAAATTTTAAAATCCAATGAGAATATTTCCAATTACATGCTTTCGCGAAGCATGATGGGAAATGAAGATTTTGAAGAAGACTCCTGGTTGGATATGCACATCTATCAATGCGCCAAAAAAATGAACAAGAAATCATTTGGCCTTGAAACTTTTTCGTCTTCCATGAATAACCTTATGAAAGCCAACAGTTCCCAGGACAAGTTGAACCGCGATCCGGAAGACTACCAAAATCTCAGGGCGATGGAATCTCAGATGGAATCTGCCTATCGACGCGGAGATTTGGATTTTGTCGATTCCCTGAGTCATTTGTCATTTCCCGGAGAATCGCATCAATACATGTTGGTAAACAGAAACAAAGATTTTGTTCACACCATCGATTCACTTTTAAAGCATGGCAATGTCTTCGCTGCAATGGGATGTGCACACCTGCCAGGAGAAGATGGAGTTATTGAAATGCTGCGGGCTATGGGCTATCAGTTAAAAGCCGTGGACAAAGGAAACCACGATGCCAAACGCAAAGCAGAAATAGAAAAGAAACTGTTGGTTAGACCCACACAACACTTCACCTCTGCCGACAATCTTCTCTCATTTGATGCACCATCGGAAGTTTATTCCATTGGTGTTGGAGGATATGGCATTGTTTACATGTCGCTAGACATGCCCAACGGAGGAACCTTTATGATACAGCGATCTGCATCATGGCCTGTCACACACGGTCTTTCTACCATTGAAATGGCCGATAAAATTGAAGATCTGCTCTATGAGAATATTCCCGGAGAAATTATTTCGCAAAAAAGAACTACCTGGAAGGGTTATCCTGCCCTGGATATTTTAAACAAAAATACCAAGGGTGATATCGGCAGAGCGCTCATCATAGTGGCCGATGCTGAGATTATCAAAATAAGTGTATTGGGCCCTGGAGGAATTGTGAAAAAAGGTTATGGAAAATTCTTTTTTGACAAATTCGATCTGAAACATTCCAACGAAAAAACGACACAACTATCATCAGGCAGCGACAATAAGAGTATTTCCACTCCGCGGGAATTTACTTTTTTTAATGACAAACTATCCGTTTACCTCAGTGGAAATACCTTCAAACAAGAAGCTGATCTTGAAATGAAAATGGGAAATCTCTTACCAGAAATGGTTGAAAACCCTCTCACCAAAGAAGTGTATATTATTGCCAAAGGAAGACTTGAAACTGAGGATTTTATTGATGAAAATGCCTATGAGCTTTCCGAATTTGCCCGTTATTTCTACAACCAACTCAACGTTCGTCCGATTGACCAAACCAATACCAAAATTGCCGGCAAAGATGCCATTCGTTGCAATTACTTAGGTTACAAAGACAAAAAAACAGAAGCAGTATTAATAGCCAATGGAAACGAATATTACGCTATTCAGGTAGTGACAGAAGATTCGAAAAATGCGGATGCAATCTTTAATACCATCAGATTAAATCCGGAACCCGTTCCCACACAGTTTTATGAACTTCGCGACAGCACATTGCGTTTCACTGCTATGGTTCCATGGGAGCAACTAAAAGAAGATGACGATTTGGAATCCATTTTTTCCGGATATGGTAATCTATATGGTACAGCAGAAAAAAAGTATAAGGGTAAAGACATGGGAGATTATAAATTCCGCGAAAAGGAGTACAAAGATCCGGAGGAAAAATACCATATTGAAGTCTCTTCGGAACGATTTTTAAAATACCTGACATGGAAAAATGATAAGTCGGTAGATGAAATTATTCGTACCAAATTCAATCCTGAAAGCGACTACATGATCAGTCACAAAAGCTTTAAGTCAACACCCAATGGTATGAGAGTGGAATTTGTTTTTACCGATACAGCATCAGTGCGCGCTCAACGGATACTTGTTGTTCAGGATGATATGACAGAGTACCTGGTTCTTTATGTGAATGATTCAGATAAAATCTACAATCCTTTCGTTGATAAATTTATGGAGACCTTCACACCCATCAAAGATTCTGTAACAGCCGGACATACATTTGCTGAAGACAAATTCGAAATACAATACAAGGATCTTCAAAGTCCGGATTCATCCACTTATCAATTTGCCAATGAATTTCTTTATAATCTTGAAGTAAATACACCGGAGCGAATTCAAAAGATCAAACAACTTGGAGAAACCCTTTCGCCTGTTGCAACCGAAGAGGAAAGAGAAAGCATGAAAACAAGATGGCATCTCTATCTCCATGAGGACAAATCAAAAGAAAACATCAACTACCTGAAATCCGAATATAATAATGCCGGCGACAGTGCAGTATATCAGGTACAGATATTGAATAACCTCTCCATGATGCAAACCAAAGAGTCTCGTCTTTTACTGAAAGAACTCTTACTAAAAGACACTCCCCTTGTAGAATATCCTGACTTTATTTATGGACTAAATGATAGCGTAGAGAATATAGTAAAAATTATTCCACAGCTTTTGGAACTTGTTCAATTTGAAGAATACAAATTGCCACTCTATTATGAATTGGCAGAAGCATTGGACAGTAATTCAGTGAGTAGTGTACATTATACAGCTCACCTATCCAATATTCTGCGAAACGCTAAAATCGAACTTAAAAAAACCGCTTCACTCGAAGACAAAGAAGCCACCAAAATTTCCGACTACGATTATTACGAAGAAAATAATCAGGCTTATGTTTCAGATTTGATGACCTACCTGGTTTTGTTGCATCCCCATAAGGCCAATAAAGAAGTAGCCGAATTTTTCAAGCAGGTTGAGGAGCATAAAAAATTAAGTGTCAATTGGGAGTATGCTCAATTTCTATTCAGAACAAAAATTCCAGTACCCGATCCTCTTGCAAAAAAATTCATCAATGAAGAAGATAAAATGGCGACAGTAGAAGACCTTGTTGCCATTAAGCGTCTGGATGTACTTCCTGCCAATTGGAATATTCAGGAAGAACAATTGAAGGATTACATAAAACTAAATGGCTCCGGTTACAACAATGACAACAATGCCAAAATAGACTCCGTTATAGTTGATAGCACCTTCACAGACCAGATTAAATCCAGGAAGTATACTATTTACTTCATGCGGTCCAAAACAGAAGGCTCCACTGAATGGAGTAATTGGGCGGGTTTTGTAAGAACCGATGTAATCAATCCAACCTCACCTATTTCGTTTGAATATGGCGCTGAAGAAATTTCTGATAGGCCGGATTTCAATATTTTCGATCTCTATCCGGACCCCGAAAAAACAAAAAGTACAAAACCAGAAAAGACCACCAAAGAAAAACAGATGGATAAATGGCTGGATTTGAAGTTTGGCATGAGAAATATCTCATCCTATGATTATGAGGCTGACTTTGGAGATTGGTAATTGAGGTAAAAAATAAGTATTTTACCTTATAGACCCACAGCATTTCATATAGACATTCGCCACATGATAAAAAGATCCATGTGGTGCATTGCTGTATCGCTTTTACTAATGAATTGCAAACCCGATGAATTCAAGAATGCCCCGGATTGGGTAAAGATAAAAAGCATAACCATCTACCGTTACCCTGAATTCGATGGCAGCAATGCCTGGGACGATCCATTGATCGGCGCCCCTACTCCCGGAGATATTTATTGTTTGCTAATCGACAGCGACACCACCACTAGTTCTTACTACACCAATTGCTCTGGCGATACTTTGTACTACCCACTATCCCCGGCAGTCCAATGGTACAGTCCTTATTATTCTAAAAAAATAGAACTATGGGACAAAGACGACATCGGCCTCAGCGACAATGGCAGCGACGACGACAGAATGACAACCTTTACCTTCAAGCCTTGGGAGAATGAAGGAGACGAGGACAAGACATCCATTCGATTATCGAATGGATTAACTGAATTAGAGATTGAAGTGGAGTTTGAGAAGTAGTAAAATAAGTTATCGGCTTTAGACTGTCCAGAGCAGTATTAGTAAAGGTCGTCATCCAATTCCAGGCTTTTCCAGACAGCCTCCATGGCTTGGGATTCGCCATGCTAGTTGAGAGGCTTATACTTCCATCAAATTGCAGCCTTGCCCATTGAATTGCATTATACGCCGTCCGCTAGGCAATTCTATTAATGTAAGCTTTTATTCATTCAATATTTATCCAGAAAAAAGGCTGTGGAAATTCCACAGCCCATTTTCAATTCTTTATATTCACTTAATTATTGCTTCACCATCTTTTTGGTTTCGATTACTCTTCCGTCCACCACAAGGGCGTAGCTGTATACACCTGTGGTTAGGTCATCTGCAAAAATGTTCAATTGCCCGGCGCCTTTGGTGGTAATGTCTGTGGCCTGAATGAGCCTGCCATTGGCATCGTAGAAAAGAATCTGGGCTTTGGAAAAATCCTCGTTGATGTTATAACTAATTATAGTTTGTTCTGCAAAAGGATTGGGTACATTTTGGTTGAGAACTATACTCTTGTTCGACAAGTGGACATTTTGCTGAGTTATCTCAGTATTACCTTCTGCGCTGCGCGTTTCCATGCTGGTATTGCAGCAAGAGTTAAGTTGGGTGATAAGGCTGTTAATCTGACCTTGCTGCTCTTTTATCGCGCCTATAAGCACTGGGATAAGCCCTATGTAGTTGACCGATTTGAAGCTTATTTCCGGCGACACAAGCATATGGTTTTCATCGTATTCTGCAGGATTGTGGTTGTTTTTCACCAGTAAGGGCAATACAGCCTCAACATTTTGAGCGATCAAACCAATTTGTTTTTCGTCCGACACTTCAAAGCAGTCATGAGCAACAGAGTTGTAGAGATAAGAAACAG
Source organism: Flavobacteriales bacterium (assembly GCA_031378885.1). GTDB lineage: Bacteria > Bacteroidota > Bacteroidia > Flavobacteriales_D > Sanyastnellaceae > JANNEQ01. Next base: position 136,487 of record JANNEQ010000227.1, read on the forward strand.
GACGCAACGAGTTGATGATATCCAAAGTACCCGTAAGAGTGGATACACTGGTTTTGAGCAGTGAATCACTTATGCCATTAATTGTACCGGTATGAATAATATCGCCATCGAAATAGCCGGCATAATCGTCGGCTCCAGGCGTGCAAATACCAGTAACACCGCGGTTGTTGGTTGCACCATTGATACCCATTTGAAATCTACCAGCTTCGTTGAGGTCGGTAGATGCATAACCATTCACAATACCTCTTACGCCAACATTTCCAGCACCCCCGTATGCGAATCCCGACACACCAACGGAAGTACTCGTGCTGGTGTGACCTATAAAAGTTCCACCCCAATTGCTATCGCCTCCTGTGGCGGTGGAATGTACACCGTGATTGAATCTATTGGGCGCATCTATTTCTGAAACCAGCCCAAAGGCAGTGTAAAGTAAAGGTACGTTTAAAGTAACATCTTCCGATCTTACCTTAAAACCAGTAGCATTGGTTACACCTGGCAAAGATTGTGGCCTAAAAACTTCCAGCTTAGCCAACGGTGTAGACAGGCCAACGCCCGTATTTCCCTCAACACAAGCTCCCGGAAAGCCTGTAGCCAGATCTTGTCCTGCGTTCACTATATTCCAGTCGCAGGCTCCACCAAGTGTTGCAGCATCACGCCAATGCACCCTTCCCAGGTCTGCAGGGTCACGCACCAATACCTGATTCAGGGCATTATCCTGAGGCACTGTTCTTATTCGCAGATCACCGTCGATGTCCAGTTTTGCGCCAACATAATTAGCATTGCCAGGTGGTTGCGTACTTGTCTGACTGTAGTTGCCAATGCCCACATTACCAGAGAAGGGTTCGATACGAAATACTTCTTTGCCCTGCACGGCGCCCGCTGAGTCGGCGTTGGGGGTGAAGAAGTTGTCGGGTTCAAGGAAAATAATTCTGAAATTGTCCGATGCCGGACTGTTGTTGCTGGTACCCCGCTGACATCCCCATGCGATAATAGCATCACTTTGTAATGGACTAACGTCAGGATTAGCGCGCTCCATCCAACCCACATACATCGCATCTTGATTGGTAGCATAAGTGGTTCCTACATTCATCCAGTTGCGGTCTATGTTTCCCACCTGGTTTGTTCCCAATTGCATCATGCTCATGGGAGCTACATTGGCATCGGCTGCGCGCAAGGGCACCATTATTCTGCTTACAGCGCCGTAGTTTAAGTCATTCAGCCCGGTATAAGTGGGTATATCTCTAAATCGCATTCTGATGGTATCGCTTTGGGCTATATCCAGCCATATTCCGTTATCGAATGACCGTATTTCGTAGCTTATGGTTGGGTTCAGTCCTATCCGCAATCCGTCTGTAAGTGCGGAACCTGCAGTGCCATTGGTGAACTGCTGGTATACAGCAGTGGATGCCAGACTCTCGTGTATATGAAAGTGATAGTTGGGGTTGATGGCTCCCTCAGCAAAATTGCTGCCCAGACCGAGAAAACCATTGGTTCCATGTAGAAACAGCCTTCTATTGGTGGAAGATAAAGCTGTAAAGTTTACATCGGTGCCATCACCCATTATTACCTCATCGGCCAGGGCGCCAGCTAGTTCGCAAAAATCGCCCAGGCGCTTGTTTCGTGCCCGCAACTGCACTTCAGCCGTCAATAAGCGCAAGTCTGCTTCACTCCCCACTTGAGTGCGCTCCAGCCACGTGTCGAAGCTATTGGCAAAGGTTCGTATGCGGAAGCGTTCGGTTAGGCTGGTTGATGAAGTTCCTGTGAATAGTTGCCAGCGATTGTCAACCAATTGATCTCCATCGGTGCGGAAGAGTAACCCGTTCAAGCCTCCACTTGGCGTATTGCACAAAAAATTATTGACATGTAGTCTTGAAGACGGAGCTGCCGTAAATGTGCCAATACCTATACTTGGAACAGTTGCATTTGTTCTGCCGGATACACCCACAAGCCCCCATTGGGCACTGGACGAAATTCCTGTGAGAATAATCATTGATATTAAAAAGAGTAGTTTTTTCATTGTATTAATTTTTTATTTGACATGAACTAGTTTTTTATTTACTGAAAATGTTTTTTCATCCTTGAAAACAACCATGTACTGTCCAACTTGAAGATTATCCATACAAATGGGAGAGTTAAATGAAGATTGTACTATTAACGAGCGCCCTGTAAAATCGAAAACTTCAATAGTAGCCTTAACATTATCTTCCACGAAAAGACAATTATCAACAAACCAATATAGAGCCTTATTTTGAAAACTTGCTACGTTATCAGCGGTATCTAAACTCACACATATCTCATCAAAAAAATAATGGGAATAATATTGGAGTGTCACACCGGTCTCATTCACAAGAAGTGCATTCATTGCAGCATTATCCTCAAAAGAGCCTATTATAAAATATTGCTCTGAACCACTAGCAATAAATGTTGAACTCAGATTAATCCATTCGGATGTATCTGTGAAATAGTTTGGATTTGTATATACCACCTGAGGGTCGAAATCGAGTTCGGAAAAACTAAAATTTCCTTGACCCCATAAATCGACTTGTTCATTCGAAAAATAAACACCAAACTTATTGACCGCAAATGCTGAACTGTCAGCCAGTGATAATTTTAATTTAACCGCGTATCTAACCCCAGCCACCAACTGTTCGGCTAGTTCTCCCTCAATATATTCTTTGTATTGAGAATATTCCCCCGGTTTTGAATCATCTGTATAAAGCACTATACCAGCAATTGCTTCACCTTCAAAAGGAGTCTGAAAACCGAAATTTTCGGTAATGGATTGTGTACCACAACAGCAAAAACTGCACTGTGCTTCAGGATTAGTGCTAAACCAATCCGAAGACACCGCTGTTGGCAAAATCCAATTAGAACACAAATACAAATGACTTGTATTTTCTATAACCAGAGTGTCTTCAAAACTTGGATTCAGAACGAGATTCTGACTCCATCCTAAGACTGGCATCAGTAAAAACAAAAGGGCTATACTTCTCATGTAGTTGTAAAAGATGAAAATGATTAGAAACAATTGGTTTGTTTTTCTTTTTGTGAATCGGTGAATTAAACCATTGTTTCAAAGTTATACAAAAGCTCCCGATAAATGCCCTACAATTAACCTTGTGCAGGGCAAATGTTTTAGTTTATCCAATAGGGCCGTGCCGCTGGTGGGTGTTCTGTGGGCCGAACCAATTTTTTATTGTTCGCAGATGGTTGAAGACTGGCTATTGCATATTGCCCCCTGACGTTCGCTCCAGTGGAAGTGAAGCGTTGTGGATTTGTATTATTCCTTTTAGAAATATATAAAAAACATGCAACGTTCCTGATAGAAGCGAAGAAATTTTTCAGTGGCAAATATTCTGTAAAAAAGAAAAAGATAGACAGTAAACTTAGCTTCATGGTTTTGGTTTTTATGTGTTCATTTATAGCGTAAAAGTAACTAAATTTTCAAACAAACGAGTATGAAAAGTGAAACAATTATTTTATTGTTTTCACATCCCTCTGATCGCCCAAAGTTACTTCATCGGCGAATGCGCCTGCGAATTCATTGAAGTCGCCCAATCGTTTGTTGCGCGCACGTATTTCAACCTGAGCCGTTAGTAATCGAATATCTGCCTCACTGCCCACTTGTGTGCGCTCCAGCCATGTGTCGAAGCTATTGGCAAAGGTGCGTATGCGGAAGCGTTCGGTGCCACTGGTAAATAACTGCCAGCG
>JANNEQ010000234.1:0-23972 GCA_031378885.1 Flavobacteriales bacterium
TTTGTTAAGTTATTAATTGAAGTGAAAAAAGTAAGAATTAATGATGTTTGGTATAAAGAACCGATCATTAAAAGAATTCAAACGCTGCTAGATAAACTCAAAATATCTATTACGTAAAACCATTTCGGGGTTAGGGTTTAATTGCTCACAAACCCAATCATTAGCGAATTGGCATTTTATAGCCCGAGCCAGAAGCGGGAACAATACACCATTATCTTCAAACCCAATAAATATTGGTCCAGGAATTACAACTTATTACATCCGTCTTCAAAGGGTAATTGATACCAACGGTTTGTTATCGGTTTTTTCTGATTCAAATTATTCAATGCACATACCTGGATCACCAACTTGTTTTAGTATTCCACAAAATGTTTCAGGACTTACTTGTTTAAGCCATGAAGTAGCTAGCCTAGGATCTTGTCGTAGAATTTTTAACGGATCAATTTCTAATTTGAAAATCGATAATGGACTTTCTTGTCCTTTGTCAATACCTTCGCCTGCAATATCAGGCGCCAGTGTTTTTTGTTCGAGTCAACCACTAACTTTTACTGGTGCACTGTCTGGTTTCACTGCTACAAGCCATTTCTGGGAAATAGTACAATGTAATTCTGTGGGTGTGGTAACACCGGGAGGATACAGTTGGAGTACCTGGAATACCGGCCATCCCGGTGTTTTTACATTTCCTGTTAATTCAATGCCTCCTATTCCTTGCGACAATTATTTTAGAATAAAACTCGCGATTTCAACGCCATGTTTTAACTGGGTTGAAACGTCCAGAGTAATTCGAATTAATTGTACCCCGGTTGCTGATGTCGGACATAATCGTGCAATTTGTATTGGAGATTGCATAACGCTGAATGCTCCCGGGCCAACTGCCGGTCTGCTGTATACATGGACTTACCTGGGAGACGAACCATTTGTGATAGGAACCGGGCAATCAGTTACAGTATGCCCCACAATAAACTCAACATATTGTGTAACCGTAAAAAACATACAAACCGGATGCTCTGCCTATGATTGTTTGAATATCGTTGTATTGAACAACACTCCGGATTTTACATTTTCTAATGTCCAATCTTTTAATGGCTATTGCACTTTAAATGCCAATCCGATTGTCACCAATGTATCAGGTATTCCAGGATTTTTAGCTACCTGGAGAATCGAAGAAATTGATCAATTTGGAACAGTTATTAGTCCTGCATTCTCAACAAATTGTTGGGCCAGCTCATTGACCTGCAACTTCAATAAGTTCGATGGTCCATATTACTCGTTAAACGGTTCGTTCAATCCAGCAGCAACTTGTATTAACCCTAATCCTGGTAAATTCACGACCAACCGTAGATACAAGATAACCAGAACAGTAAACTCCGCCAGTTGCCCACCAAAATCATTTTCATTAATTTTTAATTGCTCAGCTCAGCCAGAGCCATCAGCAATGCCCATAATTAATATAGATAGGGACAATAGCCATGAAGTGGATAATTTATCTATGGATGCGTCAGAAGTGCATGATCAGGAAGATCTCATTGCCATATCACCCAATCCAAGCACCGGAATATTTACGGTTAATCTCAGTAATTCCTCTAAAGGCATAATGGAAGTATATGATGTACTGGGTAATAAGGTGAAAGAGATTTTGCTAAAAGAAAATACTTCGCAATATCAATTGGATCTTACGAATCAAGCGAAAGGAGTTTATTTATTGCACATCACTACTGATGGTAAAAAACAATTCGAAAAAATAATTATTGAATAGTTATTTTTAGCAACAAAAAAAGGCTGCGTCTTGCGGCCTTTTTTTGTTGTAAATATTCTCAAAGAAATAAAAAATCACGACTCTTTTTCCTTACTCTCCAATTGTTTTATCAAATTAAACATCTCATCACGCAATCTTGCTGCTTCCATAAAATCAAGGTCTCTGGCGGCCTTTTCCATTTTCTTTTTGGTCTGATCGATGGTGTGTTGAATCTGGTCTTTGTTGAGGTATTGAAATACAGGATCGGCCGCCATGTTTACCATATCATTGTCCGGCTCCACATAATATTTCTTTTTGCGGTTGTCAATCACGCCGCTCTGCTCGAAAATGGTTGACATACCTTTTTTGATTTGCATGGGTACAATTCCATTTTCGGTGTTATAGATTACCTGTTTCTCTCTTCTTCTATCGGTTTCATCCATGGTTTGTCTCATGCTGTCGGTAATTTTATCGGCGTACATAATTACGCGACCATTGACATTTCTTGCTGCACGTCCTGCCGTTTGGGTGAGAGATCTGTTGCTGCGCAAAAATCCTTCCTTGTCGGCATCCATTATCGCCACCAAAGAAACTTCCGGCAAATCCAAACCTTCGCGCAAGAGGTTTACACCTACCAGCACATCAAATTTACCTTCTCTTAAATCACGCAAAATTTCGATGCGATCCAACGTCTCTACCTCACTGTGTATATAACGGCATTTAATAGAAATTTTATCGAGGTATTTGGCAAGTTCTTCCGCCATTCGTTTGGTAAGTGTAGTGACAAGAATTCTTTCTCCTTGTTCAATCGTAAATCTTATTTCGCCAATCAAATCATCGATCTGATTAAGAGAAGGACGCACTTCTATTGGCGGATCGATAAGGCCAGTTGGCCGCACTATCTGCTCCACCACCACTCCATCGCATTTGGCCAATTCATAATCCGCCGGTGTGGCAGAAACATAAATTACTTGACTCAACATGCTTTCCCATTCTTCGAACATCAGTGGCCTGTTGTCCATGGCACTGGCCAGGCGAAATCCATAATCTACCAGATTCACTTTTCTTGATCGGTCGCCACCATACATGGCACCAACCTGCGAAACGGTAACGTGGCTTTCATCGATGATAGTCAAATAATCTTTTGGAAAGTAATCGAGCAAGCAGAAAGGTCGTTGTCCGGGTAATCGTTCGTCGAAATAGCGCGAGTAATTTTCGATACCCGAACAATAGCCCAACTCTTTCATCATCTCTATATCGTAGTTTACTCTTTCTTCAAGTCTTTTGGATTCGATAAATTTTCCCTGGGCCTCGAAGTTTTTTACCTGAATCACCATTTCCTGCTGAATCTCCCAGATGGATTTGGTCATGGTGTCGCGGCTGGTCACAAAAAGATTCGCCGGGTAAATATTGAGCATTTCAAAGGGCATGATGGTTTTGCCTGTAGTCACATTGATGGTCTCAATGGTTTCAATTTCATTTCCGAAAAAATTGACACGTACAGCATAATCTGCATAGGCCAGGTATACATCTACAGTATCGCCATTTACCCTGAATGTTCCTCTTGTAAATTCTGTTCTTGTCCGGCTATAAAGCGAGTCAACAAGGCGATGCAAGAAACCTTGTCTGCTCATGGCCTGACCTTTTTCTATTGAAATAACACTCTTGTGGAATTCGACCGGATTTCCAATACCGTATATACAGGAAATACTTGCTACCACTATAACATCACGACGGCCACTGAGCAAAGCGCTTGTGGCAGATAAACGCAATTTTTCAATTTCATCGTTGATGGAAAGATCCTTTTCTATATATGTGCCACTCGTGGGAAGAAATGCCTCTGGCTGATAATAATCGTAGTAGCTTACAAAGTATTCTACAAGATTATTGGGGAAAAACTGTTTGAACTCTGAGTAAAGCTGCGCGGCCAAAGTCTTGTTGTGGCTGAGCACAAGCGCAGGGCGCTGCGTATTGGCCAATACATTGGCCACAGTAAAAGTCTTACCGGAACCTGTAACACCGAGCAGCGTTTGAAAACGGTCGCCTCTTTCAACTCCTTCTGTGAGTTGCTGGATGGCCTGTGGCTGGTCACCACTGGGGGTATATTCAGAAACGAGTTCTAGTTTCATATAGGGTTATTACTGCTTGACAAAATGAGGATGCAAAGTAACAAAAAGCCATGTGTCAATTTACATCTTACTTTCCCTTTGGTGGTAAAAAAACTAAACACATAAGAGCACGAAGAATGTGAGAAAGTAAGAAAAAATCATTTGTGTATTTTTAGTGCCTTAGCTCCTTTTATTGGTGAAAAAATTAAACACATAAGAGCACAAAGGAAGTAAGAAAAATCAATTGTGAATTCTTCATGCTCTTACTTTCTTATGTGGTAAAAAAATTAAACACATAAGAGCACGAAGACTGTAAGAAAGTAAGAAAAATCACTTGTGAATTCTTCATGCTATTACTTTCTTATGTGGTAAAAAAATTAAACACATAAGAGCACAAAGACTGTAAGAAAGTAAGAAAAAATCAATTTATGTATTCCTGTTATCTTAGTTGGTGTTCTCGGAGCGATACATTCAACATGCAGGGCAATTTTTCTACGCAGCAGCCATTTTTTTTTATTAAAAATGTCGCTCCTCTGGAGCTTGAATGGCATCATTTGTTCGCTCTTCTATTGACATTTGGCCCCTCTGGGGCCGTGGAGTGTACGTCAATCGCGATTTAGATTTCAACCAGATATTTCCACAACAAATCAGCTCAAGAAGAGCGGCATTTTATACCAGATAGACATGCAATAAAACTTTCCTCATCAAACCACTGTAAGATTTATCCATTCGATATTAAAATTCTTTTGTGTTTCTTAAATCAAAACCCATTTCAAAAAAAAAACTGCTCTTACGAACAGTCCTTTTTTAATTTTAGTAAGCTATAAAAACTTATTTCTTTTTCTTCTTCTGAACGAAATTGAAATCGTCGGCACCTGCGGCTTTCTTTGACTTACCTGATTTTAATGGTGTGTCATTGAATGTGGATTTCCAATCGTAACTTGGTTTCGCTCCTGATGCAGGAGCAGCAGTAGATGGCGCTGAGGACTTGCTATAGCTTCCACGATCTGAAGATCCTTTGCTCTTTCCTCCGCCATAATCACTGCGTGGTTTGAATGATGATCTGTCGGAAGATCTTCCTCCGCCACCGCCATAATCGCCGCCACCGCCGCTTTTTCTGTCACCACGTATTCTGGTGCGTGGAATGCCCGCGTCTTTGTTGCCGCGCGATTCAACTCTAATGGCTCTGCCATTGAATTTATCGCCGTGCAATTTGTCGATCACCGTTTGCAAACTATCGATCTTTACTTCTACCAATGAGAAAGTATTTTTGATGTCGATCCAGGTAAGGTCTGCGCTGCTCACTCCGGTGCGCTGCGAAATCATTTCGCGCATGGAGTTGAAGTCGAGACCGTCCATTTTTCCAAGATTGAGATAGATTTTCACACCACCTGTAATTCCAGCATTGCGACGGTCGTCGTTTTTGCCACTTGAGTTAAGATCGGGTGCATTGCGGTAGTACTCTATGAAACGATTGAATTCGATAGAAACAAATCGTTTGATAATATCTTCTTTGGTCAAATCCTGAAGTTCTTCGAATACTGCTGGGAGATAACGCTCAATGGCTTTTTCATCTACTTCTACATTGTGTACTTTCTTCACCAGAGAAATCAATTGCTGCTCGCATACTTCGAATCCGGTTGGAATGGTTTCTTGTCTGAAAGTAGTTTTGATGAGCTTCTCAATCTGTCTGATTTTGTAAAGCTCTTTGGAGTGAAGAATGGCAATACTTATTCCTGTTTTACCTGCGCGAGCGGTACGTCCGCTGCGGTGGGTATAACTTTCGATTTCGTCGGGAAGTGTGTAGTTGATTACGTGTGTCACATCATTTACATCGATACCACGGGCTGCCACGTCTGTAGCCACAAGCAATTGCAATGAGCGACTTCTGTAGCGTTTCATTACATAATCGCGCTGTGCCTGCGACAAATCGCCGTGCAATGAGTCGGCATTGTAGCCATCTTTGATCAAGGCATCTGCTACTTGCTGTGTTTCTGCTTTTGTACGGCAGAAAACAATGGCGAAAATGTCGGGGTTGTAATCGGCAATTCTTTTCAGCGCGAGGTATTTGTCGCGCGCTTGTACCAGGTAGTATACGTGCTCGATGTTTACGTTGCCCTGATTTTTTGTTCCTACAGTAATTTCTACAGGATTGTCCATGTAGCTGCGCGAAATGCGCAATACTTCGCTCGGCATGGTGGCCGAGAAAAGCCAGGTATTTTTTTCTACCGGAGTTTCAGAAAGAATTACATCGAGGTCTTCTTTGAAACCCATGTTGAGCATTTCATCTGCCTCATCCAATACCACAAACTGAATGGTAGAAAGGTTGATAATGCCGCGCTCCATCATATCTTTCATACGACCCGGAGTGCCGACAATAATTTGCGGACCGCGGCGCACTTCGCGAATCTGGCCTTCCATACTTGCACCACCATAGATGGCCACAATGTGGGCACCGTTGATGTGCTTGGAAAAACCGAGAAGGTCGCGGGTGATTTGCATACACAATTCGCGTGTGGGACACATAATGAGTGCCTGAACTTCGCGCGACTGGAAGTCGAGAATGTTCATGAGTGGCAGACCGAAAGCTGCTGTTTTGCCTGTGCCTGTCTGGGCCAGGGCTACCAGATCCTGTACGCCTGTGAGCAATACCGGAATGGCTTGTTCCTGAATAGGAGTGGGTGTTTCGTAGCCGAGTTCTTCCACGGCTCTGAGAACGGACTTGTTCAGTCCTAATGCTTCAAATGGATTCATCCAAATTTGTTGTTTATGCCTGAGGATTTCACATTCAGTATTGGATTGCACAAGATTGGCCCATGTGCGAACATAGGTTGCGGCGTGTATCTAATATGAATTCGAGCCTTAAGCTGATTATGGTTGTCGCCTTAGAAGAGCAGACTTTTCGACAACCATTTTCCAAAGAACAACCCCAGAAATCGCTTTGCGTTTCGGTACCGGATAAAAAATGAGAAGTAAAGACCGCCAATCTGGCGCGGCAAATATAGTGTATTTTGATGGATTGTGGATAAATTAGTTTTGGGAATCAGGGAGATAGGAATTTTTAGCTGGTAATGCCGTGTGCAGTTCTTGACTTTACTTATCCTTCATCCAAACTCCAAATAAACACTTAGTGCAAGAGTTTTAGGGTAAATTACTCAACATTTCAAAGTGAAATTTGTGAATGGTGAAATTTGATAGACATCAAAAAGGTTGGATTTTTTTTAAACACAAAGTCACTAAGTTTTTTGGTTCTAATGGAGGGTTCATTCTTGACTTAATTTTAGCGGAAAACCTACTAAATCTCTTGAGTATCTTGATTCGGTCAATATGTAATTTCAATCAAAAAGCAACGACTTAACAGGAGTAAGCAGACAATACATAATTTGTTCTTCGAATGTAATGATTTGAAATATTTCATAACCAAATTGGTGATCTGATAAATAAATTTTAACATGAAAGTCCAAAGGCAATTATTTCAAAGTTGGCTTATTCGTTGATAAAAAACATAAACTTTGCCGTAAGTAAATTGAGTGATTATTCAGCGTTACAAAGTCACTATCCAAACGGTAATATTTATCTCATCCCCCTAATTGGGGATACCACCCTCAACTCACAGCAATAACTTCGCGGTACACTAAATCATACCCAAAATGAAAATATTCTATCCGCTCAGAGAATTAACATTCCGGCTCATTGCCTCACTCCTTCTCATTGGCGGTCTCTTGCCTGCTTTAAAGGCACAACTTACCATCGACATGCCTGGTGCAGTGGAAACTCAGGTAACCGGCATCAACAACAGTTGGGATATTGTTGGCTGGTTTACGGATGGCGATGGACTCACGACTGGATTTTACATGGTGCATGGTGATACTTTATTCTATAATTACAACGACTACAACACCTGGTTCGGTGGGGTGAACAACAATGGCAAAATTGTAGGGCGTTACAATCCAAGTGGCGACATAGCAGACTTCCACGCGTTTATTTGGGATGTAGTGGCAAATACTGTTACTGATATTCCAGGGCTTGACGGCCATGAATATATGTCGCCCAATGATATCAATGATAACGACGTGATATCAGGCGATATGAAAAATGGCGCCAACAGAAGATTCTTTATCTATGATGAAAATGGCCTGAACTCTCAAAATTTTATTTTAAATGGTGAACCAATGCCCACGTATGGTGGCCATGGCATTGATAATTTGGGCTCCATTACAGGCTGGTATCTTGATGGAGGAAATTACATAGCCTTACGCTACAATCCTGATCTGGGCTTTGTCAATGAGATTGATCTGCTGGATCCGGAATTTCCAAATTCTCACAAAACAAGGTTGATGGGCTCCAACAATAACGGTAAAGCCGTGCTGGATTTCATCACTTCAGACAATGCGCATATTTACGAATTTGGCAATACTGAAAACTGGGTCAACCTCGAAAAATTTATTCCAGGTTCTGCTGAAATTCATCTACTGGATGTAAATGACAGCAATTCAGTTTGCGGCTATTACATGGATGCTAATTATGTGGTACATGGATTTGCCGATATTGTCTTCGAATCTGACTTTGATATAATGCAAAACGGTAATTCTTTCATCAATCAAACCGATCCTGTGTGGCCACCCGATATATTTCCTGAGCTATACTACCAATATGATCATTATTGGACAGACCTGAATATTCATCCATTTCCTGATTCACATCCTGGTTATTTATTTTATGCAGGTTCCTATCCTTCATGGCCTGATTATGTATCCATGATGTCCTCGTCTTCATGTTACTATAATGTTCCAAACTTTGGCGAACAGTTCACGGAAGAACCTGTCATGCGCCCTCATGCATTTGCTTCATGGAAAATGCAGCGCAGCGATGAATTTAAAGGGGCATGCTTTGGTATGTCATGCAATGCAGGTGCTTCGTGGCAGTTTCCTGATGTACTTTATAATAAATTTATTGAACCCTGGGACAACTCGGAGTTTGGCGGATGGGACAATCTTTATATCAGAGGTGAGAATGCTATTACTCCCGCGAATATGGCTCAGGCTGGCCAGGCCAGTCAGGAGTATGTGGCTATAAATGCTGCAGCCAGTGATCTGACGGCCGATACCATAATCAATATTATTGCCCGTGCATTAATGGGAGCAACTGAGGTACCTGTAATTGCGGCTACCTTAACTGGCAATGCGTTGATAGCAGGACATGCATTATTTCCTTATGGAATAACAAAATTTGAAGCACCTAATGAATATGCGATTTTGGTTTATGATCCCAATGACCCTGGAAATAATAATGTCTATATTAAAGTAGTGTATGACGCCAATTATGGCACATGGACTTTCCTTTTTGGTGATCAGGAAACCAATGCCCAGGTCTATGGCTTAAGACTCATGTATGCAAGAAATTTATATGACGAGCACCTTTTACCCGGAATGACAGAAGTCAGCCCGGAAGATGGACTGAGCGCTGAAGTTGTGCGTGATGAAGAGGTTCGCCTTTTCACAATCGATCCTACAACATTCGCTATTTCCAGCAGCGATGGAATCATAAATGTAAGTGATGATCTCTATGAAAATACAATTCCGGGAGCGGAACCATGGCTATGGTATGGCGGACTGGATATTATTCCCAATCAGTTTAGTCTTCCCACTGGTGATTATACACTTACTACTCCAGAGAATGACAATCTATTCTTCACTGGTGGTATGCGAAATGGTAATACCACAATTATGTACAACAGATATGGCACACTGGCAGGGCAAGAAGACATTATTCAATCGAGTGGTACGGCTTTGACTTATCTCAACAATATTGGTGAAACTACGGATGTAGTGGCACAGGTATTTACACAAGATGGCGACGCCGAATTTTTCTATGAAATAACAGACCTGACCCTAGAAGCAGATCAAAGTGTTACATTGGAATACACAGCGCCCTATTTGTATATCACCAACAGCGGCGCAGCAACAGAATATGATGTGACCATTCAAATCATGGACGAAGTAAGCGGCCTTTTTGAAACACTTGCTGCGAACGTAAATCTTGGTGATGGCATTACGCAGGAAATCATTCCTGTCTTCGATGAAAACGGCATTACCGGAATCAGCATCACGGAGTTCGATGAAGACCCCAATACAGAGAACATTATTTTCACTGTAGAAAATTCTGGTGTTCCGGAATTGGTTCTGGGGATGGATTCGCTAATAGTTTTCCCTGCCGGCGGAGCAAACAATCTGGCCGTTGCAAATTTTGGTGCAGGAACGCTTGAGTGGAATGTACTGAGTTCACCTTCGTGGATTTCGATTTCTCAATCATCGGGTATCAATTACGGTACTGTAGAATTTTCGGTTGAAGCAAACGACTTTGATACACGCGATGGTTTACTCATTGTGCAAAACATCAATAACACAAGTGAAACAGATACTTTGTACATCCAGCAAATTGGTGCATTGGGTGTGATTGACGACAATAATTTGTCGCAACATATTCAACTGTGGCCCAATCCAACCCATGGCAACGTATATTTGAAAAAGGCCGCTCACCTATCTGGCAAACAAATGAGCTATGATCTCATTTCAAGCGATGGAAAACTGGTGGGAAGTGGCTCGTTCAACAACGATCAGGTTTCTATTGACTTGAGGGCTCTTCCAACAGGGCTTTATCAGATTCGTTTAAATGCTGATGGAGTTTTGATTACGAAGAGAGTGATGGTGGAGTAATAGTTTGCATCGGGCATGTGCGCCGTTCATTTGAACCTATGTTTGCAATTCATTATCATTGTTGTAATTTGGTATTGCAAAGTGGTAATTGAAAACCAACAATTTCAAATGAAGATAACACCTGCAATATTCCTTCTAACTACCCTGATATATCTTGCCGGGTGCCATAATATTTCTAAATCCTGCAAGCATCCTTCTGAGCTAAAAAACTCAGGACATCTGGCAAATATCCGCGATCTTAAGGCAGCTCCGGAGCTTTTGGATACATTATCAAAATATTCTCAGCTTCAGGTATTCAAGATAATCAATGATGAATACACCATCGGAATGCATTGTCATGTCTTTTACAAAGGATACAAAATATTCCTTGAAGACTACAGGCTTTTTAAACGCAAGGTGGACAATTCCATCAATTCAATGGATAATATTCCAACGGCAATAGACGTATCCACCAACCCAACCATTGACTACAAAGGCGCGATTGAAATTGCAAAAAAGACATTGGACTTCGGCCAGACTTGTATCGGATACAGCCTGGGATTTTACAATATAAATTCAGGTATTTCATTTCAACCAAAATCATACAAGCTTGTATGGATGGTTCAGAACGAAGATCCCAATGGATATCCGCGTGTACTGCTCGACGCCCATACTGGAGTGGTTTATATAAAAGACAATGGAGTTAGGTATTGATATAATGAAGTTAATTTACAACTCCGCACATTGCTGCTTATTCCGTTTCGGGAATTGTTCAAATCTCATTGAATCTTAGAGTTTTATTGGTTACCAAGCCTTTAAAGGCTCTATAGCGTGGATTTCTGCGATAAAGGCGCAAAAATTCACACAATGTCTCCATCTAGTTAGTATTTATGGCATTATTTACTAATATTTGGTCCCCAAAACAAGTAGATGAACAGGACGGAAAAAATGCCTGATGCAGCGCATGAGCACATTAAATTGACTGCGTCAATTTTTAACTCGAGGTGGTATAGCTTAAGGCAATTAAAAAAACTCATTCTTTTTGCAAAAGAAAATCACATTGAAAATCATGACGCAAAAATAAAATTGGCCGATTACGGTTGCGGGACCATGCCCTATCGTTCGCTGTTTAACTTGAGTAAAGTAGAGTATGTGGGTATTGATTTAAATTGGAATCCACATGCAGAAGTGTTCATTTCCGATGACAGTAAAATTTTGATTGATGACAGCAGTTTCGATGTGGTGCTATCCACCCAGGTATTGGAACACGTGGAAGATCCTGCCGGATATCTGCAAGAGGCATTCAGGGTACTAAAGCCAGGTGGCAAGCTGGTATTAACTACACATGGTTACTGGATGTACCATCCCGACCCAACGGACTACTGGCGATGGACATCCTCTGGTCTTCAGAAAATAGTTAAAAAGGAAGGTTTTGAGGTAATCGAATTTAGAGGAATGCTTGGAAGAATGGCAGCAGGGTTGCAAATTTTTCAGGATGGACTTCTGTTTAAATTTCCGTTATGGTTTCGTCCTGTAGTTTCAACGCCACTTCAATTAATGATTGCTTTTTTCGATAAATTTCAAAAACAACATGTGATTGACACTGATGCCTGTAATTATTTAATTGTTGGATATAAACCCAAAACTTAATGGGATTAATCATCAGGCAAAGTATTAAATCCAGCGTTGGCTACTATTTGGGTGTTATTCTAGGGGCCATTAATACTCTTTTTATTGCAACTTATTATTTGTCTGTCGACGAGCTGGCAATCTCCAGGTTATTGATCGAAAACAGCCTGCTTTTCGCCACGTTTGTTCATTTGGGCTCGCCCTATATTATCGATAGGTTTTTTTCCCGGTTTAAAAATAGTGAAAAAGGGAATGATGGCATGCTTGGATTGATGCTCCTATTTCCTGTTTTGGGATTTATATTGTTTTTGATTCCATTGCTATTCGTTAATGCCGGGTTTAAAGAACTATTCCTGGAGAAGTCGCCTTCACTTATTCCTTTTTTATGGATGAGTATTCCCATGTCATTATTCTGGTCGCTCACAATGGTTTTAGAAGCATATAGCAGGGCCAATAAGAGAATTGCAGTGCCCACCTTTTTACGCGAAACATTGTATAGAATTCTGAATATTGCTACAATAGTAATTTATGGATCAGGCTATATTTCTTTCTATGCATTTTTAATTCTTAATGTAATAATCCTTCTTGTCATTTTTGTTTTGTTGCTCATTTATTTAAACAGGCTTGGTGTACTCCATCTTAATTTAAACTTCATCAGATTTGATAAAAATATATTGAAAGAGATGGCCAAATTTGGTGGATTCGTGCTCATTGGTAGTCTAGGTGTCAATCTGGTAATGTTCATTGATAGAAATATTATTGCCCAGGAAATTGGAACGCAAGCGGTTGCCATATTTGTAATTGCGTCTTATATTGCCACAACCATTGAAATTCCTGCAAAAGCATTGAAATCCATTTCCTCCCCTATTCTAGCAGATAATCTCTTTCATTCGAAAATGTCAAAAGTCGATGAAATTTATAAAAAATCTGCTTTGAACTTAATGCTAATTGGTGGTATTATGTTGGTTCTGGTATGTGTCAACATTGAATCGCTATTGAGTTTATTGCCCAAAAAGGACATTTACATGCAGGGCAAATGGATTGTAATTGTTATTGCAACAGCCAAATGGATAGACATGAGCCTGGGTTTAAACTCTGAAATTATTGCGTTTTCAAAATATTACAAGGTCAATACTGTACTGGTTATTTTAATGGCAATTCTTGTGGTCTCACTTAACTACCTTTTCATTCCCACTCTGGGTTTGATGGGATCGGCCGTGGCAACCGCCACAGTCACTTTAATTTCCGGTGCGTTCAGGTTACTTTTTGTGCGATATAAGTTTGGCATGAACCCTCTATCGATAAGAGAGCTTTACATTCTTTTTTTATTCTCCGGCCTTTTCATGATAGGGATTATTATCCCCGATTTGGGCACCACTACCGCAGAACTAATTGGAACAATCGCATTAAAATCGCTGTTGATTCTATCTGCCTTCATAATGGTATTAATCCGATTTAATATTTCGCAGGATATTACTTATTTGTATCAGAATATTAAGAGGAAGGCTTTGGATTGAGTGAGCCTGACTATTAATTTATAATTACATTAAGTCCGACTGTAAAGTAACAATACTCAGCAAATATTTGTGGCGTCAAACGATCAATAATGGAGTTATTTCCATTAGATTTCCATACTAATTTAAAAGTGTAGCTTTAACCAATCAATTGATGCACTATAATTCTTTATGAAATTAATCTCCAAATTGTCGTAGATAAAATAAAACCTTTTACCTTTGATCAAAATCAGAATTTAGTGAGAATTAATGTTACAAAATCTTTTTTACCTCCAAAAGAAGAATATGAAAATATACTCGATCGGATTTGGGCAAGTAATGTATTGACCAATAATGGTCCTTTACTGCTTGAACTTGAGGAAAAACTTAAAGCTAGATTGAATGATAACAAAATTTGCTTCGTAAGTAATGGAACTATCGCCATTCAGTTAGGGATCAAAGCATTGGAAATAGTTGGCGAAGTAATTACTACTCCATATTCATATTGCGCCACAACTACCTCCTTGCTTTATGAAAATATAACTCCGGTTTTTGTAGATGTAAATGAGAACGACTTTAACATCAATCCAAATTTAATTGAGTCTAAAATAACTGAAAATACCAGGGCGATTCTTGCTACGCATGTTTATGGATGGCCTTGTGATGTAGATCATATCGAATCAATTGCAAAAAAATACAATCTTTTTGTCATTTATGACGCCGCTCATGCCTTTAATGTAAATTATAAAAAAAAATCGCTGCTCACATACGGAGATATTTCAACCTGTAGTTTTCATGCAACAAAAATATTTCATACCATTGAAGGAGGGTTGACATATTGTAAGAATTACGGTGTACACGAAAAAATCAAACTTCTAAGGAGTTTTGGCCACTATTATGATGATTATATCTTACCCGGGATCAATGGTAAAAATTCTGAATTTCATGCCGCAATGGGTTTATGTAATCTCAATCATTTAAGTAGCATTATTGAAAACCGTAAAATAATATCCGAAGTTTATGACAACTGCCTCGATTGGTCCAAAGTTCAAAAACCGATGAGTGCTCTTAATGATGTCGAATACAATTTCTCTTATTATCCTATAGTATTCCAGACAACAAAGAAAATGGCTGAAGTAATGGAAGCCTTAAACAACGACGATATTTTTCCAAGAAGATATTTTTTTCCTTCTCTGAATAAGCTGCCTTATTTATCAAATTCTGTTGACTGCGTTATTTCCGAATCAATTTCTTCAAGAGTATTGGCTCTGCCATTATATCACGATTTAGAAATTGAATCTGTACACAAAATATGTCGCATTATTAACAAACAAATTTAACGATTACTTTTTGAACCTAATCTCAATTGAAAATGATTATTGTTGGAGCTGGCGGCCATGCAAAAGAAGTTTTAAGTGTGTTACTTCAAAGTAATTACACCGAAGAAATTCTCTTCTTCGATGATTATAACCCAAATTTCAAAAACCTTAACGGTTACTCTGTAATTAACAATATTGAAGATGTAAAAAGAACTACTCAATCTCACAATCAGTTTATTCTTGGTATGGGTGATGTTCAAGCCAGAAAAAAATTCTATGCCCTTTTTAATTCCATTGGTTTGGAACATTACTCAATTTCAGCACCCTCTGCCATCAAAAGCTTACACAAGACTAGAGTCGATTATGATGTCATGAATTTTTGTTTTATAGGACCGGATGCTCGTATTGGTAAAGGATCATTGATCAATACAGGATCTCAAATTCATCACGATGTAATTATTGGAGAATTCTGCGAAATATCACCAAAGGCTACAATTCTGGGTAAGGCCGAAATTGGCAATTATTGCAGATTGGGTAGTAATTGTACAATTCTACCAAAGGTTAAAATCGGCGACAATGTAATAATTGGAGCCGGAGCAGTAATTACGAAAGACGTTCAAAGCAATAGTGTTTTTGTCGGTGTACCTGGCAAATTTTTAAAACATTTAAATGATTAGAATATTGCACATTATTGACGATCCTAAATTTCAATCGTATGTGGAAGCAACTTATGAAAATATAGAGTACCACAACACCTATTGTAAATTTACTGAAATTGATTTAACTCAATTGCGGAAAAATTTCGATCTGATCATAATTCATTTTTTACGCAAAGAATACGGTCTACTTTTCAATGAAGAAATTTTTAATCCTGATAAAATTGTATGGACAATGTGGGGAGCTGATGCATTCCAACTTGGTGCTTTTCACAATATTCATTTAAAGTTTAGAACAAAAATTTTACGTGTTAGGGTTAATTACAAAAAAAGTTTTATCTATGGGTGCAAAATGCTCCTTAAAGATTTGGCTCCGTTTATGTTTGACTTCCAGAAAGGGAATAAAGATCTAATCTCATTGATTGGTAAAATTAAACATCTGGTGACCTTAGTACCACAAGACTTCAATAAACTCTCGGCTAGTTATAAGGTCAATGCTCAAAATTACCAGATTAATTATGTTGATCCGTATTTGTTGGAAAACGAAAAGATTCCTGTCAAGGCCGGAAGTAAAATTTTGCTCGGAAATTCGGCTGAATTTACCAATAATCACATTTCAGTTCTATCAAAACTA
Organism: Flavobacteriales bacterium; assembly: GCA_031378885.1. GTDB lineage: Bacteria > Bacteroidota > Bacteroidia > Flavobacteriales_D > Sanyastnellaceae > JANNEQ01. The sequence goes on from JANNEQ010000234.1 coordinate 16,270, forward strand.
AAAACCAAAGATCTCAATGGAAGAAATATCCTGATTCCCCTTGGCTATGGAAATAAGTACAATGCTGCTTTGGTAAAAAAGTATGCGAAAAAAAAATTCGGAGAAAATGTTATCGCGGTAACCGAATTTATGCCCATCGAAATTTACACCGAGCTTTTACTGGACTGCGATATAGCGATAATGCCTCACCTCAGACAACAAGCATTAGGGAACATAGTTAAGCTCGTCTTTTATGGATGTAATATCTACTTTTATGAAAACTCACCTGTGTATACATATTTAAACAACCTGGGCTTGAAGGTCTCATTGATAAAAAAAGATTGGAAACTTTCTCCCTTAAGCAATGAAGACAAAATTTCTAACAGGAAAATCGTTCAGAATATTTTTGGTAAAGATTCCATTCATGGCCAAGTTGCAAAAATGATTAATAGCGTAATGAGAATTATCGGTTAATTCCACTTTTAATTGGATTTTAAGACCAATTTGATAAAATACACTCAAACTTTCGGTAGCATAGGAAAAGAAATTATAAGTGGCTAAAACCCCAATTTTACAACTAAAGTGAAAGTTGAATAAATTTATTCAATAAATATTACAAAAATGAGTTATTTTTGATCTTGATTATTATGCGCAGAATTGTTGCTTAAAATTCTCTAACCCCAATTGCCAAATGAAACACCTTTTGCTCTTTCTTACTATTTACATTCTGGATATGTGCGCGTTGCAAGCCCAATCTTATTTTAAAACAAGTTTTGAATTTTCGGGAGATACTGAGTGCAGATATGCTTTGGAGCTGTCCGATTCGAGAATTGCAGTAGTTGGCATTTACGAAGATAGTCAGAGCAATGGGAAAGACGTCTTTCTGGCTTTTCTGAACAGTGATGGCGTCATGGAAAATTATTATTGTTATAGTTTGCCAGGCAATGAATATTTGAATCAAATTATCCAAACCTCAGATGGTAATATAGTGATTAGTGGCTTGAGCGAGTCCGGAACATCTGATCAGGATGGATTTATTTTTAAAGTTGCACTGGATGGAAGTATAATTTGGAAACATTCAATTGCCGGAACTTTTAAAATAGATCATCGCTATATTAAAGAATGCTCCGACGGCGGTATAATTGGGTGCGGCAATAAATTCGTTTCAAGCACACTTAGTTACTTTTACATGTATAAGTTAAATTCTGATGGTGAGGAGATATGGCAAACTTGTCAAGGAGGAGCCTATAGCCAATCTTTTGGTGATATTTATGAATTCGATAATGGTGATTTTTTGGTAGTAGGTTCGTCTTACAATAATACCTGGATACCAATGTTGGTTAAAGTCTCTTCAGAAGGTATTGTGCTTTGGAAAAAGGGAATTGAGGTAAATGCTGCCCATCCTTTTTATCAGATTGAGCCAACTGAAGACGGTAACTTAATCATTGCCGGCGGAATTAGTTTAAATATTTTCAGCAATGTTGGGACCGATCAATGGGTACTTAAAATAAATTACGATGGTGAAGTGCTTTGGTCAAAAGTCTATGGAACGTCGAGCCGTTCTATGAGAATATTGGGAATGGACAGATGTCCCGACAATGGATTTATTTTGGCAGCGTGCCAAATCATAAATAATAACAATAAAGGTGGAATACTCAAAATTGATGCAGATGGTGAAGCTATGTGGTATAAAGAATTTATAGATGCGGATCAAGCGCATTTGTATTCAGCAGAAACGGCTGCGGATGGTTTGGTAATTAGCGGCTGGATGTCCGATAGCAATGAGGCCAGAGTTGGCCTGATATTTAAATCTGATTTTAATGGTAACATAAGTCAAAATTGTTCTTTAAACGATGTTACAATTGAACAAGCTGATTTTGCTACATCAACCTTCTTATTTCCTGATGCAACTCCAAATTCAATCAGCATTTCTTCATCACCATTGACATTGATAACCTCTGAAATTACTCAAGGTGAGATTTGTGTCAAAACCAGCGTCGAGAATTGGACCTCAAATGGAGAAAATCTGCCGTATCTATTGTGCAACTTTTTAGATGGCTCAAATCAATTGCAAATCAATAGCTCCGGAAGAATAAATACCTCTATTTGCATTTTCGATTCATGCGGAAGATTATGTTATAATACAAATCAAACTTTAGTTGAGGGTACAAATAACCTTAGTATTGGCGCGCTATCAAGTGGATTGTACTATCTTGAAATTAATGGGGACGAATATAAGTACTCCCAAAAATTTATGATTAAATAGTATTACCCGAACATAAAAAGCTGCTCCAATATATCGGAATTATTCAATTTGGTATCTTTGCTGTCCTTAACAAATAAAAATTGAAGACTTCAGTATCATTTTATGTGGTTTAAAATGATTTAAAAAAAAAAAGAACAGCCTCTCAGCCATCCTTTCCATTTCCTTCTAAATTTATTTATCGCTTCTCTGCAGCTTCCGTTACCGTGCTGTCCGGACTCAATGCCACTTTAGAAATGCGCATTCTGCCCTGATCCAGTTTAAGTACTACTGTCTTTTCATCTACTTCCAGCACCTCGCCGTAAATGCCTCCTACTGTCATTACCTTGGCGCCTACTGCAATGGACTCCTGAAATAATTTGGCCGCTTTGATCTTCTTTGACTGCGGACGAATCATAAAGAAATAAAAGATCGCAAAAAAGCCCACCATGAACAATAAGGTGCCTGACATGCCTCCGCCTGTTCCTGTAGCTTGAAGAAATTGAATCATCATAATCGAGTTGCTTGTTGGTTTATTATTTTTACTTTGAATTATTCCCTGGTTTCTGCTGGCAGTTCGACTTCAACGCCGCTTACCTCACCAATCAGTTTTATATCCACCACTTTTGGAAATGCATTGGTGAGCACAGTAATTGTCTTTTCGATTTTTCCCGGAAATCCTTTGCTGTCGAACTCCATTGAAATATTACCTCCTTCTCCCGGTGCGACAGGAGCTTGCGGCCAATCTTTCGCTACTGTACAACCGCACGTAGGATTTACTTCCTTGATTAAAAGTGGAGACTTTCCGGTATTGGTAAAATGAAATACGTGACTAACCTTCTCTCCTATCGCAATTTTTCCAAAATTGAAATTGGGCTCATCAAAAGTAATGGCCGGAAGATCATCGGTGTTGGTTCCTGAAGCCGATTGCGGGAAATTGATCATATCGGCCGTAACCTGCCTGTTGTCTGTTTTACAGGAAAACAAATTCAAAGCGAGGCTAGCGAAAATCAAAAACCTGAAATATCTCTTCATGGCGCAAAAGTCGGGAATTTCTGAGGTCAGAACCCGAAAATTAATTTTCATTAATAATCATCTCTATCCATTATACTGCCGTTGAAATCTTCCTCGTCAAAGTACTCTCCTCCTTCACTAAACATGTCGTCGTCATCTTCCTCTTCGTCGTCTCCCTCGCCACCATGAACTTCTTTGAACTCCGACTCAGAAAATTCATCCCCGAAAAGATCCATTTCTTTAGAATCCTGAGAAGGTGCATCGCCATAGATAAGTGCCACTCTTGGATAAATGGTGCTGGGCTTGTCTTTTTTGATTTCCATTAACTCAATGTAGAAAATCCACATTCTCATAAAATCATAGACATAGAGCACTTTGTCTGATGGCTGCGAAATCATGTCGCTCAGCTTTGTATTACTCATACTCTTGCTGGCACCCGGCCGATCGCCCATTTCCATCAACGGAATTTCCATGCCCTTTTCCCAACTCTCGTTACTCATATAGAAACTGGCCATTTCACCATCTTCAAAGTCAAAAGAATCGAGTATGGCTTTGTGCAGGTCCTCGAAGGTCGAGTCGGTTTCTATTTCGATATCGCGAAATACATCTTCCTCAGTATCTACAATTATCCTGAGCTTGAAAATATTGACGTTGTGATGCTTGGTCGGCATTTTACTGAATTTTTGGGCCACAAAGCTAACCAAGGACTTTAAATATAATGTAAGACCATTGCCAAATTTATCAGGATTGCAGCAATTTATACCAATGTTCATTTCAATTTAGTCCATGTACCAGGTGAAATGATACAGTGGTATATGCCGAGAGAGTAGCTGTTTAGTAGAATCTGCGCTGCGCTTGATTCTACTAAAACAGATACCAAATCGGAATTACTGCCCTCCCTGACTGAGAAATATATAACAACCGGCCATTTCAATCTTTCTTAAGAAGGATTGCTCAAGAAAAATCGTCCTAAATTGACTCAGGTTAATAGATCGAACCGGCATCAAATCTAGCTTTGCCTGCGCATTTCACATTTAATTGTGGGCTTACTGCCATTCATCATTGAACCGTGATTAGCAATGTGAATTCCTGACTAGCTTTGCCAGCCCGTTTTAATAAAAAAATCACAGTAAAAAAACAATGAAAAGTATTGATTCAAGGATAGTTAAAGGAGCAGTTGCGCTTCTTTCGTTGGTGTACACCATTTACCTTTTTGCCACCGGACATTGGGTGAGTGGAATTTTTATGCTCCTCTTCACCGCCATTCTGGTACTAATAGTATTGCGAAGCATTCGCCTTATACTGGCTTTCTTTAACCTGCGTCAGCAGAAGAACGACAAGGCAAAAATCTGGCTTTCACGCATCAACCCCAACCATCTCTGGCAGAACCAAAAGGGCTATTATTACTTTCTGATGGGTTCTACCGACATAGACAAAAGAAATTTGAACGAAAGTGAAAAATACCTGCGCGAAGCATTGAAACAAGGTCTTCGTATGGATCAGGACAAGGCCGCTGCCAATCTCAACCTCTCCGTAATCAATATCAACAAAAGAAAAAAGAGAGAAGCCATGCACTTTTTGAATGAAGCCAAAAAGCTTGATGCAAAAGGCATGATGAAAAATGAAATCAAACAAATCCAAAAAGCGGTGAGCAGCATGCAATAAGCCTGCTCCTCTTTGATGCACGATACACAAAATAGATGAAATACTTTTCCCTCGCCGTTCTTCTTGTTCTGATGAATTTGTCAGCTTTATCGCAAAAAGATGGACAGGGTAAGCCCAAAGGTGGTGGCAGACCCGATGGAGGCTCCGGAATGACCGGAAAAGTTTATGGCAAAATCGTCGATGCCGAAACCGGCAAGCCGATAGAATATGCTGTGGTACAGGTGATGAAGTCGATTGCAAATCCCGGCGACTCCACTAAGTCTGAAGTAATTAACGGCTGTCTTACACTCACCAATGGAGATTTCAGTGTAGATAAAGTTCCGGTCGGACAACCGCTTTTACTCGATGTATCAATGGTTGGATTTGCGGCCATACAACAAACTTTTACACTGAAAGGGGGCAAAGGAATGATGGGGGCACCGGAAATGGATTTGGGCAACATAAAGATTAAAGCCGGAGTAACCACAGGTGAGGCTGTTGTAGAAGGATCCACAGACGGCTTCAGACTTGAGTTTGATAAAAGAGTGTATGATGTAGACAAAAATCCTATCAACTCCGGAGGCACGGCAGAAGATGTGCTGAAAAATGTTCCTTCAGTTCAAGTAGATGTGGATGGAAATGTAACGGTAAGAAATAGTCCGCCACAAATTTTTGTGGATGGCAGGCCCACCACTTTGACCATTGATCAGATTCCGGCAGACGCCATTCAGCGCGTGGAAGTCATTACAAATCCCTCTGCAAAATATGATGCAAGCGGTGGCGCAGGAGGAATTATCAATATTGTAATGAAGCACAACCGCGGCATGGGATACAACGGAAGTTTAAGAGCCGGTGTGGATATGCGCAAAAGGCTTAATGGCGGATTAGACCTAAACCTGCGCGAAGGGAAGTTGAATTTCTTTTTTAACGCCAATGTGAACAGACGAAAGGCCATTAGTACGGGAACAACTGACCGCACCAACTTCCTCTATCAGCCCGCAACGTACCTGTCGCAGACACAGAAAACCGTGAACGAGAATTTGTTTGGCAACGGCAAAATTGGCTTGGATTGGTTTATTGACAATAGAAATACCATTACTTTTTCCCAATCCTACACCAAAGGAAGGTTTGCTTCTGCAGATTCTATTTACGCAAGAACAGATTCTTCAATTACTGCCTCTGATTCGTATTCCACATACAACCGTATCTCAAGACCTGTCAGAAATTTTAATAACCTGGGTTCGTCCATTTTATTCAAACATCTTTTTTCGAAAGAAGGAAAAGAAATCAGTGCTGATGTAAACTTCAATAAAATACAAAGCGTATTTGAAGGGTTTTACGACAATACTTACGACACTGGAGCGCGCTCTCAATTGAAACAAACTGGTGGCGCCGAGCAGGAACTTTACACATCGCAGGTAGACTTTACCAATCTTCTCAGCAGCAGTTGGAAACTGGAAGTAGGTGGCCGCGGTGCCATCAGACATTACCAGAGTTCTTATAGAAATTTTTCTTACGACTCAACCATTGCCGACTACAAAGAACTAAAGCGCCTGCTCGTCAATTACGAATACCTCGATCAGGTTTATGCCGCTTACGGCACCATATCCAAAGATTCGGAGAAATGGAAATACCAGATTGGATTGCGTTTGGAAAGCAGTAAGTACGGAGGAAAACTGATTGACACTTCCCTTACCTTTTCCAATAGTTATCCGCTGAGTGTTTTTCCGTCGTTATTCCTTACGCGTATAATCAATGAGAAACAAGACATTCAACTTGCTGTATCGCGCAAGATTTCCAGGCCCTCATTTATGCAGTTGATTCCATTTGTAGACTACTCAGATTCGCTGAATATAAATGTGGGAAATCCTTCTTTGCTTCCAGAGTTTACTAACCTGATGGAACTCTCTTACCAATATTCCAGAAGCAGACAAAATGTATTTATCGCCTCTACTTACATCCGCTATACTACAGATCTGACCGTGCGCAATCAGATTATAGAATACAGTCCGGTGTTAGACAGAAATGTAGTGATCAACACATACGACAATGCCAACAGCAGCACTGCGGCGGGCCTTGAAGTAGTGGCGCGGAATTCACTGGCAAAATGGCTCGACATCACCAACAACTTCAACCTCTATTATTCTTCAATCGACGGAACCAATATTTCGCAAAACCTCACCCAAAAAAGAACCAGTTGGTGGTTCAAGAGCAATGCGATTTTCAAATTGCCCAAGGCATTCACCTTACAGGTTTTATTCGAATATACCAGCAAACGCTCACTCGAAGTAGGCAGCAGCGAAAGAGGCGGCGGTGGTGGTGGCGGAGGCGGTGGCGGAGGAATGGGTGGTGGTGGTTTTGGCGGCGGCGGCAACACCGTGCAGGGTTATTTGCGCCCAAGTTATGCGCTCGACTTTTCCCTGAAAAAAGAATTTACCAAGAGCAAAAATATTTCGCTCACTCTCTCATACAACGATGCACTCCGCTCGCGTGTGAATTATATCCATTCCGAATCCCCTTATTTTATTCAGGAAACCTTCAAAAGAAGAGACGCCCGTTTTCTTCGCCTCCAATTTGCCTGGAAATTCGGAAAAGTCGATGCTTCGGTGTTCAGGAGGAAAAACATTAAGCAAGGTGGTGAGGGAATGGAAGGGTGATTGGATGACGTTCACTTTCGATTCTACCAAAGGGCCGCTCCTCCGGGCAATGACATTAAGTTAAATAATTGAACCGATCAACATTCGACACTTTCCGGGTCGTTTATCGCCGAAGTCAATATCGTAACTATAAACATGCGATCCATCCTGGATCGTTTACCCCATTG
>JANNEQ010000014.1:0-11028 GCA_031378885.1 Flavobacteriales bacterium
CAATGGGATGTGGCTGCGCTGGCGCAAGGGCTTTATTTTTTGGAAGTAGAAATGGAAGGCGGGCAAAAAATGGTGAGCAGGGTGGTGAAAAAGTAAACTCATTCAGAAAATAAGTCTTTACAAAGGGCAGCAGGAAGTCACCATTACCACTGCCAAAATTTCTGTAGGAGAGTATATTTTGAAAATGACCGATCAAGATGGAAATACCATCAATCAATCTAAATTCATGAAATTATAATGAAATCAAGATTAAGCATAATCTTCACTTTAGTAATATTGACCGTGGGACATAAGTCCCATGGTCAATATTCGTGGTGGAATGAATTATACATTCAACCACCGAACATTTTATCTGCTGCAAAGCACTTAGATGTTCGAGCCGATACCATTAATGCAATCGGACTAGGAATTTGGTCGGGAGAAAACAATGAATTTCTTTTGGGTTATACTGGAAAGAAAATTAGCAATTCTTCGGGAAATGTTTTCTCTGATCAATTGGTCGAATCTGAAGTAGCTTTTGAAGGCACTCGCGCTGATATGCTAAAGATATCCGGTAATCGAATGCTAATTTTAGCTATGTACGAAAATGAATCAGGCTGCAATTCACCTACAGTCATTAAGGTGGACAGTAATTTCACCAAAATTGATCAAGTAATTTTACCCGGATTTAGTGGCTGCTTCCCTTTTGGAGAAATAAATTATCAGGTGGATATGATGTATGCCATCAATGAAACTGAGTACATCGTTACGCTTCGAGCCTTTAATGATGAAACCAATTACGAAGGACACCATTATTTCAAACTCAATCTGGACGGAGTATTAATTGATGACTGGTATGTTGAAGAACCTGAACCAATGAGCGGTAGAGTGCAACTGCAAATTTACAATACACCCAATGATTCAATTATCATTTTCAATTCTGCAAGTCAAAATTCTATGGCCGCAGGATCGTCATTGCAAAAAGCTGATGAGTTAGGCAATGTAACTAATGAGGTTTTTATTGGCCAGGGAGATTACTTCTGGGCAGAAGACACCGGAAATGGTTTGATCAAAGATGATACTCTGGTAATTTTAAGACACAAAACAACCTTTGCCGATTTTAATGGCAATTACATTAGTGTAATTCCGATTATTCAGAAATATTCAGTTCACACGTTAGAATTATTGCAAGAGCGGGAGTTCCCATTTCCGGAGATAGTGGATACCACAGTGCAACAATACAAAAGCGTGAAGTTGCTGAGAGCGCAGAATGGCGGCTATTTTGGTGTCGTTTTCGGAGGTAATTACGTGGGCAATGCCACAGGAGGATTTACAATTGCTTTCAAAACAGATGAAAACCTGAATCTGGAGTGGTACCAAATCTATTATCCGCCGAATACAGATAATAACGTAACATCATACTCCACAGATGCCGGCCTTACACCCGACGGCGGGTATGCTATTCTTGGAGCCATTCTTAACACAAGCCAACCCTACTGGCTTATCAAAACAGACGCTTGTGGTTATGCTGAGCCCAGTAACTGTCCACCACTTGTGAGTGTAAAAGAATCGGAAAAATACGAAATGAAGGTATGGCCCAATCCTGCGGGGAATATTTTACAGGCGGAGCTTCCACCCAATAGCACGCGCGCTTCGCTACTAGATGTAACGGGCAGAATGTTGTGGTCGGAGGCTGTGTATAACCACATGCAGCAATGGGATGTGACTCCGCTGGCGCAAGGGCTTTATTTTTTGGAAGTAGAAATGGAAGGCGGGCAAAAATTGGTGAGCAGGGTGGTGAAGAAATAGGTTATTAGAGATTCAGAGAAAAACGAACTGATTCGAAATGTAAAAAAACTAGTATTCGAATTAAGAATGCCTATTCCTCAATACGCCCCCGACAACCTCTTCGTCTGCCGCACAATATTCCAATACGCAATAGCCAGATAAAAAGCCATCACAGAAAAGAAGATTACAAAAGAGATCAGCTTGGGAAATGCAGTTGGATTTTCTACCAGAACACTCATATACTTCAACAGAAACCACCTGATGGCAATGCCCGCAAGAAGGGCCAGTGCAGCACTAATGGCCACAAAAACAAATACCTGACGAAAAATAATGGCACTGATTTTTTTGTAATCATATCCCTGATAAGATAAAGTGCGGATTTCAAAATCAGAACGCGCAATAAGTAAATCAGCGAACTGCAAAAAAGACCCCAGAGAAAGTAACACGATGAGCGCACCAATGGCCAATGTGATAGTAAGTATGCGGTTTGCTACGCTCTGTATCCGGCCAGACTTTAAAGCTTCCTGATTGCTTTCGTAGCCCTTGGATTTCATTACTTCAGCAAGGGCTGTTATATCACTGGCTTCTACAATAATCCTGCTTGGATCGGGAGGAGCCTTTGCTCCGTAAGTTTCATTACAAAAAGTAATGAAGTTCAATGGTGCAAGTATAGTATTGATTCTATCGCTGAATCCTGCAATACGACCTTTAAAAACGCGCTCCTTTCCAGAGCCTGAAATGACAATGGTAAAACCGGATAACTTGGCCAGATCCTGAGAAATCTGCGGCAGATTTTGTCCGGGTGCAAAACCAAAATTGTACAATGCCAGATAATCTGATGGAACAATAATAGGCACTTCATCGCTTTCGGGCGACCAATTCCAGCCCATGGGGCGCTCGTCCAAAAACTGATTCGGAACGGCTTCGAAAAACATTTCAGTCTTTACAACAGGTCCGTTGTCGCCGAAGTCTGCACTGGCCATGGCATGAAAAGTATTGGCCGTAAAAGCGCCAATGTCATTCACTCCTTTTTCGGATTTCAGTGCGTTGATCTCCTCTGCTGTAAATCCGCCACTCCCCCAGCCCAGTGCGCTAAAAACTGAAACTGTCTTATTCAAAACCAGAAAGTGATCGCCAAACAAATCTTTTTTGGATTTCATGGCCGAACTGATGTCGAAATAAGATTGAATCGGCACCCACAACATGAGCAATCCTGCAAAAGAACCAACAGACACCAGAAAAATCTGCCAGGGTTTGATGAGCTTTGAAAAAATTTTCCTGAACATCATATCAAAGATTCAATTGCTTGTCGAATGAATAATTGTGTGTTGAACCCAGCGATGTAATGAGCAGTCCTGCGCCATTCTCTTTGCAGCGGTTTTTGATCAGTTCAAGGGCTATCTGAATATTATATTCGTCGAGGTGACTAAAAGGTTCATCCATCAGCAGCCAGTGAAAGGGCTGTAATAAACTCCTCACAATGGCAACTCTCTGTTGTTGTCCGAAGGACAAAGTCTTGCAGGGTCGATCAATAAAATCGGCCATACCCAACGCATCAAGCCATTGAATGGCCTGCTCTATATCGTATTTTCCGGTAAGGTCGATTTTCAATTTCAGATTTTCCCGAACAGTAAGCAAATCAAATAACCTGAGTTCCTGAAAAAGCATCGAAATTTTATCCTTTCTGATGGCACTCCATTCCATCAGGTCGATTTGCTGCAATTCTTTCTCACCAATAAAAACCTGCCCTGAATATTTATTGCGCGCGCCAAACAACATTCCCAGCAAGGTGGATTTCCCCTTACCGGAATGCGCTCTTACCAGATAATGCAGATTTTCGGTTAATTCAAAATTCTTTTTCCAAATATCACTTTCGGGAATCTGCAAAGATTCCAGAAATGCAGGAAGAACATTTTCAAACCGAATATTATACCCAGCCATTAACTTGGGTTCTTGGTCATCTTATAGACTTCGTCGGTTTGTTTCATCAGTCTGTACAGACTGTTGCCGCTGCCCTCTGAAAGTTCGATATCAAAAGTTCCTTTGTCTGTATTTTGCTGAAGACGCGCTTCTTTAAAGACCTGCATGTAAGTCTCAAACATGGTGTAAGACCTTCCCATGTTTTTCGCCAGTTCAGTCTTTACGAGATCAGGATAAGTATTGAGACTCAAATTCATATAAGCCGCCATACACTGACTGTTGGCAAGGTTAGTTACTTTTTCAGGTGCTGCTGCCAGAGAACCTGACATGGCTTTTGAAGCTACAGATTTGTCGTTGGTAAACATAAATCCTGTGCTGGTTTCTACCAGATTACCGTGGAAATCTCCGGTGCTTGTGGTGGTGTATATTCCATCAGCAAAAGCCAGCTCGCCTTGAGCAACCATCTTTTCGTTGAGTATTTTTTTTACCAGTTCTTTGTTACCGCTGGAAAAACTAAGGGTAAACATGGGCATCATATCCGGTTCGCGATTCATGTATTCATACTCATAACGTTCGTATTCTTCCATAGCACCAAGCTGCTCTGGCGTGAGTTCCACTCTCATTGGGTCAGCTTCTTTGGTGAAATTGGTGAGTGCGAAAGTAAATTCACCTCCCAGAAGTGATTCAAGTTCAGATTCAGTCACACCCAATGTCTGCATCATTTCTGGCTTGGCATCTTTCACTACCTTTATTTCATTGAGCATTGCCCATAGCTTTGCCATATCCAGTTTCAACGCCATAGCTCCATATACATCCTTATCAGTAATGTTTTTTAATTGATCAGCGCTAATCGAAGCGCTCATGATGTCTTTAATCTTAGCATATTCAGGATTATCTGACATCACTTTAGAACTGAATTGAATATTGCCATCCTGAAATTCCAGATAACCCGAAGTGTAAGTATTATCCATGTATGACAGGCCGCCCATGAGCCCGGAGCCAAGCATATAGCCTGACATCATTTTCAGGTAAGTACTTCCATTCATGAAATAAGAAATGTCTTTTGCTCCTTTCATGTGTTCGGCAAACTTGTCGTTGCTGAGAATGCTATTGGCTTTGTCTCTGGAAAAAGCAGATACCACAAATTCAGGTATTCCTTCTACCTCGTCGCCTTCATCCATATATCCGCGGTTATTCATAAAAAGCATTCCACCAGTTGAGTTCCAGGCAAGGCCACCATCAGGACCAAATTTCACCCATTTAAAGTTAGGTCCGTCTTCAATTTTGAGTTTGTCATCAGCTTTGGCAATGGTGCTTTCGAAATCACTCGAACTTCTGATGTCGAAAACAACGGCATTGTACATTTTCTGGTCTATAGTTTCATTGAAATAAAAGATGGGCGACATAAAATTGATTCCGGTTGAAAGCGGTGACTCCATAATTTCCGACATTCTTTTGGAGGAGGCATCGCCTTCTTTCATTTCCTGTTGCGCATCCTTAAACCATTGAAACTCCTTCATTTTTTCGAAGTCCATCTTGGTTGCCAGACTTTTAAAGTCGACATTTACCACTATTGCAGCGTCTTTGGGAATGAGCGTGAGGTGTTTGTCGCTGCCTTTGAATGTGTACCAAAGTGCGGCGGATCCACCCACAACGGCTACAAGAAGAGTAATCAGAATGCCCTTTTTCATTGTACTAGAATAATTTGATTGTTTTAAGGCCGCCAAGATAATCCGAGATTCGACGGCACAATAAGATATTACTGATTAGAATCCGAAAGATATCTAAATATTAAAATTGTTGTCCGGCTAAAATATTCCCTCAACCAGGATGACCTATCTTGTCCTAAAATTAGGTTTACACATAAAAATGGACAAAATGACTACCGAACAGCTAATACCAATGTTCATTTTAATTTAGTCCATGCGGTAGATGAAATCATACAGTGGTAAATACCGAGAGAGTAGCTGTTTAGTACAATCAAGCGCAGCGCAGATTATACTAAAACAGATACCAAATCTGTATAACAATATTTTTCATATTGAAATTTTGTGGGCAGATTTTGTGTGGGCAAAATTTTGCCCACATAAAATCTGCCCACAAAAAATGACATAAAAAAAGCCCCGCCTGGGGCTAATTCAATTTTTCTTGAAAAATTATTTCTTTATAATGGTAATGACTTGTTTGGCAGTGGCGGTATTTCCACAAGGATCAGTGCAACTCCAGATTCTGGTAATTACGTTGCCTTCTCTGCTCTCTTTGAATTCCACAGGTGGCGCCTGTCCGATGTTGTCCCAACTGTCTACATGGTTGGGTTGGGGCAATTGGTCTTCGGTAACCGATATATTCGCTGGTGCTCCAATAAGCTGAGGTTCAAGGTTATCACTCAATTTGATGTATTGTTCGGCCTTTGCCACATTGCCAAATTTATCCGTAAAAGTGTAAGTGCGTATCAAAGTACCGGCACAGCCGCCAGAGGCTATGATTTCGTCGATTTTGACTGTCACCGGGCCAGATTCGCTGGTGGCTTCAACAGGATCAAGGTCTTGTACCCCATCCACATCGCACTTAAATTCTTTGAGGTAAGGTTTGATTATTATCTGCGCCTGACATAAGTTGAAGCACAATAAAAAGGCAATAGCTACTACTAATTTCATCATTCAATCATTTTGCGGTTATTGACAAATACTCAGCCAGAAAAATTCCGGCTTCAAATTCCTGAAAACAAATGCAATATGCAACGCACCCTGTGCAAATTTGTTCCAATATTATAGCTATTTATTACAAGTTTATAAGGATTGTCTTTTGATCACCAACAATTTTATTACAACCATAAAAAACAATTACTTAGCTACTTCAAATAAATAACTTAACTACCTTTGTCATTGACTTGTGGCATTTTATTATGCTGCTCACAAAAATAATATAGTCCCACCTGCCTGCCGGCAGAGGCAGGTTTCGGCCGCGTCTGATGGAACTGTTTGCTTTTGTGGGGGCATAACCAATTCACGAAATAATTTACCCCTGGGGTTAAATTTTATCAGGAATTGGTATTATTTGACGAATCAATATTGAATTATTTGATGATTAAAAGAATTGCGCTTGCCGTAGTTATTTCGGTTATATCCTTCTTTTCAAATGCGCAGAATGCATACATTCAATTCATTCAGAATTGTCCGCATCCTGATCTGGATACCATTGATCTTTACATCAACAACAATCTTGTGGCAGCTAATCTGGCTTTTAGAAATTCCACTTCATTTCTCAGTACCTCATCGGGTGTCCAACTCACTATAGCCATAGCGCCGAAGGGAAGCATCAATTCTACCGAAGCCTTTGTAAATTTCACCAACGGAGGCTTGGTTTCCGGCAGCAGTAATATAATAATGATCGATGGCACTTATGATACATCTTCGTCATACGATCCACCGCAGCCATTAAATCTAAGTATTTACCCATTTGCACTTCAGAGCGGAACGGGTTCAACCTCTGTAGACATTTTGTTTTGTAATGGTGCTCCGGATTCACCGGTAATTGACATTAATGAATCCGGACTTCTCCTGCTCACTGCAGCGGAAGATATGGGTTTCGGAGAGTTTCGCGATTATATCAGCGTACCCACTGCCAATTACAGGTTCTCCGTTGTGGATGGCAACAATGATGATTCCTATTATTCATATGAAGCGCCATTCGCTTCATTGAACCTTGGTGGAAAAGCAATAACGGTGGTTGCCTCAGGATTTTTCGATCCCGAAGAGAACCAAAATGGAGCATCTTTCGGATTATGGGTTTCTACCGCACTTGGCGGACCGATGATTCCACTACAATCCACTTCAGCCAGGGTTCAATTTGTACACAATTCGGCAGACGAATCAATGGGTAAGATAGATGTATACTCAAATCGCCAGAAGATTGCCGATGACCTGGATTTCAGGTATTCAACTCCTTTTCTTGATTTACCGGCTGATGTGAACTCCAATATCCATATTGCCCATTATAATAGCGAGTCGCAAGATGATGCTTTTGTATCTTTTGAGACACATTGGTCGCCGGAGAACAAATACATTGTTGCGCTGGATGGAATAGAAAGTTCAACGGGATATTCTCCCGATCCTGAATTGGAGCTTCACATTATATCAGAAGTACCCTCTTCAGTTAGTGGCATGGGCAATACGGATATTGTATTTTTAAACGGGAGTACAGATGTGGGAGAATATAATATTGCAGAAGCCATCATCATTGGAGGCAATATTTACGACAACCTTTCCTACGGCAATGCAACTCCTTTTATTCCATTTCCGGGTGGAGAATATAGAATTCAACTCAGGCATTCGGAGGGCAATGAATTATTTAATTCTTATGAATTGGATCTCTCGGATCTCGACCTTGAAAACAAGGTAGTATCTATTATTTCATCGGGTTTCTTGTATCCTGAGAACAACAGCGGAGGGCTGGAATTGGGGTTGTGGATTGTACTGCCCGAAGGAGGAGCACTGATAGAAGTTCCTTCGAGTGAAGCGAAGATTCAGTTCATTCATAATATTGCCGATAATAGTCTCGAATTTGTAGATGTTTACTGGAACAACGTAAAAAAAGCAGACGACCTCCAGTTCAGACATGCGACTGGTTTTGTCACAGTAAGATCTGAGTTCGATGGCCTTTTATCTGTTTGCCCGATGAATAGCACGGGGCAGGAAAATCCAATTGCCACAATGCAAATGAATGCGCTCACAAAAGAAAATTACGTGGCCGTAATCAATGGAATTGCTGACGACATAAACTATTCTCCTGCGCCGGCCGTTACCATCAACCTGGTTGGCGGAATCGAGGAGATTTCATCGCCTAGTGAGACCGATTTTGTTTTTTTGCATGGAGCTACAGATCTTCCCGAATTTGATCTGATCGAAACTTCTGGCGCCAGCATGGTTCTGGCCAACGACATCAATTATACTGAAAGTACGGGCAACATCATCTTGAGCGATGGCAGCAAACGACTTACAGTGGCCAGTGCCGATGGATTGGATTTTATGAAGTCTTTTGAGATGCCTCTTGCCGGGTTGGGTTTTGAAGGTATGCCCTTGGTTTGTGTCGCTTCGGGTTTCCTTTCCACACAAACAAACAATGATGGCCCGGCGTTGGGACTTTGGCTGAGCACTGCCCAGGGCGGAGCAATGACGGAGCTTCTTCCCTCGAAAGCCAGAATAAATCTTATACACAATTCACCAGATTTGAGCATTGCCATAGTGGATGTGTACCTCGACGATAAACTTGTGCTGGATGATTTTGGCTTCCGCACTTCCAGCGGCTACATTGATTTTCCTGCTGAAATACATCAGTCAATTGCCTTTGCTCCTTCCAACAGCAATTCAGTTGCGGATGCCTTTACCTCCATTCCATTGTTTCTGGAGAATGAGCAGACTTATGTGGCCGTGGTGTCAGGAATATTTAATCCCGAAGGATATTTGCCGGCACCACCTTTTCAGCTTTTGATTCAATCGAATGCTACTGAAGTTTCCGATGACCTTGGCCAGACCAATATACTTTTCTGTCATGGTTCTACAGATGAAGCCGGCATTGATATTAAAGTCATTCCGCCAGACGTGACACTGATAGACAACATTGGATACGGAGCATATTACGATTACATCTATTTCCAGACGGACAATGTACAGTTGAAAGTAACCGACGTGAGTGGCACATTTGAAATCAATACTTACGATGCGCCTCTTGCCGGACTTGGACTTCAGGGTTCGTCCATTGTGTTATTGGCCAGTGGCTTCAAAAATCCGGAGAATAACAATGGAGGTCCGGAGTTTGGCCTTTGGGCGGCCTTACCCGGCGGCGGTGCTTTGCTGGAGTTCCCTGTGGCTGCCGAACCGGTTTATGCCAGGGCACAACTCATACACAATTCGGCAGATGAATTTCTGTCTACTCTGGACGTTTACCTCAACGGCGAACTCTGGATCAATGACCTGGATTTTCGCAAGGCCAATTCTTATGTAGATATACCCGCCTCCACTCCTATCCAGATGGCACTGGCTCCCGGCAATAGCAATGGATACCAGGACGCCATTGCCAATTTCCCATTCTACCTCGACGAATCGGAGACTTATATATTCATGGTGAATGGAGTTTATGTAGAAGACAATTATTTTCCTGTTCAGCCATTGGACATTCAGCTTTACGCAGGTGCCAGGGAGAATGCAATGATGGAAGTAGACACGGATATACTTTTTTATCATGGCAGTACCGATGCACCGAATATTAGCCTCAGTGAGATTACGTTGCCGCTCAACAATTTCGTGGATAATGTCATTTACAGCAGTTTTGCCGGTTATACAGCCTTCAGTGCTGAAGGAGATTATGTATTTCGACTCACCGACGGATCAGGTACTTTTCTTATCGGTGAATATGACGCACCATTTGCCACATGGGGCTATTTTGGGAAGTCGGTAGTGATTTTCAGCAGCGGGTTTATGAATGTGGACAACAACAACAATGGTCCTGCGATGGAGCTCTGGGGAGCCTTGTCGGACGGCACTACTTTTCAGTTTCAGCCGCACGTGGGATTAAATGAAGTTGCATTCCATACCGGCAGCCTGGTTTATCCCAATCCAGCCTCAGATTTATTATTTATTACAAAGAACACCCGGTCCAATGGCCCAATAAAATATACCATTTCCGACCTCAACGGAAAAACACTCATAAAAAACACCTGTGGTTTGAACAATAATGGAGAAACAGGTGTTGTCAATGTTCAAAGTCTTCAAAATGGTATTTACATTCTGGAGATTGAGCAAGAGAAAAATACTGAGGTTTTGCGCTTCAGTATTTGTGAGTAGTTATAAGAGAGTTTTAGTAGTGAGAAAAGCCCCGAGGTTTACTTCGGGGCTTTTTTTTGATCGGTAATCCCGGGTGAGTTCAGTAATACCGATTTGGTATCTGTTTTAGTCCAATCTGCGCTGCGCTTGATTGTACTAAACAGCTACTCTCCCGGTATTTACCACTGTATGATTTCATCTACGGCATGGACTAAATTAAAATGAACATTGGTATAACATGAAAAAATTTTGGTCAAAAGTTGTGTGCAATAATTTGTGTGCAGTTGAAGTGCACACAAATTATTGCACACAAAATTGGGAGTTCATTTTGGATCGGGTTTGAATTTCATTTTTTAATTCGATGATAATAAGCCAGATAGAAATATTCAGGGTTTACAATGGGAAAATAATTTAGGCGATTTGTATTTCAGTTGGTTCGGTTTCGATCGCTTGAGTGGGGTCAATGGGTAGCTTTTGTTTTGATATTCCGCCCCCCTCGGGAAAAATACGCGCAATACAT
>JANNEQ010000016.1:0-4355 GCA_031378885.1 Flavobacteriales bacterium
AAAATCTAAGGTATATACATCTTTTACATTGCAATCGATTACCTGATTTTCACTTGAAAGAATTCTCAAGTAGTTCAAATTATTCTGCTGTAAACTTTGAACATACAACGTCATTCCACAGTCCAGTTCATGAACCAAGCCTCCATTAGTCTGACAAGGATAGTTCTTCGAATCTATTTCTTCTACTTGCCGAATATTATTGACACGACAGTTAAACAACAACTCTTCACCTTTATACATATTCATATACCCCGTCAATATTATTTTTATTGAGTCATTTGCGGAAGTAGGCCTAAGAGTATCAATGCTCCCAGTCACGGTGTTTGTAATTAAAGAATATTGCCATTTCATTAACACAATTGATTGGCCGTTATAAAACTCATAATCTTTTTGTTCTTGAGTACATCCAGAAATAATAAAAAACAAAATAAGGAAGTATAAATATTTACATTTCATTGTTTTGCGAATTTAATAAACTTTGTATCGTGAGCAGTTACTACCTTTATTATATGCACTTGCTGTAGATAACTTTTCAAAATCATTTGCTTTACTTGAAGTGTTGCCCAAGAAAAATCTGCGCCTTTTAGAATCAACGATTCTGTGCTTACCTTTATTTCTGCATGGTACATTCTAACTCACACCTAACCCTCACTCCTCCTTCACAGCCTTTGAACCATAATAAAAAGGAATAGAATAGTTAAATTCCAATCTCAAATAATTTGCCGTGCGCGCTACTTTGAATCTTCTTATCGGCTCGGTTTCATAAGAGAGTTTTATTTCCATATTTTTTTTGATGGAATAACCAAGTCCGAAAGTGAAACCATCATAAGCATATTTGGTTTTCATTCCCGGAATGAGCAAATAATTCTGAAAGTAAACAGGATTGACCTCATTGTGATAACGGTGTGTAAAAGTGCCCAGACAAATATGAAAGGGCACGGGCTTGTAAGGAATAATCCCAAACTGAAAATCCCAGATGTGGTAGAAACCTCGCTTTACTCTGTCATCATTAAATAATACTTGATTGTAAGTATAGCCGAATTGCATGTATATGGCAGCATCACCAAAGAAACGAATTGCGCCGCCAGCCATAAGGCCAAGTGGTGCGTTGTATGTGCTCGGTTCGACATTGAGGGGAATGCCGCCACGGGCGATGAAGTCGTGGCGTTGGGAATGCAACGCGAATGATATGCACAATAGAAATAAGAAGATTCCAAGTTTTTGCATACATTAAAATTCTAAAAATTCAGTATCATACAAGTCAACTCGTTCACAACCATAATCTATCGTATAATCATCATTTGCAGGTGCAAAGCGAATCTCCGTTAAAGAGTATGGATAATAATTTCTATAAAATATGACAGAACTATCTTGTAATAATATAGTAGACCATCCTCCTTGCAAAACACCACACGCAAAATAATCATTACCAGGACTAGTTCTTTCTAATACATCGGCACGGAAAATAAGTCTCTCGCCTTTGAAAACTGAAATATTACCTGCCTCCAAAATAAAAATAGAGTCCTCAGCTAGCAGGGGTCTTATGGTGTCTACAGCTCCCGTCGTGGGATTGTATTGGTAAGATTTAATCCATTTGTAAAGCGCTCCGCCTAGGCCACGATACGGTTTATCTGACTCACTTTTAGTACACCTAACAAACATGAATGCACATAGCATTCCAATCCAAAATGGTAGGATTATACTTTTACTATCTTCCTTATAATTACGCATGTTTCTGTAGTTACTTTTATTGTATATATTCCTGCTGATAAGTTTTCTAATTCGATTGATTCATAGGCTTAGTCCGAGAAAATGGGAGATCGAGCAATTGAGTAAAATTCACTTTTATTATCGCGTTATTCATCTCAAATTTAAAATTCAATAATTTCTGTGTTATACAGGTCTATCCGCTCACAATCAAATTCCATATAATTGTTATTTTCAATTGTACCGAATCTGATTTCACTTATTGGCTCGTTGAGATATTGTCTTCTGATTGCAGCAGTACCATCTTCAAAAGTAAACATCTCCCAAGGGTCATTTCCTAAGTTACAAGGACCAGAAAAATTATTAATAAATTCCCCTTCTTCAATAATGTCTGCCCGATACATAATCCTATCCCCTCTGAAAATGGTAAAGTAGCCGGTATCGAGAATAAAAATTGAATCCACGAATTCAGTGGGTCTGATTGTATCCATTAACCCAGTTATATCATTGTACTGAATTGATTTAATCCATTTATAAACAATTCCTCCTTGACCTGGATAGTGGCTATCGGATTCTTTTTTTGTGCAGCTTAATATCATATTGAATAAAAAAAAATAGAATAGGACTATAATTTTACTATTCTTTGAGTAATTACGCATGATTCTGTTGTTATTTTTAAAGTATAAACACCCGATGCTAAATTTCCGAATTGAATCTGACTACCTGAATTTTTTGATGAGAAACATTGTTTTCCATTTGCGTCAAAGAGCTTAAGATCATATTTGATTATGGAACAATTTACATAAAGAACAGTCTCCAAAGGATTTGGAAAAAATCCGCAAACGCAGCCAATGGGCTGTTCAGCATCGATATCCTCAACATTCATTGCAGTTTGATTGCTTAAATTTATATATCTGTTGTTTGAGTGATTGTTTTCGTTTGGAATTGCTGCTAAATTCGAGATAGAGCCTCCATTTCTTTCAATCTTAAATAGCACATAAGGTAGCGAGAAATTTAATTCAGGGACTTCTTTCAAACGAAGATGTCCATTAGGTCCAGTGTCATCACCAGATGTATAAATTACCTGAAGCGTGTAGGGGTTGTAGTACTTGATAGAATAGCTGTCAAAAGCTCCCATATCATCAATTTTCGGTTCATCGGAATTAACATAATCAATAGATTGAAAAATAGTATAATTATTAGCTTCATTTGCATCGTTGAAACCATAATCGGATCTGATTTTTTTCCAATGACCTAAAGGGCTTTTTTCATTATCAGGATCTCCATTCCAAATTAAAGCATTATCTACTGAGACAGTCGTAGTCGGATTCCATAGCCTATTCATAATAATTCCCACTGCCTTGCGATTGTTAGGTTCTGCATATCTAAGATAAACTGCTTCCAGTCTTTTTGTATTCGATTCATTGGAAAGCGATCTTCCAGGGTACTAATGCACCCCTTCAGTGAAGCCACCCATAGGAAATACTTCAGTTTCGAAAAATTGCCGAACATTACCAAACATATTCCACGAAGGCTCTGCATTGCGACGACCCCACGGAAATCCTGAAGAAGCAAATCCTGAAAAACCATTGCACCATAAATCCTTTTCATAGAAAGTGTAATCCTCATCGTTAAAGACTCCTCCCGGACCTTGCTCAAGATGAAAAACGGGTTTGCCAACAATCTCATAATTAAACTCAGGGTAAAAACAGGCAAATTTATCCCAATCAGACTTATCATCTGAAAGTGAAGCCCATTTAACATATCTGTCTGTAGCCCAATCGTATGAACTATATCCAATAAAGTCCAGAGAAGGATATATCCAGGAATAGTCAAAATAATCACTCGCACAATCTTGGCCGTGAGCCCACATTGGCGTACCTGTATAATGTGCACCGATTGGATGTGCATAATGCTTAAGATCATCTTTTATATAATCAACCATCTCCGCATTCCACTCTGCAACAAACCTGCGAATTGGAAAATTTGTACCGTCATAATTCCCTACCACCGAATTATCCAGAACCTGATATAAATTGATCTGCGACTCGTCTGGAAGATCGTCGTTATAATCATTCTTATTTCCAAGGTTGTTTTGCTCACTCCAAAATTCCATGCACATGAAAGCGCTGGAATAACCATATCTGACAAACAAATAGCGCAGTTTTTTCTTAAAGTATTTCCGTGCATTGGCCTTTTCGAAAAACGAATATGGTTCGTCGGTGCAATCCGTCAGATCGGACTGGGTATGATAGCAATATCCCTCACCTACATCACCAGTGTTCAAAGGTATATCCGTAAAATCCCAAAGATTAGCACCTCCATGTTGGATATAATACATGTGAAACTGCATACAAAAGTCCACCCGCATATTCAATTCATGTGCCCTGTCGAAATACCAATCCAACTCACTGGCCATAAATTGCCTGTCGTAATAATTGTTCAATTTCTCGAATTCGAATTCGTAAGCCACAGGCCACATGTGCATTCTCACTGTATTTGCTCCTGCCGCCTTAATGTCCTCGAGACGCTTAAGATTTCTTTGGTAGGCTGCCACAGGCTCAGTTTTGCGCTCCATGTCGGGATTTGGGCTTCCCCAAAGGCCGGAGCGCCCTGCCCATGATGGAACACCATCAATAGTATCTAAA
>JANNEQ010000125.1:0-33998 GCA_031378885.1 Flavobacteriales bacterium
GGATCCTTGCAGACCACCGGGGGTTATTCAATGTTCGATCCTTATCAGGATCGTGATTAAGCGTTATTGAAATTTTAGTCGGACAACAATAATAAAGTATTGGCAAGACGGCAAATAGCTAAATAAGATGGAGAAGCCTATGACCTTTGGCAGTGCCTAATCAGAAGCAACAAAATAAAAGCAATGGAAAGTGAATTTCATTCAACCTATCCGGATTGATAATCGGAGCAATTCCCGGAGAATTACTTTACCATTTTGCGGCCACCAAAACCAATTCCTGCGTGAACTCCGCCCCATTCGTAGCCTGTATAACCGGGAAGAACACCGTATTCGAATCCAAATACGACCACAAGATTGGAAGTATTGTAATTCCGCGACCATTCAATTCCAGCTCTCCAGCCAATGTTGGTTTTTTTAATCTCTGGTATCAGGCTGTTGTCTTCGCTTATCTCGGTAGTTGTAAAACCACCATCATTGTTGTTGAATTGAAATAAAAAGTAATCCGCCTTTTGTGAAACGGCTCCTATAAAATCAAAATATACTTTTCTTGCTTTCCATAATTTCCCATCGCTTGTGCCATTGCAATTAATAGAATAGCTTCTTTGCTTCCAATAATTAAAACTAACATAAGCAGCGGAGTATCTCTGATTGATTCTTTCAATGGATATGTAGTCTTGATCAAATATATCTTCCTCATCCGACTTGCCGTTCAGCTCCAATCCGCCACCTAAGCCAAAGTACCGGCCAATGTCAATTGGAAGTTTTGCTTTATAAACCTTGAGGGTATTCACACCGACATATTCATGGGCTACGGCGATGTCTCTTTCGAAAGCCCTGTTGAAACTGAAAAGTTTTCTGTCGTAGAACACCCTGATATTGTAGCCCATTTTATTTTGATCAGAAAGAGAATTGCTGACTTCACCTCCTTGAAATCCTTTGCCATAAGGTATATGAGCGTGAAAACCAATAAGACTTTTTCTATCCAATCTATATTGTGTTCTGATTTTACAACCAAACAATGGGCTAACGCTTATAAAAGAAAATGTAGCTTCAAACCTGGGGACTATAGCTGCGTCGTTGTGTTCAAATCCCACTTCAAATGTTTTGTCCGAATCCTCGCTCTTCAAAGTATAGGTTTGGGCAAATGTGCTATTCTCAGAGCAAAACGAAATAATGATAAAGAACAGAATTTTGGGAATTTTGAGGGATTTCATCTTGGTTTATTTTTGGAGTGCGGCAAATGTAGAAAAACTATTTAATTGTTGTAAACATCAAATAATTACTTTGCCAAAAACGACAAAACCCGGAAAACGAGGTTTCCGGGTTGAGCCGACTAAAAACTAAATCTAAAAACTAAATTAATTAAACTATGAACACACAATTTTTCAAGGCCAAATTCTGGTTCAGTTGACGCGGCCAAAGTAACTGGAATTTTCAGTAGTAAAAAATAATTTACATTTTTTTTATTCATTCTTCTACCGATGAAGAGTTAACTGTTTTGTTTTTAGGTATATGTGAGGTGGATTGGTTTTTAGTCTCATTCCCGAAACAATTTAGTAAGAAAACGATTACACGTAGCTTTTGCACGATTCATCATCTGAAATAGCAACTTCATCATATCCCAAAGCAAAAATTAATTCCTTTATTTTATCAGATAAATCTTAGCCGTCATATTCGAATTGGCGCCAATTGCCATAAAACTCTCCCACACCATGAGGTGCGGACACGCTGATTACTTTTTTGTCAAATACAAACGCCACAGCTAAACCAGATCTTTCTCAATTACCCGAAACCCGCAACACATCATTATAATACTGAATTTCATCCGTCAGCGACTTAATCTTGAATTTCAACTTGTGCTGCAAAAGCAAACCATTATCAGCCAGAATTTTTTCCTGGTATTCGCGATTCTTCTGAATCAATTTCCGCTTGGTTTGACTGAAAGAATTGATTTTGGTTTCTAGGTAATTATAATAATTCATGCTCTCACAGACGGTTTTATAGTTTTTCTCCATTTTTTGCAGTTCCTGTTCGCGTTTTCCGAGTTGAAACTCCAGCTCAATGAGTTTCTTTTCCAGCTCGCTGCGCATTTCCGCAATTTCTTTTTCGTTGGAGTAGGGCAGGTCGATTTTTTTCAAGTCCTTTTCGTCCAGAACCATTTTCAGTTTGGTAGCGAAATAGAGTTCCGTTCCATGAAGTCTTCTTTCCCCATTTTCCGCCTTCAAAACCATTGAGCGCGAGATCATCAGGTATTCTGCCAGATCATACTGGCTGATGTTTAGTTTTTTTCTGATTTTAAGAAGATATTGCATGAATTATAGGTCTAAAAAGTTCAAAAAGTGTAACCAAAAAAACGGTGCCAACTTTTTGGTACCGTTTTTTTGGTTACAAATTTCAAAAATTTCCAGCGGCAAATAAATTTCGGCGAAAAAAAAACATTTCCTGCCAAAAAGCCCGGAATTTTTGTCGGATTTCTTTCAGTTCTTGAAAATTAGCGGCTGTTTTACAACGACTTGTGATTTTTCGTTGAAATTTTTGAGGATTTTCAGTTGGGAAATGTTTTTAGAGGGTAATTGATGAAGGTCAAGGGAAATTTTGGGGGATTTACCTGGTTTTGTTTTTAAAAGAGAATATTTGGATGGGAAAATTGGGCTGGAATTTTAATTGGTGAATTATTTTCAGTAAATAATCCTGGAATATATAGTTCGACATACGTTTGGGCGCAATCCCGGTTTAATGATCACTCTCAAAAGAAAATATTCCGCATTGATTAAAATAAAAATCCCCGTTTTCATATTTCAAAAACGGGGACTATATATTCAGATACTGCAGCTTTTGCAGCTAAACTCATTTCATCACCGAAATCTTTGACATAGTACTTGATGCCTTACCATTTATCTGCACAACATAAAGTCCTGAAGCCACATCATTCAAATCCAATTGAAAAGTTCTTGAATTGAATTTGCCAAAGTTCCTGATCACACGACCATTCAAGTCGAAGATTTGAACATATACCTGACCAGAGTTTTCTTTTAAACTAATAGTAAGTTGATCATAGGCAGGATTAGGATAAACCTTGATCACAGGACTTTCATTTTCATTTACACCAAAGAAAAGATCACTAACAGTATAAGAATAAGTATTGGTGATAACAGCAGGGTTCATATCGAAGTAGATATAAGCAGTATTGTCGATCGTGGTCATTTCCTGGAGATTGTCGTAAGGAGAAATTCGGTAGCGCAGCCACCCATGACTGGCGGCTTCGTTGGTTGTGCTGTCAGGCAGGTTGATATCATCAAAATAGAATTGCATAAGTCCTGTTTCAGTATTGATAATCGGAATACAACTATGAGATGAACCAGCGAATTCGAAAGTGCTGAAATCAAGATCAGAGTCCAATTGGTCATCTATTCGAATATTGAATGCCTGATAGTTTCCCGTATTCTGGAATCTCACCAGATATTCCAGATCAGTTCCATTGTGGATGTAGTGCTGATCGTCAACACCAGATGGGAAGCCCGTTTTGTCGTTGGGGTCGAAGCTGCAGTTTACCAATCCAGAGGCAGAACCAGAAATGTTGGACACGTCATTGCCCATATCATCGAAAGTAACAATATTATAGTTGGTGATGAGCGACTGCCCCAATTGTTCGAATGACGGAGATAAAACACCAATTGTGAAGTAAGCATAGGCTCCGGCTGGTATTGACTCAACATTCCAGACAACTGTATTTCCTACAAAGGAAACGGGAGTGGGGGAAACAGTTGTGTAGGTAAGTGTCGGCTCCAATGTTGCTGTTAAAGTGCCAGAAGCCCATGCGTTACCTTGATTTTCAATTATAAGATAAAGGCCTCCATTTTGTCCGCAAATGAACCAAGGATCCATGACATCAGCTGAGAGTGAATAAGTAGGTTCGTTTGAACTCAATCCAATGTGAAATGAGCCGTTAAGACCACCGTTGATTGGCACTGAGCTTCCGGTCGTACAAATTGGCCAAAGGGTATTGTCATATATTATACTGATCTCAGTATTGTCTTCGATATTCACATTGGGAAAACTGAATTGTCCGTTGTCATTTGTGTATGTTATCTCGCTGCCCATATTAACCTCAATATTGCCTATTCCAGTCTCGAAAGTATCCATAGTGGCATTTTCATTTGTGTCATTAAAAACAAAGCCAGACAAGGTAATTGGAACAATTTCATTTACAGTCAATGGTAAATAATTATATGATTCGAAATTTAAAAGCCAAGAGTTTGATAATGCTATTTCTGTTCCATCTGCCAATAGATAAACAGCGGAAGAAATATTACTACTGGATAAATTTAATGAACCTAAAAAATCGGTGCAGCCAATGGTCGGAAAATAAATGTCAATAATCGACTCCTGACCAGCAGGCAAAAACACATCTCCACTATAATTGTAACTACCATTTTCGACCGCCAAAAAATAGGAAAAATGATCCTCGTCAATGACTGTGATGTAAAACCTCAAATGATTGGTTATATCCTCTCTTTCATAAGTGTTCATTGATGAATAATTATTACCTGGCACTTCATCGGCCAGATTAACCGTCAGTTCAACAAAATGAGGGCTAGAGCCATCCACTATAAAATCTTCCGGAGCAGTTGTGCTCAATGGTAGTAGCTCACCCGACCATGTGTAATCACTTATTACACCATCAACTGAAACTGTATATCCGAAATAATAAATGGGCTCGGTTCCATGGTTGGAGAAACTAACAAATGACATATTACCGCAGTTTGAATAGATACCATTGATGGTTGCAATAACATCTGTACCTGGGGTTAAGGCGTCACAAAATAAGTTCGAGTATACACCATCTCCAACATTCGTTGCATCATAATTCGCAACTAACCCCAGCGTACATATTACGGTGTTGACATAGCCGCCATATATAAAGAAACTGGAATCGCTAATACTATATAAATTCAAAAAACTCTGGTCGGCATCAATTATAGGACAATCGAGTTCGGTAGAATAATCAATCGTATAGCCGGGAGCAATTCCGGTAATGGCATCTGCTGTATTATTGATATTTGATTCTACAAAAAAGTAAATTACCTCATTGCTTCCATTAGGGCCATTTATCGCATATTGATTATTTGTAATATTGATCAACCCGGAATTTACCTGAGCTGCATCCTCTGCCAGACCGAAAATAAGGGAAACAGCCTGACCACTATCAAGCAATTCCTGTAAATGCCATGTATTGCCATCAAAATCGGTCACCGTAAAATCTGGTGCAGCAGAACCCAATGGAAGTTGCGCAAATAGGTAAGTGCAATTAATCAATAACAGAAGGGAGAATAGATATTTTTTCATGTCAATATTGAATCTGGTGCTCAAATGTACTGAAATAGGCTTAACTATAGAGTCAAAAGCGTTTACCCAACTGGAGAGGGCTTAGCGAAACATGTCTCCGTTGAAATGTGCTTGATGGTGTGGGAAGCCTAACCGCTTACTCCCGTCAGGCGCGGGTCTTGCGAACTGTGTTCCCACCAAACGCATGTGAGCGATAACCGCGAGGCCCCTCGGTCTGCCTACCGCTCGAGCTGGTTTCTTATCTGGCGCGGGTTTTTCGTTCACAACTGTATTTAGACCACCTATCTGAAATTAACCCGTGCCTGGGGCTCGAGCTGGTTTTTTGACTGGCGCGGGTTTTTCATTCACAACTGTATTTAGGCCGCCTATCCGAAATTAACCCGTGCCTACCACTTGAGCTGGTTTTCAACCAGCTAACCATCACACCCCAACCTTCCTCCCCACAACAGCCTTCGCTGCCGCATACACATTCTCTACCTCAAGGCCATACTTCTTCATCAACTGATCTGGAGTAGCACTTTCGCCAAATGAATCATTCACACCTACAAACTCAATAGGAGTAGGGCAATGCCTCGACAAAGTCTGTGCAATTACACTGCCCAGACCACCATTGATCTGGTGCTCTTCTGCCGTTACCACAGCTCCGGTTTTTTGAGCGCTTCGAACTACAGCTTCTACATCAAGAGGTTTGATGGTATGTATATTAATCAGGTCAACAGAAATACCTTCGTTTTCCAGTGCTTTTGCAGCAGCAACAGCCTTCCACACCAGGTGACCTGTAGCAAAAATGCTCACGTCTTTTCCTTCGTGAATATGCCAGGCTTTGCCAATTTCGAACTTCTGATCGGCAGCAGTAAAAGTCTGCACTTTCGGACGGCCAAATCTCAGATACACCGGCCCATGGTGCGAAGCAATAGCAATAGTCGCTGCTTTGGTTTGGTTAAAATCGCAGGGATTAATTACAGTCATATTCGGCATCATATTCATCATGCCGATATCTTCCAATATCTGGTGTGTTGCGCCATCTTCGCCCAATGTAAGTCCGGCGTGAGAGGCACAAATTTTTACATTCTTGTCGCTATAAGCAATGCTCTGCCTGATCTGGTCGTAAACTCTTCCGGTAGAAAAATTAGCAAATGTTCCGGTGAAAGGAATGTATCCGCCAATGGTAAGGCCGGCTGCGAGGCCCATCATATTGGCTTCTGCAATTCCCACCTGAAAGAAACGATCTGGAAACTCCTTTTTGAAAGCATCCATCTTCAATGAACCAATTAAGTCGGCACACAAAGCCACAACTTTTGGATTGGTGCGGCCCAATTCTGCCAGTCCTTCGCCAAATCCTGAACGCGTATCGTTACTTCCTGTAATCTGAAAATCTAACATTTGTTTTCTCTTTTGTAATTCAAAAAAATATCGCTCTTATTCGAAATAAGAATTAATAATCTCCCATGGTTTCTTCCAACTGACCCAATGCTTTGGCCAACTCTTCGTCGTTTGGCGCTACACCGTGCCATTTGTGGGTGCCTTCCATAAAATCAACACCTTTACCCATAGAAGTGGTCATAAGGATCATAATAGGCTTGCCTTGTCCTGTGCGACTAGTAGCCATTTCTAAAGTAGCAAGAACGGATGCCATTTCATTGCCGTTCATTTCCAATACTTCCCAGCCAAAAGCCTCCCATTTGGCTCTGAGATTGCCCAGGCTCATTACTTTTTCCGTCGGGCCATCGATTTGCTGCCCATTGACATCAATGGTGCTGATGATATTGTCCACCTTACAATGCGCCGCATACATGGCCGCTTCCCATATCTGACCTTCCTGCAATTCGCCATCGCCATGAAGGGTATAAACCAGCGTTTTGTCGTTATTGAGTTTTTTGGCCTGAGCCGCACCGAGTGCCACCGACAATCCTTGTCCGAGCGATCCGCTGGCAATACGCACTCCCGGCAAACCTTCGTGGGTAGTAGGGTGGCCCTGAAGTCTTGAGTTCAACTTTCTAAAGGTGGCCATTTCTGCCACCGGAAAAAATCCTCGTCTGGAAAGCACGCTGTACCAGACCGGAGAAATATGTCCGTTGCTCAGAAAAAACAAGTCTTCTCCTTTGCCGTCCATATTCCAGTTTTCCGGATTCAGGCGCAATTGTTTGAAGTAAAGGGCAACAAAAAACTCGGTGCAGCCAAGGCTTCCACCGGGGTGGCCACTGTTTACGGCATGTACCATGCGCACAATATCTCGACGAACCTGAGAGCAGGTTCTCTTCAATTCTTCTATAGAACTCATTCTTTCCTTTGATTTAGCTGGTTGCAAAACTATCCGCTTCAAGGCTTGGGTTCTTTGTATGTTAGTGGAATGTGGAAAAGTGCGGATATGTGAGTTTTGACAGGTAAGCTAGCTTTGTTATCGGCTGGATTCAAGTAGTAAAAAAAACACCGAATCGGGTAGTTCAGATTTGTGTACATTTTATTCAAATTAATTCAATTATTTAAAAGTATAAAACCCGATTATTATACTCTTTTTCAGATGATCAATCGGCCAATAGATTCTTCTATTCAAATGGAAAGAATATTGGCCACAAAAAGGAGTTTTTGGACTAAATTGCTGCACTGTAATTAACTCAATGATCTGACCGCTGATGTTACCAACGCGACTATTATTTTGATCAATGGGTTTCAAATAAAGATAGCCATAGTTTGATGAAAAAAACAATCTTCCTGCCATTAGTTGTTTTGTTTTGTGGCACTTTATGCGCTCAATCACCTCCATTTGCCTGGGCCAAATCTATTGGTGGAAACGGTGAGGATAAAGTTCTCGGAGTAACAGCCGATGTAAATGGCAACTTTTATATGGTTGGTTCATTCAGTCAGGAGGTGGATTTTGATCCGGGACCTGATTCCTTTAGTATAACGTCTGGTGGATATGATGATGCTTATGTGGCCAAATACAATTCATCCGGCTATCTTTTATGGGTTAAATCTTACGGCGGTGATTTTTACGACACAGCCTCTGGTATTGGATTAGATCAGGCAGGGAATATTTATATCACCGGGACATTTGTGAACAATGTCGATTTCGATCCTGGGGCTGGTGAGTTCTATTTATCAGGTTATGGTGATCTTGGTGCCACCGACATTTATATGCTAAAACTCGACCCTTCCGGAAATTTTATTTTTGCAAAACAGTTTGGAGGTGATTATCCTGATTTTCCGCGTGATTTAGAAGTAGACAATGAAGGAAATGTTTATGTGATTGGTTCTTTTTGGAGCACTGCCAGTTTCGGTACAATCGATGGAGTTGAGCAGAATGTAATCTCCAATGGAAATACTGATGTTTTTATGTGTAAAATGAATTCAGATGGAAATCTTATCTGGGTCAGATCTTTTGGCGGGGAAGGCTCTGATTCAGATGACATGTCTTCAATTGCTGCTGATAGCCAGGGCAATGTTTTCGGCACAGGATATTATTTGTATTCGGTTGACTTTGACCCGGGGATAGGAACCAATATCATTAGCAATTCCGGCGATAATGTGAATCCTGAAATCTTTATTGAAAAACTTGATTCAGAAGGGAATTTTGTATGGGCTATTAGCATTGGTTCAAACGAGTCTGACAGCGGAAATTCAATTGAAATTGACTTGAATGACAATATTCTTATTACGGGTAATTTCCAATCCTCTGTTGACTTCGATCCTGGTCCGGGAATTTTTACACTCTCTTCGTCACCAGGCTATACACCTTGTACTGTTAAATTTGATAATGACGGTACTTTTTTGTGGGCGGCCGGCATTATCGGAGGTACGTGGGCTGGTACTGCACTTGATGTCATCACCGATGAATCCGGTGATGTGTATACAACGGGATTTTTTGGAGGTACCAAGGACTTTGATCCAGGTGAAGAAGTGTATAACCTGACCTCTCAAGGCATTGTGGACGTCTATATTTCAAAATTGACAAGCGATGGAAACTTCGTCTGGGCCAAAGCCATTGGCGGTTATAGCGTTGAGGGCGGAAGCAAAATCCTTGTTGATTCATACTACAACGTTTTCACATTCGGTGTATTCGATGCTACAGGTAATTACAATTCGGATGAGGGTCCGCCTTTCGGGCTATCAAATTCCGGAGGTTCAGATATCTTCATTCATAAAATGGGAAGCAACACCATTGCTATAAATGAGTCATCCGACAATTCAAAACTTAGTTTTATTTATCCCAATCCAACAAGTGGCATTCTGCATCTCCTTATGCACTCTTCAGAAGAATTAATACGGATCGAAATTCTAAATACTATTGGACAGGTTTGTTATTCAAAACAACTGAATCACATTCGTGGAAATATTGATGTGGATGTAAGTTCATTGCCACAAGGGATTTATTACTTGAAACTCTACACAAAATCCAACCGACAAATGGTCACAGACTTTGTAAAAGAATAAAACCCCTACTTTATCGAATCACCCTCAAAAGAAACTTCAACCAAATCACAACTCCTCCTTACACCACCCAGTTCGCGGAAAGTAACTTTGCCCGGGCTGAGATGATTGGTCGCCTCAAAAAGAAGAACCCGCGCGCAACTTCTTTTCATTCGCTGGTGGTCATGTGGCTCAATGTAAAACTCTGGGTATAGCCTGTTTAAACTGATAGAAGGCAATGCTTTTGTAGCCACAATTGGCAAATCTGAGTAATCTGATGATTCCTCAAGGTAGATATACAAAGTATCTGGAGTAAAATTTTTAAAGTCAATATCGCCCACGCAGCCACAGCCTTTCATGGGCTCTGAGGCACCCACAGAATTATCAGCTAATTCATTGCCGCTGCTGAAGGGGTTTACCCCGGCAGAATAGATCACCAATCCAATAGACAGTAGCAGCAATTTCATAGCAGTTGTAACAACTTATCCCTCCAAAAGTACAGACCAATGCAGAATAATTTAAAGCCTGTTCATCTATTTTGAAATTTGAAAGGTACTCAGGTGTATTTTTGCACCCCAAAAAAATAGACGTCAATGGCTTTGAAATGTGGAATTGTGGGCTTGCCCAACGTAGGAAAATCAACCCTGTTCAACTGTTTGAGCAATGCAAAGGCGCAGGCCGCCAACTTTCCGTTTTGCACCATTGAGCCCAATGTGGGCACCATTACCGTTCCCGATCAGCGTCTTACACAACTGTCTGACATAATCACCCCTCAAAAGGTAGTACCCACTACCATTGAGATTGTAGATATCGCTGGTCTTGTAAAAGGAGCCAGTAAAGGCGAAGGTTTGGGCAATAAATTCCTGGCCAATATCCGTGAGACCGATGCCATTATCCACGTCCTTCGTTGCTTCAATGATCCCAATGTTGTTCACGTAGATGGATCTGTGAACCCCGTTCGCGACAAAGAAATTATCGATATAGAACTTCAGCTAAAAGATCTTGAGGCTGTGGACCAGCGCCTTAGCAAAGTACAGCGCGGAGCCAATTCGGGCGACAAAGAAGCCAAACGCGCTTTTGATCTGCTCACCAGACTCAAAGCTGCATTAGAACAGGGACAAAGTGCCAGAACAGTTGCGCTGCTCAATGTGGAAGAGGAAGTTTTGCTCCAGGAAATGCAGCTCATTACCTCCAAACCAGTGCTTTATTGTTGTAATGTCGATGAAGCTTCTGTGGTAAATGGAAATGACTTTGTGGCTCAGGTTCGCGAAGCCGTAAAAGATGAGAAGGCAGAAGTTCTGGTAATTGGTGCCGCTATCGAAGCCGATATAGCAGAACTGGAAACCTTCGAGGAGCGCTCCATGTTCCTTTCAGATCTTGGACTGGATGAGCCTGGCGTGGCCAAATTGATCAAAGCTGCGTACCGTTTGCTCAACCTCCAGACCTATTTTACAGCCGGAGTTAAAGAGGTTCGCGCATGGACCATTCACAAGGGCGATACAGCTCCACAAGCTGCAGGAGTAATTCACACAGATTTCGAAAAGGGATTTATTAGGGCAGAAGTTATCAAATTCGACGATTACATTAGGTACAAGTCTGAAAATGCCGTGAAAGAAGCCGGAAAGCTTGGAGTAGAAGGGAAGGAGTACATTGTTCAGGATGGCGATGTAATGCACTTCCGTTTTAATGTCTAAAGAAGAAAATTTTCCATTGTTGTTTTTGATTGGGGTTCTAATATCTTTCGCTCGATGAAACCCATTATTAGTTTACTTCTCCTGGTGTTGACTTTTTCTTGTCAGCAGCAGCCTGTTGTAGTTATTTCTGCCAAACCGGAAATCGAAAGTCTGATGGCAGAGCAGGAGAGTGCCTGGAACAAAGCCGATATCAATGGCTTTATGAAGCACTATTGGCAAAGCGATTCGCTTGAATTTATTGGCAAAAAAGGATTGACATATGGATGGCAAGCCACATTAGACAATTACAAAAAGAGTTATCCTGACGCATCTGCCATGGGCCGCCTTCAGTTTACCAACCTGAAAATAGAAGACCTTGATCCACAAAATGTATATGTAGTGGGCAAATGGCAACTGTTCAGAACCGCCGATACTTTGGCAGGACATTATACTTTGCTCTGGAAGAAAAAAAATGGTCGTTGGGTAATCGTCTTAGATCATTCCAGTTGAAATTTTTATTCCGAATAAACACATTATTTTCGATTAACCCAAATTAATATGGAAGGCCCGATTACCATCGCCATTATAGCTATTACTTCATTTATATCGTGGAGAGCTTTTGAAAACCACGATCTTTTTCACAAGCTGAAGAACAATCCGTTTACAGTAAAACACAGCAAAGAGTATTACAGAATTTTTTCGCATGCTTTAATTCATGGCGATTGGATGCACTTGATTTTCAACATGTTTGTGATTTATGGATTTGGTACGCAGATCGAACTTGTGTTTACCAATCAGGAAGTGTTTAACAGGTTATTTCCTGAAATTCCTTTTTGGGGCAACGCCCTTGGAATATTATACTTCCTCATATTGTATATCATGGGAATTGCTGTAGCCACATTGCCATCATTGCAAAAGCATGGTGATGATTTTGGCTACAATTCAGTAGGAGCTTCAGGTGGTGTTTCGGCTATTATGATGGCATATATGATTATGTTTCCGACGAAATATATAGCTTTCTTCTTTATCCCAATGCCGGGCTATTTGGCAGTTCCGGTGTTTTTCCTGCTGGAATATATCATGGGCAAGAGCCGGCGTACCAACATTGCACACGATGCCCACATCTGGGGTGCCCTGTTTGGTATTGCTTTCATTTTCGCTTTGAATGTGGATTTTCTTACCAACTTCATAAGAGTAGTTAGGGTTGCAATCGGGCTTTAAATGGCGCCGGAATCAGCGAACCGTGTCCCACTCATGGCGCTTGCTTCAGCGAAGCCTAGCCAGTGCCTACGACTCAATCTGGCTTTTAGCCAGCACTGCCAGATTATGCTAGCTTCAGCGCACGTGCCCTGGCCAGATGGTGCCTCAGTGCAGCAACATTCACAAAACAAAAGACCCCGTCACAAAAACATATTCAGTTTCAGTTCCTTTTTGTATCCTCAGAAATCCTGTGTAAGAAGACCATTCATAACCACTATCTGTATTGAGTAAAATGGGTTCAATCACAAAACCACTACCTTTATAGACATTCGGAGAATCGTCACTTGAAGACAATGTTATTTGTTTACCCGCTACAACAATGAAGGCCAAATTGTCTTGTCCCAACTCCATCACCTGACCAAATACGCTCTCTAGTACAATAAGACCTCCCGCTTCGTTTTCCGGCCTGATGAGGTCAAGAAATCGCGAATTCAACATCGGGCTTTCTACAAAGTCAGAGTGCACCCAGCCAATGATAGACTCCATTTGATCATCTGATTTTGGATATACATATTTCACCTTTACCCAACCATCCTGATGCTCCATTAGAAAATGAACGTAATTATCCATTGGTATTTTCCCGCATATAGCAGCATCCTTTGACGGTTCTTTACGCATATTGAGGTGACCCGATTGAATCTTGACATGAAGAAGAGACTGTATTCCCTGACCATTTGTATAAAAATTAAAGGTCAGGAACATGACAAAAAGAATAACTTGCAATGGGAACATGTTTGGGAATTTAGTATTGGAGAACAAATCTAGCCAGATTCCACAAATGAAAGCAGAAGATATTCAAATCACTTGTCTAAACCCATAAAATGAATTGCATGCAACTCAATCAGCCCGCTCCTTAAAGACATACACATCCTCATTGTCGCGCTTCATATAATAAGTCTCGCGCGCAAATTTTTCCATCGAACGCTGATTCTTGGATAAATCGGCAAGGGCCTCAATAGCTTTGGCATTCTTGTCTTTCAGCTCATTTACTTCGCTTCGCAAGGCACTGGCTTCTCTCTTAGACTGAATAATGTAAATGAGATCAATATCATTGAAGAAACAAATCCACAATAAAAATACACCTGCCGCCAGCACAAATTTGTTTTTGATGTATTTAACGAAGAAGCGTTTCATGTTCCAAATATCCCATTAAAAGGGGCCCAACCCACTGGCTGAAAGCATGGATTTTGAACATCCCCTGGTGAAGTAATTTTTTAGCCAGTCATTGAATGATGTCAAGGCAGCCTGGATACAATTTATACCAATTCCAAATATAATTTAACCCAAAGGGTAAATTATTTTGTGAATTGGTTATGCCGCCACTAAAAATAAATAGTACTATGAGGCGGAGCCGAAACCTGCCTTTGCCGGCAGGCAGGTTGGACTATATTATTTTGTGAGCGGTATTAGATTCAACCACTGAAAATTCTTACTGTCTTACTTTCCATAGTTTCTCATGTGTTTAATATTTAGCACACTTAATTCCAAGGCAGTCTTGTAGATATTATCCCTATTTATTGAAACGAAAAAAGCCTGTTTCGTAAAGATGAAACAGGCTTTCCTACAGGGACAAATCAACAATTACTCTTCAACAGGTGGCGGAACGTCGCCACCTTTAGACTCTTTTGTTTTGCTCTCTTTGTTTGGAGCTTTAGCTTTTTCCACATTCATTACTATCTTACTTTCTTCTTTATTGAAGTCAACCACAAGTGTGTCGCCCGCTTTTAAAGTAGAATTGATAATTTCTTCGGCAATCGGATCTTCCAGGTATTTCTGAATAGCACGTTTTAGTGGACGCGCACCGAACTTCTCGTCATATCCTTTTTCCGCAATATGATCTTTGGCTTCATCGGTAAGTTTGATGGTATAGCCCAAATCTGTAACTCTGTGAAAGAGTTTGGCCAATTCAATGTCGATGATTTCAAAAATATGTTCCTTTTTCAATGCATTGAATACAATCAAATCGTCAATACGATTGAGGAATTCAGGGGCAAATGCTTTTCTTAATGCACCTTCAATTACGCCTTTCTTTTCAGCTTCTTCCTGGGCAGCTCTTGATGAGGTTCCAAAACCAACACCTGTTCCGAAATCCTGCAACTGGCGGGCTCCAATGTTAGACGTCATAATGATAATGGCATTCTTGAAATCAATTTTTCTTCCAAGACTGTCCGTCATTTGTCCATCATCCAATGCCTGCAGCAACAGGTTGAATACATCCGGGTGAGCTTTTTCAATCTCATCCAAAAGAACGATACAGTAGGGGCGACGTCTTACTTTTTCGGTAAGCTGTCCACCTTCTTCGTATCCGATGTATCCGGGAGGCGCTCCAATCAATCTGGATACTGCGAATTTCTCCATGTATTCGCTCATATCAATTCTGATCAGCGCTTCTTCACTGTCAAATAAATATTTAGCAAGCTCTTTGGCCAATTGTGTTTTTCCCACTCCGGTTGGTCCGAGGAAAATAAAAGATCCAATAGGTCTGTTGGGATCTTTCAATCCTGCGCGATTTCTTTTTATCGCTTTTACCACTTTCTTAATGGCCTCTTCCTGGCCGACAACCTTGCCTTCCAATTCATCTTCCATTCTCGAAAGGCGACCACTTTCTTTTTCAGCTACACGTGTTACCGGTATACCTGTCATCATTGACACAACTTCTTCCACATTGGCTTCGGTAACGGTAACTCTGTGGTTGCGGGTTTCTTCTTCCCATCTTTTCTTGGCAGCTTCAAGCTTTTCCTGAAGTTGTCTTTCCTTATCGCGAAGTTTGGCTGCCTCTTCGTACTTCTGGCTTCTTACCACGCGATTCTTTTCTTCCTTCACATCCTCAATACTCTTTTCAATATCAATTATTTCTTTCGGAACATTGATATTGTTGAGATGGACCCTTGAACCTACCTCATCCAAAGCATCAATGGCCTTGTCGGGCAAGTGTCTGTCGGTTACATACCTTGAAGTTAAATTTACACAAGCTTGCAGGGCCTCATCAGTATATGTAACGCTGTGATGCTCTTCGTATTTGTCTTTGATATTATTTAATATCTGAATAGTTTCCTCTTTTGTGGTCGGATCAACTATTACCTTTTGAAATCTTCTTTCGAGCGCGCCGTCTTTCTCAATGTATTGGCGATACTCATCGAGAGTAGTAGCACCTATACATTGAATTTCTCCGCGGGCCAAAGCAGGCTTAAACATATTGGAAGCATCAAGCGATCCGCTTGCGCCACCCGCACCTACGATTGTATGAATTTCATCAATGAAAAGAATTACATCTGGAGACTTTTCCAATTCATTCATTACAGCCTTCATTCGTTCTTCGAATTGGCCGCGGTACTTAGTGCCGGCAACCAACGATGCGATGTCGAGTGTAACAATTCTTTTATTGAATAATACTCTTGATACTTTCTTTTGGGTAATGCGCAGTGCAAGACCTTCTGCAATGGCTGATTTTCCAACACCGGGCTCACCAATAAGTATTGGATTATTCTTTTTTCTTCTGGAAAGAATCTGTGATACCCTTTCTATTTCTTTTTCACGACCAACAATGGCATCAAGTTTTCCTTCTTCCGCCATTTTGGTCAGATCTCTTCCAAAATTATCAAGTACCGGAGTCTTGCTTTTGCTGTCTCCAGGTTTCTTGGAAGTGCTGCTTCCGCCACCTGAAAATGATCTCTCATCATCTTCATCGTCAGCAGAACCGGGCATTTCAGCTTTGGGTAGGTCTTCCTTATTTAGTAATCCGGCCATACCTTCCAGTTCATCGCGAACGGCTTGATAATCCACACCGAAACTGCGCAATGCCTTTGTGGCCACATTGTCATCGTCTTTCAAGATGGAAAGAAGAAGGTGTTCTGTGCCCACCAATGTTGCTCTGAAAGTTTTGGCTTCGAGATATGTTATTTTTAAAATGCGTTCGGCTTGTTTCACCAGAGGAATCATTCCTGTAGTGGTAGGTTTCGATGCGGTTGCAGCGGTAGACTTTATCGAACTTTCAACCACCTTGCGAAGGCGGCTTAAATCGACATCAAGACTTACTAAAACTTTTACTGCAACGCTTTCTCCTTCGCGGATTAGCCCGAGGAGGAGATGTTCAACACCAATATAACTGTGGCCAAGACGAAGTGCTTCTTCGCGGCTGTAGG
This sequence comes from Flavobacteriales bacterium, assembly GCA_031378885.1. GTDB lineage: Bacteria > Bacteroidota > Bacteroidia > Flavobacteriales_D > Sanyastnellaceae > JANNEQ01. The sequence continues at coordinate 16,829 of JANNEQ010000125.1, forward strand.
TTATAACGTCTTTCACCTGGGGTGAGAATTTTGCTTCCATACTCATATATCATTCTTCTATTTCGCTGACTAAAATACGTCATTTTGCGTACTGTTCCCGACAAAAGTAACGGTGAGCCTATTTCTGACCCTAATTTTTAGTATTTATTATTAACATTTCCAAAGGGAAATTTTAATGTGTTCAAACTGAATCATCCAGCAATTTGAATTGTTAAATTTTCAGTTTTTTACAAAACCCTTTTTGCACGTGCCAAAATCGAAATTTCAGGCGAAGGCAAAGTGACGATTTAACCAACTCAACACCCCCGGTCTTTGGATGCCATATTTATCAACAAAAACCTGCGAAAGCCCCAGTAATAGCAAACAATTTTGTGAATAAAAAACAAGTGAGATTTCCTGCCAATCCGACCCTTGAAAGTACTATATTCGCGATCCGTTAAAATTACCACGGTGAGGTAGCCCTCAGTCCAATGAGGAGCCCTTTTTAATTAACCCAATTTATTATGATCGAAGGAGAAAAAATCGTCAGGATTAACATTGAAGATGAAATGAAGTCTGCCTACATCGACTATTCAATGTCGGTGATAGTGAGCAGAGCATTACCAGATGTAAGAGATGGTATGAAGCCGGTTCACAGACGAGTTCTCTACGGAATGTTGGAACTTGGTGTATTGTCAAATAGACCTTATAAAAAATCCGCACGTATCGTAGGGGAAGTACTGGGAAAGTATCACCCACATGGTGATAGTTCGGTTTACGACACTATGGTGCGTATGGCCCAGGACTGGACTTTGCGGTATCCTTTGGTTGATGGTCAGGGTAATTACGGAAGTATGGATGGCGATCCACCGGCCGCAATGCGTTATACAGAAGCAAGGCTGAGAAAAATTGCTGAAGAACTTCTGGAAGATCTGGACAAGGAAACGGTTGATTTTCAGCCCAACTTCGACGATTCTTTGGAAGAACCCAAGGTTATGCCGGCGAAAGTTCCGAACCTGCTGCTGAATGGAGTAAGTGGAATTGCTGTAGGTATGGCTACCAATATGCCTCCGCACAACCTCACCGAAGTTTGCAGCGGAATCATTGCATATATCGACAACAGAGATATTACTATTGAGGAGCTGATGAATTATATCAAAGCTCCGGATTTCCCTACAGGTGGCATAATTCACGGAATTGAAGGAATTCGTTCGGCTTATGAAAGCGGAAAAGGTCGCGTAATCATCCGTGCCAAAACATCATTTGAAGAAGTGGGCGGACGTGAGGCCATAATTGTAACCGAGATCCCATATCTGGTGAATAAAGCAGAAATGCAGAACCGTCAATGGTCTCTCGTTTCCGAAGGTAAACTTGAAGGCATTCACGAAATCAGAGACGAAAGTTCAAGAGAAGGTGTCAGGGTTGTTTACGAATTAAAGCGCGATGCAATTCCAAATGTTGTGTTGAATAATTTGTTTAAGCATTCAGCGTTACAAACTTCATTTTCAATTAATAATGTTGCATTGGCATCAGGTCGTCCTGTGATTCTGAATCTCAAGGATATGATCCGCCATTATGTGGAACACCGACACGAGGTAGTGGTTCGCAGAACCAAATTCGAATTAAGAAAGGCTCAGGAAAGAGCTCATATATTAGAAGGACTTTTAATTGCTCTTGATCATCTTGATGAGGTAATCGCATTGATTCGAGGCTCACTCACACCAGATGAGGCAAGAGAAGGTCTGATCACCAAGTTCAATCTGTCAGAGATTCAATCCAGGGCTATTCTGGATATGCGTCTGCAGAGACTTACTGGCCTGGAACGCGATAAAATCCGCGATGAACATGCCGAATTGATGCTGCTTATCAATAGATTAAACGAAATTCTGGCCAGCGAAGAAATCAGAATGGGTATTATCAAAGACGAATTGAAAATGCTCATTGAAAAATTCGGTGATGAAAGAAGGTCCTTGATCGAATTCAGCAGCGCTGACCTCAGTATTGAAGACATGATTCCTGATGATAGCGTTATTGTTACCATCACACACGCCGGTTATATCAAGAGAACCAATCAGGCCGAATACAGAACCCAATCTCGTGGAGGAGTTGGTTCGAAAGGATCTACCACACGTCAGGAAGACTTTATAGAACACATTTTTGGAGCAAGTAACCACGACTGGCTGCTTATTTTCACTCAAAAAGGACGTTGTTTCTGGATGCGTGTATTTGAAGTTCCGGAAGGAGCAAAGGCTTCCAAAGGTCGTGCTATCCAAAACCTCATTCAGATCGAGCAGGATGATAAAGTGTTGGCCTATATTCCTGTAAAGGATTTAACCAAAGCTGAATACATCAACAGCAATTACGTTATTCTTTGTACCAAAAAAGGATTGATCAAGAAAACTTCGCTGGAAGCATACAGCAGACCAAGATCTTCTGGTATCAATGCGGTAACAATTGTAGATGGTGACGAGCTTTTGGCAGCCAAATTAACCAATGGCAATTGCGAAATTATGATGGCTACTAAAGAAGGTAAAGCCATTCGTTTCAACGAAGGTCGTGTTCGCGCTGTGGGAAGAACAGCTCAGGGAGTTCGCGGTGTAACCCTCGGAAGCGATGCGGACGAAGTGATAGGTATGGTTTGCGTAGATAAACAGGCATGCGACATTCTGGTGGTGGCCGAAAAAGGATTTGGAAAGCGCTCAGCACTTGAGGATTACAGAATTACCAACCGTGGTGCTAAAGGTGTGAAAACCATCAACATAACCGAAAAGACTGGTTCACTGATCTCTGTTCTTGCGGTGGATGACGATCATGACTTTATGATTATCAACAAAAGCGGCATTGCCATCAGACTTCGCGTTGAAGATCTGAGAATTGTAGGAAGAGCTACCCAGGGAGTGAAGTTGATCAACCTGAGAGGCAACGACGAAATTGCTGCAGTTTGTGCAGTACTAAAAGACGAAGAAGAAGAGTCTGCACCAGACCCCGACGTTGAAATTGTACCAGTAGATATTGCTGCGGTAGATGATGCATCGCCAGAAGATATTGCCGGAATTGAAAATGATAAGGAAGAGGGAACAGATAATCCGGCAGAAGAAAATAATGATCCGGAAAATGCCTGATCCATTCTAAAATAAAACTGTAAAATACCGGATGCCATGTGGCTTCCGGTATTTTTTTGAAAACCTGAATCAATAGATAAGCAATAATATTTTGAAATTGGCAAGGAACTTGGTTGGCCACCGAGCATAATCATTTTACTTTTGTCCATCTTTTTTAAAAATCAACCATTACTAGAAAATGAAAAAAATCAGTTTCCTGATTGTAGCTGCACTCATTAGCACTAATGTTTTTGCGCAACCCGATGTAACCTCTGCATACAATGCCAATAAAGCAGGAGAGTATGATAAAGCAATTGGTTTTATTGAGAAAGCCCTCGGTGATCCCAAAGCCAACGTAAAAGAAAAGACGTGGAGATACCGCGGAACGATTTACCTGAATGTCTCTAACGACCCGGTTTTTGCAGCCAAATACCCCAATGCACCCCAAACAGCGAAGGAATCTTTCTTCAAGGCGATGGAAATAGATTCGAAGAACGAGTACATCAACGAAAACCAGGGCGCATTGGCCCAATTGCAAGTTGTTTTCCTTGAGATGGCGCAGAAAGAATTTGGAAAAGAAGATTTTTGTAAGGCTGCAGAAGGATTCACTTCCAGCAAAGAGATCAGTGAAAAATTCTCAATTGTGGATACAGCAGCCATTTTTAACGCAGCGTTTTGTTACGACCGTTGCGGCAAAATGGATCAAGCCCTGGCAGGATATGCTAAAAGTGCGGAGATGGGATATAATGTTCCGGAAGTTTATATGTACATGGCTGAAATTCATACCAAGGCTGGCAAAAAAGACGAGGCCATGAAAGTGCTCACAGATGCCAGAGCAAAGTACCCAAAAGACAGCAATTTGCTGAGAACGGAAGTAAATGTGTACTTGAGCGAAAATCAATATGATAAGGCAGAAACTTTGTTGAAATCGCTGGCTGAAAACGACCCTAAGAATGAAACGGTCTGGTTTGTACTTGGTGTAACCTATGAAAAACTAGGGAAAAAGGCTGAGCAGGAGAGCTCCTATAAGAAGGCCATCGAAATCAAGCCTGATTATTATGACGCTTTATTCAATCTTGGCGCCATGTATTTTAACGATGGATTGGAAAAGGAGAAGCTTTGTAACGAAATTCCTCCAAGAGAAACGGCTATATACAACGATTGTACAGCCCAGTGTAAAGTGCTTTTTGGCAAGGCCGTTGAGTTTTTAGAAAGAGCTCAGAAGTTGAAGCCACAAGAAAAGGAAATTATTTCGGCCTTGAAGGATGCATATTATAAGGCAGAGAATATGGATGGATTCAACAAGATGAAGACTTTGCTCGGAGGCAAAGATGAAATCAAGAAGTAAGAAATACGAGAATAGCCGGGAATGTACCCGGCTATTCTTGTGAAATTGTATTTTACATAATGTAAATTATGGGTTTTGATAATATGGTAAACTAATGAGGATTAGCCGATTTAACTACCTGGGTTTCTACTGTTTTACATCTCTCATGCCTTCTAATAAGGCAATTATGTTCGGCATCTGTTTAAGGATCTTTTGAGAATTCAATACTTCAAATGCAAAATTCAACCCTATCTTTTCAGGAGCAATCAGCATCTTCAAACAATTCGATTATAGATAAAACTTGAATGCCGTTTGCATGCACTTTTTCAGGTCTGCGTTACTATTCACTGTATTCATTTTAATCTAATTCTAGCATTATTAATTTCATAGCTATCAAATACATAGTGCTAATCACTTAAAGTTTTGATTAATTCATTCTCACTGATTCACAACTTTTAATTAAACTTATTAGCTGATTTATTGGGTGTCGTTAAAATAATGTGGTTAATTTTGAGGCCCTACACATTAACCTCATGCAGCCAAAATCTACTCTTAGCATTTTTATTTGCTCCTCCTTTTTCTTTTGGTCTCTTTTATTGACCGTGGGATGCCGCAAAGAAAGCCCCCGCGAATTTCCTGACACCTATCTGCCTAGTGAAGAATTGTGCAGCAACGGAATTCTGGATAACAGTGAAATCGAGATAGATTGTGGTGGTCCATATTGTGCACCCTGTCAGGCACCCTGTACACATTCGGCCAATACTTACACTTTGACTTCGTCTCTCCCTGAGGAATACCTGACAATTATAAATGTCGTTTGCTCCGGAAATACCGTTACAGCTACAGCAAGTCAGGGCCATACTATTACTTTTACCTTCGGCGAAGTGCCTGAGATGGGCAATTTTTACAACACGTCGGCCAATGCTGAACTCAATGAATCGGTTGACATCTTTATGGATGCGCCAGTAGGCCCCAATTATGTGCCACTTTACTTTGAGTATCAGAACGTTTACGTAACCTCTATTAATGGTTCTATGGCCATTGTTGTTTGCGATCTTGTGTTGGAGCAAGAGAGCAATTCTTATCAGAAAGTAATTGACGGAACAATCCTATGCAATTGATCTCTAAAATGAACAAGACCATTTTCTCTCTACTCACACTGCTGCTTTGCTCCTTTGTAGCGAATGCTCAGGTGAAGATTAGCATTCTGGAAGATGACCCTTCCGATTTGAAAATTTTCCGCGTCCGGCTTCCACTTTGGATACTGAATTTGTCGAATCACAATCTCTCGGCTTACGAAGCCAAATTTGGATTGGATATTCAACCTTCAGACAAGCTGATGTTCAATATTGATTATAATATCTCCGTGTTTGAGCGACTCTATCCGTCAACCAATGACGGATTGGAATACATCAATCAACCATACATAGCTTCAGATAAAAAACCAACTAAGTCGAATTATTTTAACCTTGAGGGAACCTATTTTTTCTCCACTAAAGAGGTAAAGACCGAATTGAGCGTGAATTTAAAGACAAGCGGGAATGTGAAATATTACACCATGGTGCCGGCTACTATGTCAAAAAGAGTGGGAATCCATTTGGGATTTAAAAAGGGAATTTCCTATTACCACATGGGAGAATACGATTTAAAAGCCAACATCAACTACAACAATAGTGAGAGCCAATTTGCCGATAAATCGACCATGCTGCAACACACTCAGATGCGAATTGGTTTGAACTATTCCAAAACAACGAATCTTCATCTTAGGGCCGAAGGTTATGGCGATAGAACCAATAGTGGAATGGTTAATTTTTACGCCGACTTACTTCTGGGGCTATCAAGCAAACTGGACGATGTATATCTGGTAACTCCTTCAACCAATGTATCCAACACCAGTTATTACAGGCACATGCTGATCAACGATTACAACGATAAAACCCGCCTGGGTTTCGAAGTTGGAGTACGCGCCATTCCTACGGTAGGACTTTTTTCTTATCACGCTGCTCTGGGACGTTTGAACGGATTAAAAGGCGGCCCTAACGGATACCTGGAATTGGGCGTGAGTTTTTCCATTGGCAAAAATCAAAAGCCCAGATCCGGGAATGTTCCTACCCTGTTCGACTCTATGCCGAAGTGAATCAGCGTTCAAAAATCCGCTTCATCCGAGTTTCCATCTAACCAATCGGAACACGGATAACGCTGATGCAAAACAACGCTGATTAACTCGGATCTTTACAAGCCATGCTGCCGTTGAATAATGGAGTTAACATTAACGCCATTATTCAAATAGTCCGCCTCCCGATACCCTCACACTGATACTAAAAACCGCAAGGTACTTTTTAGATTTCCATAAAATCCGGTTACAACGGCCAGATAAACCCCAGTTTTAAGATCAAGCACCAATTGAAAATCAGTTAGACTCTTTAGATTTTGGCTGTATACTTCTGTACCATTGGCGTTGTAAACTTCTAAGAGGTAGAGCAGTCTTTGATCGCAACCTGAAATATACAACATATTAAAAGCATCAGACCACACCATTACCGGAGTATCAATATTTTTCCCCTCTACATAAATCAGTGAAGAAATAACCTCATGTGCACCATTCCAATCAACCTGCCTGAGCCTATAGTAGCGATCTTGCGACAATCGTTTCAATATTACCTCATAGTTTCTGAGATCATTTGAGTTCCCGGCTCCAGGTGTTCTTTCGGCTTCACAAAAGCTAATGCCATCTGCGCTTTCTTCAATAATGAAATAGTTATTCTGAATTTCGCTGTAGGTTGTCCAGGTGAATTGAAGAAAATCTTCAAGAGTCATTAAGTCAAATGACATCAGTGAAACAGGGAGAACCGCACAAGCCGGATTATTTTCCAATACTTCGACCATAACCTGGGTTGTGGTCAAAGCACCACACAAATCCAAAGTGCTTACAGAATAGGTGGTTGTGGTATCGGGAAAGGCTGTCGGATTGGCTATTGCCGGATTATCAAGCCAGGTAACCGGCGTCCAGTTATAGACATTTGTAGATGAAGCACCGGCCTGTAATAATGCGCTTCCACCCGGACAAATGGGAATGTTGCCCGTCACAACTGCGTTGGGTTGTACACACAATTTCTGAAGATTGCTGTTGAGCCCTGTTGCGCCTGTAAATCCCCAGTATACCATATTTTCTCCACTAAAAATTGAATTGATAACGTCAATATTCGTTTGAAGAATCAATTGGCAATCGAAATACAACTGAATAGTCATGGTGGTAGCATTCCATACGATCTGAACGACATGGTCCAATCCATCTTCTGTGTCAATATTGAAAGGTGACATTTGAACAGGTCCGGCAATAAGATTAGCACTTATGTGGTCCACATCTCCATTCTTCTCAATAGCCACATGATCATAAGATGGATCATTATACTCCGGATTTTGAAAAGTATCGAATTCAATTCCCAATGAAGTTCCAAAGCTTGAATAGCCCATTCCTCCTCCTCCAACGCCAATGGCAGATGTGCCGATGCGTTGGAGAACAAACACAACTCCATCAGCTCCACCGTCTGACAATCCAAGATTCAAGATGAACTGCATACTAAAATCTTCCAGAAGATCGATCTGATTAGAATTCCACACGGTACCGTTTTGCCAGTTTAAATCTGGTGTGATCTGGTAACAATCACCACCCAAAAAAGCTGCATTTCCATTGGTGACATAAATGTTTTGATTACAAAGCGAGCATTGTCCAAAACAAACAGCCGGAAGTATTATATCAGTACTTCCAACTGTTACTTCTCTATTGAATACTCCCATTCCATCGTTAACACCACAGGTGTTTGGTACAGTTTCATCGGTTCCCCAGGCATTGCCATTGATAAATTTGTATTGATAATTGCCCGGTGGTAAATCCAAAACCACACAATAGACTCCTCCTCCAATGGCCGTCATGGTCGTTGCCCCTGGATTCCATCCCTGAAAATTCCCGGCCAGATGAACTCCGTTAGGGCTGATAATTTGTTGTGACAAGTCTACTTTAAAAGTAACGCTAAAGCTATGTGCTGTAAGGCAGATCGCCAGACAGAGCAATAAGCAGATACCATATTTCCTCAGCGAAAACATTTTATTGATCAGGCAGTTAATCGACAAGAATTTTCATTTATAGTAAGCGTACAATGTACACTTAGTTCCTTATGCAATGATAATCAGGATTTTCTAAAACAAAGAACTCAGAGACAAAAACTTAGCGCAACCGGTTTCTATTGGTTTATATCCTGACTTCAGGAAGTGTATTGGGCATCAATGAAGTGCACATTAGAAAGTTGGCTATCTACCCCAACCCTCAGTATTTCAATACTAAAGGGTACTACGGCACAGAGAATACTTGAATAATTTTCTCTTACTTTCTTACTTTCTTCGTGCTCTTAGTGTTGTTTTTTTTTTTACCACATAAGAAAGTTAGACACGAAGAATACAGGAGTGATTTTTTTCTTACTTTCATGCAGCCATGATATTCTTAGTGTTTAATATATCCTACTTTTCGGGAAGCACTTATTGAGGCTTGACTAAATATGTCATTGCACGAGCTTAAATTTGACTCTTCCCCAAAAGGACTCCGAATCAACTTCAATAAGTTTACCCGAAGCGTATTTAAAAAAAGTTTGTTTTTCATCCGTCAGTTGTAAAGTATAAGTATTGTTCCCGTCGTAGTATAGTGGTAATAACTTCCTCTTACTTTGAGAGTAAAGCTGACTTTTGTTTTTAGGCTCTTCGAAATATACCGATAAAGTTGTTCCTGTGATGATTTCCTTTATAGAACCAGGCTCGGTTTCTGATTCAGGTGAAATGTATTCGTATCCATTCCAATAGAGATTGTTGTTTTCCTTAAGCGAACCGTTAATGAACCTCGTATGAGTGGATTTGTTCAGGCATTTTTGGACGAAGGTCTCCTCTATCAACTCTTTTATTTCCACATCCACAATGTAGTTTACATACACCTCTGATGACAAGTGATAATGGGTATTGCCGTCATCGATGTATTGTGACGTCATTAATTTACCAACGGGTTTTTCGTCGAGGTAAACAATATAATTGGCTATTTCCTTCTCTCCACTGGTTGAATGAAATGAAAGAAGGATCATGCCAAAGAGTATGTAAAGAGCGCATCTCATCATATAATTGTGGTAATCGAATGGAGGACAACTTACAACTGTTTTACCCCTATACGTGCACAACAACTAAAAAGATAGGCACAAAAAACAACTTTGCTGTTTCGCTATAAGAATTTGAGCAACCTGATTCTTCTCACCCACTCTATCATGGCCAGCAAAGCAACCGCACCCAATACAATGGGTAGAAATTGGCTGGTGATCAATCCTGTGAGCCCCATAAGGGCATTCAGGATAATTAGCAAAAGAGTTCCGGCCAGACCCAGGGTAGTTAAATTGCCAAGGTAATCCCAGACTTTATGCGTATTATATTTTAAAGCTATCCGAACCAATATTGCTGTCTGAATAGCCATTACACCTCCCAAAATCCATACTTCGTTTTGGGCGAATGGAAAGGCCGCATCATAATAATGATTGACTAATGTAAATGAAAACAGATTGGCCAGCAGAATATAAAGCATTCTATATTTCAAATTGAAATCGGGTTTGCATTCTATTGTGCCGGGCTTTTCTGCCGCTGGAATAATTACTTTTCTGTTGTAGCTGATAAAACTATAGAATTTTTTCATGAACCAGTGGAAGGGTTTCCATGCGAAAAGTGGTTTGAGAATCTTAAAACGGTGAGCAATTACTTTGAACATGCTGTCTATGCCATAAGAAACCGTTCCATTTTCCGTATCCACAAGGGCTATTTCGTTTCTGGATCTGTCCATATCAAGATAAGACTTCACCTGATCGTTGATCATGCTGTAAGGCATTCGGCCATTTTCATCCAGCATACCGGTTTTTACAAATGCACTGGTGTAAACCTTGCACATGGGGCAATCGCAATCATAAATGATTACATGTTTTTCGAGCGTTTTCATTGTAATGAAATTTAAATTACAAGGCTAAGGTAAATTAAAATTCCACAACTTTCAGTATTTATTGAAAATAAAGTTATTTTGTTCTGCTAATTCAACCAGTGATGGCGGATTATTGCCTCATTATCGAGATTAATCAGGCGATTTCGTTCGTCAGGACTGAGGTTTGCCCAGGTCTTCCACATTCCCTTCTCTCCTTCTATCCATTTCCAGCGGTCTTCGAAATGGGTGACATCACCAAGTGGTTGGTTAAGAATAAAACGATTGTGATAAGGATGGATTTTCCGCATGATGAATCGGGTAAGAAAAAGAAAGATCCTTGAGTAACTTTCCTTCCGGGCCTCATCATAATGATGCTGCACTGTGGCATGTTGCTCATTTTCAAGAAGCATTTTGTTGCCAAGTGAAATGAGATCCGGTTTGCCCGAATCGATATTTTCCCAGCACTTTTTGTAAGCATGTGGTGCCGGAAAATTAGCGTTGAGTTGGTCGCAAAGCTCAAACAGTAAGGGTTTGTTTTCCAGGTACAAGTCGTGTTGCCAGAGCATTCTTTCAAAGATATCTTTTGCAATTCCCACAATATGTTGCGTGACGGCGCAAGGATCTTTGGCTATCCTCACCAGATTTTGCATTCCATATAAAACTTGTCCGCCTGTCATGCGGGCCAGTCCCATCCACATAAATTTTTCAGGTGCCTTTGAATAAACCTTTTGGTAAACCAGATAAATATTATACATGGTTTCCGAGTTGGCGCTGAAACCAGCCTCAGGCATCCATTCTACCCTATTGATACCATAGCGAAGATAGGATTGTGTAATTAAATTTTCGATTTCATCGATTTGAGACTCAGAGGTATTTTGCATGGCTCAATATTAAGTATTACTCCTGAAACATGCATATACTGATTTGTGTTTTCACCTATGAAATTATTATGTCAAAAATTTGCCGGAGTTTAAATCAGACTTTCTATCAAGCCCGATAATACCCGGGTGCATTTGTCCGAATCAATGAATTATGCACATTTAACGAAACACATTGCCACAACATTTCATAGTTTAGCCGTTCAAAGATCAATATGCCAATCAACATAGACAGACGGAAATTACAGGGACTTGGGCGACTTGAATTGCTTGCCCGCCAAGCTGTGGAAGGATTTATCACAGGGCTTCACAAGAGTCCTTTTCATGGTTTCTCTGTGGAATTTGCAGAACACAGACAATATAATACAGGTGAAAGCACGCGCCATCTGGATTGGAAACTACTGGCCCGAACGGACAAGTTGTTTGTGAAGCGTTATGAAGAAGAAACCAACCTGCGTTGCCAGATTTTGATCGATACTTCTTCTTCGATGTTTTTCCCGGCCGGTGTACCTCCGGAAGGCGATGCGTTTAACAAAATCAAATTCTCCATCTATTCCACTGCTGCTTTAATAGAATTGCTCAAACGTCAGCGCGATGCTGTGGGTATTACATTATTCTCAGATAAAGTGGACCTTCATACCAAGGTGAGCGCCAGTGGAGCCCACCACAACTACCTTTATGCTGAGCTGGAAAAAGTTTTGGAGACAGTCAGTTCGAGCAGCGGGCACAAAACTTTTGTTACCGATACACTCCATGAGGTGGCAGAAAAGATTCATCAGCGGTCTTTGGTGGTGATTTTCAGCGATATGATGGACAATTCCACCAAGTCCGCAGAATTATTCAGTGCATTGCAGCACATGCGCCACAACAAACACGAAGTGATCCTTTTTCATGTCGTCGACAAGCGCACAGAGGTCGATTTTGAGTACGAAAACCGCCCTTATACATTCACCGACATGGAAAGTGGCGAAGAAATCAAGGTAAATCCTGCTGATATCCGGGCCACTTATATAGAGCGGATGGCACAGTTCAAACACGACCTGAAACTCAAGTGTGGCCAGTATAAAATCGATTTTGTAGAGGCTGATATTGCCGAGGGTTTTAACCCCGTTTTGATGCAATATCTGATCAAGCGCCAAAAACTTTTGTGAAAATTTTTAGCTTTAAGTTGCACAAACCGAAAAGATGTATATTTTTGCGTCCGCTTTTGAAAGAAAGCACAGTGCGCAGAAGAGCAATCTGAGCGTACATAGAATCGAGAGAATGTTTCACAGCAATGTCTGCATTCTTAAGAGGAAAGGTCGGGTAGTTCAGTTGGTTAGAATACGTGCCTGTCACGCACGGGGTCGCGGGTTCGAGTCCCGTCTCGACCGCCAACGAAAAAAGTAGACTCATCGAAAGATGGGTCTTTTTTTTTGAATAAAATGGAATACAAGGGAGTTTTCAAGGCATACAATCTAATTATTGATTTTATATTTATAAGATTTTTATTTTGAATAAAAGCAATTTGAATTTTAAACTTGCAATAAGTACTTTCGCCACATACTTGCAAGCAAATCAATGAAACTAAGCCTTTCCATATTTATCTCTTTTTAATATTAGATGTCGTATTCCAAGTTTTTCACCAATGAAGGGGACAACAAGCTGCTCGCAAGATTTGCGGGTGTATTTGAACACGCTCCTATTAGATACTTTGATGTTCTTGTAGGTTTTTTTTATTCGTCTGGCTACTTTCTCATAAGGCCACATATCGAGAAGATCAATCAAATAAGAATTCTTGTTGGTATGGATGCAGACGAATATGTCGCAAAAGCTTATCACAAAGGGCTCTTGTTTAGGGGAGACGAAGAGAAAGCTGCCGACGAGTTTTTGTCTAAACTTAAAAAAGATATCCAATCCTCTGAATATAAAAAGGAAGTTGAGGAAGGGATTCTGCAGTTTATTCAAGATGTCGTCACTTCAAAAGTTGAGGTAAGAACCCACCCATCAAAAAAAATACACGCAAAGATTTACATTTTTCGTCCTGAAGCATTTAATGAATTCAATTCAGGCGAGGTTATAACTGGCTCTTCTAATCTTACAGAATCCGGGCTTGGAGGAAAAGAATTCAACTATGAGTTCAATGTTGCATTGAGAGATTTTAACGATGTTAAATTTGCAACCACTGAATTTGAAAGGCTTTGGACTGAATCCAGTTCCATACTACCAAAAGAAATTGAAGCTGTTAAAAATGAGACTTATATCAGTAATAGTTTTAGTCCTTACGAAGTTTATATTAAATTTCTAATTGAATACTTTGGAGCGGGCATCGAATATGATCCTGAAAGCAAAGGCGACATGCCAATTGGATTTAAACAATTGAAATACCAGGTTGATGCAATAACGGATGGATTTCAAAAACTTTCAAAACACAATGGATTCATTTTGGCCGATGTTGTAGGCCTAGGAAAAACTGCTGTTGCTACCCAAATTGCCCGAAAGTTCTACTATAGCAATGGCTATCGAACAAAAATACTTATTGTACACCCCCCCCTATTGAAATCAAATTGGGAGGAAACAATCAGGGCATTTGATGTGCAAAATGTGAGCTATGTCAATAATCAAAGCCTACATAAAATAAAACATCCTGAAGACTATGATTTGATAATCGTTGATGAAGCTCACAAATTTAGAAGCGACGAAAGTCAGATGTTTGACTTACTTCAGCGCTTATGCAAAACGTCTCGCAAAATTGCCGCTCCAGATGGGTCAAAGGTCAAAAAAATAATTCTTGTATCTGCTACTCCTCTAAATAATCATCCTAAGGATATAAGAAATCTTTTGTATCTGTTTCTCGATTCTAAAAACTCTTCTCTGGATATCGGCAATATCCAACACTTCTTCAGACCGTTAATCGACGATTACGATAAGCTGAAAAAACCAGAAAGAAAAGAAGATGGAGAATTAAAAAGTTTTGATAAACGTCGATACATGTCTGCTGTAAAAAAAATCTATGATGAAATTCGAATTAAAGCAATAGAGCCAGTTATAGTGCGAAGGACAAGAACTGACATTCGGGAATCAGAAGACTATTGGGAGGACCTTGTTAGTCAAGGCTATGCATTTCCTGAAATAATGCCTCCACATAAGGTATTGTATTTACTTAACGATAGTTTGGATCAACTATATGACGAAACTATTCGTCTAACTGAAAACCCTTCAAAAGGTCTTGGCTATTATCGATACAGAGCCCTCCAGTTTTTGCCGAAAAACATAAGCAATAAATTATGGGGACAGCGTGGTGAATTACTTTCTCAGCAATTGGCAGATATTATGAGGGTGCTACTGGTAAAAAGACTGGACAGTAGTTTTCACGCATTCAAAAAGACTTTAGGTCGCTATCAACGGGCCAACAGCGCAATGCTGAAAATGATTGAAGCTAATAGGATATTTATTGCTCCTAAATTAAAAGTAAACGACCTTGTTCACTCCGATAATACAGATGCTTTGGAGGAAGCACTCTTAAATATCGATGACCCCTCGATAATTACGGCCTTCTCAACTAATGAGTTTGAAAATGAATTTATTGAAGGCATAAAAAAGGATCAAAGCATTTTAGACGATCTTGTAAAAAGATGGGAAGAAGTTGGTGACTACGACCCCAAACTCGATGAATTTGAAAAGAGACTTAAAAGTGAAATTATGGATCCTGATAAAAACGACAATCACAAGCTTGTTGTTTTTTCGGAATCAAAGGAGACTTCACAATACTTGCGCGATCAATTAGAAATAAGAGGTTTCAAAAGAATATTGGAAGTTGATAGTAGCAACAAAAGTCTCTTACAAGAAACTATTGCAAAAAATTTTGATGCGAACTACTTACATAGTAAGCAAGAAAATGAAATTGATATTCTAATTACAACTGAAGTGTTGGCAGAAGGAGTTAACCTTCATCGATCAAATACTGTCGTTAACTATGATATTCCGTGGAATACAACCAGATTGATGCAGCGCATTGGTCGTGTCAATCGGATCGGGACGAAAAGCAAGTTCATTCATGTTTATAATTTTTTTCCAACAGCAAGGACTGATAATGAAATTGAATTGAATAAAAAGGCATTTCTTAAATTACAGGCGTTTCATACTGCTTTAGGAGAGGATAGTCAAATATACAGCACAGAAGAAGAGTTTGGTACATTTGGTTTGTTTGAGAAACTTCCCCAAGAAGAAAGAGACGAAAGACTGATTTATTTGGAAGAAATAAGAAAATTCAGAAGCCAGAATCCTGAATATTTCAAGAAAATCAAAAATCAAATTCCGCTTAGAGCCCGCGTTGGCCGAAAGGATCCGTCCAGAATGCTTTGTACTGTTACCTTTATAAAGAATAATAAAAGAGATTGCTTTTATTATATCAAACCAGATAGCCAATATGAAGAACTTACATTTATTCAGGCTGCGAGAATTTTTAAAGCTTATGGTACTGAAAGGGGTATTCCTTTACATGAACTGCACCATGAACAAATACAAGCTTCGTTAAGAACTTTTATTAATAATGACAATGTAATAGCGGCTCAAAAAAATGGTTATGTTCATCTTGGCCCAAATGAGAAACAAGCCATTGGACAACTGCACCTTATGATGAAGGAACATTTTGTCGGCGAGCAAGAAAAAGAATTGTTACTACTTGGTAAGATAGCTATTGAACATGGTAAATTCCAGAAACTTCCTAGAGCAATTAACGCTTTACTTCGCAAACAAAGAAAGGAAGGCACAACACGTTTGACACTTTATCAAGAGGTAATTAAAGTACTAAATGGATTTCCACTTCAGAAAAAAGAAGCAGATGATGTTGAATTTCAGGATTCAAATGCCGTAAATCAACCCAATCGTCCTCGAATAATTATATCTGAGTCATTCAATTGACTTAATAACATATGACTGAACTCAATCTAAATCAAATTTTTCAGAATCCTTATTCCATTGAAAAATGGAAGCAATTTTTATTCGAATTGTTTCCAAACAATCGAGAAGAATTTATCACTCCTAATAAACGCAAGGAGGATGATAAAAAGAAACACGAATCGGCCGAACAAATCTGGAACTGGGGAGAACTCAACCTTAAGGATAAATCAAAAATTCTATTTTATGAAGTTGAGTTAAAACAAGGGAAAAAACAAATAGCTCGAAATAGAGTTGAATTGCGCAATTTGATCCATCAGGATGTTATTCCTGGCCACGCTGATGGCATTCTGGCCGTTTATTATTCAAAAGGCAGCCCTGAATGGCGTATGTCCTTTATCTCAAAAAGCCTAAGATGGGACGAGGACAACAACATAATGATAAAAGATGAAACCAACCCACATAGATATACCTATGTATTTGGCCCTCATGAAACCATCCGAACGGCTATGGAGCGTTTTCTTCATCTTTTTTCAGAATCTAGGAAGCAGGATTTAGTTCTTGATGATCTTGTAAAGGCTTTCAGTGTTGAAAAGGTTACCAGAAAGTTCTTTTCGGAATATAAAAGACAGTTTGAAGCATTTTCTTCTCATTTTATTGATCAGAAATTAATTTTTGGCCATTTTTTAAAAGCCATTAATGACGATGATAAATCGCAAAAGGAATACGAGGCCAAAAGACTTACAAGAAATTTTGCCAAGAAATTAATGGGGCGTATAGTTTTTCTTTATTTCCTGCAAAAGAAAGGATGGATGGGAGCACCATCAAGTGCGGAATATGGGAAGGGTATGCGCAATTTTATGGGGCGCTTACACTAGCGTTGCGTCTTTAAAAGCTCATTGTCAATTGATTAGGATCGGTGTTTGCGTTTTTTTGTATTTCAGTCTCCTGAAACAGCTCTTTTATTGGGGTTTTGTCGAATATGTTAGCAGAGAAAATTTGTAATATTTCG
>JANNEQ010000135.1:0-17819 GCA_031378885.1 Flavobacteriales bacterium
AAACACAAATTGTTTTCAACACAACATGAAAAATAGAGGGGGCTTACTAATTCATTTTCATTTAAAATATCAATGAAATCAATATGTTCATAGCAAATCTCTATGCCCTTTTCAGGCTTTTCGGACGCTAATGATTCCAAATACATTTACCTGGAACAGAAGCTACGCTAGAGGATAGAATTAGTTTATTACGTGAATTAGTCAAGGAAGAAAGTGGAAATTATGATTTGATTAATAAAGCATTAGATTGTGCTTTAATTGTTCATGGATTTACAAGGATGGGTGGGGCAGATGAACAGGCAGGAGAAAAATTGATAGATTATCGTCCAAAAACAGATAAAGAAATATTTGATTATTGGCATGCTGTAATAGAATTTCTCATTCAATTAAATAGTTTTGATGTTTTAGTTAATAAATTGAATTCCCACGTGTATTATGGTGACGGCAAATCTGTACTTGATGCAATAGAATCAATGCTTAAAAAGGAAAGTGCGATTGATAAAAGTTTAAGACAGCAATTCGAATATCTTTTGAACGATGAAAAAGATGTTAATTCAGAAATTAGAGAACAAATACAGGTTATTCTTAAGCAATATTCAACAGGTACAGTTCAAGAAAAACTTGAATTCCTTGTCTCAAAAGCTCCTTATTCTTCATATAAATTAACCGATGGAACAAGAAAAAATAGATCTGAAGAAAAGGCTTATGAATTAGCTAAAGAATTAACAAATTCAGGAGATGATTGGCTAGATTATGTTGAAGTATTATTGCAAGACGAACAACGTTTGGCATTTAGTTTTGGAAAGAGTGTTGCTAGTTTTTGTCAAGAAGATGAAAAGTTAATAGTAACTGTAATTGATAAATTATCGAAAATCCCAATTGAAAATCAAAATAACAGTTTTATTGAAGGCTATTTGTCTGAACATCAAAACAAGAAGTTCATAAGAGATGTCATCGATAAATATCTTGGAAATAGTAAAGTTGTTTACCATGCATTACGTCTAACTCGTCTAATAGACATTCAATTTGATGATCTAAAAAGATTATATCCCATTATTGAAGCAAATCCAAGTTATGTATTAGCCCTCCAGTATTTATCTATTAAATCAATGCACGAAAGTGATATTATCTCATTTGCTAAATGGTTAGATCAAATTGAACCATATGGTAATTCAATTGCAATCGATCTTTTAGAGTCTAATTTTGGAAAAGAAAAGCATATTAGCAGGAATTTACGTGCGCTGATAAAATTGCTATTGATGTCAAAAGGTTTTTTAAAAGATGAAGGTGTAAGCAATACTTTTTGGATATATCAGTATGTCGAATTGGTAAATTTACTTGATTTAGATGGAATAGATGATGAACTAGTCGAGTTTTTAGCAAATCAGATAATAGAGAATTCTAAAGAAATTAATTTTAAACAGGAGCATCATTTCAAGGATATTTTAAATATATTATTCAGTAAATATTGGGATAAATCTTGGTCAACATTGGCGAAAAAAATGATGGAAAGTGATTATTATGGTTGGTTTAATTTGAAAGATTTACTTCAATCATACCCAAATTATGATTTTAATCAATTAATAAAATGGATGAAACAATATCCTAATGAGTTACCGCAAAAAGTAATAGAAATAATACCTTTTTCTGTTAATGTGGAAGGCGAGGAAAAATGGCATCCATTAATTTTAGAAATGTTTGATTCTTTTTTTGAAAATGAAAACTTATTTAGTCATCTATCCAATAGATTACATAGTTACTTTTGGTTTGGTTCTGTTGTTCCATTATTAGAATCAAGAAAAAAACTAGTAGAACAACTAACAGATCATAGTCAACAAAAAGTTCGTGAATTTGCTGCTGAGAATATCAATTATTACGAAGAAGAAATAAGGAGAGAAAAACGAAATGATGAAAACCAAAAATTAGTGCATTGAATAACACCAGGCGGTAATAAATATGACGACAACAGTAAAGGAAAAAATGCTTCGACTTAAACGATGGTTTGTAAAAAAGTACTTTAAAGATGTTATGGACACTAATTCGAGAATATATTTAGCTTATTTGAAAGAACCGACAAAAGGTTTGACAGTGTTGTACAATATTGCAAAATACAGACTACTTGATGAACTGGAGAAGCAACTCATTAATGGTGTAACTAACTTTCACCTGTAGCCATGTGATTTGAAGTATTTTTATCGAATGAAATACGAACAGTGGGGCTTGGAGTTTTCCACAAGCTGACGTCATAGCAATTATAGAAGATGGCAATATTAAAGAAAATTGAAGGAAACGAACTGTATTTGTTTATGAATGGAAATCTCATATACAAACGCTGGCTTGACACCGGACAATCAAAAGTATTTGACATCATGGCTTATGATAAATATACCTTGACCAGTATACGAGATTTGGAATATGAAAATAATGGAGAACTTTTGTCTGTTCAAGCTAAATTAAAACTCAAAACGATAGATGAAGGTGGACGACAGACTGGAGTTATTAGTGGATATAGACCAAACCATGTATTTGAGTACAACGACAATGGACAATTGTTGCAGACATTTATAGGCGACATAGTATTTGAAGGCAAACCGATAATTGAACCTGGCGAAGAAAGAGAGGTAACAGTTCGATTTCTGATTAATCAACCTATTGAAAAATATCTAGACAAAGGACGAATTTGGTGGATACACGAAGGATCAAGGCAAATTGGACAAGCAGAAATAATATGAAGATAATAATAACTGCCTATAACAAACGAAGTTCCACTTCGATTTAAGTCCCTACTAGAATCAATCGGGATTGAACGATCCTTCGATAGCAACCCCAAAGGAAGAATTTCATGTCATCGGAATTCAACCTTATTTGCTTCCTTCCACCAGAAGACAATCAGCTTATCCGACTGTTCAAACGCCACGGACTTTCCTTGCCAATCCAATCATTCACACACCAAAACTCAACCAGATCCAACGCCATTCCCTGCATTCTTTCCATACGGAAATATTTTGTAATTGGCTAAGGCAAGTCAAGAGGTTTGGTGTACTTTTATCCGATAAACCAGGAACCTGAGATTCGTATTTTTTTCACAACGTGTCAGGCGAAATAATGGTTTTTCTGTTGTGAAAGATTTGATATGTATAGAAGTGAATATTTTATAGGTAAATAAATGGCTAACTGTAATTATTTGAAACAATGAAGAAAATTTTACTTTCCGGTATTTTGGCAATGGCATTTGGTTTTTTCACCAATGCACAAACAGGATTGTATGTTCCGCAATTGGCCGCCTTTGATGAGGCCATGCTCAACCTGATGTCCACCTACGATGTGCCGGGAGGACAATTGGCCATTACCTACCAGGGCCGTTTGGTTTATAACAGAGGTTTTGGTTTTGCCAATACAGCAGCCCAGGATTCGGTTTATCCAAATAGTCTTTTTCGTATTGCCAGTGTTTCAAAACCTGTTACCGGTGTGGCTTGCATGAAACTTTTTGAATTGGGGTTATTGGACCTTGACGCAAAAGTTTTTGGCAATGCGGGAATTCTAAACGATGCCATTTACCAGGACATTCTCGACCCTTTGGATACTACTATTACTGTAAGAATGTTGCTTCAGCACAGTGGGGGATGGAACAGAAATATTTCAGGCGACCCCATGTTTAATGCTTATAATATAGCAACAGCTATGGGAGTTTCTTCCCCACCTTCGGCTGAGGTGGTTATTCAATATATGCTCTCTCAGGAGATGCTGGATTTTACTCCCGGTACTCAATCGCAATATTCTAATTTCGGATATTGTGTTTTGGGAAGAGTCATTGAAAAGATTACCGGACAAACTTACAGGGACTATGTTCATGACAATATTTTAATTCCACTTGGAATAACTGATATGCAGGTAGGTTTTAATTTACTTGAAGATCAGCTTCCCAATGAAGTGAACTATTATGACTATCCCGGAGGACCCTTGGCCTATTCTGTTTATGATAATTCAACCACAGTAGCATGGCCTTATGGTGGATTTAATGTGGAGTTTATGGATGCGCACGGCGGATGGATTTCGTCTTGTGAGGATCTTTTAAAATTGGTTTGTGCATTTGACCGTTTTGATACCCGACCAGATATATTATCAAATGCAACAATTGATACCTTCATTGAGCCATCTGTGAATGACCCCAATTATGGTTGTGGCATTTCGGTTAACGTCTATAATAATTGGTGGCATCTGGGCTCATTGCCCGGAACAA
This sequence comes from Flavobacteriales bacterium, assembly GCA_031378885.1. GTDB lineage: Bacteria > Bacteroidota > Bacteroidia > Flavobacteriales_D > Sanyastnellaceae > JANNEQ01. The sequence goes on from JANNEQ010000135.1 coordinate 4,241, forward strand.
CTTCCGAAATTGTACGCAATGGAAACTCCCAGCTTAATTGGGCTATTCTGTTTAACACACGCGATCAGGCGGGGAATATTAATTCCGCCATGGACAATTTGGTGTGGAATGTTTTGCCCTCCATTACCAGTTGGCCTGCTTTTGACTTATTTGATACTCCGGCAGGAATAAACAATCTGAATACACCGCAAGGCGGAATTGCCATTTATCCTAACCCGACAAACAGTCAAATTAATTTTTCTGTTAAAACGAATGTACAAATGACAAACGCGATGGGACAAATTGTTGCCCACGAGAAAAATGCAAACTCACTTGACTTATCGAATCAACCCGCAGGCATTTACTATTTAATCCTCACAGACGACAAAGGAGAAGTGCTGCAACATAACAAAATTGTAAAGGAACAATAACGCCAAATAAAGACTGGCTTGGAGAAATCAGTGGTCGCTGTTGTAACAGCATATTTCACTTCGCATGAAATGCATTACCTGCATGTTGTTTAGCTTTTCGAAATCGCTGGCTTCTGTTATCGGACAACTGCCAGGAAGAAGTTTGAAAACTGAGTGTTGAAAGATTCAGTTATCAAAGAAGGTGTCCATCACGCTCACCGGATTTTGTTTGCTAATCAAATCATTGGACCGAAGAGTTCAAAGTCATCACTGCTATTCCTGATGTGCTTTCTATGTGAAGGTATTTTACCATTAGGTAACGCAAGTCAAAATGATTTGTGTATTTTTATCCCATAAATTATAAATGAATGATTGTGGGTTTTTTCAGGGTCTGCTGTGAGTAGAATGAATAACCGGCAACAACATAAATTATTTCGAAAATATACATGGAGAAAATACCTACCATCTTTGACAGAAATTGGGAGACCAATCGAAAAGTAAACGAAAAATTGGTTGTCGAAAATTTTGACTTTGAAAATTCTATCGCAACAGAAAAGTTAGACGGAACAAATGTTCGTGTGACCGTGAGAAATCATATTGTTGTTAGGGTTGAGAAAAGAAGAAATCCGGACAAGGTTCCAAAGGCGAATGGAATTGTTGACCCGTGGTATGTTGACGCCGACGAAATGGACAAAGCAGATGCGTACATTTTTGAGGCAGTTAAAAACACTGACTTCTCAGCAGTTCCAGACGGTGAGTGGAGTGCAGAAGCATTGGGCGAAAGAATACAAGGAAATCCTTTAAATTTGGTTGGACATACTTTATTTATTTTTTCACTTGCTGCGTGGTGCGAAAAAGTAAAATACGAAAATGTGCCAACAGATTTTGAGGGTTTAAAAAAATGGCTCCCTGAACAAAAAACCAAGTTCGGTAATGACTCCGGAATTGAGGGAATTGTTTGGCATAATTTAAAGACCGGGGAAATGTGCAAAATTAAAATTAAGGACTTTGACTTCAAGGAATAGAAGAATGCTGCAGCTAACACATAAGCGTTAAGCGTAGCTATACTTGGGTCTGACGCTGTGGTGAATGCGTGTTGAGTAGCGGTATCGATAGAGAAGTTCAAGTTATGTGTATGAAATAACTTTGGTGTTAATCTCAAAGAAAATGAGGCGCTTTTGAGAAGGAAAGACAGCATGAGTTTTGCCATTTCCTGAGGTCAACAGGATGGTTAAGCAGACAAAAATCCGGACTTTTGTTTTGTAAAATGCAGTTGATTTGGCATAACCGCATTAGGGTGGCCGTTTGCAGGATGGTTGAAGAAAAAGTATAAGGACAATCCGAATCTTTTCCCTCATTGGGCATTGGTGCATCCATAATGTAGCAGGACATTCGTTATAGAATCGGGAGGTGGCCAGCAATAAGGGCTGCTATTCTGGCGGAGCAAGCCAGGTGAGTTGAAAAGGGTCATGCATTGCTCTGTTGGAAGTTTTAAGTGAAAATCTGCCACATGGCTCTAATATGAAAGAGTTTGTCTAAAAATTGAAATCACTATATTTGACCCGTATTATTGGCGCTGCAATGGATTTTTCACAGATTAAGGTTTATCGAATTACGCATATTGACAACATACCGCATATATTGCAGAATGGGATTACCCATAGAAATTCGCCGAATTGCAATCCGGACTTTGTTTCTATTGGCGACATCAGTTTAATAAGCACAAGAGATAACAAACATATTATTGTTGACAATGGAGACCTTCTAAATGACTCCAGTAAGATTATTACACTTGGTGACTTTATCCCATTTTATTTCGGTGTTAAAATGCCAATGTTGTATGTAATACAGAACGGAGGGAACTTTGTAATTACGTCGACGCCGGCATCAAAAATTATCTATATGGCATGCACTGTTAGCAGATTAATTGTAGATCAGGAAAATTATTATTTTTCGGATGGTCATGCTACGGATAGTCTGACTACATTCTACGACAGAACCAAAATTGGTAGTTTATCTGAAATTATAGATTGGGACGCTGTGAAAGCTGCTTATTGGAGTGGACAAGACAACTTAAATTTAAAACGGAAAAAGCAAGCAGAATTTTTAGCTTCTAAAGACATCGCTGCAAACCTTATTCATGGCTTTGGTTGTTACAACGAGGCTGCCAAAAATAAGCTATTTGACTTGGGTATTAAGGAAGAAATAATTAAAGTAATACCCAATGCTTACTATTAATAAACGAACATGATACAATATATTACAGGTAATATTTTAGATAGTAGCGCTCAGGCCATAGTTAATACAGTTAATACCATGGGTGTAATGGGGAAAGGTATAGCTCTGCAATTTAAAAAGGCCTACCCGAATAATTATAAGTCGTACGTGAAAGCATGCAATAACAATGAACTTCACGTTGGCAAAATGTTTGTCACATTGGACAGCAATACAACCTCTGGAGAGAAGATTATAATTAATTTCCCTACAAAAACAAATTGGAAAAAACCATCAGAGTATAAGTACATTGAAGACGGACTAGAAAATCTTGTTGAAGTAATAAGGGAAATGGAAATAAAAAGTATTGCAATCCCGCCACTTGGGGCAGGAAATGGAGGCTTGAATTGGGAGAAAGTAAAAATAATTATTGAACAGAAATTGAAGGATTCAAATGTAGATATTTATGTTTATGAACCAACCTTACAAATTCAAGAGCGTTTAATAAAGGAAAGAGTGAAACTTACTGATGCCAGGGCTTTATTACTTTATGTACTTTATGATTTGGTAAAGAATGGTGAATATGTTTCCGAATTTTCAAGCGAAAAAGTATGTTATTTTTTGCAGAAGTTTGGTGCAACGAAATATTTTAAATTAGAATTTGAACCAAAGTTTTATGGCCCTTATTCCGGTAAAGTCCGATTCGTATTAAATGCTATTAATGGAAGTTATATAATGGGGTATAGTGATATGAATAAGAAACCATTTGAGCCTTTAACTTTGGTATCTGATGCTTATGAAACTGTAAAAAATCACATTGAAAACAACAGTGACTTATTGAAAATAGCAAATAGAACTATTGTTTTCTTATCTGGATTTTATTCTGATTTTGCCTTGGAACTCTTATCATCCATAGACTATATTTCGATTAAGGAAAATACGCTGGACAAACAATGGATTTCGAATGCGTTAGAGGCATGGAGTGACCGAAAGCGTACATTGTTTTCTAATCCAAAATATTTGGAGGTTTCCATCAATCATCTGAAATCAGCAAATTTCGGGGAATAAAAAACATTACCAATACCACCTCAACTCATCATTTTATCCGATCAATAAATAGTCAATTATAGGCCATAGCAATTTCTCGTTCCATAATTAATAAAAAAATACCCGACCACAATGGATCGGGTATTACTTCTTGACAAAAATATTTTTGCAAATTGTTACCTTCTATGATTCTTCCTTCAAAAATTCTTCAAAGGTCTTTACAACAGGCGAAGCCGCATTCTTCTTCTTCAAATCTGCAACAAACTTCTTCACTTCATTGTCAGATAACTTGTCGAAGGCAGTCTGCAGAGTTTCGAATGTTTTCCTTAAGCCAGCAATATTTTCCATTTGCGACCAGGAAGGCGCACCATAGTATGAGCCTATGCTCTTGTAAATATCTATCAGTTTTTCGCGGAGTTGCGGTTCTCTGGAGCCAACGTAATTGTCGCCGGTAGTAACCACAAGTTGTGAGCGCAATTTATCCAGTTCCTGCCCAAGAATCTGGATGTGCTTGCCTGATTTAGGATTGGAACCCACATAAGATTCTACTGCGGCATCCCAGGTATCGATCTGGTAAACCAGATAAGCCAATTCCTGATTAAAGTCAAAGAGTTCTTTGGTTACTTTTTGCTGTTGTTCTCTTTCGGCTAGTGTGAAAGGAGATGTTTTGTCATAAATAGTTTCAATTTCTTTTTCGAATACCTCGCTGCCTTTGGTTATACGCACCATGTATTTTCCAGCTTTGGTGCGTGGTGAGAATTGAGAACTCGGATTAATCGGTTTTCCTTTGGCGAACCGGGGTGTAAAGCCATTAAAGTCCCATTCTACCGTATTAATTCCTTTCTGCTTACCAGGTTCGAGCTTTGCTACTCTTTCGCCTTTTTCATCTAAAATCTCAACCGACATTTTGCCAAACGTATGGCGCTTCGACAAGCAATAGCTTATTTGCGCATCATTGCTTGGGTTGCGACCTACAAATTCATTTTCAGAACTTATACCTCCAAAACTACTTTTTTCGTCCATAATAAAAGGTTTGGTTGTAAAGAAGTGAAGGGGCTGCGTTATTGTTTCGGAGGTGAGTTCGCGTAGAATGGATGTATTGTCTAAAATGATAATGCTCCGGCCATGTGTGGCTAAAATCAAGTCGTTGGTTTTTGGGTGAAGCTCGATATAATGCACTGGTGTACTGGGCATATTGTTCGTGAATTTCGACCACGACCGACCGCCGTCAAGGGTTATATACAATCCCATTTCAGTGCCCAGATAAAGCAAGTCTTTGTTTATATAATCTTCCTGAATGTTGCGCACAAATGTGGGTATCGATGAGCCAGCAATGGACTTCCAGGTTTTTCCATAATCGTTGGTTTTGTAGACATAAGGATTGAAATCGTTTTTTGTATGACCCTCAAATACGGCATAGGCTATTCCCTCACCGAATACACTGGCTTCGATGTGGTAGCACCATGTATTGGCTGGTAAACCATTAACATTGAGTGTAAGATTTTTCCATGTAACTCCTCCGTCTGTTGTCAATTGGATCTGGCCATCATCGGTACCAATCCAGATTACTTTTTCATTCAATGGAGATTCTGCAATGGCGAAGATGGTACAGTGGTTTTCTGCGCCCGAATTGTCCTTAGAGAGACCACCCGAATTTTCCTGATTTTGTTTGGCCTTATCGTTTGTTGTCAGGTCAGGAGAAATTACTTTCCATGTATCACCCATATCATCAGATAAATGAAGGAACTGACTTCCTATGTACAAGCGATCTGGTTTGTGTTTGCTTGTGGTGATGGAAGTATTCCAATTGAATCTTAAATTGATGTTGTCCTGACTGGCATAAGGCTTAATGGTTTTGAGTTGTTGCGTTTTGGTATTGAAACGCCAAATAAACTCTGCGCCCTGCATTTCAGAATACACTATCTCCGGATTGGATGGATGTGGGTAAACCCTGAATCCGTCTCCAGGTCCTACCGGTTCCCAATCGCGGGCCTCAATTCCACCGCGGCTTGATGATGGGCCGAACCATGAACCGTTGTCTTGTAATCCCCCATATACATTGTAGGGTTCCTGGTTGTCCACATTCACATGGTAGAATTGGCCAATGGGTAGGTTTTGACAAATTTGCATGGTTTGGCACATATTTAAAGTCCGATACAAGCCACCATCAGAGGCCAACAGCATGCGTTGTGAAGTGTTGGGATCAAACCAGATGTCGTGAATGTCGCTGTGCATACCCTGTAACGATTTGAAAGTTTTGCCTCCATCTCGGCTGAGTGAGCCGTACAAGCCGGCTTTTACCACAATATTTGGATCTGTAGGGTCTATAGAAATTCTTGAAAAATAGAATGGCCTTACGACCAAACCGAAATCGCCATTTAGAAATTTCCAATTGGATCCGGCATCATCAGATCGGTACAAACCTTTTTCATTGTCTTTCTCACATTCTATTACCGCATATAGAATGGAAGGATTAGAAGGTGCGGCGGCAATGGCAATTCTACCCAGTTTGCCTTTTGGAAATCCGTTGTGGATTTTGTTCCATGTTTTACCACCATCCATACTTTTGTACAAAGCAGAATTGTCTCCTCCTGAACTAAAAGAGTAAGCAGTTCTGCGAAACTCCCAAAAAGCTGCATAAAGTATGTCTGGATTTTTTGGATCCATAATTAATTCAGAGCAGCCCGTGCCGGGATTCACATAAAAAATTTTGTTCCATGTTATACCGCCGTCTGTTGTTTTGTACACACCGCGCTCTTCGCTATCGCCCCATAATGCGCCCAATACTCCTGCATAAATCGTGTTCGGATCATTCGGGTGAATTTCTATTGCACTGATGCGCTCAGATTTTTTCAAACCCATATTGGTCCAATTCTTTCCACCGTCATTCGATTTGTAAATACCATCTCCAATAGATACACTATTGCGCGTCCAGACTTCACCGGTACCTACCCAAATGGTGTTGTCCGGATCATTGGGATCGATGGCTACAGCGCCAATAGACTGGCAGTAATTGTCGAAAATTGGATTGAAGGTTACGGCATCGTCATTTGATTTCCATACGCCGCCGCCCGCTGTGCCGATATAAACGATCTGAGAGTTGGTGGAATGCCCTTCAATATCCGATACACGTCCGCTCATAAGTGCAGGGCCTATTTGACGCGCTTTATAGTCACCAAAATAGTCGCCTGCATTGATGCCACTTCCATCTTGAGCGAATAGGGTAATAGAATACAAGAGCTCTGCAAAGCTGCATATTAATCGGTTCATAAGAATTCATGTTAAGGGCTAGAGCAAAAAATTAATTTACTCCTTTGTATTTAAAAAGCTCATTGTTGATTTCCGGATTGATTTCAACTTTTTCGTAAGTAATCGATTGGGACTCTTGGCCTTTGAATCCAAATGAGATATTGAAAGCTATTAACAAACCATTTACCTCCTGGTAATCACTGAATTTTTGTTGCGCAATTTGACCTTTCATTTTACCTTCTGTTATTTCTGCTTCAATCATTATTACTACTTTCGAGTCTTTGTCTATAAAGTAGTATTCGATATTGGCAACTTCGACGCCTTGAGTTAACAGAGGCTTTTTTGTCATTTTTATTTTGTAACAATCAACGCCATCCAATTTTTCCTCACCTTCCAAAGAAACACTGTAGCCCATCCATTTATATGCAATAAGCGCATTGGGAAAAGCACCAATATTTCTTTTGAAATTTTCTACCGCTTCAGAGTCGGATTTTTCGGGTTTTTGCGTCCGCATATTGGTTTTCCACAGTGTTGTACCGTCATAAGCAGATTGTACTGTTTCATTACCCTGAAAATTAAGCTTGCTGTAAGTCCTTCCATCGCGATAGATTACTTGTTCAATTTTCATATCGCTTCCTTCGAAATTTGTGATCATTTTCATCGCGTTTACACTCTCCCAATTTTTACCGCCGGTAACTTGGATATAATCGTTGATGATTTGTTCTGCCGTTTGTGCATGGCAGGTAATGGTTGAGGCAAAAATCATGAGTGCTGTGTAGAATGTTTTCATATTCAAAATGTTTATTAATTTATAATTATCAAATGTATTGCCCCTTTATTTTTTGATGATTATATATTATGTGGGATGCAATAGAAGAGGATGAGCGGCATTAAATGGCAGTTGAACATTTAGATTGGAAATATTTTATATGCAAAAATGGTATAGCCCTATGAAACAATTTTTTTGGAAGTCCCAAATTGAAACCAATAATTCCCCCTTGAAAAACAAGGCTTACTAAAAATATCGACCACTTAAGAAATGAAGGAGGTAAGGATATAAAAAATAATCATTGTTGTCCGACTAAAATTAGGAGTTTTGAATATGTTATCTGGAAGTTGGTTATTTCATTGGGCATTTTACAATTTCAACCCTACGGGTTTTGGGATAGCCTTAGCGGATCATTTATTTGCTATAATCCTGATCCCTCTGGAGAAGTTTTGCGAAAATCCAATTTGAAATTACACTATTTCCTTGGACCAGGTAGATTTTTTTCCCGATTAAACAGGTGCGCGAATCCCCCTATTTACCAAATACAGAGGGTTGTATGGATTGTATCAAAACCAAAATGGTAATTATAAAAACCATAGCGCGGTGATACTATTTTGCGAAAAACGCACAATTTGCACCAGACAAAATATCACATAAAATTCAATTTTATTCTTGTCAGTACTTTAGTCGGACAACAATGAAAAATGATAATCCATGTCGTCTTACAGCCTTACTTTTTTGCTCCTTATGCGTTCAGTACAAAGGCAATTGGCGCGTTAGCTTAAAGTTTAGCGAATATTTTTTTTGGATCAACAGCGGTTCCTCACTCTACTGTGTTCCATTCGGAACCTAAATTGAACTCAATAATTTCCCCTTTAAGAACAATGGTTAGTAAAAATCCCAAACAATTAAGGAACGAAGGTGATAAGAATATAAGAAAAAATAATTCAAGCCTTCTTACTTCCTTGCTTCCTTCGCTCCTTAATTGTATTTGGTGTAAATTGCTTATTTGATTGTCATCTCGGAGAATAGCAAAATGAGTGATTTCGCTATGGCCGAAGTAACGCGTTGTCAAATATTTTAATTAAATAGCGAATTATTCTGCAATCACTCCTCTTTCAAAAATTCTTCAAAGGTCTTTACAACAGGCGAAGCCGCATTCTTCTTCAAATCTGCAATAAACTTCTTCACTTCATTGTCAGACAACTTGGCGAAAGCCGCTTGAATTGTCTTGAATTTCTCGCGCAATGCAGCAATGGTCTCCATTTGTGAGGATGATGGCGCACCGTAGTACGATCCAATGTTGCTGTAGATGTCGCCGAGTTTTTCGCGCAATTGTGGTTCTGCAGCACCTACGTAATTGTCGCCTGTGGTGACTACCAGTTGCGAACGCAATTTGTCGAGCTCCTGTCCAAGAACCTGGATATGTTTGCCGGGTTTCGGATTCGAAGCTACATAAGATTCTACAGCGGCATCCCAGGTGTCGATCTGATAAACCAGATAGGCCAATTCCTGAGTAAAGTCAAAAAGTTCTTTGGTCACTTTTTGCTGCTGTTCTCTTTCGGCTAATGTGAAAGGAGACTTTTTGTCGTAAATGGTTTCTATTTCTTTTTCGAATACCTCGGAGCCCTTGGTTATGCGTACCTTGTATTTACCAGCCTTGGTTCTTGGACTGAAAAGTGAACCGCCACTCATTGTTTTTCCTTTGGCCGACTTGGGCGAAGCACTGTTAAAGCCCCATTCGACCATGTTGATTCCTTTCTGTTTGCCGGGTTGAAGTTTGGCTACTATTTCGCCCTTCTCATCCAAAATTTCCATCGACATTTTGCCGAACGTATGGCGCTTCGACAGGCAATAGCTTATTTGCGCATCGGTGGTTGGATTGCGACCTACAAATTCGTTCTCAGAACTGGTGCCGCCAAAACTGCTTTTTTCTGCCATGGTAAAAGGTTTGGTGGTAAAGAAGTGCAGAGGTTTTGCTATTGCATCAGCAGTGAGTTCACGCAATATGGATGTATTGTCCAGAATGATGATGCCTCGGCCATGTGTAGCCAATATCAGATCGTTGGTCTTTGGATGAAGTTCGATATAATGTACCGATACGCTTGGCATATTGTTCGTGAATTTCGACCAGGATGTGCCGCCATCGAGTGTGATGTACAATCCCATTTCGGTACCCAAATAGAGCAAGTCTTTGTTTACATAATCTTCCTGAATATTGCGCACAAAGGTGGGTATCGAAGCGTTGACAATCGACTTCCATGTTTTTCCAAAATCTGTGGTTTTGTAAACGTATGGATTGAAGTCATTTTTTGTATGGCCTTCAAATACTGCATAGGCTATTCCCTCACCGAATACACTGGCTTCGATATGGTAGCACCATGTATTTGCCGGCAAACCTGTTATGTTGAGGGTTAGGTTTTTCCATGTGGTTCCACCATCTGTGGTCAATTGAACCTGGCCGTCATCTGCGCCAATCCAGATTACTTTTTCGTTCAATGGAGATTCGGCAGTGGTGAAAATGGTGCAGTGATTTTCAGCACCGGAATTGTCCTTGGAAAGACCGCCGGAATTTTCCTGGTTTTGTTTGGTCTTGTCGTTGGTGGTCAGATCGGGTGAAATAACTTTCCATGTATCTCCCATATCGTCCGACAAATGGAGAAACTGACTTCCTATGTATAATCTATCGGCTTTGTGCTTGCTTGTGGTAATGGGTGTATTCCAGTTGAATCTCAACTTGATGTTGTCCTTACCAGAATAGGGCTTGATTGTTTTGAGTTGTTGCGTTTTGGTATTGACACGCCAAACTCCTTCAGCACCTTGCATTTCAGAATATACGATTTCCGGATTGGCCGGATGTGGGTAAACCCTGAATCCATCACCAACTCCCACAAGCTCCCAATCTCTTGCTTCAACTCCTCCCGGACTGGATGAGGGGCCGAACCATGAGTTGTTGTCCTGCAATCCACCATAGACATTGTAAGGCTCCTGGTTGTCGGCACTTACATGGTAGAATTGGCCAACGGGCAGATTCTGACAAATCTGCATGGTTTGTCCCATGTTCATGCTGCGGTAGAGACCGCCGTCTGTTGCTACCAACATTCGCTGTGAATCGTTTGGATCAAACCACATGTCGTGAATGTCGCTGTGCATACTTCCCAAAGACTTGAAAGTTTTACCGCCATCGCGACTGAACGATCCGAACAAACCAGCTTTCACTACAATATTAGGATCTTTAGGATCGATAGATATTCTTGAAAAATAGAATGGCCTTACGACCAAACCGAAATCACCGTTCTGATATTTCCATGTTGCACCGGCATCTTCAGAACGATACAGTCCCTTTTCACTGTCTTTTTCCGATTCGATTACCGCATAGAGGATGGAGGAATTGGAAGGCGCAGCGGCAATGGCTATTCTACCCAATTTGCCTGTTGGAAATCCGTTGTGGATTTTATTCCAGGTTTTACCTCCGTCAATACTTTTGTACAAAGCACAATTATCGCCACCCGAGCTAAATGAGTAAGCTGTTCTGCGAAACTCCCAGAAGGCAGCATAGAGTACATCCGGATTTTTGGGATCCATAATTAACTCAGAGCATCCTGTACCTGGATTCACATAAAGAATTTTATTCCATGTCTTGCCACCATCTGTGGTTTTGTATACGCCGCGTTCTTCGCTATCTCCCCACAATGCACCCAATACACCGGCATAAATGGTGTTGGGATCTTTCGGATGGATTTCAAGGGCACTGATTCGCTCAGATTTTTTCAATCCCATGTTGGTCCAATTCTTTCCTCCATCATTCGATTTGTAAATACCATCGCCGATCGAAACGCTGTTGCGCGTCCACACTTCGCCGGTGCCCACCCAAATGGTATTGTCGGGGTCGCTTGGATCAATGGCTACCGCACCAATGGATTGGCAGTAATTGTCGAATATCGGATTGAAACTAACGGCTGCGTCATTCGATTTCCAAACTCCTCCGCCGGCTGTGCCAATATAAATTACTTGCGAGTTAGTCGGATGCCCTTCTATATCCGAAACACGTCCGCTCATAATGGCCGGCCCGATTTGTCTGGCTTTATAGTCGCCAAAATAATCACCGGCGTTTATGCCCGTACCGTCCTGAGCGCAAAGGGCAATAGAACTTAGCAGCACCTGGATGGTGCAAATTAATTTGTTCATAATGTTGGTTTTAGGTAGTTGGACGGAAAATTAATTTTCTCCTTTGTACTTGAAAATTTCTTCGTTGATGACCGGATTGATTTCAATTTTTTCGAAAGTAATGGTTTGTCCTCCCATGTCTTTAATTCCCTGATAAAGACTATAAGCTACAAACAAGCCATTCACTTCCTGGTAATCGCTGAATTTGGTTTGTGCAATTTTACCTTTCATTTCCCCATCCATAATTTCTGCTTCGATCATTATCAATGCCTTTGAGTCTTTATCGATGAAATAATATTCGATATTGGGCACTTCAACTCCTTCTATCAGTTGAGGTTTTTTGGTCATTTTTATTTTGTAACAATCCACTCCGTCAACCTTTTCTTCTCCTTCCAATGAAACGCTGTGTCCCATTGATTTGTAAGTATTCAACGCACTGGGAAATTCACCAATGGTTTTTTTGTGGTTTTCTGTAGATTCTGAATCTGATTTTTCAGCTTTTTGCGTCATGAAGCTGGTGCTCCAAAGGGTTGTGCCATCGTAGGCACTCTGGGTAATTTCCATACCCTGAATTGAATATTTTGCGCACATTCTTCCATCGCGAAGGATCACAAGCTCAAAGGGAATTTTCATACCTTGTTGTTCAATATTGGCTTTCATACTGATCGCAGTTACAGTTTCCCATTTTTTGCCTCCTGTAACTTCGTTACAATCATTGATAATTTGATCTGCAGTTTGTGCAAGGCCCAGAAAGGTTGAAGCAAAAACCATGAGGGCTGTAAACAATGTTTTCATAATTGAAATGATTTATATATATAATTAGTGAAATCAAATGTATCTGATCAGCATTTTCACGGTGCAACAATTTATGTGGGATGAAATAGGAGAGGATGAACGGTATTTAATGCGGCCAGCGGATGGCATGAAAGCTCTGAATCAGTATATTATTTGTTAAAAGGCAAAGGTTCTAACATTACCAGATCTCTCACTCCTCTTCGTTTCATGCGATATGACAAGTTGGAGGAAGCATTGTTGCGCATGCTACTCTTTTTTGACTTCACCAGATTCCTCACTAAGCTCCGCTGCGTATGCCATTGACAAGTTGGTGGAAGTTTGGTTACGCCTCCTACTCTCTTTTGACTTCACCAGATTCCTCACTCCGCTCCGCTGCGTATCGGAATGACAGAACTTGGGGGCTGTTTAGCTTTGACCTACTCCCACACTGGTCAGTGGGGACACTGTTCGTAGGCCATAAAATGCGCAAACGCCCTTGATGCTCTTCAAACTCATTCATCAATTCGAATAATGATTTAAACAACGATGTCATTATTTATGGTTTGGTTTTACTGGTGGGACTGCCATTAACAAGTTGGTGAAGCCTTAATATTCCTGGCTTTTCATTTGACGATAAATCGCATCTTACAATGAAAAAATCTATTTTTCAACCGACCCAAATATATGTTCCGTACCTACGGCACTCTGATCGTTATCGCATTTTTTTCACCGTCCCATTGGGCAATGTCATTAAGTTAAGAAATTGACCGATCAACATTCGACCCGTTCCGGGTCGTTTATCGCCGAAGTCAAGATCGTACCTATAAACATGCGATCCATCCTGGATCGTTTACCCCATTGTTTACACGCATCTCCTGATCCAGAATGGATCAAACGTTTATAGCACATTCTGTTTGCAACGATCAAACGACCCGGATAGGGTCGAATGTTATTTTATAAAAAGACCTTA
>JANNEQ010000178.1:0-41076 GCA_031378885.1 Flavobacteriales bacterium
ATAGCCAACGATCCTTATCAGTTATTAGATACCAAAGCGTGGGCACAGGGAATGTACCTGGTTGAATTAATTGGCCCCGAAAAAACCCTTGTCAGACAATGGATAAAGGCAGACGGCAATTGATTTTTCGCTGCACTGAGCTTGTGATATTCAGAGAATCGGAAGGTTAGAAAACTTACCCTATTTTCGCGGGCATGGAAAAGAATGCCAGAATCTATGTAGCCGGTCACCGTGGAATGGTGGGCAGCGCCATTGTGCGCAAGTTGGAATCGGAAGGATATCACCATACTATCGTCAGAACTTCCGGCGAACTCGACCTGCGCAATCAGGCTACGGTTGATCATTTCTTTCAGGAAGAACAACCTGAGTATGTTTTTCTTTCGGCTGCCAAAGTGGGAGGCATTCAGGCCAACAACATTTACAGGGCTGAGTTTTTGTATGACAACCTGATCATTGAGGCCAATATTATCCATGCTGCCTTCAAACAAGATGTGAAAAAACTTTTATTTCTTGGATCATCTTGTATTTATCCAAAACTTGCTGAGCAGCCGTTGAAAGAAGAAAGTCTTCTCACCGGTTTGCTGGAGCCAACCAACGAACCTTATGCCATAGCCAAAATTGCCGGCATCAAATTGTGTGAGGCTTATCGCGATCAATATGGCTGCAATTTTATTTCGGCCATGCCTACCAATCTTTATGGTCCGAACGACAATTATGATCTGAATAATTCGCATGTACTTCCGGCGCTGATCAGCAAGTTTCATACTGCCAAAGAAGAAAATCAGGACGCTGTAGAAGTATGGGGAACCGGTTCGCCCCTGCGCGAATTTCTTCATGTGGATGACCTGGCTGATGCTTGTTATTTCCTGATGAAAAATTACGATGAGAAATTATTTGTCAATGTAGGAACCGGTGAAGACCTGAGTATAAAATCGCTGGCCGAATTGGTTAAAAAAACTGTAGGTTTTAAAGGCGAACTCAAATGGAATACTTCGAAACCCGATGGCACTCCGCGGAAATTAATGGATGTTGGAAGATTGCACAACCTGGGATGGAAGCATAAAATTAATCTTGAAGAAGGTATTGCTTCCGTTTACGAAGAATACAAAAACCTGAATCTGGAAGAAATCAGAAAGCGATAAAAAACATTCTGATTACGCATACATGTTAAAAGAAAAATTTCTGCCCTTCTTATTGAGTTTGATTTTGGTTTTGTTCTGGCAAGTAGATTTTGCACAACAAAAACTTATTCCAATCAATTGGTTTTCTACACAAGAAGTAGAGCGTGCTGAGATACGCGACAGCTTGAGTAAGTTGCATCTTGGCATCAAGCCATTTATAGAGAGCGAAATAGATCTTACAAGGGTAGTCCCTTTCTCAAAGGATAGCGTGAAGTATTACAGCTTGCACATGGACAAATTACTTCACTCACATGCTTTGAGTTTCAAAACAGAAGATTTGTTTATTGCCATCGATCCCATTTTTGATTTTTCATTTGGAGTTGAATTGGCCGACACCAATTCTTATAGCGATACCACGAGACTGCTCAACAATACGCGAGGCATTCAGGCCATTGGCGATATTGGTAAAAAAGTTTCCTTTCAGACGGGCTTTTATGAGAACCAAAGTTATTTTCCGTTGTACCTCAAAAACTTTGTGGATACCAATGGAGTTGTTCCCGGATTCGGAAGAACCAAAGTTTTTAAAACCACAGGATTCGATTTCGCCATGTCCTATGGCTGGGTAAGTTTTGCGCCCAATAAAAGAATGAATTTTCAATTTGGGCATGGCAAACATTTTATTGGCAATGGGTACCGTTCCCTGTTGCTCAGCGATGCCGCCTTCAATTATCCTTATATCAAAGCTACCGTCAATTTTTTAGATGGTAAACTCCAATACTCTGCTATTTATGCTTCGCTGCAAACCATCGAAAGGTTGCCACTTGGAGAAGTGCCCGAAGCATTGTTCAAGCGCAAAGGAGCCAGTTTCAACTATTTGAGCTGGAAACCCATTCCGAAATTGGAGCTTGGTTTGTTTGAAGGAATTATCTGGGAGCGCTATGACAGCACCGGAACGAAGCCCCAACCGTGGGGAGCCTATGTGCCCATTATCGGATTGAATACTGCGCTGAATGGTTATGGCAACAAGCAAAAAGTAGTGACCGGATTGAACGTTCGGTTCAATATGACACGGTCATCTTATTTATATGGTCAGTTTTTGATCGACAATCCAAAAAAGAAAGCCACAGGCTATCAATTGGGATTCAAGTGGTTTGATCTTTTGATCAAACAACTTGATTTGCAGGTAGAATGGAATAATATAGGCGGCAGAACTTACCAAAGTCATTATCCATTGCAGAGCTATTCGCATTTTAATCAGCCACTGGGCCATCCAGGTGGGCCGCTAACACAAGAAGTTCTGGGCATATTAAATTACCGCTATCACCGGGTAATTGCTCAAGCCAAATACAATTATATTCTACACCAGAAATCTATGATGGGCAATTGGGCCGGCGATCCGGATTTCAATTACGAAAACGACAGGGAGTTTGAAAATCAGCGTATTCAACAACTTGAAATGATGGTTGGGTTGTATTTAAATCCCAAAACAAATGCACAACTTCTGGTTTCGTGGACCGACAGGATTTCAAAGAATATAAATTACTCACAAGGCGACCAGACGCTGCATAATTCCGTATTTTCTTTGGTGTTCAGAACAAATCTGATCAACCGATATTTTGATTTTTAAGTATATTTGTCCGGCCAAATAGTGGATATACTCAACATATTCCTGCGCAATCATTGATAACCTTGACCAATTTCACAGAATTAATCTTCGCTTTTCTTACGGCGTTTTTGCTTGTGCTGATCGCTACGCCAGCTTTGATTAAAGTGGCTAAGTTGAAGCACCTTGTAGACGAGCCCGGCGATGCAAGGAAGTTGCACCGCAGATCTGTTCCTACGATGGGCGGTATTATGATTTTCGCCGGAACCATTATTGCTTATTCGTTGTGGTTTCCTTCGCAGGAAGAATGGTTCGGCAATAATTATGACGCGATCAAGGCTTTGAATGAATTCAAGTATCTGGTGGCCGCTATGTTTATGTTGTTCTTTCTTGGCCTCAAAGACGACATCATTGGCGTTTCGCCGTCCAAAAAACTGGTTATCCATCTTGTTGTCGGATTCATTATTGTTTATGTGGCCGATATAAGAATTACTCAATTCTGGGGATTGTTTAATGTGGATCGTCTTCCATTCGAAATTAGTATAGCCCTTTCCATCTTTGTATATATCGTAATTGTAAACGCCATCAACCTGATTGATGGAGTTGATGGTTTGGCAGCAGGTGTTGGTTTTATAGCCAGTGTAACCTTTGCCTATTGGTTTCAGCGAACCGGTGATCTTCCGTTGGCTTTGCTGGCCACCGGACTTGCAGGTTCTTTGCTTGGCTTTTTGGTGTACAATTTTCAACCCGCCAAAATATTCATGGGCGATTCCGGCTCATTGATTATTGGAGTTGTAATATTTGTGTTAGCTGTAAAAATGGTAGAATTCCCGGTGAGTCGTTTGCTTCCCACCATGCGCGCGGTATCGAAACCTGTACTTGCCATGGCCATTCTTTCTTATCCGTTGATCGATACCATCAGGGTATTTACTATTCGGGCATTACAAGGTCGTTCGCCTTTCTCTGCAGACAAGAACCACATTCACCACAAGTTACTTTCATTGGGGTTAAGCCACAGACAAACGGCCCTTACACTCTATGCTTTTACTTTGTTTATTATCCTGTTAACTTTCTTATCGCCGGATTATACCCCGAATATTTCTTTCCTTATTGTGGGTAGTGTAGCGCTGGTGTTGTGTAATTCGGTGTTTTTGTTTAAGAGTAGGAAGTAGTTTTTAAACATGAGCGAATCCTTTTAAATTTCTTTGGGTTATTTTGCTTCGGCATTTTTATCATTGTGCCAATGGTGCGATATTTAAATGAATAAAGTTTTATTTTGTCTTTAAAGAAAAGCTATTATCTTTGATTTCATATTGAAAGAATTTCTAAGTGTGATTGGTTTGGAGGAAGGCTGCAATTCTATCAATATTTCAATAAGCGTATTGAAAATTACCCAAGTCTTTGAAAGTTTAGTAGCTCACTTAGCTTTACGTGCATGGCACAATTGCTTAAAGTTGTCATTCTTTCGCGGAACTTGCTATTGATCTGAAGTTGTCAAATAATAACTAAACAATAATCGAATGAAAACTTATTCTGCTTTATCACTTTCCAAAAAGAAACTACTCGATGTGATTACTCAATTTTGTCGGGCCGGATTTATCTCCACAGTATTAATAATTTCATCCAAAGATTCCAATGCACAATCCTGGGACATAGGCGGTAGTTACCCTCAAAGCAATCCTGCCATCTTCGGCACATTGAACCAATCCACCATCAATTTTCAGACGGAAGGGATAACAAGGATGACTTTGATGGAGCACTACACCAGATTGGGTTTGGGAATTGAAACACCCAATAGTATTTTGCATATTCACGGAAGCGAAGTGCCGCCGCCCGGAGGCCATGGCGATGAAATTGTGTCTAATGAGAGTCAGAGCGTTGTGCAAATAACCAACGTAGAATCAGGAAGCACTGAAACTGACGGCATGTTTCTGGGAATGTCAGGCAATTTCGGCTTTTTGAGAACCTTTGATAAAATAAGTCTTGAGGTTCAGAATAGTGATGCGAAAATGCAACTTTTGGGCAACGGCAAATTCAATTTCAATGCTCCTGCTGGAGGATTAAACCAGTTTGGCAAATTCAATTTTCATTCAGTTTACGGCAATGGTCTATATATCTATAATCCTGACAATATTGATGGATTTGGTTTGAGAATCGATGGAAACCAGACCTTGAACAATGCCTTTATGGTAAAACTGGGGGCAAATGCTCGGTTTGTGGTGAAAGGCGATGGCCGGACAGGAATTGGCACTGCATCTCCCGATGCGGCTTATATGCTGGATGTAGCAGGAAAAATAAGGGCCTGTGAAGTAAGGGTGAGTACAGCGGGCAATTGGTGTGATTATGTTTTTGAACCTGCTTATAAATTGATGAGTTTGGGAGAATTAGAACTTTACATTAACAGGAACAAGCACTTACCAGAAGTTCCCACAACCGAGCAGGTAGCAAAGGAAGGCATTGAGATAGCGCAGATGAATGTGATCTTGCTGAAAAAAGTAGAAGAGTTAACACTCTATGTTATTCAGT
The DNA here is from genome assembly GCA_031378885.1 of Flavobacteriales bacterium. Classification (GTDB taxonomy): domain Bacteria; phylum Bacteroidota; class Bacteroidia; order Flavobacteriales_D; family Sanyastnellaceae; genus JANNEQ01. The sequence goes on from JANNEQ010000178.1 coordinate 5,251, forward strand.
TGCAAAAAGAGTTAAGTGCTGCACAAGCAGAACTGAATTCTTCCGAACAAGGCAATGCCGCGTTAAATCAAAGATTGGAGCTTATGGAAAAACAAATTCAGATAATTCAGCAATTGATGATGGTAAAGAGCGACAACTCTGGGAAAAAATGATAGATTGTCTATCCTGAATAGAAAATGAGCAGTATCTTCACAATGGTATAAACTGGCAGTACAAGCCTTATTCTCAATTTCCTTTCCCAATGACAAATAAGTCAAAAGGTTCTAATAATAGAATTGCAAGACTATGAAGACAGAGATAAAAATATCACCCCTACTCCTATTTATAATTGGAATGACATCTATGCTGATGTGGAGTTGTCGCGATTGTGATGATCCTACCAACCCTGAGTGCCCGAATTATGTGCCGCCAGTGCCGGTGGATCCCTGTGCTGGCAAGGAACCTGTTACGGCGCGTTATGTGATTGAGTCGAGGATGAATGTGAGTGGTGAATATGTGTACCGGGAATCTCCTGGTATTCTTTGCGATGAAAACAACTCAGGTAGTTATGTAGTTAGGGTCAGAGCGACGGACAACCATGATAACCATATCTGGATTATAGGATCTGATGAAATCAATGCACCAAGTTATGAATTCGCTTTTGCAGGTGAATATTGCGGTCAGAGTATTCCCGTTACTTTGATTACAAGTAGTCCGATCGATTCAATTTGTTTTCCGAATGATAATGGAATAGACACAGTAACCTTTCTATTACCAGTTACTCCTCTTTTCGAAAATCCTATTTTTGGTGAATTCCGAATTGCGTGGGATTCTGCTCCGCAGGACAGTTTTGACGTGAAAATATCAGGGTATTATAGCATATTCGATGGATTCAGTTTCTACACATCCAATTTCAACCATTTAGAACAAGGAGACAGTTGCTATATGAGCGAGATTAATTCATGTCATAGCTTCATTCATCTTTATAATACGAACAGCATCTGCAGGCGAATTATGGGAGATTTCTGGATAAATCCAGACGAAAGTTTTGAAGCTGCATATGAAATGGATATAAATCCTGATATAGGCATTTCGGAAATGGTTCCACGACATGCAAAAGGTAGAAGATTAACAAATTAAGTTTTCAAAAACTACATCAAAACTAACAAAACAATGAAAACATTATTGAATTCCTCGTTAATAATAGCTGGAATCTTATTAGCCTTAATAAACCACAGTCAGGTCTGTACTCCTAATGGAATATCAACAGATCCGAATAATCCTATTAATCTAGATACCCCATCTCCATTATTTTTGAATCACTTCAACTGGTTCAATAATAATGGATTGTTTCTAACACCATATCCCTTAAATGATATGTTCAGCTATTCTCCAAACCAACTCTTGATGAATCATCCGTTTTCAAGTGATAACTCGGGCTATGAGAATCTTACAAATGTTAATCTCGATAAATTGGACATGTATTACGCCGATGGATGGGAATTAATATCTGTTAATTTGGGTGCATATCCTGACGGCACCGTATTGACTGAAATGCAACCGATTCAGCAAAGTGCTTATGGCCAAATTCCTTATATAATTTTATATAACAAGAAGAGAGCACTCTTAAGGCTATTTGCTAACTCATTAACGGGTATTGTTTCCGGTTTTGATCATGTCGTTGTGCATTTAAAATTCGCAAACCAACAAAAATTATCTGGGCTTTTGATGCCCAACTCAGATTATTCAACAGCTCTTGATCAGGGCACGGTAACCACAGGAATAGCCACCGTTATTAAACACCCAAACAATTCGACAGCTTGGTTTTATGCCGATTTTCAAGTAGGTTATGATCCATGTACCTGTTTGTTCGAAAGCGATATAAAGATAGAGTTCGAATTTGTGAATACTCTTATTCTAAACATGGTTTCAAATGAAGTTTCCACAGAAATTGCCCTTATTGATGAACAAGGTAATTCCAATATCAATGAAGATTTTCTTGCTTCCGTTCAATACAACGCTGGCTTCGAAGGCGCTGGTCTTTTAGTATATAACAATCTGGAAGGTCTTGTGGATGATTATATAGCAAAACTTGAAGCCGTTCAGGCTTATAACGAATCAGTCGACCAAAACGCTAACATTGTAAAAAGGAAAACGACCATACTCAAAATTTTTAAGTTTGTAATCATTGGCGGAGCGTCAGCAATTACAGGCAATCTGGTTCCTTTGGTTCAAGAGTCTGCCAATGATTTAATTAAAAGCATTGGCATCCAAGGTCAAAATATTGTGATCAAAAAAGACGATACCATCAAAGAAGTAAAGAAAATTTTGGGCAAAGAATTCGATTCGTTCAGTCAGGAGTGGATTGACGAACCTCAGGTGAAGCAGCCAAGCCCTACTGTGCCCACGGCAAGATTTGCGGAAAGTACCTTTAACGGTGAGATTAATGACAATACTATTGTTGGTGGACCTACGCTCTTCAACCCCGGCACATACCCAGACGCACAAAACAATCAAGCTGTAACAGCGCACAACTACCCCGTTTATAATGAAATTTTGGGGCTTTTCGCCCTACTCGAATCGCCTGTATTCAGTAAATACACCCATTGGAATCATGATGTGACCAACTCATGGTATAGTGGCAGTTTTGAGAACTCTGAAGAAGGTTATTTCCCCGCAGAATTAGATCAAGATGTTGCATCAGAAAAAATAGTACGATTTAAGCTGAACTCGCCACTCAAATTGGCTTACAATCCCGCCTCAGGTGTTAACGCAAGCCAATGCACGGTTCAAGCAAGCCTTGTTATGGACTTTACCAGTTCTGGTGTTTCGGATTATGTGCAATGGGTTCCTTTAGATCCAGGTAGCTTGCATTATTCGGCCAATACTATAAACCGGACTTTGGGAATAAATAATTTAATAGAGACAGAATCGGGTGATGCATCATTCCAATTGAACAACACAAGCCAAGCTTGGCAATTTGAATCTGGTTTTTTGGATCTCGGCAATTTCAACGATTGTGTTTTTGAGTTTAAAATCAATTCTTCCGGACATTACTTCTATGAAACATCCGACGGTTCGTCCAATAGCCAAAGCCAAATGGAAAGTGATATTCTTCTTAGAATTCAAAATGCGCCGTTGCATCAAATGCCCTACCAACTCTACCTCAAACTGATCGTATCCATGCCATTCGGCGGACCCAACCCCACTGTTACTACCCAGGTATTCACCTATAAAATAAACCCCTCTCAAATAATAGATACTCCAACAGAAATTCCTATTCCATGGTCCTATACTGAAAACCCCAATGGCAATGGAAGTGACGGCCTTGCCCACACGCTTTATTTTGAAGATAAAAACTGGAACCTCAGCGACTATGCGCAATATGGCGGTATCTATGGCGATATCGCACGACCTTATGCATTGACCAATATCCTCATCAACGGTGATCAGACGAAATCGCAGTTGAATGAAGTGGTTATGACTGCAGGCGAAGAAATAATAGTTACAGGCGAATCCGTTATTGCTGACGGCTTTACACTGCGTATTGATGATATTGTACAAATGACATCTTCACCAACTCCACCCGTAACGAATGAGTTTCTTACCAGTTTTTGCGGCGGACAACAACCCAATCAATACCACGCCAATCAGTCGCGATTTGCGCAAATTACAAGTACGGCCGACGTGTCTCCGTCGTACCAGAAAATGTTGAAGACAGGTAATGCGCTTTCGATCTATCCAAATCCGGTGAGCGAAAGCATTGGGATATTTGTTCCGCAATGCAGTGGATTGGCCCTTGTCAGTATCCACAATGCCATGGGAGAACTTGTAGACTCATTTTCGAATATGACAGATGCTTCGGGCCTGAATTGCTACCGTAATCTTTCTCTTCTGAGCAATGGAACTTATACGATAACGATCCAGTCAGATGGCATTTGGTTTACGGAGAAATTTGTTGTCGTGAAATAATATTGCTGTATTTAACACACAACAATTACCCTACCCAAAATTCGGCACCGCAAAAGCCTTCACTGATTTATCATCAATTTCTTTTGGACATAAAATCACAAGGCGTTCTATTACATTGCGGAACTCCCTTATGTTACCTGTCCAGTTGAGCTCCTGAAGGGCTTTGATGGCTGCGCTTGTTATTTCTTTTTTGGGCTGTCCGTATTCTTCAGAAATCATGTTCAGAAAGTGATCCGAAAGAATTGGAATGTCATCCTTCCTCTCATTGAGTGATGGAACCCTTATTACAATAACGGATAATCTGTGGTATAAATCTTCGCGGAAATTACCCGCAGCTATTTCTTTTCTGAGGTCTTTGTTGGTCGCAGCAAATACGCGCACATTGACCTTAAAATCTTTGTCACCACCTACGCGCGTGATTTTGCTTTCCTGTAAGGCTCTTAATACTTTGGCCTGGGCTGAAAGAGACATATCGCCAATTACATCCAAAAAAAGTGTGCCGCCATCTGCCAGTTCAAACTTCCCCTGGCGTGTTTTAATGGCTGAAGTAAATGCCCCTTTTTCGTGGCCGAACAATTCGCTTTCGATCAACTCAGATGGTATAGCAGCGCAATTTACTTCGATGAATGCGCCTGAAGCCCTTTCACTTTTTTCGTGCAACTGACGCGCCACCAATTCCTTTCCTGATCCATTTCCACCGGTGATTAAAACGCGGGCCTCTGTTGGCGCCACAGTATCAATCATCTTTTTGATTTCATTGATAGGTGCACTGCCGCCTACAATAACTGACCCGAGTACCTTACTTACTTTTTTGCGCAAAGTTTTGGTCTCTTTTTCCAGGGCATTTTGTTTTCCTGCATTTCTAATGGTCACAAGAATTCTATTCAAGTCCAGTGGCTTTTGAATAAAATCATAGGCTCCCTTTTTCAATGCATCTACGGCAGTTTCTACATTTCCGTGTCCGGTAATAATTACCACCGGTGCTTCAACTCCCTTTTCTTTGAGTTTTTCCAGGACTTCTATTCCATCCATTCTGGGCATTTTAATGTCGCAAAAGATGACATCAAAGTTTTCTTTCTCAACGGCTTTTAATCCTGAAGGGCCATCTTCAGCCTCTGTTACTTCATACGATTCATATTCCAGAATTTCTTTGAGCGCTTTTCTAATGGCGGCTTCATCGTCGATGACAAGGATTTTAGGCATAAATCAAATTTTGTAATAACTGAAATAGAAACAAAAAAAAAGGCGAAGTTAAACAGTTCACCAGGATTAGCGGCAAGAATCATAAGAACCTTTCTCTCAGCCGCTATACAGTTTGCCAGACCAGAATAAACGCCAGAGGTAATTAAGAAGCAGAAAGTTTTGTCGATTTAATGCGGCCCGCTTTTATAAACCGTTTTCTGAAATATTCTGACTTCTGCATGACTTCCGAGATCACTCCGGCATGATTGGTCGCATGAATCATAACCACCTCATCATCATTGACGCTCAATACGATAGAGACATGGCCTATAGAAGACGAGGAAGCCTTGCGTCCTGCAAAAAAAAGCAAGTCACCTGGCTGTACATCTTTGAGTTTCAATTTCTGACATTCATCGGCCTGGCTTGCACTTCCATGGGGAAGGCTGATGCCGTATTTACCAAAAACATGCATTACAAATCCCGAACAATCGAAAGCCTTGGGCCCTGTGCTACCATATTTATAGGGCGAATGAAGGAGTGTCCGGGCATATCTCAGAAGGCTATCCACGAGAGTGGAGTCATTTATTACCAGAAGCGAATCTCCTTTCACCTCGATTGAATCCACCTCCATTTGGGATTGAATGCCAGAAGCAAAGCCAATGAATAAAAGAAAAAAAGTCATTCGAATCATTGGCCAAAGTTAAGAATATCCTACAAATGAGGCTTCGATGACAGATGAACAAGGGCTTGTGGATGATCGGCTACCGCGAAAAGCCTATGCTGCATAGGGTCGCATACTTTTGCGCAAGGGTGCCGAAACATTGCACCGTAACCGTTCCGTACAAACTTGACATTTTAACCCTGATGAAAAAAATCACCATCTTGTTGCTTGCTGCATTGTTTCATTTCAATGCGTACTCTCAGAAAGACTCCGCGTATTTCGACCTTGGCATTAATACAGTAAGATTACTCACATTGGCGGGCAATCAGAGCGCCAGTTCAGAAAAGTGGATCAATCCCTACCTTCTCCACGCTGAAGGTCATATCAAATTTGTGAGCCTGCGTCTGGGATTTGGTATCCAAAAACACAGTTCCAATGAGGTGCCAAGTGATGTGAACGGCAATACGACTTATATTATCGATACTTTACACCGTGATTTCAGAATTGGTGTAGGATTGAGTGCCCGACTTTCTTCCAAATGGACCATGAAATACGGCCTGGACGCCTATTTCGGCAAATACACTACCCGAAGGGAGACGCAGGTACCACAACCCCTTATCGGTTTGGTCACAGATGTACATGAGATCATTACCAAAGAAAGCGGCGTCAGTCCATTTCTCTTTTTTCAGTATCATTTCGGGCCAAGAATAAGCCTGGGCACTGAGCTACTCATGAGATTTGGCTCATACACGACCACTGATAAGCAAACCAACTCAAGCTTCCCCGGTGAAGACACCATTAGAACAACAAATGGCAACCGCGTAACCATGATACCAGGAACTGCCTTATTTTTGACAGCGCGATTTTAACGTTATTTCATCAGATGCAAAAAAAGACGCTCTTCATCTTGACACTTGTGCTGACTGTTGTAATTATCTTCAGTTGCAAAAAAAACATTGTCACGCCAGAAGGGTATAGAATTCCTGAGCTGCCCGAAGTGGAATACGATTACACAGAAATTCCCAATCCGACTTTTTTTAATCCTTTTGGAGATTCCATTATAATCGGCGACTCTGTGATTTACCTGGACATTAACAGCAGCAAAGCCACACTTGGAAGAGTACTTTTTTACGACACCCAACTCTCCCGAAATAACAGAACAAGTTGCGGCACATGCCATAAACAGATCTATGCATTTTCAGATACGAAGGCCTTCAGCGACGGGTTCGAGAACTTATCGACAGAACGGAATACCCAACCGATTTTCAATACTGGTTCGAGAGTTGGTTTTTTCTGGGATCTCCGCGAAACATTCTTAGATCACATGGTATTGCAGCCCATTGCCAATCACCTGGAAATGGGAATAGCCGACCAGGGTTATCTTCTCGACAAAATTGAAAGTCTCGATTACTACAGACCACTTTTCGTAAAAGCATTTGGCAGCGAAGAAATAAATATTGAGCGCGTAGGAAGTGCGCTAGCCCACTTTGTTCGTTCCATTATTTCAGTTTCTTCGAAATACGATCAGGGTCGTTCTGCTACTATAACAAGTACATTTGTACATGGGCAAAACAATATTCCATTTGATAATTTTACTGAACAAGAGAATTTAGGCAAAGACCTGTTCTTCCACAAGCTTCCGTGCTCAACCTGCCATGGAGGATTTAACCTCGATGGCAGTTTGACTTTTGCCATGAACGTAGGTTTAGAAATGGATTACGAAGACAATGGCGCAGCCGGATTGACAGAAGAAGGAGAAGAGCGCGACGGCTGGTTTAAAACTCCCTCAATTCGCAACATAGCTTTAACTGCGCCCTATATGCACGACGGCAGATTCCAGACTTTAGAGGAAGTAATCGAATTTTATGACCACGGCATTCAGCCCCATCCTCAATTATCCACTACATTGAGAACAACATCAGATGGTGGTTTTTTCAATCTGGGGCCCAATATTCCCGCTGTAATTGAAACGACATTTGAAGGCAGGCAACCCTTGAGAATGTTTCTTTCCGGAGAAGAAAAAATAGCGCTGGCCGCATTTATGCGCACACTCACCGATGTTCATTTGCTGAGCGATCCTAAATTTTCAGATCCTTTTGTTATTGTCAGATAAGTCCATTCGTAGGATTTAACTTTACTTTCCAGGAAAAAATACAGGACATTCCCTTCACATAAATGTGAGGCAATTATTCACTTTGCCTGCAACGCTGCACTCCATTTGAGTCATCAATCCTTATGATTTTCGGATAATGAATAAAAATGAATAACTCCGAATAAGAAATCCGAACCTTTGCAATAATTTTGGCGGGCAAATTTCTCTCACATTTTTGAACACAAAAAATATGAATGTAATAACTAACGACCAATTATCATTCGCAAGTAACTTTGTTAATAGTACAAGCAGTCATATTTTCCTCACAGGCAAAGCCGGAACGGGTAAAACTACCTTCCTTCGCAACCTGCAGACCAATACCTATAAAAGGTTTGCCATAGCCGCACCTACAGGTATCGCTGCATTGAATGCGGGAGGTGTAACCATTCACTCGCTCTTTCAATTACCATTGGGTACATTTATTCCAGACAATTCACCGTCAGGCGATTTCAGCAGAGAGAATGAAGTTTATACTCAATACTCGCTTACCAGAAAACATCCCATCAGCAGTGCTAAAAAACAAATACTTCAGAGTCTTGATTTGCTCATAATTGATGAGGTAAGTATGTTGCGGGCAGATGTACTTGACGCCATTGATTTCAGACTCAAGAGTGCAAGAAGAAACTTCAGGCAAAGTTTTGGCGGAGTTCAATTGTTGTTGATCGGAGACTTGTACCAATTGCCTCCTGTAGTAAAAGACCATGAATGGAATTACCTCAGGCGTTATTACCATACTGCTCATTTTTTCGAATCCAGGTCACTCCAGTCAGAAGGATTTACGTTTATTGAACTGGATAAAATTTTCCGTCAGTCGGACGAAACATTTATTCACTTACTAAATAACCTGAGAAACAACATCACCACACAAGAAGACCTTCAGTTGTTGAATTCTTATGTAAGGTCTGAGGCGCAAATTGAGGAATTGGACAATGTTGTTACCATCACTACGCACAATTACCGCGCAGATGATTTGAATAAAAGAGCATTGGAAGCCATTCCATTGCGTATATACAAATTCAAAGCAGAAATTGAAGGCGAATTTCCCTCCAATATTTTCCCGGTTTTAGAATTGCTCGAACTTAAAATTGGCGCTCAGGTAATGTTTATGAAAAACGATCCTTCTTCTGCCAACAAATTTTACAATGGCAAATTGGCCAGAGTGGTTTCATTGTCATCAGAAGAAATAGAAGTAGAAATGTTGGATTCCGGAGAGAGAATGATGGTGCCTAAACTGGAATGGCAAAATAAAAAATACTCCATTGATCCCACTTCCAGAGAACTGGAAGAAGATGTGACAGGCACATTTTCTCAATATCCATTAAAACTGGCATGGGCTATTACGGTGCACAAAAGTCAGGGTCTCACATTCGACAATGCCATAATTGATGTCGCAAGTGCATTTGCTCCCGGACAGGTTTATGTGGCCTTGTCCAGATTGCGATCTTTGGACGGGCTGGTGCTGAGAACAAGAATAGACTTCAACTCAATTTCTACAGACCAGGATGTAGTGAAGTTCAGCAGCAAAAAAGACATGCAGGGCGAGCTGAATATTTTATTAGAAAAAAAACAACTCCAGTTTATCCATCAGATTATTTCAGGGACATACGACTTTGGAGCACTGGAAAAACAGGTTGAATATGTTCTTAGAAATTCATTTGCCGGTGATGAACCCGAAATATCTGACATCAGTTTTCAGCCTGAATTAAAAACAATCTATTCTGACCTTCAAAAAGAAAAAGCCAATACAGAGAAATTCAGAAGGCAATTGCTTTCACTTCTCAATATCGAAGACAAGACCCAATTGGTGGACAGATTGCGCAAAGGCAGTGAGTATTATAAGATGTTTCTCGAAGAAAAACTAAAGCTTTTGCTGAAGCATATTCAGGAAGTCTCTAAATTAAAAAGGCAAAAATCTTATCTCAATGACCTCAGTGAAACTGACCAGTTGCTGAACCGCAACTTAGAAGAAATAGAACGCGCTGAAACCTTGATCACTTCGATTATTTCTAAAACAGACTGGAAGGAAATTCTTGAAATAAAAGAAAAGAGAGCCACAGAACGTCAAAAACTTGTTGATGCAGCCATCAAAGAAACCGGAGACAAAATGCCTGCATTCAATATCAAAAAAGCGAAAAAGAAAAAGGCAGGCGATCCAAACAAATTATCTTCTGCAGACGAAACCGTTCTGTTATTCAATGCCGGTAAAACCATTGATGAGATTGCCAGCGAACGCCAGCTCACCAAAGGAACTGTTGAAAACCACCTGGCCCAGGCCATCGGACAAAAAAAGATGGATATTTTAAAATTGCTGGATGCTGAAGAAGTTGAAATAATCAGTAAGGCCCTCGAAGGTACAAACGAAGGCCTTTCTGTTGTGTACAATTTCCTTGAAGGTCGTTTCAATTATGCACAAATCCGTTATGTACAATCCCTGTTGCAGGCTGGTAATCCGCAGGTGCAGGAAAATATTCCTGAATAAGCACGACTTCAGCTTAGTTCCAGATGCCGAAAAATTCCTCGCACTGAAAATCAAAACCCAAGGAAATACAGCTATTTACACAATCAAACCAATTCACATTTCCCAATTATACCAACTTTCATTTTCATTTAGTCCAAAGACCAATTAAAATGTTACATGAAGTATATGCTGATAGAGTAGCTGTTTAGTAAAATCAAGCGCAGCGCAAAATGAACCAAAACAGATACCGAATCGGTATTTTCAATCATTGCAAAAAATGGACGCTCAGCACTTTAAGCCACTTCTTTTCTGTGAAATAATTCCAGAACCCCTGGCTGTTTTTTTTATCCGGTTGATGAAAAAATTGCGGCGCGGTGGGCAATACAGAAACATTTTTACGAAGAAGTGTAGATGAAAAATAGCTCGCAGATTGGGCTATTTTAAATGCACACTTGGTATTACTTTAGCCGCGTGAATCAAGTACGAAATATCTTAATGGAACTTAATGAGGCCCAGCGTGCTGCTGCCTCTCATGTGGACGGCCCTTTGATGGTAATTGCCGGTGCCGGTTCCGGTAAAACACGAGTCCTCACTTACCGCATTGCTCACCTCATCGAAAAGGGTATAGATCCCTTTCACATTCTTTCGCTAACCTTTACCAATAAGGCAGCCAAAGAAATGAAGGCAAGAATTGGGAAACTTGTAGGAGACCATGAGGCCCGAAATATCTGGATGGGCACATTCCACAGCGTTTTTGCCAGAATTCTCAGGATTGAGGCGGATAAAATCAATTATCCACGCAATTTTTCCATTTATGATACAGCGGATTCCAAAAACCTCTTGAAAGACATCCTCAAGGAAATGGCCCTTGATGACAAAATATACAAGCCTGGTGTGGTTTACAACAGAATCAGCAGCGCAAAGAACAACTTGATTTCTGCCAAAGACTATAACGCCAATGTAGACCTTGTGGCCGAAGACCGGCAAACCGGGAAGCCTAAAATGGGTGAGATTTACACCTCTTATGAATTGCGCCTCTTCAAAGCCGGCGCAATGGATTTTGACGATTTGCTTTTCAAAACAAATGTTTTGCTGCGCGATTTTCCGGATGTGCTCAACCGCTACCAGGATAAATTTCGTTACATATTGGTGGATGAGTATCAGGATACCAACTACGCTCAATATCTTATTGTAAAGCAACTTGCCGCGCGTTATGTAAATATTTGCGTAGTAGGAGATGATGCTCAAAGTATCTACGCATTTCGCGGTGCCAATATTCAAAACATACTCAATTTTCAAAAAGAATATGGCGTCTATGATGAGTTTATGATTTATAAACTCGAGCAAAATTACAGAAGCTCCAAGACCATTGTAAATGCCGCCAATAGTATTATTGCCAACAACAAAGACCAGATTCAAAAAGATGTCTGGACCTCCAATGATGTAGGCACATCCATAAAAGTATATAAAGCTGCCACGGACAATGATGAAGGAATGATTGTAGCCAATCAGATCTTTCAATTAAAGCAATCAGAGGGACTTTCGCCTTCAGATTTTTGCATTCTATACAGAACCAATGCGCAGAGTCGTTCGTTCGAAGAAGCCCTTCGCAAACTTAACATTCCATACAAAATTTATGGCGGCTTAAGTTTCTATCAGCGCAAAGAAATAAAAGATCTTCTGGCCTATTTCAGACTTGCATGTAATCCGCACGACGAGGAATCGCTCAAGCGAATAATCAATTATCCGAAAAGAGGAATTGGCGAAACCACCATTCAAAAACTTGTAGTAGGTTCAGTGGAGAATGACGTAAGTGTCTGGGACATGATTCCGCGCGCCGCAGAAGTTGGACTCACGGGCAGTACGCTCACCAAAATCAGCGAATTCGTCACCATGATTAAGAGCTTTCAGGCCTATCTGGAAGTAAAGAATGCTTACGACATGGGGCACATGATAGCCAGTGAAAGCGGGCTGCTCAAAGACCTTTACTCAGACCGCACACCCGAAGGTGTAGCGCGTTATGAGAACATTCAGGAACTTCTGAATGGTATGAAGGAATTCAGCGACAAGACCGATGTGGATGATTTCGAAAAAGTAAATACCCTCAGTGATTTCCTTATTGACGTTGCTCTGCTCACGGATGCCGACAATGAAAAAGGCGAAGACCATGAGAAAGTGAGTATGATGACCATTCACTCCGCAAAAGGACTTGAATTTCCAAATGTCAATATCGTTGGTCTTGAAGAAAATCTTTTTCCCGGACAATTGTCGCTCAATTCGAGAGAAGACCTGGAAGAAGAGCGTCGTCTGTTTTATGTAGCACTTACGCGGGCTGAAAAGCGCGTCACCTTAAGTTATGCCCTTACACGATACCGCTGGGGCCAATTGTCGCATTGCGAGCCTTCCAGATTTATTGAAGAAATAGATCAGCAATATGTAGACCTGCCTGGCGGTGAAAAACAATTTGATTCCAAAACTATGGATTTACAACAGGAAAAAAGCGCCGTCTTTGGCAAGGATGCAGAAATTCGCAGGCCCTACAAGCCGCAACCCAAGCCGAATGTGCAAATGACACACAATTCACCACCGCCCAATTTCAAGAAGATGAGCGTCGTTTCCGGTGCCCTGGTTGAAACTACTGAGGATGGGGGTTATGCCGATACAAGCCAGTTGCAGGAAGGAACTGAAGTAACACACGAAAAATTTGGCAAGGGCAAAATCCTGAAACTGGAAGGCAGCGCGCCTGACTTAAAAGCCACAATATTTTTCCCCTCAGCAGGCCAGAAACAATTGCTACTGAAATTTGCCAAGTTGAGACTGGTGTATAGTGCTTAAAAATTCAGATTTTTAAAGGGAACCGAATACCACACCTAACCCTGTCGGGATCACTTCAATGCCACAAAATGCAAGTTTGGCAGATCGTTTTGGTGAAACCGTGGTGTTTTCATAGGCCAGCGTCTTAGAATTCTCTACATCAGAGTTATATTTGACGCTGTGAAAACCTTTTATCAGACCTTAAAGAACGCAAAGAATTCAGGCCAAAAAGCGCTTGCAGTTCTGCTCGATCCCGACAAATTGCGCGATCAGGCTTCGCTCGAAAAAATGATGGAGTTAATCCGGCATACCAAAGTCGATTTTGTATTTGTTGGAGGTAGCCTTCTGGTTGAAGATAATTTTCATGAGTGTCTGGCCAAAATTAAAAACCTCAGTTCGGTTCCTGTGGTTCTGTTTCCCGGAAGTCCTGCACAAATCAGCAAAGAAGCTGATTCCATACTTTTTCTCTCGCTCATTTCAGGCAGAAATCCCGATCTGTTAATTGGTCAACATGTGGTAGCCGCACCACTTTTGAAAAATATGAAACTGGAAGTTGTACCAACTGGCTATATGCTGGTAGATTGTGGCAATCCGACCACTGCTTCTTATGTGAGCCAAACATTTCCCATCCCCTGGAACAAGCCCGAAATTGCAGCAGCAACCGCAATGGCAGGAGAAATGCTGGGACTCTCACTGATCTACCTGGATGGAGGAAGCGGAGCATCCAAATGTGTAAGTGAATCGATGGTGAAAGCCGTTCGCAGCAATGTAGATTTACCCATTATTGTAGGCGGAGGTATTCGCGATGAGGCGCAGGCCGCAGCCCTTTATGAAGCAGGAGCAGACTTGCTGGTAGTTGGAACTGCATTTGAAGAAGAGCCTGAATTGCTTTTCTCCATCAGCGAGGCAAAAAAGAACAGAGAAGTTTAACCAAAATAACAACCAAAAAAAGATGGTGCGCAGACCCTTCAACTTACAAAAATGGATTGACGACAACAGAAATCTATTGAGGCCACCAGTGGGTAATAAAAACCTCTATGAAGAAGCCGGCGATTATATTGTTCAGATTGTAGGCGGACCCAACGCGAGAAAAGATTATCACTACAATGAAACAGAAGAACTTTTCTACCAGATAGAAGGCGATATTGAAGTAGGAATTCAGGAAGATGGCAAAGCCGTTACCATTGAGATTAAGCAAGGCGAAATGTTTTTATTGCCTGCCAACATTCCGCACCAACCCAGGCGCGGCCCCAACACAGTGGGTTTGGTGATTGAATGCATTCGCGCCGACAGAAATATGAAAGATGGCCTTATGTGGTTCTGTGAAAAATGTAATACCAAACTACACGAATATTCATTTGTGCTGCACAATATTGAAAAAGATTTTATTCCACGTTTCAGGGAATTTTATGCGTCTGAAGAATTGCGTACCTGCAAAAATTGTGGAAATGTAATGGAAACCGACCCCCGTTTTTCCTCTTAAATAATTCATACCAAAAAAACGATCAGAAAGTAAAGCCTTATTCAAAAAAACAAATTCGAAATGAAATTCAACTTCGCCCTTTTAATTTCCTTCCTTCTTACTTCTTTTTGCGGCTGGTCTTCGGCAGCATCGAATCCGGATGGCATTTGTCCGGACGCGCTAACAGGCCAATATCTTTCTCCTACAGAATACATGGTTACCATGGTAAATGCCTGTGAGGGTCAGGACGTCTTATGGAGTGTTGATGGCGCTGATCCTGTGCCCGGTGCTTCAACTTTCACCGCAATTTTTTCGGCCAGCGGCACTTATATTATTAACGCAACATTTAACGATCCTGATTGTATTGACACCATCACTTTATCAACCGAGGTTGTTTTCGAACTTGTCGATTGCAATTTTACAATAGACGTGTTGCCCAATGGTGAATGCAACAGTTACAATTTCGAAGCATTAGTTGAGAGTAACAATTTCTCCGTTCAATGGGATTTTGGAGATGAAACCACTGCAACCGGCATAGATGTAAACCATCAGTATGCTGCTCCGGGCTCTTATACTATAACTGCCTGGCTCGATCCTGTTTGTGCAGCCTCGGCGAATACATTCACGTTGGAAGTAACCGAATGTACTGCTACCTGCGACGCAAATTTCTCTGTGCAATATGGTGAAAATGGCGAAGTTACATTTGTCAATTCAAGCACTTCATCATCAAGCGAAGGACTGTCTTATGAATGGAGTTTTGGTGAAGGTTCCAGTGCATTAGAAGAGTCGCCCACATTTCAATTTATAGAAAACGGAATTTACATTGTTTGCCTTTATCAGGATATTATTCAGGATAATAATTCAGTCTGCTTCAGCGCAAGTTGCCAGGAAATTGAAGTAACCAACTACATTGGAGAATTAGATTGTCCTGATTCAATTTATGCTACCCAAACAGAAATTTGCAATACATGGACTTTTGAGTTCGGAAATTTTGCGGAAGGAGAGGAAGTAGTGTGGCACTTCGACAATGAACCATCGGTAACCGGATCGCATTTTATAGAACATAGTTTTGATGACAATGGCACACATGAGATCTGTGCAGTATATACCAGCAACACTTGCCCCGATGGAGTAGTAATGTGCACAACCATTGAGCAGTTGTGCAACAACAGTAATTGCGTTCTGGAAGTAATTACCACCAATTCTGATTGTGAATCTCTGTCACTTGAAGCGCAAAATGTGCCGGCAAACACTGAAATTCATTGGATTGTAGATGGCAATCCTTTCAACACAGGTACCTTCAATACATTTTCGCTCACTCCAGGCACACACACCATTTGTGCATGGTATGAAAATGAAAACTGCCCGCTTGGCGCAGAGTGGTGCGAAACATTTACCATTGAAGAATGTCCTCCAAATTGCCCTACGGAAATAGTTGTCGTTTATTCCGAAAACTGCGCAGAGGTAGAATTTGAAGTGGGCTCATTTGAAGATGGTCAAATTGTAGATTGGAGCTTTGGTGATGAGATTCAGCTTACTTCTGGACATTATGCTTCGCATGTATATGCCGAAAATGGAAATTATGAGGTTTGCGCAATTTACACGGGGCCGCATTGTCCTGATGGAGTAACTGTTTGCACAACTGTAGAAATAAATTGTCCGCAGACTGATTGCTCCATATCGGTGACTACCATTAGTCAGGCATGCGATCATATTGTTCTTAATGCTGAGGTACAACCCATGAGCACCTTGTCTGACTCAGGCGAAAATGTGATCTGGTGGATCAATGAAGAAATGGTGGGTCAGGGCCCGCTGGCCAACATTCCTGTGTCGGCCGGAGAGGTTACCATCTGTGCGACTTACGCAAATTCGCAATGCACGGCGGCGCTTGAAGCATGTCACACTTACACCATCGAACCCTGCCCTCCGTGCACAGATGTAGAATTTGTGGTGAGCAGTGATGTAATGAGTGGCGGGCCATTCCTTATGGATTGGAGCATTTCCACTTTATCGGAAAACGCAGAGTTCGATCAGGGCGATATTTTCTTCACGGAGGTTGAAGACATATTTCACGCTGCGTATTGTCTGGATCAAGGCTGTTTCAGACTTCACCTGGAATCGCCGGATTCTTTCGATCCAACTGCAGTAGATATACAAGCCAATGGAGGATGGGAAATAATTGAATCCACTTTACTTCCTGACAATAATGGATATGACCTGATTCTTTCCCTGGATGGCGGCTGCGCAGTTGATCCATGTCAGATTGAAATAACCCCTACGTTTCTCAGCGGAACTACATTCGAGTTTTTTGCATCCGGCAGCCCTGAAATCTATCCAATGACATGGGATTTTGGCGATGGTATTGTAATGGAGGCTACATGGGTTGTATCCCACGAATTCGAACCCGGAACCTATGTGGTTTGTGGCTCAGTAAACGATGAAAACTGCGGCATTGTGATGGATTGTTTTGAAATCGATGTGCTTGATCCAATGTCGATGTGTCAACTTAATGTGAGCGTTGTGGAGCAGACTTGCACTTCGCTTATCGTGTCGGCCACCACATCAGAAAACAATTCAGAAATACATTGGAATGTAAATGGTGAGGACTACAATGTTGGTTCGGTTACCACCTTCGAACTTCCCAACGGCACTTATGAAATATGTGTATGGTACCACAGTGCTTTGTGCGATACAATCATTGAAAGCTGTGAGACAATTGAATTTGGATGCACCTGTACAGAATCAGATATGACATTAAGCAGCCTCATCAACGAAGGAGGACCCGAAGTTGTTTATTGGGGACTATTCGATCTGAACGACAACCTGATTACAAATGGCGTATTTGGTTTTAGTGAAGAAGTTACGGACGTGGCGGCCAATCTATGTATCGAAGATGGTTGTTATTACATTCAACTTGAATCGCCAACACCTTTAAATAATACCAACAACTTCACCCAGGGCCTTTTAGTAAATGGGCAGGTAACCGATTTTAGCCTGCTTCCTGAGGCCAATGGCAACATACTCAATTTGTATTTCGGCATCAACTCCGTATGCGATCCGGTCAATTCATGCAGCGCCTCATTCTTTGCAGATTATACACCGCAAAGTGGATTTGTCAGTTTCATTAATAACACCAATTACATTGGCGATGCACAATGGGCCTGGACATTTGGAAACGGACAACAAAGCACGGAGCAATTCCCTTCTCTGGATTATACACAGAATGGTATTTACGAAGTTTGCCTCACCGTAACTACACAAGATTGTGAAAGTTCTTATTGTCAGAGCCTATTGATTCAAGGTGCCACATCATGCCAAACCAATTCACTTATATTCAATATAGCTGCTGATTACACCAATGCACAGCAGGTGGATTTTATTGATTTTAGTTTGCAACTTGATGGTGAGCCTATCCAGGAATGGAGCATGGTAACGAATATCGGTTTCACGAGTGGATTGGAATTTTGTCTGCCAGACGATTGTTATGTACTGGAAGTTTCCACACAAAGTCCTTTGCTAGCCAATTCGATCACCACAAGCATCATGGATGGAAATGTCAATATCGGTACTTTAAGCTATCTAAATAATTCAGTACTCGACACATTACAATTGGGTTTAAATGTAGATTGCTTCGATAACGTTACTGAGTTGGCCACAAACAACTTTTTGATTTATCCGAATCCTGCTAATGAGCAGGTGCGAATTCAAATGACCAACAACCAGCCCATCCAAATCCTGGAAGTTTATGATGGTACCGGAAGGCTTGTTCTTTCACAGAGTCCAAAGGCTTATGGTGCAAACTTGAATACCGGAACACTTCCGGCAGGATTGTACACGATTAGAATTTCTGATCTTCAGCAAACTTCAACACAAAAGCTGGAGATTTTGAGATAATCAGAATTTGAATTAAGATTTTGATGCCGGATAAAGTACCCCAACTTTATCCGGCATTTTATACCAATGTCCATTTTAATTTAGACCAAAGACTAATTAAAATGTTACAGAGGTATATGCCGGGAGAGTAGCTGTTTAGTCAAATCAAGCGCAGCGCTTGATTTGACTAATACAGATACCGAATCGGTATTATTTTGTAAGGAGCTTTTCAAAACGCAAAGCCCTTTTGGATTGAACCATCAAAAACAGCCATTCATGAAGCTCAAGGCAAGGCATCGATGATAAAAATAACAATTTTTATCAAAACCACAACCTGTTAATCACTGAATTACAACACCTTAGGCTAACTCAAACAATTGTAAAACTCCACTCCATATCAATGGCTTCCTATAATAAATTCGCGGGTTGCAGGAAAGCCCTTAACCAATTTGCCTGAATCGGAATTTTATTCCCTTCTCAAATGGTCATAAGCTGATTTTTTTGCTTGTAGGATTTTAGAAAAAGAACCACTTCAAAAAGTAATATCTGATCGTCTATGAATTTTAACAGATTAAATGTAATCACTGGTTGGCTTCTCGGTTTGATGGCCACCGTGGTTTATGTAATGACATTAGAACCCACCATGCCCTTTTGGGATTGTGGCGAATTTATTTCATCTGTCAACAAACTCGAAGTAGGCCACCCTCCCGGAGCGCCCTTGTTCATGTTGATCGGACGTGTTTTTAGTGCATTCGTAGCTCCTGCGAATGTCCCCTTTATGATCAACTTACTTTCAGCCATTTGCTCAGGGCTCACCATTACCTTCCTCTTCTGGACCATTACACACCTTGCCCGCAAATTTGTACCTGACACCGTCAAAGAATTAAGCCAGGGACAATTGGCTGCCATTATCGGCAGCGGAGTTGTTGGATCTTTGATCTATGCATTCTCAGACACGTTCTGGTTTTCCGGAGTAGAGGCAGAAGTATATGCCATGTCATCATTATCCACCGCAGTAGTATTCTGGGCCATTCTCAAATGGGAAAGTACTGTAGATGCTTCCGGCGATTTAAGATGGGTAATATTTATTTCATATCTAATGGGTTTGTCCATTGGTATTCACCTTCTGAACTTGCTCACCATTCCTGCATTGTGTATGGTGTTTTATTACAAAAATTACAAGTTTAGCTGGAAAGGCTTAATTCTTACTGGTATTGTTTCGTTGTTGTTTTTCGGATTAATGCAAACCGGAGTTATCATTTCGTTTGTAAAACTTGCAGGCTCTTACGAACTTGCTTTTGTAAACAATGCCGGAGCACCTTTTAACTCAGGTGGAATATTTTATTTCGTGCTCATTGCTGCCTTCATCGTATACGCACTGTGGTATACTACCAATACCATCACCAAAATCCGAACAACCATATTGCTTGTTCTATTCGGTTTAATACCAACTGTTCCTACTCTATTGAATCTTGGATCGATTACCGGCACTACATTGCTTTACGGCATATTACTGGCTGTTGTTTTATACGGCATCTATTATGCGAATAAAAAAGCCAGGTTGTTGTTGAATACACTTGTACTTTCAGTAGGTGTGGCTATTATCGGCTATACTTCTTATGCTACCATCATTATTCGTTCTCAGGCCAATCCGCCAATGGACGAAAACAATCCGGAAAATGCATTTGCACTTCTGGCTTATTTAAATCGCGAACAATACGGAGATCGCCCTCTCCTCTACGGTCAATATTTCAACACACCACAGGACATGGAAAATCCATACCGCGATGGTGCAGATGTTTGGATCAAATCGTACAGCGTAAGAGATCAGGCCAAAAACAAGCTCGTACTTTCGGCAAGAGCAAGATGGGAATCGGAGCAATATATACAAGCTCACCCTGAGCAGAAATTAATGCTTGTAGAAGAGTATATTGAGAGTGGAGAAAAAAAGGCCTCTGTGCCCAATTACGACGAAAGATTCTGCGGTACTTTCCCAAGGATGTACAGCAGTCAGGCCAACCACATTGCTGACTACAAAGAGTGGAGTAATTACCAGGGGTGGAATACCAAGAAAGGAAAAGATGCAGTGACCAAAAAAGAGCAAAACATCGATGGCGATGAATATGCACTCAACTATTACTCGCAGACCAATCAGATGCCACAAGGATTCGAAGATGAAGCGCCCGGTGCTGTGTTGAATCGCCTGAACAGAAACCGCCAGAAAATGATTCCCACCAAAGGTGAAGACTTCAGCTACTTCGCCGGCTACCAGTTGAACTGGATGTACTGGAGGTATTTTATGTGGAATTTTGCCGGCCGTCAGAACGACCGTCAGGGCAATGGAGAATTTACAGATGGAAACTGGATCAGTGGTGTTCCATTTATTGACGAAGCAAGGCTGGGCAATCAAAAAGCCCTCACAGAAATCGAAAGTGAAAATAAGGGACGAAACATGTACTTCTTCCTTCCGTTGATTCTTGGATTAATTGGCCTCGTCTTTCAACTGCTCAAAAATCCAAAAGACTTTTCTGTCATTGGAGTATTGTTCTTCCTCACCGGAATTGCCATTGTGATATATGTCAATCAAACTCCGCAACAACCGCGCGAACGTGACTACGCTTACGCAGGTTCATTCTACGCCTTTGCCATATGGATTGGTCTGGGAGTTTATGCACTTTATTATGCAGCCACTTCTATGACCTTTAAACAAATCGGTACTTTGGCGGCCATGACCATAGGAGGCTCCATGCTCATCTATGGAATGGAAATGATTGTGGGCAGCGAACACGGATTTGGTTATTCATTGCTCTTTATGAGTATTGTCAGTACGGCACTCTTTGCACTGATGGCCGTAATAAATACCGGCTTAAAAGGAGACACTGCGCTAAAAGGAATTCTGGCCACATTGGTGGTATTGCCCATTCCATTTATTATGGTCGCAGAAAACTGGGATGACCATACCAGAGCCAAGAGAGAGACAGGACTTGCCATGGCAAAAAATTATCTCCAATCGCTCGAACCCAATGCCATTGTTTTTACCAATGGCGACAACGACACCTTCCCATTGTGGTATGCACAGGAAGTAGAAGGATTCAGAACAGATGTGCGTGTAGTAAATCTTTCGCTGTTGAATACCGATTGGTACATCGATCAGATGAAACGCCGTGCGTGGGAAAGTGCGCCGGTTCCATTCAAAATTCCTGAACAGAAATACCGTCAGGGAACAAGAGATGTAATGTTCCTCGATCCCGATAAAGAGTCGAAAGATTATATTACACTTGAAGAAGGATTTAAAGTA
Source organism: Flavobacteriales bacterium (assembly GCA_031378885.1). Lineage (GTDB taxonomy): Bacteria > Bacteroidota > Bacteroidia > Flavobacteriales_D > Sanyastnellaceae > JANNEQ01. The sequence goes on from JANNEQ010000178.1 coordinate 27,102, forward strand.
TTGCTTGACGATTCAAAGTTCAAAGAAAATGGACGCAACAAAATACCTTATCTCCCTTCTTACAAATTCAAAATTCCTGTTGACGCAGCTACGCAGGAACAATTCAAACAATACCTTCAGCCAGGTGATAGTTTGGTGAGTGAAATTACATGGGCCATTGCCGATGGAAAAAACAAACCGCGCTCATACATCACGAAAGCTCAGATGATGGTGCTTGATTTGTTGAGAAACATGGATTGGAGTCGCCCTGTTTATTTTGCGGTAACCACAGGTGGTGATGCCTACATGGGATTGGAGCGCTACTTCCAGTTGGAAGGTCTCGCCTACCGCCTCACGCCTATCTACCACAAGGAAGGCGACAATCCGAATCTCGAGGGTGGAATTGGAACAGACATTATGTACAGAAACATGATGGAAAGATTCTCATGGGGAAATATGGATACAGAAACCCTCAACCTCGATGAGAACAACAGAAGAATGACCACCAACCTTCGTCTTCAGTTCAACCACCTTGCTGATGCATTGATTCAGGAAAACAAAAAAGACAGTGCCTTGAATGTATTGAACAAATCATTGGCTGTTATGCCGGAAAAGAATGTTCCATACGAGCAACCACAAATTATGTGGCAGGTAGCAGAACTTTATTTCGAAGCAGGCGACAAAGAAAAAGGTTTGGCATTGGCCAAACGTTTGATCGAATTGAGCAACCAGGAAGTTGAATTCTACAACAGCTTGGATGAAGACCGTCAGGTGGTTATTCACCGCGATATCATGACACGTGTTCAGATCAACGACAGACTTATTGTTCTTCTCAAAGAGAATTTCCCGGACGATCCCGAAGTAAAACAACTGGACGAACAAATCGCAGCCCAGCGCGAAGCCTTTGGTGTGCAGAGCTACGAAGAGTACCGCCAGAAGCAAAAGGAAGCTGAAGAGGCACAGAAACAAATGGAAGCCATGCGCAGTCAGAAAGTAAGTTTTGACGGAAAGGGCGTAACAATACAGAAGCCGGTGAAGTAAAATTTATTTTTTTTAAAATGATATTAAACCCGCCGGAGAGATTCGGCGGGTTTTGTTTTTTGGGGAAAGAGGGGGAGTGATTTTGTTCTGTTAAAATCCTCTATCGCTTGACTGAAATTTCATGCATTTTATGAGGAGTACTGCAATGTTCTGAAAGGAGCAATTTACAGACTTCACAAGGAGGGGAATATTGAATGACCAACAGCATGGCTCTGATGACAGCAATACTACTGAGGTGTCTGCATGCGTTGGTTCTGGAAGTATTCAACAAATCCGCAGTCCTTTTGAGGATCTATAGGCCTTTTGATATAAATTTGACTGGATGATTTTTTCATCCATATCTCGCCAGTGTGGGTGAGTATGGATGATTTTTTCATCCATATAAATAAGTTGGTGGCAAGTTAACAGGCACTATAGAAAATGATCGACAAGAATAGAAAATTAGAAATAGGAATATTGTGTTCAGGAAATACATGTAGAAGCCCAGTTTTATCAGCATGGATTAAGCATTTAATAAGAGATGATAGTTCATTAACTATATGGATAGCAGGTATGAACATGAATGACAATGAAGTTGGTCAATCTGTACATCAGGAAGCATTAGATGCTGTTACAGTAATGGGACTAAGAAATGAATTGATTTCTGAACTTAGTGAACATAGAAGTATAAAAGTAGAATCCATAACTAAATCAGCGAATCTAATTATCTGGATAACTGAATTTGAAAAGATTAATGTGAAGAAAGAGAATTCACACGAAATACGCATTGACTTTATAAAGAGAATTCTTGTAGACAAACATGCAGAACTAATTTTAATTCCAGAGAAAGATACTGCATGGGAGACTAAGAATATTGACAGTAGTACTCCTCAGGAAGTTTATGATGCATACAAACAACAATCTGCAAAACTAAAACAATGGGCAGAAATTATTTGTAAAACAACAATCTATAAATGAAACCTGCCACCAACCTTGGTTTTGCGTCATTGTGGCTTTTGTACTAGGCTGATCATTTGTACTTTCTATTAACTTTTGCACTAAATTTGAACTTTAGTACTTTCTATTCCACACCGAAAGCAAAGCCAAAAAACCTTAGCAGCACGCCTAAAATACGAAAGGACAATGATAAATTTCAACAGACCGACACGGACGACAAGGAAAATTTCGGCAAAGCCGTTTGGCTATCTCTTCTGCAAAAGCAAAGAGGTGCAAGCCAGCCCAATTGGACCACATTTCCTTTTGCCCCTCCGCGCAAGTGCGTTTATAATAAACAACTTAGAGTTTAAAAAAGTATATTTGAAACTAAAAACTTAGAGTCAATCGAAATAATGATGAAAAATAGAATTGAACTTATTAATGCATACCGGAAGAATGTTAAGTCAGCAAACAAAGAATTCACAAAAAAAGAACTGTTCAAAGACCTTCTTAACCGTCTCTATTCGGGAGAAAAAGCAATTTTAAAAGTTATAGACGCTATCAGCGCTGGTGCAGAAACGACCATCGTAAATATTCCTCGTAAGGACAAATTTCATAAAGGCAGCGTCGACACTCTTTACAACAAAATTATTATTGAGTTTGAGAATGACCTTAAACTAACATTAAAACACGCTAAAGAACAACTAGCAGGCTATCTTCTCGGACAATTTCATTCAGGCGAAGGTTACAACTTTACTTTAATCGCATCGGACTTTATTAATTGGAAAGTTTATTCACCCGATGTTTCACAACTTGACACCTTAGAAGATTTAACGGAAGACAAATTAATTTTAAACGAAGTTAAATCTGCGTCCTTTACACTCACTGAAGGCAACGGAGACGAATTTTACTTTTGGATTGACCGTTTTCTTTTCAAAGAAGAATCACAAAAAGCAACCCTTAAGAGAATTGAAGAGGCCTTCGGCTATCAAAGCAATGTATTCATTGAGAGTTTCCGAGAAATGAGCGGTCACTTTCAAGAAGTAAAAAAATATGGTGAAGTTCAAGTTTCTTATGAGCAATGGAAAAAGTTTTTGAGTATTGCTTACGGCTCGTTTGATGCAAGCGAAAATAATTTTCTCATTCACACATATCTTTCAATTTTCTCCAAGATGCTTGCCTATGCTGTTGTAAGCAATGATGATTACATTGACGATAACGAAATGAAAGGCATCATTGACGGTAGCGTTTTTCATAAATACAACATTCAGAATTTTGTTGACAATGATTTTTTCTTTTGGATAAAGTCAGAACGGAGCTTTCGTAGTTTGAAAAAAGCTTTCCGTTTAATTGCACAGGAAATTTCAACATTTGATTTCCACGATGTAGATGAAGATATTTTAAAAGGTGTCTATCAGGAATTAATTGACCTTGATACTCGACACGCATTAGGCGAGTATTATACTCCTGACTGGCTTTGCGAACGCATTGTAAAAGAATTTAATTTTAAAGCAACTGATAAAATATTAGATCCCGCCTGCGGCAGTGGTTCATTTCTTCGTGCTGCCATTCATCGCGTTAAAAAGCTTAATCCAAAAATTTCTGTTGAACAACTTAACGATCATATTTTCGGTATAGACATTCATCCACTTTCAGTTCAAATTGCAAAGACTACGATGTTGCTTGCGTTAGGGAAAGAAATTTCAAAATCAAATAAACCAATACACCTTAACATCATTCAGGCAAATACCTTGCTGGCACCTGACGGAGTAAAAGATTTGTTCGGTGGCAATTTTGAAATGAGCATTGACAAAGAGAAATTTAGTCTTAACACACAAATTTTTGAAGATGTTCAACTTTTTGATGAAGCATTGGATGTTTGCGAAGCGTTAGCAGAACAAACAATAAATAGCAATAAAGAAACAATTGAAGCATTTGAAAATATTTTAAAAAGGCAATACAGGAATGGAGGGTTAAGTCCGCAACTCATAGAAAGCTTCTACAAAATTTATCTTGGCTTGAAAAGAGTCAAAGAAAAAGGAAGAGACAGCATTTGGAAATTCATTCTGCAAAATCTTTACAAACCGTATTTCCTTGCCAACAAATTTGATTATATTATTGGCAATCCACCTTGGTTCACTTATAGTTCAATCAAGAATGAAGAATATCAGGATACTCTCTATAAGCTGGCCGAAAAACATCTTATAAAGCCAGACAAGTCCGCAAACTTTCCACACCTTGAAATTGCAGCAATATTTTTAAGTTATTGTAGTAGTTATTTTTTAAAAGAGAATGGGAAAATTGTGTTCGTTTTACCTCGCAGCTTCTTTAGTGCAGATCATCACGACAACACCAGGAGTGGAAGAGCAAAAGGATTTCACTTAACAGACATTTGGGATTTGAATGGCGTTTCGCCATTATTCCGTATTCCGAGCGGGGTATTATTTGCGGAGAAAGCAAAACGAGCAAAAAAAAGTGGCGAAGAACCAACCAAGTGGAAAGAGCTTCCTGCATCAGGTCTACAAGGGAAAAGTTTTACAGGTAATCTTCCTGCTCATAATTGTAATTTGAAAGCCGCAACTCCTAAACTTACCGAAGTAGATGAAAAATGGTTCTATGTTCGGCAAGGGAAATCTTCCGCATTTTCTATTCGCAAAACCAAAGCGCAGACAAAGATTAATCCATATAAAAAGCTTTTTAAACAAGGTGCCACAATTGTTCCACGCACTTTTTATTTTGTTGAACTTACACAAGACATACCACCCGATTGGAATGACAGAATAATAAATATCAAAACTTCAGATGCAATCCAACCTGATGCAAAAGCCCCTTGGAAGGGTCTTAAGTTCAGCGGTAAGATTGAAAGTCGTTTTCTTTTCCGCACCGCTTTATCAAAAAGCATTTTGCCTTTTGCATTATACAAACCCAATTTGGTTGTCCTTCCTGTAACTATTGAGTTTAATACCGAAGAAGATAAAAAAGAAATAAAGCTTCATTCCCCTGTTGAGCTAATGAGGGCAGGGTATTTAAATGCGTCCAAATATTTTCAAGCTTCTGAAAACATTTGGAACATTCATAGGACAGAAAAAAACAAAAACATAACTTCCGAAAACTATATGAACTGGCAAAATAAATTGACGGATCAAAATCTTGATGCGCCATATTTAGTTTTATATAACGCATCAGCGAAAGATGCAAACGCAACGGTAGTAAAAAGAAAAAATTTGGATTTGGAATTTTTGGTTGAAAGCACAGGTTATGCTTTTTTTACCGCAAATGCAGACGAAGCATATTATTTGACATCAATTCTCAATTCAAGCATTCCCAATTTGCAGATGAAAGATTTTCAGGCTACAGGACTATTTGGAGCCAGACACGTTCACAAAAAAATTCTTGACATCTATTATCCCAAATTTGACAAAAAAGATAAAATTCATTTACGTTTAGCGGAAGTGAGCAAAGAAGCCCATGACAAAACAGAAAAATATTTGAAAGCAAATATTCCCAAGCAAGAATTATCAGCTATTTTTCTCGGCAAACTCAGAAGCAACATTAAAAAGAATTTGACAGCAGAGATGAAAGAAATTGATAGACTTGTAAAGAAAATAATCGGCTAACAATGTTAAGATATTTGCAGCTTTGTTTAATGGAAGAAAGTTTTTATGACTGCCAAAGAACGTGCATGCAACCATACCAAGATAATGTGACGACAATTGCAAACGGAACAACACAAAGAAGAACAGATGGGCCAGCCACTAACAGATAAGGCTTAAACTAAGTTCTATTTCGTTTATCGCTTCTGCTCGCCGACCCTTCTTTAGTGGCCCCCAAGGCGGAAATTCAAATTATGGGTATTGAATAACCTTGACCTCAACCTCACTGAAAGTGAGGCAGCTCCAATGAAGGCAAACAGCGCTTTCACAGATGAGGTTTATCCACAAAGGCACCCAACAACCTCACCGAATTATCCTTACCTATCAAATCATTCAGACAGGAAAACTCAACCTGATCACGGGATATTTCTTGTATTCGATTCATGGCTGAATATTTTAATTTTTGGTGTTTGAAGTCAAGAGGTTTTGAGTATTTTTATCGGATAAATTATGAACGACGGGTTGGGGAGTTTTTTCACAGTCTGACGTTAGGGGTAATTAAAAACAACGAACAATAAAATGAAAATATCGGAGTATTTAGAAAATATCAATTTAGAATCGCAGAAAATATTTGCGCAATCAATTTCTGAAAATGAGGAATTTGGTCAGGCGCACCACTTATCTTCATGCATTTTTGAGTTTTCTGAAAACATTCTCGACTATAACGAAAAGGAAATGCTAAAAAAAGTTTCGACCCAATTAGAATCTTCAATGATGTCGTTGGCTTTGGGTTTCTACAGACAGGCATTCTATACATTAAGATTATCCTTTGAAATGGGAATGGGGGCGGCATATTTTTCAACAAATAAGATGGAGCATTCAGAGTGGATTCAGGGAAAATCGGATATCATTTGGTCAAAAATGCTGGATGTTGAGAGTGGTGTATTATCTTCGAGATTTAGCGATGCGTTTTACCCTGAATTATCACATTTAGTTAAGGACTATCGAGAGAAATCTAACATCCTTTACCGGCAACTTTCGGAATTTGTACACGGCAACTATGAGACTTGGTCGAAAAGTGGAATGCAAATCCAGTACAATAAAAATACGGTAACGGAATATTTTTCTCAATATCGAGAAGTAGTTGGAATTTTACTATTTGTACTTTGTATTAGATACCTAAAGACAATACCAAAATCAAATCTAGAAAGCATAGAATTCGTTTCTGATGAATTCAAGCATATTGAAGCAATAAGAATTCACTTCGGAGGACCAAAATAAAATACATATGGCCAATTTCTATTTACGAACTGAGAGTATAAAACCAGAAGAGATCATGGATCTTTCGGTACTCAATCAAAGTGACAATGATATTATTTCATCGCTGCTTTCCTCTGAACCTTGTTTAATTGAAGGTTCCCGAGGCACTGGAAAATCATTTCTAATGAGAGTAGCTGAGATCAAAATTGAAAATGAAGTCAAGGACACTCTTCCTGTTTTTATTTCATTCAACATTAGCTCATTGATTAACACTACTGATCCATTGCAGTTTTATCATTGGATGCTGGCAAAAACTTTAAAAGCACTCTTAAATAATTTAAGAAAGCGTGGTTTATTTGTATCAATTCACTCTGCTAATTTATTAAGTAATGATGGTCACGAGAAAGAGGATGAAATAGAAAAGGATTTAAAATCAATAATCAAAGATTTTGAAAATTCGTACAAAGGCAATGCCGATATCAAGGTTGATGTATTGCCAGATATAGAAGATGTCAAAGAAGCAATCGAAACTATCTGCAAAGAAAATAATTTAAGTCGCATATATTTTTTCTTTGACGAAGCGGCACACGTTTTTCGTCCAGAACAGCAAAGACAATCTTTTAGCTTATATAAGGACCTCCGTTCTCCTTACATTACATGTAATGGAGCTATTTATCCTGGAACAACACATTACGGAGATTCATTTGAACCAACGCATGATTGTATTTTCAAAAAACTTGACAGGAATATTAAAGACTCGGATTATCTTTCCTATTTTAAAAATATCGTTTACAATCAGGCGGACGAAGGCATTAAGAGCGCCATTGACAACAACGTGGGTCTATTTATTAGCCTTGCTCTATGTTCAGGTGGCAATCCACGTATGCTCCTTAAAACTATTCAAGATCTTCCAAAATTCAATTCGACCTCAGTAAATCAATTAATAAAGGAATTTTATCGTGCTCAAATTTGGTCGGAGCACACTGAGTTAGGTGAGAAATACAAAGGTCATAAGACATTAATTGATTGGGGGCGTGACTTTCTTGAGAATAATGTTATCCCTTCAATACAGCGCTACAATGATAATAGAAAGGATAAAACGCTTAACGAATCGACCATATACTTTTGGATTCATAAGGATGTACCTGAAACTGTAAAGGAAGCTTTAAGATTACTAACGTATACTGGCATTATACGGAAAACGGATTCAAGTGTTAGGGCGACAAGATCAGAACTTGGAACTCGATATGAAGTCAAATATGGATGTGTTCTCGCCTTGCAAAGCAATCCTACAAATGATTCAAAAAATCTTTTTGACCATTTGTCCATAAAGAAGTTTCCGGAGTTTGGCAAAAGTTACTTGGCATATGATTCTATTGCAAATCTTAAAGACACCATTGAAGGCGATGAAAATTATAAAGAATCATTACAAACTTTATTGAAAAAGCCAATTACTGTTTTAGAATTGCTTACCGGATGGCAAAAAGAAAAGTTAAATGAGGCAGGAATTATAACTCTTGAAGACTTGTATTCTAAATCAGAAGCAGAATTGATTGAAAAGATATATCAAGTGGGGCCCGTTCGAGCTCGCATAATGAAAAATGCGGCCAATGCAGAACTCTTGGAATATCTTTCAGGATAAATTTAACTACCCCTAACAAATAAGATATTTTACCAGGGGCTAACATACGAGGCTTAAACGAAGTTCTACTTCGATTTAAGTCCCTACCAGAATCAGTAGGGATAAGTCAACTCATTTTTTCATCTTGGGTTTGATGTTCGTTTTTTCAATAGTTCCATAGGTGGTGCATTTGCATCGAAGTTGAGCAGGCGCAACATGGTTCCGGTTTTGCAGCATGGACAGACATTGAGAGATTAGCAGTCCTAAACAGGAGAATTCTACCTGACTGCGCGATATTCCTTGTATTCTTTGCATGAGGAAATATTTAAAAAATCAGCAGCAGAAGTCTAGTGATTTGGAGTATTTTTATCGGATAAATTATGAACGGCGGGTTGGTTTTTTTTTACAACATTTCCCGCCCAAAGCGGGAGCCTGCCGTTATGCGGCAGCTTAAAAGACAAGACAACAAAAAATGGCATAAAACAATTTATACTTACTATTATCATAATCTAAAAATGAAAAATATAATACTAATATCTATAGCTATTTTAAGTTGGAATCAATTGTTTTCACAAAATTACCCGACAAAAAAGGAACTCAAAAGATTATTCTCTGAAAAACAACAATATCTGGGCGAATTAGAGTGGGAAACTTGCAATGACGACAGTGCATATTACAAGAATGACACCATTAGGTTATACTATCGAAATACAACGTGTTTAAATCAAGGCAAATGCTGTGAAAAAATTGATTGGGTATTTTTCAATAGTATATCTTTTGGACTATCTAATACATCTCTTTGTCAAGAGCCACCTATATCTAGTGCAATTGGAACTGATGACATATATAAAATCAAAATCAAGAAATTTGACAAAATTCTTGAATTGCACATAACGAATTCAAAAAATCAAATTTTCACCTTTGAAGTTGTTTCACTTATAAAATGCGAAGGAGAATATATGGCATCTGGTAAATATGGTTTTGAATTAAGCTTGAAAAGAAACAATAAAAAATGACACCTAAAAACAGATATTGCATTTGGCTGGAGAACTTCAATCAGCAGGATTTTCATGAAAAACTTTGCCACAGCTAGCCAATTGACAAGGAACAAAATAGAATTATTAAACAGACTATTAAAATAATATGAGCAATACCACTATAGGTAGACAAGAAAGCTGACCGCATAACATGTAAGGCTTAAACCAAGTTCCACTTCGATTTAAGTCCCTACTAGAATAAGTAGGGATTGAACGACCCTTCGGGAGCCGCCTCGAAGGGAGATGTTTGTGTTATGGGTGTTGAATATCTTTGGCGTCGACCTAACAGAAAGTGAGGCGCTTTTGAGAAGGGCAAACAGCATCATTTTTGCCATTTCTTCATGCCAACAGGATGGTTAAGCCGCCAAAAATGCTGACTTTTGTTTTGTAAAATGTAGTTGATCTGGTATAACCGCATTAGAGTGGCCGTCTCATTTTTTCATCCTGGGTTCGATGTTCGTTTTTTTCAATAGTTCCAATGGTGGTGCATTTGCATCGAAGTTGAGCAGGCGCAACGTGGTTCCGGTTTTGCGGCATGGACAGACATTGAAAGATTAGCAGTCCTAAACAGAAGAATTCTACCTGACTCCGCGATATTCCTTGTATTCTTTGCATGAGGAAATATTTCTAAAAATCAGCAGCAGAAGTCAAGAGGTTTTGAGTATATTTATCGGATAAATTATGAACGGCTGGTTGGGTTTTTTTTCACAGTCTGACGTTATGGGCAAGTTTAAAAGACATTGCAGTTCAAGAAAAGTTGACCATAAAAAGAGACAAACAACAGAATAGTTGATACAATATAACCGCCAAAAAAACAGAGAGTATTCCGACCAACATGAGGAATAGCAACAAAAATTTAATTCAAATAAAAATGAAGAAGTTTATTTTATTATCCGCCTTAGCGTTAACAACAATTTTATCATATGGTCAAGACATAGCTGATATTTCAAAATCAAGTGATGGAAGATTGACTGTGTGGAATTCAAATTATAGTGAAATATCTCGTAAATATATTTTTGATGGTGACGAACTCTCAGGTTTCTCGCCTGAGATTATTGTGGTAACATCTAAAGACAATAGAGTGACAATTTATGACCAATATTTTAATGAAATATCTCATAAATATTTATATGATGGTGATAGCGTGAAAAATGTATGTGGAAACAATATTGTTATTAAAAATAAAAATGGCCTTGTTACAATTTACGATATAAAATTTAGTGAAAAATCACACCGTTACGAATAATCAACAGTCCCACCTAGATTAAATTGGCTGGAGAAAGTAGATTTTGGCAAAGAGGAAATTATCTGATTGTAGCCTTTGACTGATAAGGACACTTCAGAATTAAAAAAGGCTCACAAGACAGAACAACGTGCTATGACTATCTATAAAGAAAAAACCAGCCCATAACAGATAAGGCTTAAACGAAGTTCTACTTCGATTTAAGTCCCTACTAGAATCAGTAGGGATAAGTCAACTCATTTTTTCATCCTGGGTTTGATGTTCGTTTTTTCAATAGTTCCATTGGTGGCGCATTTGCATCGAAGTTGAGCAGGCGCAACATGGTAACGGTTTTGCAGCATGGACGGACATTGAGAGATTAGCAGTCCTAAACAGGAGAATTCTACCTGACCCTGCGATATTCCTTGTATTCTTTGAATGAGGAAATATTTAAAAAATCAGCAGCAGAAGTCAAGAGGTTTTGAGTATTTTTATCCGATGAAATATTAACGGAGGGCTGGGAGTTTTTTCACAGTCTGACGTTAGCAACAATTGTATGACAAACCATCAATAACAAAATGAAAGAGGAAGTATATATTTCATATGCATGGATTAAATCCCCTACAGGCAAAAAGGGGCACTCAACAATAATTAACTCTATTGAGAAGATATTGAAATATGATTTCAGTGTTAAAATTGATAAAAAAGATTTAAAGTACAAGGGCAACATAAAGGAATTTGAACAACGACTTGGACGAAATGGAAAAATTGTTATTGTCATTAATGATAAGTTTCTTAAATCAAAACATTGCATGCACGAAGTGCAATGTATAGTTGAAAAAGGCAATGTATATGAGCGGATATTTCCAGTTGTGTTAGATGATGCTGACATTTATAACTCAAAAGGGATTCTTAAGTACGCAAAGTATTGGGAGAAGGAAAGGGAAAGATTAGAAAAGGATTTGAAAAAAACTAAATCACAGGCAAATCTTATTCCAGTACAAAACGACATCAATTTATTTTCTAAGTACCGTGAAATTATTGCTGATTTTATTGCTATACTCAGCAATATGAATACGCTATGTCCAGAAGTTCACGAAGGGTCAAAATTTGAACAATTAATTGAAGCTCTGCATGGAAAAAATCCACGACCTGACCATAAGCAGGAAAAGGATTACACCAAACGAATCTCAGCGACCAAAAAACTATTTGATAGTGCAATAAAGATTATAGAAAAGGAAATCAAAGAGAGAAAAATTAAGGCTGAGGAAATTTCGGAAAAATAAAGCACTTTCAAAATCAATGCACCCAACAAACATTTCAAATTGCTGTAATGGCAATTTTAAAATCGGGAAAATCCACCTTTTTAAATTCGTTACTCGGCAATGAGTTTTTGCCCGTTTCCAATGTTGCGGCAACTTCAGTTCCCGTAAGGATTAATCATTCAACACATAAAGATGGGTATCTTACTTTTGGGAAAAGCAAAATTGATGGTGTAGAAAAAATTAGGAAGCAAATCGAATTGGCCAATGAAGAAAAGAGAGATAAGGGAATGCAAGAGGTTCAATTTAATTTGTTTGCTTCTTTCAGGGCACTTGAGGATAAGGAAATGACTGATATTAAGTTTGAAATATTGGACACTCCTGGCTTTGGTGAAGCGCTTACTGAAATTACAATTGGAAAAACAATTGACGAATCCAATTCGGAGCTTATTGATAAAATCAGCGCAATAATCTATTTGCTGGATTATACCAAATTGAAAACAACAGACGAGGATAAGGTGTTTGCAAAGTTAACAGAGATGCGAAGTGATATTTTGGATAAAATATCAGACAGATTATTTTTTGTAATTAACAAAATTGACGAGGAAGACAGGAATAGTTTGCCACCAGATAAAGTAGTTGATTATGTATTTGACATCGTTAAAAAGAAAATGCCGAATGTTTTAAAACAGCACTTTTTTACAATATCCGCTAACCGTGCATTATTATCTAGGTTAATTCTTTTTGAGAATGCGACCAGTGAAGCAAAAAAGGACTTTGGTAAAATGGCCTTTGGATTTAAAGCAAACCAAAAAGATGAATCGGATTACAAAGAAGTAGCAAGAGAAATATTGGCTGCCAGTAACATTATTGAGGTTGAAAAAAGGATTCTGAATCACATTTTCGATAATCGAAGTAGGATATTTGTTGAAGGCCTGGAGGACAGCTTGAAACATTTAATGCAGGAATTCAAGAATAAATTTGTTATCACTGCTGAAGGTGTTCTTAGTAGAACAATTGAAGAAATTACTGACCTTGAATCAAAAATTGAGGCAGCAAAAAAAAAACAACAAAGTATCCAGGACGAAGCGGATAAATTTGAAACGGAAATCAAGGAGTGGAATGAAATAGAGTTTCGAAACTTTGAAAAAATCATCACAGACCAAATTGACTCTGCTTTCAATATTGAAAAGATTGAAGAAAAGCAATCGTTTTTGGGTAGAATGATGCCAAATTGGGTAAAGCGAATTGGAAATAAATTGCGCCAGGTACAAGACTCCGTTGATTACAGTTCGAAATATGATGTTGAGGAATCCATTCGTGCGCTTAACAAGGAAATTAATGAGGAGTTAATTAATTCGTTCGGAACATTCAGACGGCAATTAGAGAATAAATTAGCCTCAAAACAGAAAGTACTTTTTGAATCGCTAAAGCAAACGATAAATACATTAGCAAAAGAGTTCGAGATCACATTAAAAAAAGGACTTAAAGTGGAATTTGAACAAACAGAGGTTCACTTAGACGAGCCGGATTTTGACAGAACTTTAATGAATGCAGATGAACTCATTGATAGATTTGTACAAAGCGATTTGAAAGGAGTTCGTGTTGCAAGGAAAGAAAAGGTTTACAACGAAAGAAAGAATTGTTTTCTGGGAGGATACGACACTTTTACTACTTATGAAACTCAATACTTTGAGGAGAATAGAATAAGCAAGACCTCCTTAGAGTTGTTTTGGAAAAAAGTAATTGATGATAGGCATCAAAATGCGAAGGGGGTGACGAATAAGTTACTTGAAAACAGTATAAAAGCTCAGATTAAGAACGCAAGGAATAGTTTCGACAATTACGTAGGAGATTACCTTTCTACAATCCAGGAACAAAAGGCTCGGTTGACGAATAGCGACAAGACACTATCCCTCTAAGTGTGTAAATAGAAAATCGGAGGTTTAATTTATTTTTAATCTATCCCCAAATATAATGGTAAACTGGCTAAGTATAATTCCCCAGTCTCTTATTGCCATTGTCCATTTTTTGGTAGCTTCGTT
>JANNEQ010000183.1:0-7050 GCA_031378885.1 Flavobacteriales bacterium
ATTTAACAAATCTTCTTTTTTCATATTGTATGTAATTTGCCGAAAAGTTATCTCCGAAATTTTTTTTGACCTGTAAAAGGGTCAAAAAATTTCAGAATAACTTTCCTACTTACACACATTGTGGGATACTACCGAAATAAAATTCGATTACATCTCAATGCGGTGGACGCCGTGATCATAATCGGATAAAATTACATTTTTGATTCTTTCGTAATCCTCCTTGTTGTTCACAAAGTCCAGATTGGCAGTGTCAATTACAAGAATGCGCATCTCTTTGTGCTGGCGAATGAACTCGAGGTATTGCTGCTGAATGTTTTCCAGGTATTCGTCGGTAATTTTTTGTTCGAATGCGCGGCCTCTCTTTTTGATATTGGCCTGCAATCTGTCCACACTTAGATAAAGATAAACGAGTATATCGGGCTTAGGGCAATTGGACTCTACGATTTCATACATTTTCAAAAATAAATTGTATTCGTCGTGGTTGAGGTTGTTGCGGGCAAAAATCTGACATTTGCCTACGAAATAATCGGACACAATCTGAGCAAAAAGATCTTGTGCCTGAAATTCGCGTTTGAGTTGAGAATATCTTTCAGAAAGAAAACTCAATTCTACAGGAAACGAATACCTGTCCTGATTCTCATAAAATTTAGCCAGAAAAGGATTGTCTGCAAATTCTTCGAGGATCAATCTGGCGTTAAATTCCTCAGCCAACATGGTAGCAAGACTTGTTTTACCTGCTCCGATATTTCCTTCTATTACGAGGTAATTGTGTTTCATTTCCATGGAGTAACAACAGAATTATCCTGACATGCCTTGAGCATTTCAGCCACAGTAATTTTCAATACCGGGTGAATAAAGTCCGGTGCAATTTCAGCCAAAGGTGCAAGTACAAACCTGCGCAAAGCCATTCTTGGATGTGGTACCAATAATTTTTCTGATTCAATAATCAAATCATCGAAAAAAAGAATATCCACGTCCATCTCGCGTGAAAGATACTGGCCCTCCTTTCTTTCTCTGCCATAAAACTCTTCCAGCTCCTCTATCTCAACGAGCAGTTCATTGGGCGAAAGATCAGTAGAGATTTTCACCACCTGATTGAGAAAAGATGGCGCTCCGGGCATCTCCCAGGCGGGCGATTCATAAACGGACGATACTTCGAGTACATCGCCCATATTAAACTCGATAAACATTTGGGTCTCTTCGAGATTAGCCTCACGCTCACCGAGATTGCCGCCTATACATAAATAAACAGTGTGTTTTGCCATAAGCCGGCGAATTTACGCTCCATGAGAACACGCAAATATTCTACTTTTCACTGGTTTTATACAACCGGTATAATACACAAACTCCTTCCATAGACACCTCATACCGATTTGGTATCTGTTTTAGTCCAATCTGCGCTGCGCTTGATTGTACTAAACAGCTACTCTCTCGGTATTTACCACTGTATGATTTCATCTACGGCATGGACTAAATTAAAATGAACATTGGTATTAATTGCGAGGTTCAATTGACCGGATTCGTTTGGTATCTGTTTGCAAAGTGTTGAAAAGGACAATATTAGGTAATCTGAAAATCAGAATTGCCCTCATTTTCACCGCTGATTAGTTGACAGAACCGTTGGTGTAAAGCCCTCGCTTTGGGTCTCTGAGTGGGGAGTATGTTTGTGATCAAGAAATACAAATCTCAATCGACATGAATTTTTTTAAAGTATTACTGGCCTCCCTGCTCGGCACATTTCTGGCCTTGTTTCTTCTTATAATGATCTTTGTCGGATTAATCTCCGCAGCAGTTAGTGGTCAGGAAAAAGAAGTCACTGTATCCGATAATTCCATTCTGCATATCGAACTGGACAATCTAATTGTTGAGCGCGGTCAGGAAAGCGAATTTAATTTCAATCCTTCGACGTTCGAATCAGAACACAATACCGGATTGAACCACTTCATTAAAGATCTGCAACGCGCAAAAACAGACGATAAAATCAAAGGTGTCTTTCTGGAAATTGGCGATTTTATGGGCCAACCCAGTTCATTGAAAGATATGCGCGATGCTCTTCTGGATTTCAAATTGTCAGGAAAATGGGTTGTGGCCTACTCGGAAGGATATAGTCAGGCTGGTTATTACATGGCCAGCGCGGCCAATGAAGTGTATCTTTATCCTGCAGGAGAAATTGATTGGAGAGGACTGAATGCAGAAAGAGTTTTCTTCAAAAAAATGCTTGACAAGCTGGGCATAGAGGCTCAGGTACTGCGCGGACCAAACAACAAGTACAAGAGTGCCGTAGAGCCTTTTATTTACGAGCACATGTCGGATGAAAGCAAGGCACAAACAGCCACTTATATCTCAGATATCTGGAGAGTAATGTTAGATGAAATAGCGGCCTCGCGCAATGTGAGCACAGCAGACCTGAATCTGTTGGCTGACAGTCTGGCCCTGTTTGATGTACAGAAAGCAATTGATTCAAAACTCATTGATGGTACCTTGTATGAAGATCAGGTAATGACGAACTTAAAAAATAAATTAGGCATTGCGGATGCACAGAATACAAAGTCAGACAAAGACTTGAAATTTCTGAGCATCAGAGATTATCACAAAAGTGACAGTGGTAAAAACAAAGATGGAAAATCAGATTTCAGCAAGGATAAAATTGCGGTGGTTTATGCGGTGGGCGAAATTCAGAGTGGTGAAGGAAATGATGACATTATTGGCAGTGTTAGAATTGCAGAAGCATTGAAGAATGCACGCGAAGACGATAAAGTAAAGGCCATCATATTGCGTGTAAACTCGCCCGGAGGAAGTGCCCTTGCATCAGATGTAATCTGGAGAGAAACACAACTCATCAAACAATCGGGCAAACCATTTTATGTTTCGATGGGAGACTTTGCTGCATCAGGTGGATATTATATCTCCTGCGCTGCCGACAGAATATTTGCCAACCCCAATACTATCACCGGATCGATTGGCGTATTCGGCATTATTCCAAATTTACAGAAATTCTGGGAAGATAAAATAGGAATTACCTTCGATCAATACGAAACCAATCCACATGCAGATATCATGTCTACGAATAAGCCCATGGACGAAAAAGAAATTCAGGCATTGGAAAAGTATATTGCCAAAATTTATTACGAATTCATTGGCAAAGTTGCAGAAGGTCGTCATAAATCATCGGCGGAAGAAGTGGATGGTATGGGCCAGGGAAGAGTCTGGAGCGGCGAAGATGCCCTGGGGCTTGGTCTTGTAGATGAGATGGGTGGATTGCAGAAATGTATCAGCGCCATTGCAGCGAAGGCCGGAATAACAGATTATGCGATAAAAGAATTACCGGAAATGATCGACCCTTTTGAAAAACTTGTAGAAGATCTTACAGGTCAAAAAAAGGCAGCCGTAATGCAGGAGGTTTTGGGTGAGCAATATTATCTCTACAAAAATCTTCAAACTGTATTGGAAATGAAAGGAGTTCAGGCCAGACTGCCCTACTCCATTGAAATAAAATAATATCTGATAAGATCATTCATTAAAAAAAGGGCTAAAGTTTAGCCCTTTTTTAATGGTGGTAAGCCTGATTACATTTGTCCAATGAATCAAAAGCTTTCCATGGATCAATTGGGTCGTATGAACCCCGATGAATTTCATCAGTCAGAAAAAATACCCGTGATCGTTGTTCTGGAAAACATAAGGTCAGGTTTAAATGTCGGCAGTGTCTTCCGATCTGCTGATGCGTTTAGAATCGAATCCATCATTTGTACAGGCTATTCCCCTTGCCCTCCACACCGCGAAGTGCTAAAGACTGCGCTTGGTGCAACTGAGAGTGTTGTCTGGAGCTATGAAGCAGAAGCATCGGCAGTTGTAGAGCGTATGAAAGCCGAAAAGGTGGAATGTTATGCGATTGAGCAGACCAGCAATAGCATCAGCCTTCAGCAATTCGAGCCCCAATCGGGTAAAAAATTACTGATTGTCTTTGGCAATGAGGTTTCTGGAGTAAGCCAGGACGTGGTAGACAGTTGTGGACAAAGTATTGAGATTACCCAATTCGGGACAAAACATTCGCTGAATGTGGCAGTCTGCGCAGGAATAGTATTTTATGATTTGCAAAAAAAAATGAGCTCCAGGCGTTAATACTTGCCATGCGACCTTTTGGAGTGCGCGGGTAGCTCAAAAAAATCCAACCTTTATTCTATGACAATAATCAGGATATAGTTGTGGAAAATTATTTTTTTCGGCTCAAATTGAGTTTTGAGTAAAAAAACTTAGTAACTTTGGGTTATTGTGTTGCGAAATAACCTACTAATTCTGTTCTGTTTGTGCTCAATGTCCTTTTTTGGCCAGGAGCCTTACGACTTCTTTACGGAGGAGGCCACTATACGCAATCGCAACCATTTCGAATTTGGCATTGGCACATCTAATTTTCTTGGCGATCTGGGAGGCAAGGACAGCATCGGAACAAATGATCTTCAGGATTTAGAATTAACCCAGTTCAACATGGCGGCCTTCATGGGGCTGCGCCATAGCTTCACGAAAAACTTTTATGGTCGCTTCAACATGACCTATGGAAAAGTATCCGGCGACGATAAGCTGACGAATGAACCCTTCAGAAGAAACCGCAACCTCAACTTCAAATCCAATATATTCGAATTCGACCTGATGGGAGAAGTTTGGTTCAATTTCGGGTCCCGTAAAGGTCACCAACACCAACTGAAACGGGTCAATTCACAGAAAGGCCCGTGGCATGTGCGTGGATTATCGATCGGGTTATTTGGTGGTGTGGGTGTTTTCCATTTTAATCCACAGGCCCAGATACAAGGTCAGTGGGTTTATCTGGCACCACTGAGAACGGAAGGCCAGGGTTTACCTGGTGGACCGGATGAGTACAAGCTATGGCAGATTAATTTTCCTGTGGGTATAAATGGAATGGTGAGATTACACCGCAAATGGTCGTTCGGAATTGAGGCCACTTACAGATTTACCAAAACAGATTATATCGACGATGTGAGTTCGACCTATTATGATGCAAATGATCTTATGCTGTATCAGGGTGAACAGCGCGGTGAAGTTGCGGCTTATTTGTCTAATCCATCTCTGGGAATGATCAATGAGGGCAAACCCGATTATGTAACCACACAAGGGCAACAGCGCGGAGATTCCAGTGACAACGATGGATATTTCTATGCCCTGATCAAGGTAGATTATCTCATTATTAAAGATTCAGGATTTCACAAGAGAAAAACACACAAGGCCACCGGGAATACAAGATCGAAGCACAAAAAGACCCGAATGAGATTTTAGGCTATCGGTCCTTTTGGACAGTCATTTTGATGACTATTGCTCACCATACTTCGTTTTATACATTCAATATCCGGTTACCAGTAATTTTCTGGCTGCATTTAAGCTGCATTTCTGGTATTTCGAATAAGCTGCTGCGGCCGCGCTTCTTATTTCTTCTGCCGTTTTATTGGCAATCCATGCTTCCACTCCTGCTTCGAGAGTATAGGCCTCAGGTGCCATCAGCCCAGTAGTCCACACCAGCGGAATGGATTTTGTTTTTGTCAGATAGGAACTGAAATAAGACTTACTTACACAAGCCAGAACAATGGTGCTTTTGGGAGTAGCCGGTGCATCGTACTTCGATTCATCGAGAGAAAATTCCATCAGTCCGTCGTGGCCAGTATAGCAGATGAGATCAGCGCTTCCACCTGCTTCGACGTTGAGGTTACCCACTACAATTGATCTCGATAATTTCCCGGAACATGCCAGCATAAAATCATCGATACAAGTTTTGATTTGGGCACCATCATAAGCCTCGGCGACCAGGATAGTGCCTGTTTTAGTGTGTTTAAAAACACAACGTTCGAGAATATCTGCTTGTGGATTTTGTTTTTGTTCGAGCAAAATCCAGTCGGCATCTTTTTTAAAAAAGGTGCGCACTCCAAAACCGCATCCCCAGTAAAGGTTGTTGTTCGGATCCTGGCCATTTCCTATTTTGGCTGGCACAGGAACAATTCCCTGGTTGAGGTTGTCGCAGAGGGCGACAAAAACGTGAACGACCTTTGCTTCGGCGTTTACAGCAATCAAAAAAGCAAATAGAAAGTGCAGTATCTATCGCATGGTTGAGTATTTAGAAATACCATAACAGCATATTAACGGTATTATTTTAATGGGATGAATGTAGTGGATCTTAAGTAAAATTTAGTACGGAATGCAAAAAATGATTTAAAAAAAATATGAAAAGCTCCTTTATTTTCATCGAATGTCGATTGTAAAATTTGTATTGCTCTTATTCAAGGTATTACGGAATTCGAAGTATATTTTGTATTGCAAGATTTAAAAGCTTACGTGGTTAAAACTTTATCACTAACATTAAAATCTCAAGATTCAATTATTACTTACAAATCCGAATTATCATGTCAGAGAAACCCTTGGCTTTGTACATTTGAAATATAATACTAAAAGATGCGGATATTAACAAGTAGCCGGCAATTTTGGAAAAAACCTATAGCTCTATGAGAAAAATAAATTTCACAATCCTTTTTTTAATGTTAGCCACAATTTTATTTAGCCAGACAAGCCAAAGTGGAAAAGCTGACAGTCAAACAGTTCAAGATTTAGTAAATGAAAATCAAATTTTGCTCACCAATCTTGCATTGTTTAAAAACCATAAGTGTGAAATGTCTGGCGCAAGTGCATTCCTAATCAATTATAAGAGTAAAATATTTGCAGTAACAGCTCAACACCTTCTTGGCGAAGCAATGGGGATTAAACCGGAAATTAAAGTTCGTAAACTAAATAAAAAATTAACTAGTTGGAAAATGTTTCCTCGAGTTGAAATTGATCCAAAACTTGATACCGTCATAGTAGACGCAGATAATCTGAATTACGATTCATTGTCTAATGATATTTTACTATTAGAAGTCACTAGCGTTGCGTCTTTAAAAGCTCATTGTCAATTGATTAGGATCGGTGTTTGCGTTTTTTTGTATTTCAGTCTCCTGAAACAGCTCTTTTATTGGGGTTTTGTCGAATATGTTAGCAGAGAAAATTTGTAATATTTCG
>JANNEQ010000009.1:0-43472 GCA_031378885.1 Flavobacteriales bacterium
GTATCACAACAATGTTGTAGCCCAACTCAAATTATTCTAACAAACCGCCGTGTACCAGACCGGTACGCACGGTGGTGTGAGAGGACAGTAGAGATAACTTTGTTCCGTAATAAAGCTATCTTTACTTCCTACTCGATTTGGACAATAATGATCAGATTTATTATTTCGTTCAAAAAAATGATTCATGCAGTATTTGGCCCAGTGAAGAACCTCTCCGGGTTATGCGTATTCAACCCTGTTGAAGTTGATTAACTATACGCACTTCAACCCCCGGATTTCATCAGCACTAATAAAACGGAAGCCTTCAGGCAGGGTCAATTTTTCAAATTAGAGCGAGCTTCGTCGGGCGTTTACCAACATATCAAGGGCAAATGAAGGCTCAGATAATAGCAGAACCAAAGTACTTGGCTATTTCTGCCTTGGCTTTATCAAGCAGCATCTTTTCTTTTAGAAGGGCGTCGATTTTTTCGTCGTCGTGCTGATTTTCTTCGATGTCTTTTTCGAGAAGTCGGGAAATTTGCTGAACTTTTCTGAGCTTTAACCAGAAGATGCAATCCTTGGCGGCTTTGCGCAATTGCATTTCTTCTGTTTCAGGATAGATGTTGTGTCGAACGGACCAATTGTCACTTAGTGAGTAGGGCGACATGAGCAGATTGGAACTTTCTCCTGAAACGGCCGAATCAGTGTGGTTGGTGAATATTCTTGTTGTGGGCAATTCTTCGCGACCCACAAATTCGATGTACTCATTGTAAATGGTCGAATACACCGGGTGTTCCAGATGGATGTCGTCTTGCTCGAGATTGGCTATGAGGTATTCTGCAATACTTACCTGGTGAAGTTCTTCGTGTCCGTCTTCATTGATGATGGCAATTTCTATCGGGCGCTCTCCATAAGTGAGCAACAAGCGCACAACATCTTTTTCCTGATAAAAAAGGTTGTGCTGAGATACAGCTTCACCGACGGTACCGTCCGGCGGTGTCTCATCGAGCAACGGAGGAAGCTCTTGGGGCGCTTCCTGTTTGTTGTCTTTTTTATAATTGGAAACAATTACTTTGTTGAGTTCAGTCAACAAAAGTTGTTCCTGCATATTCAATAAACGACTACACTCCTGTACGAAAACACTGCGCGTAATGCCATCGGGAATGAGTGCAATACTGTCGACAATATTTCTGATCAGCGCGGCTTTTTTGACAGGATCGTTGCCTGCTTCCTGCAATAAGATGCCGGTTTTGAATGCAATAAAGTCTTTCGAATTTTTCGCAATGAACTCCTGTATCTCTGTACTGCTGTGCTTGCGGGCAAAGCTGTCGGGATCATCACCATCAGGAAAGAGAAGTACACGAACATTCATGCCTTCTTTCAAAATCATGTCAATTCCCCTGAAGGATGCTTTTATACCAGCACTATCGCCATCGTACAAGATGGTGATGTTCAGCGTGTACCTTCGAATTAAACGAATCTGGCCTTCGGTGAGACTGGTACCGCTCGACGAAACTACATTTTCTACACCGGCCTGATGAAGGCTTACCACGTCGGTATATCCTTCTACCAGATAACACATGTCGTATTTGACAATATCGTTTTTGGCAAGGTGCAATCCGTAGAGAACACTGCTCTTGTTGTACAATTCACTCTCGGGTGAATTGAAGTATTTGGCAATGTCTTTCTGCGCCTTTAATGTTCTGCCACCAAAGGCGATGCTCTTACCACTGATGTTGTGGATAGGGAACATCACACGGCCGCGAAAGAAGTCGTAAGGCGCGCCATCGCGCTCTCTCGTTAGCCCTGCTTTGATGAGGTATTCCAGCGCATAGCCTTTTTCTAATGCGGCTTTGGTAAAGAAGTCCCATTTGTCGGGACAATAACCCAATTGAAATTTTTTGATAATGTCTTCTCGGAATCCACGCTCCTGAAAATAGGCCAATCCAATGGCCTTGCCTTCTTCACTTTCGAAGAGTTGTTCCTGAAAATATTTGTTGGCAAATTCAGTGACGATCGACAATTGTTCGCGCTCGCTTTTCTGAAGTTGCTGTTCTTCGGTTTGCTTCTCTTCGTCGATTTCGATCTTGTACTTGGCGGCCAGCCAGCGCAAGGCTTCCGGATAATTCAGTTTCTCATGCTGCATGAGAAAATCCACCACGTTGCCACCTTTTCCGCTGCTGAAATCTTTGTAAATTCCTTTGGCAGGAACGACAAAAAAGCTGGGCGTTTTTTCGTTGACAAAAGGCGAAAGTCCTTTCCACGCGGAACCACTTTTTTTCAAATGCACAAAGTCGCCCACCACATCTTCTATGATGGCGGCTTGCATTATCTGGTCTATTGTATTGCGACTGATCAAGTGTAGGAATTCTGAAGGGCAAATTTAAGCAGGTTGTGCGCCTAATAAAACTGCTAAATGTTTTCGGGTAAAAGCGCTGAAAAGACCTGTTACTGTGGAGTTTTCAGATAATGTGTGAGGTAAACAAAATCTTCGACACCCAGTTGTTCGGGCCTTTTTTCAAATATCGGCAGGCTCAGATCAACATTGTGGTTGTTCAATGATTTGATGGAGTTGCGCAATGTTTTTCTGCGCTGGTTAAAGGCAGTTTTGACCACCAAGCGAAGTGCCTTTTCACTGCATCCTAATTCATGATCGAACTTGCGCTTGAGTCGTATAACGCCACTTTTTACTTTGGGTGGTGGAATAAACTCTTCTGCTTCGACTGTAAATAGATATTCGATATCGTAATAAGCCTGGGCCAGTACGGAGACAATGCCGTAATCTTTGTTGCCAGGGCCACTGGCGATACGCACTGCTACTTCTTTTTGAAACATGCCTACTACTTCTGGCACATATTCTTTGTTCTCCAATACTTTAAAAAGTATTTGTGAGGAAATGTTGTAAGGAAAATTTCCCACTACGGCAAAAGTCTGCTCATTGAACAACGCGGGAAGATTCATGTGAAGGAAATCTTCTTCAAGAATACGGCCGGTGAGCTCGGGGTAATTTTTGTTGAGGTAAACCACACTTTCGCTGTCAATTTCCACCACTGTAGTGGTGAATTCACTTCGCTTGAGCAGGAATTGTGTCAACGCACCCATGCCGGGGCCAATTTCCAATACGTGTTTATAACCTCCGTGACAATCGACGGAAGCCGCTACTCTTTCGCAGATTTCTGAATTGCGCAGAAAGTGCTGTCCGAGTGATTTTTTGGGTTTTACCTGATTCATTGTTGCGGCAAAGATGGGGGAGGATGAGGGAATATGGTTTTGCGGGATATCGTTGGGCTACAAACCGGGGCTATTGGGATTTGCTGGCTAAAAGCCAGCCCGGGTCGAAGGCACTGGCTACGCTACGCTAAGCCAGCGCCATTGGCGGATCGCATTGTGATTAATAAAAAGGATATGAATGACATTGCGCAATTTCAACGCTATTTTGAGTTAGCGACCAATGTGGGCAATTGGGCTGACATGAGCAAGACACAGGAGGCTGAATTGAGAGACCTGGCCGAAAATCACTTGTACACCAACGCGGGTGTTAGGGCAATGGCCGCGCTTAATTTTTACTTTGACGCGCAATATGCCATAGGTCCGGCATTTTCCGACCAACATTTTACCAAGCGCCAAAATACCAGGTCGGATGTCGGCCGTGATGATATGTTGAATATCTACCCCAATCCGGCCAACAATGTGGTCAATATCTCTTTGCATTACCCAGGTTCCATTGAAAATAACCTGACCTTGCAAATCTTTGACGCCACCAACAGGTTCGTAGCTGCAATACCTGTAAGCAAGTCCAACGAATTTATCACCCTGAATACCACAGATTGGCAAAGTGGTCTTTATATTTACCAGATTAATTGGCCTTCGGGTGAAGTGTCATCAGGCAAGTTTGATGTTATTCATTAGCGATAAAATAATTCAATCCATCAGGGGTGTGAGCTTACTCGCACTCCTGGTGGTTTTTGACCTTTGCGCCCAGTCACAAGCCACTTTCAGTAAATTGTTTTATTACGATTTGTCCAATGTAGCCAATCAGGTCTGGGAAACTGAAAGTGGATACGCTGTATTAGGGGGGAAAATAGATACAACCTCCAATGGTGATTTTTATTCAACACTTTTTGTTAGTGATTGGGATAGCTTGGGGAATCAAAATTCGTATTTCAAAATAGGCAATTCTTTAGAATACTTTTATGCCGATTGGAATGTAAACGTAGAGAATGCCCGCCATGAGCATTACGTGTTTACAAGCGCCTTGCGGGATAGCATATTGTGCGGTTTTATTATGTTATTTGATAATGACCTGGATACTGCATGGACGAAGCGATTTTATTCCCCAATATACCTTGAATCGCAAGCTGAATATACGGATTGGTTAATTCCTACCTGCGCGGACATCAATTTCGAAGGCCAACTTTTTGCGTCTTGTCAAATTTATCAACCAATTACCGAAAACGATTTCTGCATTTTCAAGTTTGATTCATTGGGCAATGAGCTGTGGCATTATGTATATAGTGGAGAACACGAATCTGATTTGTGTTTTACGCTTAAATCTACCCTTGATGGTGGTGTGATCGCCTGCGCAGGCGGCGTAAATTCAGGTAATACTATCAATCACAACGACGAAGTATATTTCAAACTAGATTCACTTGGAAATATGGATTGGCAGTATTTTGGACGGAATGAATTTGACGGAAACCTTCCTAGAGATATGATATTGGAAGAAGATGGTATAGTGATGGTGACTACTATTTACGATGGCATCGACTACAATGATCCGCTTATTTATAAAATGGATTATCAGAATAACTTGCTTTGGTATGGGCAAAGAACAGGCCTATCATGGGGCGCAAGACTTGTGCATTTAACCCAAAACTGTCAGGGCAATTATGTTTCTGCTGGCAAGTTTCAATTCAATAATCCTGAAAATACACTAACACCTTTTGCTGATGAAATGGCCTATATCATCCAGTTTGATACCTTGGGCAATGTAATATGGGACAGGTGGTACAGCATCGTGGATAGTCCTTATGATTTTCATAATATTTATGACTTTAAAGCGACCAGAGATGGTGGCTACGTCATGGTAGGAGAAGGAATAGATGCCTATAGCGGTGATGGGTGGATTGCTCAATCACCCAGGCAGAGGGCCTGGATATTAAAAGTAGATGGCTGTGGATGTTTGGTTCCCGGTTGTGACAGCCTTTGCAGTCCGCCGGATTGTAGCCCGGAAAGTATTGATACAACCACTCATTATCAGACAGCACCCGGATATTTTATTTATGGCCCCAACCCGATAAGTGAAACACTGAATATTTATATCGGCGAAAACTTTCCTGTAGGTTCAGAATTCGTATTGTATGATGCTCAAGGCAGGCTAATCAAATCTTTTGTTCCACAGCGGGCAGATGCTGCCTATGTATGGGGAATGCAGGAGCTGGCCGCAGGCACTTATCAATTGTTGCTGCGAAGTAGTGATGGGATTTTGCAGGTAGAACAACTCATCAAATTGTCTGAACCTTGATGGTTGAGTCCGTCATCTTTTCGATTGAGTCTAAGTCGTTCGGGTTTGCTGGCTAAAGGCTGGCGTGAGCTGGATTACTAGGCCAGCGTTAATGAGCTGGATCCGTAGAACAAGCTATAAAACAATTTTTTTCGTAGTCTGAATAAAAATGAGCTGTATATCTTTGCCTTATTTCATAAACGAACCAGATCCCAGCACAAAAGGTATTTTATGGTGAAAAAATCTACTTTCTTTTTATTAATGCTTATTTCGGGCTTAAGTGCTTTTGCACAATGCACCACAAATTCACTTATGTATCCAACATCTGCTATTTCCAGAGGGGTTTGTAATGGTGCGAGTTCAACGCTTGTTTCAATAATGTCTATGACAGGGGATTATTTTGCAGTAAATGTAATTGAAGGTGAAACGTACAGGTTTAATAGTTCTATCCCCTGGGATTTTTTCACATTAAGTACCGATAATAATACAACTGCTACAGCTTATGGAACTGTTCCTTTAACATGGGTTGCAACAACAACAGGAGAAGTTTGGGTAAACATTAACTCAGATGCTTTCTGTGGACTGGATGATGATACCAGAACTACCAGTGTTGTTTGCGGAGTACCTTGTTTGAATGGTGAGTTATACCCGGAGGCAACTTATACTCCAGCGTGCATTGGTGCGCCGGAGACGATTGCCATCGATTTTTATGCTGGCAGATATTCCAATGTTGATTTGCTTTCAGTGAACCAATACACTTTCGGAAGTTCTAACCCAACAGATATTATAACAGTGGCAAGTGACGATGGATTAACTGCTTTATCAACCGGAGTTACACCATTGGCATTTGTTCCGGAAGTTAATGGTGTTTATCGGGTATATATCCACTCAGATATAGCCTGCGGCACTGAGGATACGGAGAGAGAGTTAACGGTAAGTTGCGCATTATTGACAATACCAGGATGTCCTGTTCTTGTGGCCCCAATGCAGGGATCCACTATTCCGATTTCTGCGGTTTCTTTATTTTGGCTTCCCTCAGCTAATGGTGGAGTGGTCTATTTGTATTCAGTACATGTAAGTTTTTCACCAGATAATCTAAGTCTATTGGATCAAACATATAATACCTCTATTCCATTTCAGGTTGATTCTACTATGTATGGTCTGACCCTTTACTGGAATGTAATGGCACAAAATTCGGCAGGAGAATCTATCGATTGTAGCTATGGTAGTTTTACATTTGAATCAGATCCGTTATCTGTAAATGTTTTGGCGCAGGGAAATTTCAAGGCTTATCCAAATCCGGTTCAAAATGTTTTAAATTTATCTTTCAATAAAAACATATCAAATATCACAGTACTTAATTTATTGGGAGAAGAGGTAATGAAAAAAGTAATCGCCGCGAATCAATCTCAAATTGATCTGTCTGAATTATCAGTCGGAACCTATATAGTGAAAATAGCTTCTATGAATGAGGTTAGAACTATTAAGGTATTAAAGGAATAATATTTTCTGTAATAAACTTGCTGGCTGCGTTGCGATAAGCCAGCGCCATTGAGTACAAGCCCCAACCAATAGCTCCATCCCCATAATGGGGGATTTACAACGGTTGATCTTTCAGGTACTTTCGCCAGATAGAATTCACCAACTCGGATATTATGAAAAAACTTCTGACTCTTATTTGGGCTTTGACCATTGGTACAACAGCAATGATGCGCGCTCAAATCAGTGAGACCGAAAGCAATGATTTGCTTACCACAGCCAATGATCTCCCTCTGAACACAACACTTGAAGGACAAACTTGTACGTATGACAATCCAGACTGGTACAGGGTGATTCTACCGGAAGATGGTTTTTTGAAAATCAGCACGCTCACCGCTGGTGAAGGTGTGAATCCGAATGCGCCATACATATTCACTTTGTTTTCTCCCACGGGTAATCCGTGGAATTCGTTTTCACCCACAACCGGAAACAATGGAGTCATGATAGCTGATACATCAGGCTGGTGTTGCCTGAAGGCCGATACATATTATATAAAAGTTCAAAGGGATTATGCTTTTGCCTATTGCTACGACTATACTTTTTCACTGGAATTGATTCCGCCGGTTTTTCAGAATGATGTGGAACCTAATTCGATGATTACGGATGAACTGGTTACCATTGGATTTAATACACAAGCGGAGGGACATGTATCTTTCATCAATGATCCACAAAACAGTGGAACAGATTCTTATGATTATTTTAAGATAGTTCCTCCGATAAATGGAATGCTCCGAATGTTTATTGAAAGTGAAGCGCAAAGCACAGGAAGTAACGACCTGAAAATTAAACTGCACAATGAAGATGGTAGTGTATGGTATCAGCAATCTACACCTATAGGAGATTTTCAATCGCCCAATTCTGATACGCTGTATTGGGATTGCACGCCAAATGACACCCTCATTGTTCTGTTTTTTACGGATAACTTTTATGACAGGGGATATTCTTATCGGATGCGATACGATATGGTTTCTCCTTTTTTTGAAAATGATATAGAGCCAAACAATTCGTCTGCTACAGCTCAAATCATTGATATTGCCACACCAGTAATGGGCAACCAATATTATTATGGCGATGGTTCGGAGGACATATTTAAATTCGCTAAACCGGATACCGGATTTTTCAAGGTACGTGTAACATCATCAACAAATTCTTCTGATGGTAATCTGGGAACCAAAGTTCAATTGCTTGACAATAATTATTCGTATATCGCACAACTGAATGCACCACTGGGCATTATCGGCGAGTTGGCAATTGACTCTTTGACCATTGCTTATCTCGCAGCCGATACTTTTTACATCAAAGTATTTTCCGATTATGCTTATGCCGCCTGCCGGTCTTATCTGCTTGAGTTTTTCTATTATGATCCGGGTATTGGCCTGGATGAGTTTGCGCTCGGAAATTTTCAGATCTTCCCGAATCCTGCCAACGACAAGCTGACCATCGACACCCGGCAATTGTCAGGAGAAGGTACAGTTCAAATCATGAATATATTTGGGGAAGTAGTGTGGGTCAAAAACCTGATATTCGGTGGGCAAATACAAATTGATGCAAGTGAATTCGCAGGTTGTATTTATTTTGTAAAAACTACCTCAGGGAATAGAAGTGGGGTGAGGAAGGTGATGATGGAGTAGGGGAAATAGTAGTAGGGAATGACTCATGAATGATTTTTTTGATTAATAAACCAAGAGAGTGCTTTGCTGGCTGCGAATCTACTCAAGCTATAGGAAACCAAAAAGGATGTCTTATTCGTGCTCAAGCGAATTTTGATCGGAACACACATTGCGCTGAAACCAGCAATTTAGATGATCTTTGGATTACAAATTGTTGTTTTTACGCATTACAGACTTCCGGATTCTGACCAGTTTTTCCAATGTGTATTGGGTTGTAGTGTGGGCTTATATTGTACAGGATTGTTTGTTGCAATTACTTTGGCTATGAGCTGCCAGGTCTCATATGAACCAGGTCTGTTTTTTCTCCGGATTTTTTTGTTCCAGTTTTCAAATACCTTTTTTTGCTGCCTGAATGATTCGGCGAAAGTTCCGAAGGTCATCCCGCCAAGGCCTGTGAGGCTTTTGTTGAATTCATAAGTTTGAAGTAAATGTTCTTCGGTCATCGGTGGTGCAATGAGTAATTTAAAGTCTTTGTGAAACCATTCGTCGAGAACCAATATTTTTTTCAGATCCGCTGGGATGGACTTGTATAATTCTTTATCGCTTGCACGAAATATATCACGGTTTGTGAGGATAACAAGCCTTCCCACTTCTTCGGCGCTTATCTCATCAGGCTCAATTTCTTTTAATTCAATACCAGCGTTTATATAATCTTGTTTGTCGTGACTTAATGGAACTCGTTGCCCGCGAACCAACCAGAATTTTGCATGGGGCCGTAAAACTTCATTTTCGATTGTTTCGTTGAAATTGTCGCTGTCTATCGGATGGATGCTATAATAGCTTGTGGGGCGGTCATTGTAAGATTCCAGGTTGATCAGGCAGTTGCCGTAATAATGGATGTCAAGAATTATTGCCCCGGCCTGGGGATTGTAGCCAAGCCTTTCTATGGCGATTGCCCAGCGGCCGCCGTCTCCACGAAATACATTGAGCCTTGTATCGATCTGGTATGAGTAAGCTTGACCAAGTTCAACAAATGAGCAATAATATCCGTCATTGGAATTGTCGAGGGTATGGAGTATTTGTTGTTCGGTCATGGAGTGGGTGATTGTTTTTGGTTTCAACTCATCGAAGTGTCACCTAATTTTTATTAGATCTATTAT
This sequence comes from Flavobacteriales bacterium, assembly GCA_031378885.1. GTDB lineage: Bacteria > Bacteroidota > Bacteroidia > Flavobacteriales_D > Sanyastnellaceae > JANNEQ01. Next base: position 9,792 of record JANNEQ010000009.1, read on the forward strand.
TAGGTTGAATTATTTATGCATACTTCTTATTCTTAAACTCTCAAGATAGGCTTCTTCAATATATTTGGTCAATGGCCTATTATATTCCTGATGTTCAGAAATAATTACCGAAAAGTCACTGTCTATTAATTCCCGATTATAGAATAGCCAACCAACCAAGTGTGGCGTTGTTTGTACTCTTTTAAATCCCAAAACTGAAGCCCCTAATTTTCTGGCATTACGATCATCCGTCATGAAACTTTTATTGATTTTTTTGGCGAATGCGATACTTGATAGTTCGCCGCTGCCCAATCGTTTTCTTTTTTCAAGTATTTCTATTTCTTGTAAATCATCGATACTTAAGTTATGACATTCAAATCTATTTGCTTCCGTTTCATCTTTAAGTTTCTGTTGCAAGTATTTCGACTTTTCATCTATTTCTTTTCTGGCTTTGTACAACATTTCATATTCAACAAACTTTGTATAACAGAAACTACAATTAGAAGATTTAGCAGCGCGATATAATGTAGCTGATGAAAGAATATTATCTATTGAGCACGAGTCAATTACATTTACTTTTTGAAACTCTGTAATATCAATGTTCATAATCTAACTTTAGTTTAAATAAGTCTAAAATAATAGGCAGCTCTGATTCATCAACTAGTAGATTTTCAGCAAGCTTCCCAGATGAAATATGACCATCTGTGTATGCTTCATGACATTTTCTAACATAGAAAGTTGACAAACCTTTTTCCAGCAGTATTCGTTTTGATGAAGCTATTGAAGGTGAAATACCTTTTAATTCATAATCATCTTTATCTTGTCTTGGAATCTTAAGTTTCATAAACTGATCATATTGATTTTTGGTTATGCAATTGTTAGATTCTAACGCAATTAATAAAGGTTGAATATTGATTTTTAATTTGATTGCAATTTTCATTACCAATTCATCATTCCATGATAATGTCTGGAATTTTCTTATATGGCCTGGGGGTATCAAAAAATTACTTGCAAAATGATTGGCTCTTACTTCTCTATAATCATGGCCTGTTTCTTTAAAGGAAATATTAAATTCAAATTCATCATCTAATAGGGCATGACATACTTCATGTGCGAGAGTAAAGTTTTGTCTGAAAGTGTCTTCATCATAATTTACAAGAATACATTTTCCAGCAACTGGATGTTTGATAAATAAGCCTGAGATTTTAGAATTGGTTAGTTTCCTTCGAAAAATATGCAATCCAATTCTCCTAAAATCAGCGAATAAATCGGAATATAATTCGTCATTTTTGTATCCTAAAAAATGACGAAGTTTTTCCGCAGTTTCGGCACCTTGTGTTTTATGTACATTAGAATACTTTGGGGCATTAAAATTCAACTTCTGAAAATTTAAATAACTTAGAACATCTTGTTCATTTTCACATAAAAAAATAAATTCTTGTATTGCCCATCTGTCTTCTTTTGAAAAATTGTCGCCAAATTTGCGATATAGCACCTCAACTTGCTCGGAAGCAGATAGTCTTTCATTACTGACAAAATATTTATAATCCTGCCTATAGAAATCTGCAAAAATTAGGATTTCATCTCCAGTCGGTTCTATTTGACCCTTTTCAATTTCATCTATTCTTTCTAAAGACAATCCAGTCCTATTAGAAACATCTGATAGTTCGAGGCCTAGATTTTCCCTACATCGATGTAGTTTATTTCCTAATGAAATTCTATCTATTGGCATATTGTAATTTTTAACTTATTTAGCGCTACGTGCTTTCCTTTATGTAACCAAAGGCCGTGTTTTGAAAACTCACCAAACCAATGAATGCGCTTTATTGGGTAAAAATACTCAAAACCTTTTCACTTCAAACTCTATAAATTAAAATATTTCTTCATCAATCGATAACAAGGTATAGCTCGGAATTAGGCCAACTTTTCTTGACTGACAGGCTGGAACAATCCGGCTAGGGTTATGTTGTTTTATCTACAAAATCTTTCAATCGCTCTAGATTTTTGATTCTTTTATAACTGAATACTGAATTTTGCTCCTTATAAAGATGAAGCTCATTTCTTTTTGAATTTATTTCTTTTAGAATCGCAATGATTTCTTCGTCAATATCTAACGCGCTTACGTAGTCTTTTTTCTCTATTAATACACTAAATCCTATCGTTTGGGTTTTTAGAATATCTTCAATTATTGCATTGTTCAAGTAGTCGTCTATCCTTAAAGGAGCGACTTTTAATTTCTTAAGTAATTCTTGCTCTTTGAATTCATGAACAATAAATCCCTTTTTTAATAAGATAGCTTTAAAGTAATTTTCGAAGAATGTTATTATTCGCACACAATCAATCAAATCATCCATGATGAATGCAGCGATTTTATAAAGATCAGCAGGTTCAATTTTGTATGGTTCAACGTACCTTAATCTTGGAACTAACGATTTGAATTCGTTAAATTCTTTAATAATGTGAGCCTGATAAAAGATGTCCTTTCCGCAAGTGATTAATGTTACCACACAGGCGCTCCTTTTTTCATAGTCCTTATATATCTCGAATATGTTTTTCATAGTTGTCTTTTGTGTTTTGCATCTTCAAGCAATTGACGATTTCAGAGAGTGCTTTCCAAATATATCGATGAAATTTTTTCCAGCATAATGCTTAAATGTACCACAGACTCATAAGTTCTTGATAATTTTTCTAACCTTTTTGTGCCATCATCAGGTCTTTTTATTCGATTTTCGAGATTAGCAACTCACCGCAAGTACAAAAGTGAAAAGAGCAGAAATGAATGTAAGAATATACACAAAATAAAAAAAGTTGTCCATCTAATTGTCCTCCGATATTGTCTTCCGCTAGATTGCGGATTTTTCATTTTGCTCAATAGTTTATCTTTATTTATTCCTTGAAATTTCGAGTATGTATCTGCAACGAAATCAAATAGAAGTTCGGTGTCCCTCTGCGCGAATTTAATCTTTGCATGATAGTGCTTAACGACGCTGTCATAGAGTTCCTTCTTATTATGCTCTTCAATCTTGTGATATAATGGTATCAAATAGGAAAGATCATCACCGAACCCTATGTCCAACTCTTTAACAAGCTGATCGAATATCTCGTTACCTTTAAGGTTAGATTCAGTCGCCATCATTCGATGGTTTGAAAGGACTATATCAATTCCTTGAATTGTTTTGTTCAGGACAACAAAAAAGTACAGGTACATTCCGCGATAAACTATTCCACTTGTTACCGAAGTTGTTAGTAGTAATAATATTGGCTTCAGGTATGCAGGAGAAATGGCTCCTTGAACATCCGCAATATTATTTGCAAAAATCGAGATCCCGCCTACCGCAAGTCCAATGACCCAAAGTGATATGCTGTCGGATTTCTCAAAAACATATTTAAGTAATTCTCTATTTTCTTGATTAGCCGCTCGAAACAATTCTCTCAATTGCACAAAAGGCCGATCAATTTTCATTCTTAACTTTGTATTTCATTTCAAATGTTCTTTTATATAAAGTGCATCGACATTTGAGGTAGCCTATTTATTTCGATACTTTTACTATCGAAATCCTCCTAAATTCTTAAGACAAGGACAAAAATTACTCGCCCCAACACCATAGAATCACGTGTTTCTGCGTTAATCCCCTTTTGCAGGCCGCCGGAAATAAACCATATATCCCCAACCACCTCCACTTTCCCAAAATTCTCCACCCAAAATAAAATCATCGAAACTTTTAGCCCATTCGTCGGGTATTTTTAGAAAAAAATGGAATGGGTGAAAAATCAATCCCAGATTTATAGTGTTTTTGAAGAGTGGATGGGCAATAACCCCGGTACAAAATAAACGGCGATATTGTTTTGCTTGCTGCATGCCAACTCAATTAAGACATAGTTCGCCTTTACTATCAAACATGCCAGTGAATGCTCAAACCAGCAACAAGGTGATACACCTTTATGCGCAGGGCTTAATGCTTGATTCTTCTTTAATTTTTTTGAAGTATGCCACTATTTCGATAGTGGACATGCCGCTCAGCATCGCGCTTAATCTGTCGCGTTGATCACGCATGAATTTGACTGCGTCAAAATCTTTGTCGGGTGTATTGTTCAATGTCTTCATGTATTGACGTGTTGATGTAAAAGTAGCATGGAACTTTTGTTGAACTAAAAATCTTTCTTACATAACAGATCCACAATTTATGGCCGCAATACAAGTCTTCCAAATATTTTCTTTCAATCAAAGCTTAATCGACAACTCCAAATGCCCACCCAGGCCCAGCTCCACTATTTTTTGAAGTGTAGAAATACGAACTTCTTTGATGTTATTTTCAATTTTGGAAATGTATCCTTTATTGGTTCCACACTTTTCGGCAAGTTCTTCCTGGGTCAGGCCTTTTTCTAGACGTGCCTGTTGAAGAAGAAAACCAATTTTGAATCCTTCAAAGCCATTTTCGAATTTGTCTCGCTTGCCAGTTCCTATTTTTCCGTAATGCTCTTCGACGAATTTATCCAGCGATTTTAGACTATTTTTCTTTTTCATATTCGTTCTTTGTTTTTATAGCCTTGTCAATTTCTGACTTCGGCGTCTTTTGTGTTTTTTTCTGAAAACCATTTGCCAAAACCACCAACTTGCCCTCATCGAAGAAGCAAAATATCCTGAAAGTATCACTTCCCTGCTGAACTCTGATTTCATAAAGGCCATCTGTTCCACTGAGATGCTTCAGGTAGTCTTCCGGTACCTGTTCTATCGTTTCAATAAGCCTGAAAGTCCATAGGATCTTGTCTTTTACCTTCTGCTTTTGCTTGGTGTAGAAGTCCTCAAAGTAGTTTTGATATAAGAAAATCGTTCTGATTTTTTGATTGCTCATACGAGGCAAATATAAGGAGAGTTGTCCGATTGTGCAACATGTGTAAAGATATTTATATCAGCGCTATAGGACCAGCCCGAGGCGAAGGCACTGGCTACGCTTCGCTAAGCCAGCGCCATTGGGGGCCCGTATGTGTTCATACATCTTCATTTCTACAACTCAACTTGTACTCATACAGTACTGAAACAATATCTTTTGAAGCGATTGCTGCATAATAAGGTAATTTTCCTTTATTATAGAATTTTTCCTTTTCAAACAATTCTTCAGTTACTATCCCAACAACGGTTCCCTTCTCATCAATAACCGGGCTTCCACTATTCCCTGAAGATGTCTTCGCCGAAATCAAAAAAAGATCATTTTCTTGATAATCCTTTATAAATGAGTTGACCTCGCCTTTATGAAAGACTTGGTACGCATAATTCGACATAGGAATTGATGGATAGCCAATAGTTATTATATCTGCAAGAATTTCAACTTGTAAATTTAAATCTAGAGCAACAAAATCGAAATCCTTAACAGGAATTATTGCTAAATCTTTTTTAGAGTGTAGAAATGGATTGCCGTATTTCATTTTTGTATCAGTATAATCGTATATCACGAAACTTTCATTACTTTCTAAAACATGCTTGTTCGTCACTAAGAACTTTTCATTTTGCCATTCAGCAATAAAGCCAGTACCAATATCTTTATCTCCATGTTGATTTTCAACTTCAATCTTTACTACGCACTGTTTATATTTTTGGATTATATAGTCAAAGCCCAAAATAATGTTGAATATTAAATCGCGCCTGTATAGATTTGCTGCATTCTCTCCGTTAAATCTAAATCTCTCATCTACAAAATTTGACGTAGCTCTATCCTCCCGATATATTAAGTTTTTTTCCTCAAGGGCCTTATATGTTTCATCAATTACTCTGTTCAGGGGAGAGGTTTCATTATTGGCAAGGAATAGAGTACACTCCAATATTGAAAAAAAACCAAGATTTTGGAACTTAGCTGCATTTTGAATATTAAAAGTACTGTTAAATTTTTGGAGTATGGCCTTATTCTCTTGGAATTTTTGGGGATTAGTGAATTCCGCGGCTAAAAAATCAATCACTTTGCCAGCGATTACAAGATTGGATTGTATTATTTGTCTATTTGCCATTTTAATATGTTTATTTACTACACATTCAGGAAATATTCCTTGTCATCTGAAACGAATTCTCTTTACTTATAATTGAGCTTATATCAAACGTCGAGCATAACATTTTTACTCCACCGGCACCCCCAAAAACTCAAACCCCTCCTCACCAAACCTCTCCAACGTCCCCTCCAATACATACAACATCTTCTCCTTCGCTTTCAAACTGTCATGCAGCACCACTACACTTCCTTTAGTAGCATTTTTCAGAATATTGTCGAGGCATTTTTCTTTGGTGATGCCGGGGTCGAAGTCGCCGGAAAGGACATCCCACATCACGATCTGAAATTTCTTTTTGAGCAAGGAGGCTTGCGAAAAGGTGAGGTGGCCATAAGGTGGTCTGAACAGGTTGCTTTCTATGGCCGTGGATGCCTGCAATACGTTTTTCACATAACTGAAGGTGCAGGTTTTCCATCCATCCGGATGGGAGTATGAATGGTTGCCAATGGTATGGCCTGCGTCAATGATTTGCTGGTACAATTCAGGATGGGCTTCGACATTTTTCCCCAGACAAAAAAAAGTGGCTTTGGCGTTGTGTTTTTGTAGCAAGAACAAAACCTGTTCTGTTACACCAGGTGTTGGCCCATCATCGAAGGTGAGGTAAATTTCTTTCGCAGTGGTTTTGACATTCCACAGAAAGTCCTTGCCCAAAGGCTTGATGATGGATGGTGTTTTTACCCAATACATCAGTCGAGTTGATGAGCGAGGACACAGGTTTTTTTGATCTTCGAAGTGGAGCCATCGATGTGGAATATTTCGAAATAAACGACGTAAATTCCAAGGGAGGCTTTTTGGTTGTCGTCTTTGAATCCATCCCACGAAATGCTTCCGGTCAATCCGAGCAATTCGCTTGTCATCAGGTCTTTTACTTTTCTGCCTTCGCTGTCGAAAATGTCGATGTTGCCTACATAGCCCTGTTTATCGAGGGTGTAAGAGAATGTAACCACATCGTTGTATCCGTCGTTGTCGGGCGAAAATATTTCGGGCTCCACACTGAGGTCATCTTGCGATACAGTGGCATTGCTCGCCTGCGAATTTCTATAACCGGGCGTTGCGAAGTTGACTAACTCAGAGGCGCTGTGCCAGTTGGTTCTATCTGATGATTGTCTGGAGAAAGAAATTCTTTCCAAAGAAATACCATCGTCGCTGTTGAGCAGCGGAAACTGCATCTGGTCGTCATAAGCAAAGATGTCGGAGAAACTTCCGCCGGGCATTATGAGATAAACTATATCGGCTGTGGAGCTGAAATCGTCCATAGATTCCATTTGCCATATTCTTGCCGTAATGGTTCCGGGGTAATAAGTTTGAAGTCGCGTTCCATCTGCAGTCAGAATGAGGTATTCGCCAGGAAAGAGCACAAATTCAAGGTCAGTAATGAGTTTGCCCGGCGCCGGAAGTCCATCTTCAAGATCGGACAATGACCAGTTTTTCAAACTGATGTTTTTATTGGAGTTGTTGTAAATTTCAACAAAGTCTTTGGTGTCAGATCCGGGTGGATTGTACAACAATTCGTTGATGATGATGTCACCTGCAGCGGCTGCTTCGGGTAAAGCGAATTTGCCTGTGATTACGTTGGCCACATTTCCCCAGCAATCTGAAACTCCGGTTAGCTCGAAGTTGTACAGCACCTCAGCCACCATTGTTCCGTAGGTCAATTGAAGTCCGTTGTTTTCATCCAGAGTTATAGTGGCTTGTGGATCGGTTATTTCAACGCCGTTTACTGTCCACTGCAACGAAGACAATGACGCGGCATCCAGGGGCTCATTAAAAACGAGTGTTACTGAATTTGCAGGTTCATTGAGGAGCAATGAAAATTGTGGTGCAGCGATATCTGGTGTTGTATCGAAAACAGAATTCTGATAGCCTGCTGTGGATCCGTTGTAGGCATTCGTTGCATGCCAGTTATCAGAAGAGCTACAAGGGTCGTTTGGATTGATTAATTCCATTGAATAACCTCCTCCGTCTTTGTTGGTGTCATGGTAGAACAAAAGACTGTATGTGACTTCATCAATCACGATATCATTTTGGTCTTTGAGCGTAATGGTGGATCCGGCATCTGTAAGCGATGGAAATCCACTCATAAAAACTGTATTCGGAACAGTAATAAAGTCGAATGGACTTGATCCGTCGTCTGCCACCACTATAAATGAATCTGGCTGAAGAAGTACTTGTTGTGTAAAAAATCCATTGTTCACCTTTAGGTTGGTGAGTTCCACCACATTGCTGGTAAGGTTATAGATTTCGATAAATTCCTTAGCGGGATTGGCGGGTACATCGCCCGATGGACGATTGGGCGCAGCCATGATTTCATTGATGATAATTTCTCCGGGAAGTGGATCATAGCCTTTTACAAAAGTGACCTCCAATGTGGAAATCGAATTGCCGGAGCAATCATTTAATACAGATATATTGAGCGTATATACTTGTCCTATTACCAGCGGCTGACCGGTGTTTAGTGTGAGACCGTCAAGGTCGTCATTCCAGACAGGATTACTCACAGAGTTGGAAGGCGTAAGTGATGTACTTAGGGTGGTAACAGAGTTCACATCCATTGATTCTGAGAACTGAATAAAGAGCTGGTTCAATGAAATGGGTCTGCTACTCAGCACAAATGGTGCGGTGTTATCTGGCGCATTGTTGAAAACAGAATTAAGAGCACCTGCAGTATTTCCATTGGGGGCATTGGAGGCAGTCCAGTTGTAACGACCACCACAAATTGCATCGGGATTGATCAATTCCAATGAATAGCCGCCCTGCGCCTTGGTATCGTCGTTGTACCATTCGTCGGTGTAATTTACTTCATCTAAGGTCACATCGTTGGCATCGGTCATGGTAATAGTAGCGCCGCTGTTGGTGAGCGATGGAAAGGAAGTCATAAAGGCCGTTCCGGGAAAGGCACTGAAGGCATCGGCGTTGGTTATGTTGGCAATGATTTTATAGCCGTTCGGTTGTATCAAAACCTGGTTGGTAAAATATCCGGAGTTGAGATGAATGCCGGTTAATTCGATGACATTGGATGTAGTGTTGAATATTTCAATGAACTCTTCGTCGGGCGCACCAATGTTGATGTCTGGATCGGCCATTATTTCATTGATGATTAAATCTCCAACGGCTGGTGCAAATCCAGAGGTTACATCAAAAGGACTGGCCAAAAGTGTATTGCCAGAACAATCTGAAAGTCCGGAGAGTGTGATGGAGTAGGTGTTTCCGGTAACGAGATTTATCGTAGTGATAATATTGAGTGTAGTCAATCCATTGCTCCAGAAAAAACTGTCGGCCGAGTTGAAAGGAATGATGTTGATGTCATTGGTGGTAAATCCGGAAGAGTCGATCGGCTCGGAAAAAATTAATGTAATTTGATTTGCTCCTGAAATATTTCCTGATAGAATAACCGGGGCATTGTTGTCAGGAGTGGTATCAAATACAGAGTTTTGCGCATTGGGTGTTCCTCCTGAGGCATCCATGCTTTCACTCCAGTTAGCGGGATTGTTGGCGCAAGGATATTGTGGATTAATTTGTTCGAGACTCCAGCCACCGTCGGCTTTGTCGGATGATTCGAACCACGAATCGCTGTAAACCAAAACGTCCACAACTTGCGATTCAGGACCAATTAAGGTGAGGCTGTCACCCGTATTGGCCAATGCGGAGAATGAGGTAATTCCAATTACATTTCCGAATGGTGTAAATGCCGATACGGCAGAGACATCGCAGAGAATCACCGTTTCACCGGGTGCAATCAGTTGGTTGGTCAGAATTTTTGGTGTGGTGGTGTTGACCAATTGCCAACCTGCCAGATCATATACGTTTGCCGAGGCATTGTACAATTCGATAAACTCAAACTCAGGCAACGCCACAGTTGGCGTTGGATCTGCAAGGATTTCATTGAATACAATATCGCGAAAACCAGCTTCGACCAGGACTACAAAAGTGAAAGTGCCCGAAGTATTTGACATTGAATTTCCATTGAGATCCTGAATTGCCCCTATCGTCAATGTATATTCGAGATTGTCCAGAAAGGTTCCGGTAAAAGTTAAGTGTACCAGAGCTAGATTGACGTTGTCTAAAGTTGCTGCTGATGGTTGTCCAAGTCCGCCGCTGGCATTGAACAGACTTTCGTTTTGCGCGGAAGCAGTCGATATATTTTCACTAAAAAGAACATCAACCTGGTTGTTGCTGATAACAGTAATGGAAACCAGCGAAGGTGGTGTTGTGTCAACAATCGTATTTCCAAAGTAAATATCGTCGAAGAAAAAATCATTGATGTTGGAAACAGTGTAGCTACAAATCATTCCGAAATGGTCGGCAGATGTGAAGCTATTGTCGGTGACACTGAATTCAGGAGTGAAGTTTGTTCCTCCGGTATTGTCCACCTCCACAGACCAAAGTCCTGCGGCATTGCGGGTAATTCGAATTCTGATCTCAAACGAAGCAGAAATCAAAGCCGCAGTTCCTGAACCCAATTCCGTAATCTGACTGCCATCGTCTTTATAAAGTCTGATGGCGTCGGTGCTGCCTCCTTCGCCGAGTTTGAGAAAATATCCGGTTACACCTGCCGAGCCTGTTCCGGTGTAATTGGCTGGTGTGTCATTGCAGGCGAAGTAAATTCTGGACTGGTTGGCATCACTTCCCGCGAAATTCTGCTTTACCCAGAATTGCCATTCTTTGTCCACAAGCGATGCGGATGTGAATGAAGTGCTCAGTGCCGATTGTCCGGCTGCTGCATCATTAAGTTGCACTTGTTGACTGGCATTGACGATGAATTTGTCAGTATTGCCTGTCCAGGCTGGGTTTGCAGTGAAGTCACCATCGGTGAAATTATCGTTGAGCTGCGACCATGCGGAGAAGGAACTCAAAAGAATAGCGAGCGCAAGAATCCAGCGCTGACAGGGAATTTGGGAATGTGGGGACACGAATTGTAGTGGGTTAATTACATTCCAAACATAATCAGAAAATGCCAAGTTTGGAGGGGTGCCTTATTCAATTGAGTTTTGGAGGGCTATTGCAGGGGAATTTTGTTAGGTAAAGGTCAGGGAATTATGAAGACAAAGTGGGATTGGGCCATGAAAATGGATGGGCAATTTGTATTTAGACGATAATGTAATGAACATCGGGATTATTAGAAGCCCCAAATCGAATCCTATAATTGTTCCTTGAACAAATTGGTCTTATTAAAAATACTAAACAAGGAATGAACGAAGGAGGTAAGAATAAAGGAAAAATAATAAATGCATTCTTAGTTCCTTGCGTGTTCGTTATAAATGTAGCGAAGCGAAATGAGAGATTTCCTGATGGTATAAGTATCATATTGATATTTGACTTTTTGAAAGGGTGACACAAAGTATAAAACAGCAAATGGACAGTACAATTCTATAGTCCATTTGCTATTTTAAAGAAGATCACCCCATGAAACTCAATGGGTGATCAATGCTAATTGATGGTTCTGTTTTCATAAGGTTTATTTTTTGTGAAAGAATTTATAAAAGTAATTTCTATTCAATATGATAATCTACAAGATAGAATTCCTGCCCATTTGAAAATTTCCGATAAACAACCCCTATGTTTTTTACATATACCTCTGTGTCGATGGTATCTCCATAATTGAGCAATAGGGATTGGTATACATAGGCATCAAAATAAGTTTCGGTATTTATGTAGAGAGTGTCATAATGGGGCATTTGGATGTAATTGGGATATTGAAATCTTGGAAAGTTATCTATGTTATGTATCTGACTAATTCCGTTTACCCATTCTCCAACATAACTCGTTCCAACTAAACTTGCCAATGTAAGACCCGAAGTTGATACCAATCGGTACGTTCCTTGCTCTATGCACTCTTCATTTTCTCTGAAACTGCTAATTACCTCTGTGCTATATGCTTCTACTTTTACTGTGTCGTAGGTGTTGGATTGGTTATCCAGATAAATCCATTGCGATCCTGGTTTAAATAGACAATAGGATTTGAATTCGTCCTTAATTTCGTGATAAGACTCTTCACATTTGTCTTTCCTGCATTTGTTGCAACTTATAATTAACAGGATGCCAATACCGATCAATATTTGTTTAATTCTCATTTTAGTAAAACTGTTTTGGACGAAATTAATAGTATTTTCCGAAAAGACAAAGAAATTTCTGTTTTTTTTTATTTCTAGCCAAAGGTTGATTCCTAATTTGTTAGTGCAAAATTCTGGTAATAATTAAGCACCGTTCATTAGTCTCGTCTGTCTGCTTAGAAAACCTTCAGGATAGATAATACCTTGTTAAATCTCAATTCGAATACTCTCAGGGTAATGCATATTTGATAAAGGAAATTGGCGAATTATTTAGGAAAGGTACTGGAATTTAATATTGTCCTCGGTTTAGTTTTTTCGCTCGTTTTGTAAAGATTATGGTTGCGAAATCAATTATTACTTGACATTCTTATTCAACCTCTGAGCAGGTTTGGGAACAAAGACCATATTAATGGACGAATAATAGTATGTCGTTCAATTTATCCATGCTAAAAACTATGCCCGATGCCTGGCCCTTCATAGCTTTGCTGCTTATTCAAGAATTTATGAAAGTAGCTGTTGTAGGCGCCACAGGATTAGTCGGTACCAAAATGATGGAAGTTCTGGCGGAAAGAAATTTTCCGGTTACCGAGTTGATTCCGGTGGCTTCGGAAAAGTCTGTGGGCAAAATCATTGAATGGCAAGGAAAATCCTGGCCAGTGGTGGGCATGCAGGAGGCCATCGATCGCAGGCCGTCACTGGCCCTTTTTTCGGCAGGTGGCAGCACCAGCCTCGAATGGGCTCCGAAGTTTGCCATGATGGAAACGGTGGTGATTGATAATTCTTCGGCCTGGCGAATGGACCCCACGAAGAAGCTGGTGGTTCCGGAAATCAATGGCAATGTAATAGGCAAGGAAGATAAAATTATTGCGAACCCCAATTGCTCGACCATACAATTGGTAATGGTGTTGAAGCCGTTGCACGTTTTGTACAAAGTAAAAAGAGTAGTGGTGAGTACTTACCAGAGTGTTACAGGAACCGGTAAGGCAGCGGTTGATCAGTTGATGAACGAGAGAAAGGGCATTAATGGAGAAATGGCTTATAAATACCCAATCGACCTGAATCTGATTCCCCAAATTGATGTATTCACAGACAACGGCTACACCAAAGAGGAGATGAAAATGGTGAATGAAACCAAAAAAATTATGGGCGACGATTCCATCAGGGTTACGGCCACAGCGGTGAGAGTGCCTGTAATGGGCGGCCATTCGGAATCGTGCAATATTGAGTTCGAAAGAACCCCTGATATGTACAAGGTGCAAAAGGCCTTGTCTGAGTTTCCAGGAGTATTGGTAGTGGACGATCCCTCATCCTTCAAATACCCTATGCCGTTGATTCACGCGCATGACAAAGATCAGGTATTTGTAGGGCGCATAAGGCTCGACGAAACGCAGGACAATACAATCAATTGCTGGATTGTAAGTGATAATTTGCGCAAGGGCGCAGCCACAAATGCGGTTCAGATTGCAGAGTATATGATAGGTGCAGGCTTGTTGAAATAGAGCCCAAAGGCGGAATTAAAATTTGTGTGTTATATTCGGCAGATCAATTACCTAACCTGTAATGATTTTCAGGCGAATACCTTTACTAGCTTATTTGTTGTTCTGTGGTTTTTTGTGCAAGGCTCAGAGTGAGTCGGCCTCCGAGGATGTTGTTGACCGCGTAGCAATCTTCAGCTTGCTGCCTTTTTTAGTGGCGTTCTTTTTTGTTTTTTTTATTTTCTACAGGCAAAAAAGGGAGGCCACATTGAGGCAACAACGTACAGAGCTTGAAATAAGGGCACTTCGCGCGCAGATGAATCCGCATTTTATTTTTAACAGTCTTAACTCCATTTACCTTTTTATTCAACAAAATCAGTCGAAACAAGCTGCTGAGTATTTGTTGGATTTTTCAAAATTGATCAGGAGAGTGTTGGAAAATTCTATTGATGATGAAGTTACCTTGAGCGATGATCTGGAGACATTGCAGTGGTATGTGAAACTGGAGCAATTGCGTACAGAAGATCGCTTTTCGTATGAGGTGAAAATCGACCCGCAAATTAATCCGGATGAAATTGTTGTTCCACCGCTGATCTTGCAACCTTTTGTAGAAAACTCCATCTGGCATGGGCTTGCGGGTATCAATGACCGGTCGGGCAAAATTGAATTGCGTGTTTATTCCGAATCAGGAATGCTGAAACTTGAATTGAGTGATAATGGCAAAGGGGAACACGCCAGTGAAAAGAATGAATCCGGAATTTTCGATACAAAAAAGAAATCTTTAGGGACTTCTATAGTCAACGACCGACTTGAGATTATTTCAAAAAAGTCAGGCGTCAAAGCCTTTTTTACTATTCGCAATATTAATAATGACAAAAATGTGAAACAAGGAACCATTGTAGAATTATCTTTACCCTTGCTCAGAGATTAATATGAAGTATCGCGCAGTAATAGTAGATGACGAACCGGCACAGCAGAATATTCTGCAAAAAATGCTGCTGGAAATTCATGCCGAAGTCGAAGTGATAGAGGTTTGCCCTTCGGTGGATATTGCGCTTCAGAGAGTTCCATTGGTCAGGCCTGACCTTGTTTTTCTGGACGTGCATTTGCCTCCGAAAACAGGATTTGATTTTTTGGAGTCCTGCGGTGAGATATTTTTCGAAATCATTTTTGTCACTTCTTTCGATGATTATGCCCTGCGCGCATTTAAAGTGTCGGCGGTGGATTATTTACTCAAACCTTATGGAGAGAAGGATCTGGCTGATGCCGTGAGCAAATTTGTAAAGCGGCTTGAGACCAAAAAGTCAATGGTTAGTTTTCAAACACTCCTCAATAATATTAAAGCGAATACTTCTGAATCGGTCAAGATTGCACTACCGACTTCAACAGGTTTGGATTTTGTGAAAGTGAATGACATTGTAAGATGTGAAACGGTAAACAGCTATTGCGTTTTTTATTTTGTGGATGGCCAGCAAAGTGTGGTATCCAGGACATTAAAAGAATGCGAAGAAATGCTTACAAGCTTTCAGTTTTTCAGGGTGCACCATTCACACCTTATTAATATGCGGCACATTCGCCAGTATCAAAAGGGAGAAGGCGGGCAGGTTACCATGGTGGATGGATCGCAGGTAGAAATTTCCAGAAGGAAGAAGGATGAGTTTATTCAACAGCTTAATCGGTTGTAACTGTCTCCCTCTGATTTCTGCCACTTATTGCCCGAAGTATACCGATTAACGGATTTGAATAGAATATGAGGTTTTGTGTTGTTTTATTTGTTTTATAACCTGTGTTTTTATTTAGAACAAACTGGTTTTTTTAATTTAAAAGGAGAATATTTATTATGGATTACGGACCCGTTTTAATTGCCGCCGCAATTATTTTGACTGCAGTTTTGATAATATGGTATCTGTGGAACAGTGCGTCTTCAGGAGCGGAGCATGAGATCGATATGGACGAAGCATTGGATTTGATGGTCAATTTTTTGAATGAGCCGGATCTGATTCATTTATCGAATGGAACTCCCATAGGAGGAACGCTGACAATTGATGCATTGAATCAAGATATCGCCGGTTCTTCGGACGGTGGAAGAGAGGTTTATCAGGGTCGCCGGGGTTGGCTCTGTTGCGACGGAAATGACTTCAATAGTCTGGTTCTGGCTTGGGAGGGAGTGGCTATTCGGAAAGATCGGATCAGCGACACTGATACTGCTAATTTAAGAGAGCTGCATTTGCCCGATGAAAATGTAGGACTGATTTTTTTCCCAAGAACTGCTGGGCAACCCGTTACGAGCGATGAATTGATGACTTTTTTGCGTACTCCATCAAATTTCGCCAATCCTGTCAATAATAGGGTTTTAAGTACTCAACGGGCAATGGCATTGATCGATAACTATAGCGGAATCACTCCGGGATTATCTTATGGTACATCAAGGATGGAATCGAAAGCTGTATTTTTTAATGAAACCTCGGACAATTCTCTGGCGAATTTCCGACGCGGAGCGGGTAAGGGTATAACCCATTTTCGTTATTTCTTTGGTTTTTCCAGTGGCAATTATGGTAACCATTGTATTCGCGTCATTCTAATTGGAGTAGACTCAATGGGCAATAACCTGATTGGCCCGATGGAGTGCGTTTTACAAAAGTCATGGCCACCAAGTCCGTAAAAAATTGTTGGAGTACACAACTGGGAAATTATTATGATAAAGGAAGTAGCCGGACTGATTTCAACCTACTCAGCGCTGATGCCAATTGCAGCGGGTTATTTCTTTTATAAGAATCAAAACCTTTTTTCAAAGTTCTGGTACTTCCTTCTTTACGGATTACTTACAGATCTTCTTGTCGGATATTTCAAATACACCTTTACCGGTTTGTTTATCTATAATCTCTATTCATTGGTGGAGATCGTTTTTTTGTTCTTCTTTTTTTATGCTGTCTCTGAAAAGTTATGGCTTAAAAAACTGTTGATTGCATTGGTTATTTGTACTGTAATTTCGTGGTTTTTATCTTATGTGATCTTACACAATGCTTTTCAGGAAATCTCGGCTTTAAGCCCTTATTACGACCGTATTTCTTATATGGTAGTGGCTGTTATATCGGCCTTTCTGCTATTGAAATTAACTGAGTCAGGAAGGCAGAGTTCGTCTGCTATGATTTGGCTGTTAATTGGTGTTTTTTTCTACCATTTTTGTTCGTCATTTATCATGTCGCTGGTGGGCAATATTTTTACCAGTAGAGTCTGGTTCATGAATAATCTGTTTAATGTCCTGACAATGCTCATTTACACCAAGGCATTTTATAATGCCAGAAAGGAATATCTGTCTGGAAAATAAACGGAATAATTACTCCAAAGCCCTTTTTCGGGGTTTGTTCAATCAACGATAAACAGGTTCCTAACCTTATTTGATGATAGTCTGGTATTGTTCCGGATTATACGGCAACTAGCCATTGCGTGTGAAAGAATCGAATTTTCTTCCAGTTAATTGAGATTAACAACCACTTACTGGTTTTGGGTTGTGTTGATACAGCCCAATGTGGTTTATTTGTTTAATAAATAATTTACGGACCAAAGGTGCACCGACATTGTTTTGTTGTTGCCTCTTATTTTAACCAAAGTACACTAAACAATTTAATACCATGCTCTACCAGATTACCATAAGACAAGCCGTTCAACTGATGGCAAATTTCATTAACCATCCCGACTTGTGTCCCAAAAGGAATAGTATTCCGATAGGAGGGACATTGACTTCGGATGTTTTGTTTCAAAGTCGTCCGACACCTCCTGAGGGCGTAGTCAGGGGTAAGAGAGGCTGGTTTGCTTACCCGAATTCGGCATCAAACGAATTGACAGTCGTTTGGGAGAGTGCTACTGTTGAGGATAATCGCATTGACGATCAAACTACAATGGGGCAAAATCTTTACAAATCTGCCGGGCAGGATATAATCTATTTCAATGGAGGTACGGATTGCGATGTAGAGGAATTTGAAATTATGACTTTTCTGAATAATCCATTGAATTTTACTCGCCCTGCAAGCGATGTGATTATAGATGCAATGGAAGCTCAGCGATTGAGTTCTTTTTTCATTAACCGTATGCTGGTATCTTCTCAGGGTATTCCATTGGTAATGTCTAACGCTATGTTTTTCATGGAAGACGACGATGATTCATTGGATATTTTCAGAATGAAAAGTGACGGAACACCAATGTCGCACTTTCGGTATTTTTTCGGATTTTCTGATAGCGCCGAACATGGCGATCAACACCTGCGCGTGATATTAATTGGAGCTGACAGCAATGGCAGAAACCTCATTGGTGAAAATGCTCTTGTGTTGCAAAAGTCATGGCCACCAAGCCCACAGCCACTTAACGAATTGGTTTCTACGGAAGAGGGTGTGCTTTCGCATGGATGAATTTGATGGAAAAATACAGAATGGAGTACGAATAATTATTTTTCGATTATTGCCTGAATGTGTTATTAAATAAGCGCTATCTTATTTTACTTCATTCCCCGGATTCATTTCTTTTTCAGGAGCTACTATAGACAATTCTCCATTCTCATTTTCTGCCATTAAGATCATTCCATGACTTTCTACGCCTTTAATAGATCGCGGAGCTAAGTTGGCCAAAAGCAAAACGGTTTTTCCTACCACACTTTCTGCCGAATAATGTTCTGCAATTCCACTCACCACCGTGCGAATATCTACACCGGTATCCAAGGTGAGTTTGAGTAATTTTTTGGTTTTAGGAATTTGTTCAGCAGCGGTGATTTTTGCCGTGCGAATGTCCATCTTCTGGAAACTTTCGAAATCAATATTGCTCTTGATTTCTTTGGCAGGAGCTGCATCTGCATTTGCTCTGCTCGCTTCAAGTTTGGCCACTTGTGCAGCCACCATTTCGTCGGTTATTTTTTCGAATAAAATGGGCAGTTGGCCAATGGCATGTCCTTCCGGAAGCAACTCTCCTGAGGTGAGTTCATTCCATGCACACCAATTGACATTGAGTCCTGATCTTATTTTTTCTGCCGTAAATGGCAGAAAGGGTTGAAGCGCCAGGCTGATATCGGCCACAATATTCAGACATGCGTTCATGATATATCCTGTGCGTTCAGGATCTGTTTTCACCAATTTCCAGGGCTCTGTTTCTGTGAGGTATTTGTTGCCGGCCCGCGCAAGGTTCATTACTTCAGCCAGTGCTTCGCGGAAACGAAAATCTTCTATTTTGAGACCGATGTTGTTGAATGAATTGAGCGCATCATTGCTTGTGAGGTCGTCGATGGCGGTGCGCACAATATTTCCTTTTGGCGGAACAATTCCGTTGTAAAATTTGTGGGTGAGTACAAATACGCGGTTCACAAAATTTCCAAGGATATCGGCCAGTTCATTGTTTACCCTGTCTTTGAAATCGGTCCAGGTAAACTCACTGTCTTTTTGCTCGGGCATAATGGAAGTGAGCACATAGCGCAGCTCATCTTGTTTGCCAGGAAATTCATTCAGATACTCATGAATCCACACTGCCCAGTTTCGGGAGGTAGATATTTTTTCTCCCTCAAGATTCATAAATTCATTGGCAGGAACATTTTGTGGAAGAATAAATCCACCATTTTCTTTTAGAATAATCGGAAAGATAATACAGTGAAAAACGATGTTGTCTTTTCCAATGAAATGAATCAATCTGGTATCCTCTTTTTTCCAGTAATCTTCCCAGTTTTTACCGTTTTGATCTGCCCATACTTTGGTGTTGGTAATGTAGCCTATCGGCGCATCGAGCCAGACATACAGCACTTTTCCCTCAGCACCTTCCACAGGTACCGGCACGCCCCAATCGAGATCGCGTGTCATGGCGCGGCTTTGTAATCCGCCATCGACCCAACTCATGCATTGGCCTACTACATGCGCCTTCCAGAGTTTCGGGTCGTGATGTTGAGTGCCTTCAAACATTCCGTTTTTGATGAATTCACCAATCCATTTCTGGTGGTGTTCCATTGGTAAATACCAGTGGGAGGTTTCTTTCAATACCGGTGCTGCTCCGCTTAAGGTACTCTTCGGGTCAATCAGATCTAGCGGACTTAAAGTACTTCCGCAGCGTTCGCATTGGTCGCCATAGGCTTTGTCGTTGCCGCATTTGGGGCATGTGCCAATGATGTATCGATCGGCCAAAAATTGTTTGGCTTCTTCGTCATAATATTGTTGTGAATTCTCTATTTCAAAAGATCCTTTGTGGAGCAAATTGAGGAAGATCTCCTGACTCATTGCATGGTGCTCGGGTGATGATGTTCTGTGATAAACATCAAATGAAATTCCGAAATCGCCGAAACTTTTTCCCATCAGGGCATGATAAAAATCTACGATTTCTCTTGGCGTTTTACCCTCCTTTTTTGCTCGCAGCGTAATGGCCGCTCCATGCTCGTCAGATCCACAGATGAAGGCTACATCTTTGTTGTTGGCCCTCAGATAACGCACATAAATATCGGCAGGTAAATAGGCACCGGCCATGTGACCTATGTGTAAAGGCCCGTTGGCGTAGGGCAAAGCGGAGGTTATGAGGTATCTTTTAGGATCGGTCATGTCTGGAAATGCTATATTTTATCAGAGAAGAGTTCCGGCTAAGACTATCGTCAATAGTTTTGCGCCACCTTCTTCAATGGGAGGCCAAAGATAGATCGACAACATGCGCTTTACTATACCAGCTTTTTTGAAAAAAAATGATACCGTAGGCATTGTAGCTACAGCCCGCTGGATTTCAGAGGATGTGCTTCAAAATGCGGTGACCACGATCGAATCCTGGGGATATCGGGTAAAGGTGGGTGAATTTGTGGAGGAAAGAAATTTCCAGTTGGCGGGTAGTGATGTTCAGCGTGCTCAGGACCTGCAAATTATGTTGGACGATGCTGACGTAAAGGCCATTGTGATTGCCAGAGGTGGTTATGGAACGGTGAGGGTTTTGGATAAACTGAATTTCAATTCGTTTCGGAAATCGCCAAAATGGATTTGTGGGTATAGTGATGTAACGGCCCTTCATTCGCTGGTGAACTGCAATTTATCCATTGCCTCCATACATTCCACGATGCCTGTTTCATTTCCACACGCTACTCCGGAAGCAATGGAAAATTTGCGACTGGCCTTGTGCGGCGAATTAAGCGAAATCAGGTGGCCTTCAATTGCATTGGACAATGGGGATTTGAAGTTGAACGGCAGCTTGTTGGGAGGAAATCTTTCTGTGTTGTATAGTTTATTGGGTAGTTCAGATCAATTGCAGATCAATGGCGATTTTCTGTTTATTGAGGATGTGGATGAAATGGCCTATCACATGGATAGAATGATGATGGCCATTAAGAGAGCGGGTTCTTTGAAAAAGGCCAGTGCCTTGCTCGTTGGTGGCCTTACACAAATGAGGGACAACACCAAAGCCTTTGGGTTTGAACTGGATAACCCATGGGGGAAATCAGTGGAGGAAATTATTGGGGAAATAGCATCGGAATCGGATCTGCCCGTAATTTTTGGTTTTCCGGCGGGACATCAGAACGACAACAGGGCATTTTATCTTGGCGTGGATTGCCACTTGAACTCTGCTGACGGCGAAAATGTCTTGCGTTTTTTAATATAAAGGTTGATTTCTATCGGGTTCGGGCCAATAATCTGTTGAATTCGTTTCCTGTTTCCACTATAAAAAGGCTAATCCAACAGCCAATCTGTATAAGTTTTTGCATTGATCTTTAAAAGGGTCGGCTGGCGGGCAATTTTTGTTGCCTGCAATTATCCTTACATTTGTAAGGTGTAAAATGTACACTAAGTGACAATTTACCATCTGGATATTGGTCTTGACTATGATTTTGAGCTAATTGGAATCAGTAGCCACGAGAAGGATTATAGACTGGCCTGGTCTCTAAACCGGGCCATGAATTGGAAGTTGGTAAAAGTGGAAGATATCCGGATTGAACAGAGAGAAGGGATAGCCTGTTTTCCAAGGTTTTATTATCATCATCCGGTGGAGCAATACATCGTAAGTTTGATCGACAATAAAACTTCTGAGGGTTATCTGATACCTGAGTTGACGCAATTCGATTATTTATTGAAAGTGGAAGAGCTTCAGCACGGATTGGACGATAATTTTTTTAAAAAATTGAGGAAGGCTCAGTTTGTTCTTGCGGTTTTTCCGTTGGACGTAACCAGGCTCAAATCAAAACAAAACTTGATTTACGAAGAGGAGAAGTGATGCATTCAAACATGAAAAAAACCAAAATAGTAGCGACAATAGGTCCTGCAACCAGTTCAAGAGAAGTGCTGAAGGATATGATTCTTCAGGGACTGGATGTAGTTCGTCTTAATTTTTCGCATGGCAATTATGAGGACCACCTTCAGGTGATCAACCACGTGCGATCTATTGATGCTGAGATTGGCACGAATACATCGCTGCTGGCGGATCTTCAAGGCCCGAAATTGAGGGTGGGCGAGATGGAGAATGGAAGCGTGGATTTGGTGAGTGGCCAAACAATTATTATCAGTACGACCAAACAAATGGGGACTGCCAAAGTCATTTATACCAATTACAAAGAATTTGCCCGCGATGTGCAGGCTGGCGAAACAGTTTTGCTGGACGACGGAAAACTAACTTTCAAGATTCTAAAAACGAATGGAAAAGATACAGTGGAGTGCGAGGTGCTTCAAGGTGGTCCGCTTTCTTCAAAGAAGGGGTTGAACTTACCGAACACGAAAGTTTCTCTTCCATCGCTATCAGAAAAAGACCTGAGTGATCTTGATTTTGCATTGCAGTATAATGTGGACTGGATAGGATTGTCGTTCGTAAGAAACGCAACCGACGTGAAGCAATTGAAGGCTATTATTGAGAAGGCAGATAAACATGCCAAGGTTGTGGCCAAAATCGAAAAACCAGAGGCTGTTGAACAGATTGATGAAATCATACACGAAACGGATGCTATAATGGTTGCGCGTGGTGATCTTGGTGTGGAAATTCCACTTCAAAATGTGCCACTGATTCAGAAGATGATTGTAAAGAAATGTTTGCGCGCTTCAAGGCCTGTTATTGTGGCAACACAAATGATGGAAAGTATGATCACCAATTCTACTCCAACAAGAGCTGAAGTGGCCGATGTGGCCAATGCAGTATTGGATGGCGCTGATGCAGTAATGCTGAGCGGTGAAACCTCTGTAGGTAAATATCCGGTCGAGGCTATTCGTATGATGAATAGTATTATTGGCGAGGCTGAAAGGCATGAAGGCTTGTATTATCATGAAGAAATTCCTACAGAAGTGGATGAGAATCGCTTCATGACTGATAGTATTTGTTACAGTGCGTGCAGACTTTCTGCCAGAGTGAAAGCAAAGGCGCTGGTTACAATGTCATTCAGCGGATACACAGGATATAGAATTTCGAGCTGGCGTCCGAATGCTACCATTTTTATTTTTACAGGAAATAAAAAAATCCTTACGCAAATGAATCTGGTATGGGGAGTTAAGGCGTTTTATTACGATAAAATGGTTAGTACAGATCAAACCATTGCAGATATCCGATATTTCTTAAAGAAGAATTTCTTTATTCAGGATGGTGATTTTATTATCAATCTTGCTTCAATGCCAATTTCGGAACAGGGAATGACCAATATGATTAAACTCACCAAAGTTTGATTTGAGGGTGTTTTTTCAGAAGAATTTCTATCAGTTTATAAAACATATAAAAAAAAGCCCGCTGGTTTAAGGCGGGCTTTTTAGTGGTTATTGGTTTCGTAATATTTTACGGGTTTTGTTTTGTGTTAGCGACAAGTTTGAACTCGGCTCTTCTGTTTACTTCGTATTGATCTTCTTCGCATGGTACACCATCAATACAGCCATTCAGTGGTCTTTCTTCTCCGTACCACTCTGCAGTCATTCTCTCGCGTTTGATTCCGCGTTGCATCAGATAACCCTGAACAGCCATTGCTCTTGACATTGAAAGACTTTGGTTGTAAGTAGCACTTCCTCTTGAATCGCAATAGGCTCTTATAAGAAGTTTTGTATTCGGATTTTCTTTCATTACTTTATACAATTCCTCCATCGTCTTCATGTCTTCGGCGCGAAGTACGGCTTTGTTATAATCGAAAGAGACATTGTTGATGTTCATGCCCTCAAGATCTATAACAGGCACACCTTTTTCGAATTCAGATTTTGGCTTGTTGGCTGCTTTGGTGATTTCCTCTTCTACTTTAGCAAGTTGATCTTTTGCGTACTTATCCATTGGGAAAATAGAAAGGGCCATCTCGTAGAGTTTTTTGGCGTCCGACCATTTGCCTGTGCTGTAAAAACCATCGGCACGCACAGTATAGTCTTTGAAGTCTTTTTCTTTCTTCGCTTTGTCGGCGATTTGTTCATTGACTTTGGCAATTTGAACCTTTGGATAACTCATGGATGGCATTGTGGCTGTTGCATTGATATATGCGTTCCGCGCTTCTTCCAATTTGCCTTCAGAGAGAAGTTGATCTGCCTGGGCTATTTTCTCTTTGTACTTGTTTTCGGCTGGTGTATTCGTTGTGGTCGTCTCATCTGGTTTTGTTGTCTGCGTTGTAGCATTGGTGCCAGATGTATCGGGATTTTTTATTTCAGTTGCAACACCATCGACAGCCTTGGATATTTCGTTGGGCGTTTTTGAATTTAAATCGGATCCGTCGGTGTTCTTTGTTCCAGAATTTGAATTGTTGTCACTCAGTAAGTTAGTGCTATTCGCAGAAGCATCTAAATTATTTTTAATCTGCGTGAGCAATGTTGGTTTTGCAACTGCAAGTGTAGCATTTCTGGAATTGTTTAAAGGCCCGGAATGAGTAGGGATTTTTTTCAATTCGATTTTGTTTTCTCCCACATTTACAAATGGGTCGAGAATGGGGGTTCCAACCTGATAGGCAACTACAGGTGTCGAATCGAAGTATTCTGCATCCATCATGGTAATTTCGATTTGGTCTCCGGGATCTGCAGAAAATTCAAATCTTTCCATGTCATCCAGTTTATCCTCACTGGTTTCTCCTGTATTCAGTTTCTTGATCTGAATGCGCTCTCCTGCAAGCGAAACGTTGGGCACATTTGCTCTGATTGTTCCGGCAATGATAAGTTTGTCAATGGTTAAGTGCTTATAGAATAGCAAATCGTCATCTCCATTTCCGTATCTGTTGGAGCAGAAATAGCCGTTGTCCTTTTCTTTGTCGTAAAGTATTGAGAAGTCATCAGATGTGGAGTTAATGGGAGAACCCAGATTTACAGGATTGACCCATGTTCCACCGATCATTTCGGCAGAAAAAACATCGAGACCGCCCAGCCCCGCAAGACCATCTGAGGAATAATACAAATAACCGTCATCACCAATATATGGAAAACGTTCGTCTCCTTCGGTATTGATGCCTCTGCCTAAATTGACCGGTTCAGACCATCCTGATCCTTGTCTTGTGCACATGTATAAATCAGTGCCACCAATTCCTCCGTCTCTGTTGCTTACAAAATACATGGTTTGTCCATCTTTAGAGAGACATGGATAAGCATTGGAAAAGTCGTCTTTATTAAACTTCAATGCCTGTGCGTTGCTCCATTCGCCATTTGAATAATTAGATGAGTATATCTGGAGATTGATATTCCCCTTTTTATCTCTTACGGGTTTTCTTCCACGCATATTGTTACGTGTAATATAAATGGTATGGTCCGAAAAGGAATAAAAAGCCGGCCCGTCATGGTACTTGCTGTTCACATTTGAACTCAATAAAACCGGATTGACAATTTCATTGGCGGAGTTGAGTTCTACCTGGTAAACATCCAGGTATTGTTCAGCCTGGTCTTTAGGAGATTGCCCAAGTCCATAAGTTGAAATTAGGAGCTTTTCATTTTCAAAAAGGCTCACACCAATTACTGGCGAAGCATTATTGAAAGCGAATCTTTTTAAAGTATAACGCGCCGTATCAGCGAAGAGATCGCGATAATATTCTTTGTCTCTTAAATGACTCTGAGCGCGAAGGTCGTTCGGCTTTAAAGTATTAAAGAGTTCGAACCAATGGATGGCTTCGTCGTATTGCCCCAGACTTTTTAGTGCCTGAGCATAATTCATCATATCGGCTGCATTGGAAGCATCCAGCTCAAGCGTTTTTCTGAACCATTCGGCAGCAATATTCACCTGACCCATTCGCTGGTAAGTTTTCGCTATCCTTCTTGTAATGGTGGGATCATTCGGCTGGGCGTCGTTGGCTACTTCAAAGAAGTACAGCGCTTCTGTAAGATCGAAGTTGTCAAAGGCTTTGTCTCCTTTTTCTAGTTCTGTAGTGACCTGAGCTGATGTGACTAGTTGTAATGTGAGCATTACAACCAGAAGTAACATAGGGTGAAACTTCATTGTTGTATTATTGTTAATGTGGCCTTTATACTATGGTTCTGTATGAAAGGTTTCCTTGGGCCTAAGATATTGTAAATGAGTTGCAAACTACATTAAAAGTGTCGTGGGTAAATAACACGCTTTTTCTGAGTATGAAGAGTGAAAAAGGCAGATAAATCGTGACTGCCGAAGTTGGTTCGGATCAGCCTGTTGGCAGCTATTTCTACAGAATATCCAACCTTGAGCTGTTTGTTGACTTGCCATTGAAAAAGCAACCCTCCGCTTTCTCCAAGGAAATAAAAAATTCCTCCGGTGAAGTCTTTGAGGAAAATGGCATTTCCATAAAGCCCCAGCGAAAGTGGGGCGTTAACTGTACCTTTGAGAATGAACATGGGTTGGACAGTTAGGTCTTTATTGATCTTGTAATGTTTCGCGCCTGTAAGGTAAAAAGTGGGCTCATATCGGCCACGGGAGCTGGTGTAAAGAAGAGATCCTTTTTTGGCGATTTTAGGTCTGATCATGTTCGGACAAGAAAATCCAAGAAAGAATGTTTTCTTGAAGTACATCGCTCCGAAACCAACATTCGGTAATAATATGGCTTGCTGATTGTTCTGGAAGGCATCATCCTGAATGTTGTAGTAGTCACTGCTAATTAAAACACTATTTAAGTTGGCCTGGTAGAGTTGCATGCTAACCTTTGCTCCAAATGCCAATGAAGCTTTATTGATCAACCTGAGGCGATATGTTATATCACCACTAAGTGCATATCTGCTTGTCGGGCCGATTTTATCAAACATAAAACCCGCACCAACTGAAAGTTTGGTCTTACTGATGGGTGCGTCATATGAAATCATTTCGGTAACAGGTGCCCCTTCAAAACCTATCCATTGGCTTCTATGCGTAAATGAAATGGTTGCGACATCCCGATATCCGGCAAATGCAGGGTTGATGAATATTTTATTCATCGTGTATTGACTCGTTGATGCGTCTTGCTGTGCAATGGAAGCCGAACTAATGAGAACAATGCCTAGCAGTAATATGTGTCTTTTGATATTCATTTTTTTCTGCTATTTTATTAATAAGTAATATAAATAAATCCTTTCTTCATTGGTGTGCCATCTCCTAATTCAAGTACATAGAAGTAAGTACCTTTTGGTAATAATCCTCCTCCCATGGTGAATGCTGCCTGAGATCTTCCATCCCATGAATTATCGTAGTGACGCGATTCGTAGACTTTATGACTCCACCTGTTGTAAACTGTAATTCGTGCATTTGGATAGTCTTCTATTCCAATGATTTCGAATTTATCATTTACCCCGTCTCCATTCGGAGAGAATCCTTGTGGCACAAGTACTGCGAAGAAGCAATCCACATTTACAAACGAGGTGGCTGTGTCGCATGCTCCGAAATTGTCGCAAATCACATAAGTGATAGTGTCAATTCCGCACCACACATCCGGATCGATTGAGTATGTGATGGTGCCATCACTATTGATAACCACCGTTCCCTGACCGGCTGACGCTGACGTGATGGTTATTGTGTCACCATCAAGATCATAATCGTTGTCCAGAACATCAATGATAATATTGGTGTCATCTTCACCAAAGTTCACGCTATCAGCTACTGCATCCGGTGGAGTATTCACTAAAATGTTGAAGCTACAGGTATCCGTATTACCAGCCAAATCTGTGGCCACGTATGTGATGAGCGTATAGCCGTGCGGGAATACATCGCCTGATTCTAATCCACCAATTTGTGTAATGGTCGCAGTGCAGTTGCCCGTGACATTCGGCGTTGGGTAATTCACAATTGGATCAATTTGCGTAATATCAGAAGGGCATTCAATTTGCGGCGCTTCGCTATCTGTCACCGTTACACTGAATGTACAAAGTACTGTATTGCCATTGGCATCAGCTATTTCATAAGTGATTTCTGTCGAACCAAGCGGGAAGAATTCTCCGGGCGCTAGTCCATCAACTAATGTCGCAGTCACGTTGCTTATATCACAATTGTCAGTGAAGGTTGGAAGATCGTATTCATAGAAGGCTCCGCATTGTGAAGGCTCGCTGTTGATCGTAGTATCGGCATTGCAACTTACTGTTGGTGCTTCAATATCAGATACTATTACATCAAATGAGCAGCTTACTGTGTTTCCATTATTATCGGAGAACTCATAAGTTACAGTGGTTGTTCCACCAGGGAATATCGATCCCGGGCTGAAACCGGAGATCAATGTTGTATCGGATACCGAACAGTTGTCTGCAACCTCCGGCATAGGATAGGTAACCAATGCACCACAAATACCATTGTCGTTATTTACTGCTATGTTATTCGGACAAGTGATGAGTGTCGGTGCTTCAATGTCATTTACAGTAATTGTTTGCTGGCATGTAAATGTGTTTCCGTTCAAATCAGTTACCGTCCATGTTACCACAGTTGAACCTGCCGGATAAATACCACTTGCATTATTAGATCCGTTGTAGTCATTGATTATACTCATTATGCCGCAATTGTCAATTGCAACAGGAATAGGTACAGTAATGGTTGTGTCGCAAGTGCCCGCAGAATTCGATGACGTAATATCTGAAGGGCAAACTATTACAGGAAGTTCTACATCTTCAACAGTAATTGTTGTAATACAAGTGGAAGTATTGCCATGAATGTCAGTAGCTATCCATGTGACTTCGTTTACTCCGACGGGATAGAATCCACTCGCGTCGCCTGAGTTATTGAAATCATTTACGAGGCTTTGCAGATCGCAATTGTCTGCTACCACCGGAATATTGACGTCTACAGAAGCTCCGCATAATCCAGGCTCATTCGAAATTGTAATAAAGTCTGGGCAGCTTAAAGATGGTGCTACCTGATCTTCTACCACTACCTGAAGTTGACAGCTATTTGTGTTGCCGTGTACATCCGTCACTGTAAAATTAACTGTGGTTGATCCGTGCGGATAGATTCCGGACGCGTTGGCTCCTCCAGTATTGTAGTCATTTACCACCGTTGCTACGCCGCAATTATCAGAGCTAATCAGATCTGACATAGATACAAGGGCGTCACAAGAACCGGGGTCTGTATTAACGAATAATGTGTCCGCGCAATTGACAACAGGCTGCTCAACATCATTGACGGTTACATCAATTGAACAAGTGCTTGCATTTCCATTGCTATCTGTAACAGTATAGGTTACGGTAGTGGTTCCTACGGGGTAGATGTCCGAAGCATCACCGCCATTCGTGTTGTAATCATTGGTGATTACCGGAGTGCCACAGTTGTCGTTGAACGCTGGGACAGGCAATGTCACGAAGGCCTGGCAAACTCCGGCATCCGTATTCACCGTAGTGTCTGCCGGGCAGGTGATTGTGGGAGCTTCTACTTCAATTACAATCACGTTCATCGAACATGAAGAAATATTGCCATGAATATCAGTTACAGTAAATGTGACTGTTGTAGTTCCGACTGGATAAGTGTCGGAGGCATCGGAACCACCAGTTGTTCTGTCATTCACTACAGTATCAATTCCA
The DNA here is from genome assembly GCA_031378885.1 of Flavobacteriales bacterium. Classification (GTDB taxonomy): domain Bacteria; phylum Bacteroidota; class Bacteroidia; order Flavobacteriales_D; family Sanyastnellaceae; genus JANNEQ01. The sequence continues at coordinate 39,186 of JANNEQ010000009.1, forward strand.
CAGTTGTCGGCAAATGTCAGCGCTGGAACTGCAACGAAGGCATCGCAGGAAGCTGCATCATTATCTACGGTGATATCTGCAGGGCAAGTGATGATGGGCTGTTCGCTGTCATTCACAATTACATCCATTGAACAAGTGCTGATGTTGCCATGGATATCAGTAACTGTGAATGTCACAGTTGTAGTTCCTACAGGATAAGTATCTGATGCATCAGCACCATTAGTAGTTCTGTCATTCACAACAGTATCAATTCCACAGTTGTCATTAAATACCAATGCAGGAACTGTTACGAATGCATCACAAGTACCTAAATCATTATCAACTGTGATGTCGGCAGGACAAGTAATAACAGGTTGCTCGTTGTCATTAACAGTAATGTCTACCGAACAAGTAGTGATATTTCCGGCAGCATCCGTTGCTGTGAAAGTTACAGTAGTAGTTCCTTGAGGATATGTATCTGATGCATCGCTGCCATTTGTATTGTAATCATTTGTGATTACCGATACACCGCAATTGTCGCTGAATGTAGGAACAGGAATGGTCACAAATGCCTGGCAAACTCCCGGATCATTATCTACAGTAATATCAGCAGGACAAGTGATAACTGGTTGTTCGTTGTCATTGACTACAATGTCCATCGAACAAGTGCTAACGTTGCCATGAATATCGGTTACGGTAAATGTGACTGTCGTAGTTCCCACAGGGTAAGTATCCGATGCATCAGCACCACCAGTATTTCTGTCGTTTTCAACTGTTGCAATTCCACAGTTGTCAGCGAATACAAGAGCAGGAATTGTTACGAATGCATCGCAAGTACCGAAGTCATTATCTACAGTAATGTCTGTTGGACAAGTAATGAATGGTTGTTCGTTGTCATTGACAACTACATCCATCGAACAAGTGCTGATGTTACCATGAATATCAGTAACTGTGAATGTCACTGTTGTGGTTCCTACAAGATAAGTATCTGATGCATCAGCACCGCCAGTAGTTCTGTCGTTCACGACAGTATCAATTCCACAGTTATCGGCAAATACAAGTGCAGGAACTGTTACGAACGCATCACAAGAAGCAGCATCGTTGTCAACAGTAATATCGGCAGGACAATTGATCACCGGTTGTTCGTTGTCATTAATGGTAATGTCTATGGAACAAGTTGTGGTATTTCCTGCCGCATCAGTCGCCGTGAAAGTTACTGTAGTAGTTCCTTGAGGATATGTGTCAGATGCATCACTGCCATTTGTATTGTAATCGTTTGTGATTACTGGTACGCCACAATTGTCGCTGAATGTAGGAACAGGAACGGTTACAAATGCCTGACAAACTCCCGGATCATTATCTACAGTAATATCAGCAGGACAAGTGATAACAGGTTGTTCGTTGTCATTGACTGTAATATCCGTTGAACAAGTGCTGATATTACCATGAATATCAGTTACGGTAAATGTGACTGTTGTAGTTCCCACCGGATAAGTATCTGATGCATCGGCACCACCATTTGTTCTATCATTGACCACTGTTGCGATTCCACAGTTGTCAGCGAATACAAGAGCAGGAATTGTTACGAATGCATCGCAAGTACCTATGTCATTATCTACCGTGATATCGGCAGGGCAAGTGATAACAGGTTGTTCGTTGTCATTCACAACCACATCCATCGAACAAGTGCTGATGTTACCATGAATATCAGTAACTGTGAATGTCACGGTTGTGGTTCCTACAGCATAAGTATCTGATGCATCAGCACCGCCATTTGTTCTGTCGTTGACTACAGTTGCAATGCCACAGTTGTCAGCGAATACAAGAGCAGGAATTGTTACGAAAGCATCGCAGGTAGCAGCATCGTTGTCAACAGTAATATCGGCAGGACAAGTAATTACAGGTTGTTCGTTGTCATTAACGGTAATGTCTATGGAACAAGTTGTGATATTTCCTGCCGCATCAGTCGCCGTGAAAGTTACTGTAGTAGTTCCTTGAGGATATGTGTCAGATGCATCACTGCCATTTGTGTTGTAATCATTAGTGATTACTGGCACACCACAATTGTCGCTGAATGTTGGAACAGGAACGGTGACAAATGCCTGGCAAACTCCCGGATCATTGTCGACGGTTATATCAGCCGGACATGTAATAATCGGAGCTTCAGCTTCAACGACTGTAATGTCCATCGAACAAGTACTGATGTTTCCATGAATATCAGTTACAGTAAATGTCACTGTGGTAGTTCCAACAGGATAAGTATCTGAAGCATCGGCACCGCCGGTAGTTCTGTCGTTAACTACGGTTGCAATACCACAGTTGTCGGCAAACACAAGTGCAGGAACTGTTACGAACGCATCGCAAGAAGCAGCATCGTTGTCAACTGTTATGTCGGCAGGGCAAGTGATAACAGGTTGCTCGTTATCATTCACCACAACATCCATTGAACAAGTACTGATATTACCATGAATATCAGTAACAGTGAATGTAACGGTAGTAGTTCCAACAGGATAAGTATCTGAAGCATCAGGACCACCAGTAGTTCTATCATTCACCACTGTGGCAATTCCACAGTTGTCATTAAATGCAAGTGCAGGAACTGTTACGAATGCATCGCAAGAAGCAGCGTCATTGTCAACTGTTATGTCAGCAGGACAAGTAATAACAGGTTGCTCGTTGTCATTAACAGTAATGTCAATTGAACATGTCGTGATATTTCCAGCTGCATCTGTTGCAGTGAAAGTTACCGTTGTAGTTCCTTGAGGATAAGTATCAGACGCATCACTGCCATTTGTATTGTAATCATTTGTGATTACTGGCACACCACAATTGTCGCTGAACGTGGGAACGGGAACGGTTACGAATGCCTGGCAAACTCCCGGATCATTGTCAACTGTTATATCAGCAGGACATGTAATAATCGGAGCTTCGGCTTCAACGACTGTAATGTCCATTGAACAAGTACTGATGTTACCATGAATATCTGTAACAGTGAATGTCACAGTTGTGGTACCGACAGGATAAGTGTCGGAAGCATCGGCACCTCCGGTTGTTCTGTCGTTCACCACTGTGGCTATTCCACAGTTATCAGCGAATACAAGTGCAGGAATTGTTACAAATGCATCACAAGAAGAAGCATCGTTGTCAACAGTAATATCGGCAGGACAAGTAATAACCGGTTGCTCATTATCATTCACAACCACATCCATTGAGCAAGTGCTGATGTTACCATGAATATCAGTAACAGTAAATGTGACAGTAGTAGTTCCAACAGGATAAGTGTCAGAAGCATCAGCACCACCAGTTGTTCTGTCGTTCACCACTGTTGCTATTCCGCAGTTGTCAGCGGATACAAGTGCAGGTACAGTTACGAATGCGTCACATGATGAAGCATCATTGTCAACTGTAATATCGGCAGGACAAGTAATAACAGGTTGCTCGTTGTCATTCACCACAATGTCCATTGAACATGACGAAACATTTCCATGAATATCAGTAACAGTAAATGTCACCGTTGTGGTTCCGACTGGATAAGTATCAGAAGCATCAGCACCGCCCGTTGTTCTGTCATTTACTACCGTTGCAATACCACAGTTGTCGTTGAATACAAGTGCTGGTATAGTTATGAATGCATCGCAAGAAGAAGCGTCATTATCTACAGTAATATCAACAGGACAAGTGACAACAGGTTGTTCATTGTCATTGACAATTACATCCATAGAGCAAGTGCTCACATTACCATGAATATCAGTAACAGTAAATGTCACAGTAGTAGTTCCCACAGGATAAGTATCAGAAGCATCTGCACCACCAGTTGTTCTGTCATTTACTACAGTTGCAATGCCGCAGTTGTCATTGAAGATAAGAGCAGGCACAGTTACGAATGCCTCGCAGGAAGAAGCATCGTTGTCGACAGTAATATCGACAGGACAAGTGATAACAGGTTGCTCGTTATCATTTACTACCACATCCATTGAACAAGAAGAAACATTGCCATGAATATCAGTAACAGTAAATGTAACAGTTGTAGTTCCTACCGGATAAGTATCAGACGCATCAGCACCGCCCGTTGTTCTGTCGTTAACTACGGTTGCAATACCGCAGTTGTCAGCGAATACAAGTGCAGGAACTGTTACGAGCGCATCGCAAGAAGCAGCATCATTGTCTACAGTAATATCGGCAGGGCAAGTAATAACAGGTTGCTCGTTGTCATTAACAGTAATGTCAATTGAACATGTTGTGATATTTCCGGCCGCATCAGTTGCAGTGAAAGTTACTGTAGTAGTTCCTTGAGGATAAGTATCAGAC